>JABHBL010000080.1 GCA_018673925.1 Fidelibacterota bacterium
CCACGATTGATTCTCAGAGAATTTACTGAATTGGATATTGATAATCTGGTTGATTTGGATTCTGATCCCAAGGTTACTCTTTACATCAATGGTGGCAAACCCACTCCACGTGATTATGTAGAAGAGCAGGTTATGCCCAGAATAATGCAATATTATGAGGACCTGGATAGGCAGGGCATCTGGGCAGCTATTGAAAAGACCACGGGTGCTTTTATGGGCTGGTTTCATCTACGTCCCAATCGGACTGATGCAGCTGAAACAGAATTGGGCTATCGCCTCAAACAAAAATATTGGGGTCAGGGAATAGCCACAGAAGGTTCTGCAGCTCTGGTGAAAAAAGGCTTTGAGGAGTTGGGCCTTGATGTCATCATGGCAGCTGCTGATCCCGCCAATGGGGCCTCGAGACGGGTCATGGAAAAAGTGGGTCTGAGTTATGAAAAAGAAATCTTGGAACCAGATGGCTTTATCGTCGTGATATACAGACTTGATCGTGCTGATTATTTCAAGAAAAAGGATAACTGAAATTATATAATGTCCATATTTACCAATAGAATTAAACGTGAAGCCAGAACCGTGGAAGTGATGATACAATTATATTGTAAAAATCACCATGGGCTAACAGTCAAGGATTGCCCGAGTTGCTCCGAATTACAGAATTATGCTTTGGACCGGCTCAATCACTGTCCCTTTAGCGAAGGCAAGACATCCTGTAAAAACTGCCCAATTCATTGCTACAAACCTGGAATCAAGGATGATATCAAACAGGTTATGCGTTATTCCGGTCCCAGAATGATGTTGAGACATCCTGTATTAACGGCTTTCCATTTCATCGATAATACCCGCAAAAAACCATTGACTGTCCTTGGTCAAAAGAGGGACCAAAGTCTTGATCTAGCCGAAGACTGTAATGGTCCAGTCAGCTAGTCCAAGGCAAATACCAAAGAGTAACAATTCTTCAATCTTAAATGTTAAATCAAAAATAAGCCATCTATCTGCGCCTACGGCTACGATACACAGGCCCAGGAACAATAAATCTTCAATTTTAAATTGTAAATGTTAAATCAAAAATGAGCCACCCAGGAGAGTCGAACTCCTGACCTACGCATTACGAATGCGTTGCTCTGCCAACTGAGCTAGGGTGGCATGGCTTAAAAAGCGCGTGAATATAGATTTTGCTTAAACGCTTGGCAAGCAATGCGAGAGCAACAAATTGCATTCATTCTTAACCAAGTTGACATTTTAAAAAGACTGACAACACTGTTTGAGGCAATTACTTTAACAGACTATGGAAATATTAACCTTACTCCTGATTATTACCATTACAGCCATCTCAGCTGTAACGATCTGGATGAACCTGCCTGGAAGTTTCCTCATGCTCGTATTTATCTTAATCTGGGCCTGGTTTGGTGATTTCGTTCTCATCTCCCTTACTGAAATATTCATCATATTCGGACTCCTGGTCTTGCTGGAAATACTCGAGTTTGCCCTTAGCGGCCTGGCAGCCAAATATGGGGGAGCTGAAAAACGTTCGGCTTTTCTTGCCGTGATAGGTGGAGTTCTGGGAACAATCGTTTTAGGAAGTTTGTTCTTTATTGTGGGCGCAATACTTGGTCTGCTGATAGGATCCTATCTGGGAGCCTATTGGGGCGAGCATCAGGCAGGCAAAGCTCCTGATGAAGCAAGACGAGCTGCTCTGGCTGCCCTCATGGGAAGTATTGCCGGGAAACTATTAAAAAGTGCCACGACGGTAATAATTGGAGTCTGGATGATCCAGGAAATTCTATGATCCCTAAGACAAAAATGACCTTGCTTTTATATCTGGCTGTTGGGCTTACATCGCTCGCAGCTCAGGATCTGCATATCACCCGGCTACACTATGGTGGGGGTGGTGACTGGTATGCAAATCCCAGTTCACTCCCCAATCTGATTCACTTTATTCGTAGTGAAACCAATATTCGTGTAGACCCTGAGGAATCGAGAGTCAAGATCACGGATACAGATCTCTATAACCATCCCTTTCTGTATATGACAGGACATGGTAATGTGAATTTTAGCAAGGAAGAGGTGCATAAACTTCGGGACTATCTCACGGGTGGTGGCTTCTTACATGCCGATGATAATTATGGCATGGATGCATCCTTCCGTAGGGAAATGAAAAAAGTATTTCCCAAAAAGGAATGGGTTGAGCTGCCCCATGATCATCCACTTTTCAGCTCATATTTTTCCATCGGAAACGGTTTGCCAAAGATTCATAAGCATGATGAAAAAGCCCCTCAAGCTCTGGCACTCTTCCACCACGGCCGTATCATTGCCCTCTATACCTATGAAAGTGACCTGGGAGATGGCTGGGAAGATGTTGAAGTACATAAAGATGGGGAAAAGAAGCACCGAGCCGCCCTTGAGATGGGCACGAATATTTTAATTTATGCATTTACCCACTAAGACATGACCGACTCTACCAAATCTACTTCAACACCCGCTGGAACTGCCACTCCAGAGCTCTTGCAGCTGGCTCAACATGCCAGAAGTGAAGCCCGCGGCAAGGGTGCCTTATTGGGAGTCGCTGGATTTACAATCATTGCAATATTGGCAACTATTTTTGTCTGGCTGGAAAGCTTTCGCTACTTCTCTCCAGAGTTTAAAACAATTTTTCTTACCCTAATTGGTGGACTGGGTCTGCTTCTGGTGGTTGGGATCCTCGGGATGTATTGGCTTTTAAAAAGGCAACAAATTGAATCCACAAAACCAGAAAATCTGGCTCTCCAAATCGGTGAAAAGCTCCCTGAAATTGGAGATCGGATTTTAAATGCAGTTCAGCTGAGTAACAGGGAAACGCCTGATGGTATCTCAGACAGTCTGCATCAAGCCGCTGTTCAATCAGGAATTAAGGTCATTGAACAAGTTCCAGGTGGTCTATTATTCCCAACCGACACGATCTATAACTATCTAAAAAAGGTTGGTATGGGAGTCGCTGTACTTCTATTGCTATACGTGATTAATTTTCAGGATACAAATGCTGCTATTGCTCGTCTGAGTCAACCTGAGGTTGCCTTTGAGTATCCATTACCCCTTGAACTGAATCTGAAAGCAGAGACACATCAGGTTTTAGCCGGTGATAGCCTCATGTTGACCGGGATGATTAGCGGACGATCTCTGGACAAGGTTGAATTGATCATTCAAACGAGGAAAGACACAAGTATTTTCCCTGTGGATGTGACTGATGAGCGTTTCAAGCTACCCATGAATCATTTGCTAACTAGTTTTACAGCGATTGCCAGAGTTGCAAACAATCGCTCATGGGAACCCTGGGAAGAGATCCGTTCAAATGTAGTGGATGTCCAGGTCATCAATCGTCCATTGGTCCAGGATTTAACAGTTCGCATTCGACCTCCTTCATATACAAGATTACCTACGGAAATATTTACCCGCAACATTATGGATATTAGCGGATTCAAAGGTTCTCGTATAAGTCTTGAGGGGCTTGCTTCGAAAGATATCGCTTCTGGTGCAATTCATTTTGAGAATTCAAAATCAATCCCGCTTGAGATGATGGGAACTCGCTTTAAAGTCGCTTTTACTCTCAATAGGGCTGACCAGGCCTGGATTGAATTGGTAGACCATGAAGATGTCAACAATCTGGATCCATTGGTCTATCCCATATATGTCTCCACAGATGTTGCCCCCATAGTCAGAGTTTTAGTTCCCGGGCAGGATGTGATCATTGGTGATAATATGGTACTTCCTACCCGGTTGAAATTGGACGATGATTTTGGCTTTTCCAGCCTGGAGCTTAACTACGAGATACAGCATCCTGACTATCTCGTGGAAGATACCACTATCTATAAAGTGAAAGTTGATCTACCAAGAACTGATTTGAGTTCTCTGGAATTTAACTTTACCTGGGACTTGAACGATGTGAGTATGATGCCCGAAGATGCCATACAATATTGGTATACTGTTTGGGATAACAATAGTGTGGATGGATATCAAAAAGCCTCCTCCCAAAAATGGTTAGCCAGATTGCCTTCCCTGGATGAGATGTTTGAGGAAATTGCTCAGGGCAACGAACAGGTCAAACAGGAGCAGGAAGATATTCTTGAAGTGGTTAAGGAAATCAAGGAAAAGGTGAGCGAGCTCGCACTGGAAGTACAAAAGGATCCCAATCTTTCATGGGAACAGCAACAGGAAGCCAGCGAGGCCATTGAGCAGGTCAAAGACCTTAAAGAACAATTAGAGAACATCAGTGAACAGCTGGATCAGATGATGACCTCCGCTGAAGAGCAAAACCTTTTTAGTGATGAGACCCTGGATAAATACGCCGAACTCCAACAACTCATGGAGCAACTCATTACCCCAGAATTGCAGGAGGCCATGGAGCGTCTCCAGGAAGCCATGGAACAAGACAATCCCAGGGAGATGGAAGCGGCCCTTGAAGATTTTCAATCCGCCATGGAAAATTTTCAGAAAAGTGTAGAGCGCACACTGGAAATATTCAAGCAGGTTGAGATTGAACAAAAAATCGATGAGCTGGCCACCCGCTTAAATGATCTTGCCGAAAGGCAGGAAACCTTAAACTCTGACATTCAGGATGGAGACACAGCTGATGCTGCCATGCAGGAAGAAAAAATATCAAATGATTTTGATAAAGCTCAAGAATTGGCAGAGACCTTAGAGGATCTCCTCGATCAATCTGAAGACCTCTCCTCAGAATCTGTTCAGGATTTGCAGGAGCAAATGGAGCAGGAACAAATCAGTCAAAATCTTGAGGAAGCAGCTTCGCTCATGGAGTCCGGCCAAATGTCCCAGGCTATGCCCCCATCAGAGCAAGCCGAGAAATCATTGAAAAAGATGGCCGCTCAATCGGGTGAGATGCAGTCAGCTCTCCAACAGCAAATGATGGCAGAAGTGATGTCCGAATTTCGATCAGCATTGTTAAAGACCTTAAGACTTTCGCAGTCTCAAGAGGATCTGGAAGGACCTACATCAAGGACTTCCCGCCAGAGTTCACTGCTCAGGGATTACGCTGATTCACAGATGGGTCTCATGCAGGGGTTACAGCAATTATCTGCAGAACTTCAGGAGCTGGGTAACAAAACTTTTGCTGTTTCTCCTTCAATGGGTCGATCTATGGGTAGCATACAAGCTCATATGCAGGAAGCCATCAAGGGGTTGGAAGCCAGGAATCCCCGACAATCCTCACAATCACAGGCAGCCGCTCGAGAAAGCTTGAACCGAATGGCTAGGCAATTAGCCAATTCAATGGAATCACTCCAGCAATCCGGGGAATCCAGTGGCTTTAGCGAATATATGCAGCAATTGCAGCAAATGGCGGGACAGCAACAAGGTCTCAACCAGCAAACTATGATGCAAATGGGTGCTGGAAGTCCTTCCATGATGCAGCAGCTTGCACGCCAACAAATGCAACTTCGAGAAGCACTCAAGCAGATTGAGAATGGTATGGGTTCAGATTCGCGCATGCTGGGAGATCTGGGAAAAATTGGTGATGAAATGGAAGAGGTTGCCAAAAAGCTACAGGGGAAAAGACCCTCCCAAAAGATACATGAGCAGCAGGAACGCATACTTAGTCGACTTCTGGATGCCCAGCGATCTGCAACCAAGAAAGATTTTAGTAAGAAGAGAAAATCTGAGACTGCAGGGACGAATCCATTCTGGACTGGCAGGGATGATCTACCCGAGGATCTTGGTGAAACACGTAATCAACTTTACGAAGAATTGATATTTAGCCTGAAACAAGACTACACACGGGAAGAGCAAGCGCTTATCCGTGAATACTTCAATCGGTTGGAGGCTGAACTCAATGAATAAAGTCATTCCAGGAATTTTGTTTGTTCTCCTCTCGATTCCTCACCTGGTATTGGATACTGCCAATGCACAAGGCCCTCAAAGTCGAACGAAGACACAGGATCAAATAATAGAGCAGCGGGCAGCATCTCTTGCCCGGTTGGGTAGAACTGAAGAGGCTGTGGATCTCTATCTCGAAATATTGTATAAAAATCCACGCAACTATAATGTCTATTTCAGAGTCAGCAATCTTATGCCAGGTCCACAGAATGCACCGGTTCTGCTTGAAATTTTAGGGGATATTCTAAAAACTCAATCAAAGAATACTCGTCTTTCAGCTGAAAAGGGTCGTTTGCTCTATTTGCTTGATCGAAAAGAGGACGCTGTCCAGGACTGGCAGAGGATTATTCAAAAAAACCGCAATGACAGATTTATTTATACCTCAGTTACAAATGCTATGCTCCAAGCCGGTGCAAATACAGAAGCCATTGAGCTGTTAAATAAGAGCAGAATTGATTTAAACGACCCCCAGGCTTTTGCTTTCGAACTGGCGCGCATTTATGCAGCAACACATGACTATAATCTTGCCAGCAAGGAATACCTTTCCCATCTTGATAAAAATCCAGGCATGCTAGATCATATAAGCAATCAACTCATCCGGCTTCTTGAGAATGATGGTGCATTTGAGCTGATAAATGCCAATATGAAGCATAGAATGGCACTCCCAGGTGAGCATCACACGCTGGTTTTGGCACAGGCAAAAATTCTTCTCCATGAACAGCATTATGCAGAATGTGCCAGAACCATTCTTGCATCAGATGTGAGTCGCTCCATGAAGGATGTCATGGCGATCGCCAATGATCTTATGGCTGAACAAGCCTGGGTCCCTGCAGCTGATTTGTTTCTATATATCTCTGCAAACAGTAAGGATAAACGTCAAATTGGTGAAGCACTTTTAAACCTGGCATCTACCTATGAATACCGACTCCAGCGCGAGGATAGTTACAAATCTTTAAGTGGATATTTCCTGGGGAATCAATTTTTGGATCTTGATGTCAGATTTCCCAGTGATGAGGATGCCTCTCTGGAAAGAACTTTGAAGCTTTATGATAGTTTGCAGACTCTGCTTCCTCGTACGAGTGAGGCTTTTCAGGCTTCATTTCATATAGCCGAAATTCAGTTAATGGTGAGCGGTGATGTGGATCGCGCTATTCGGGGGTTTCAAAACATATTTACCAATGCCCCCCGTAACGATATTCGATTGGCAGGGGGTAGAAGGCTCGTGGATGCCTGGCTGGTAAAGGGTGATACTTCAGCTGCCATCCATATTCTCGATGAGATAGTGGATGAATTGAGGCTCGATGAGGATGCACCGCAAATCGTTGCCTCCAGAATCAAAATAAGAATCCATCAAGGTGATCTAGCAAGGTTAAAACGTGAATTGCTCAATTTGAGTGGTGCAGCGTCTCCGGCAGACCCAATATTTAATGACGGTCTTGAATTAATGGCCCTATTAGAAAGCAATGGTGAGGAAGATGACCCCCTACTTAAAAGCTATCTGAAAGCAGAGCGGTTTGTTAGTCAGCACAAACTCACTGAAGCGATCAAAACGCTTGAGGACATTCGAGGTGAGTCGACTTCTATTGCAGATGAAGCCGGTGTAAGATCAATTCAAATTCTCCTGGCTCTCGGTAATTCAAATGAGGCAGTCCAAGCCATGGATAGATTTTTGAATACTTATTCTGATTCACCCTGGAGAGCGCATGTCCTGGTCTGGCGGGGAGAAGAACTTCAATTTACACAAAACACCCCTCAGGCTGCGATCCCATTCTATGAGGAAGTCATCGTCAATCATCCCCAATACCTCGGTATTCAGGATTTGAGAATCAGGTTAAGAAGTCTAATAGGTGGTGGTTCATGATACGGTTGAAACAATTATTGGGAATATTACTGCTAGTGGGCACCCTATTCTCACAAAAGATTTTGATCCCCATGGATGAGAGCCAAACAGATCATCTCAAAGCCTATGGAGTGGCTTTTTGGATTTTGGAGCGCGATATAGACATCGAATGGTTGTTGAATTATCGTGGTGGTAGTTTTCTTATCGATAATTATACAGATATTGTTCGTGAATTAAGACTGAGGGATGTAAAATTTGAAACTGCTCCTCCTGGAGCGGAGATTAATATCTATGCCACCATTGAATCCAACAATATGGATATTGTTCTCCTGGAGAAGGCACCAAAGGTTGCAGTTTATTCTCCGCCTGGAAAACAGCCCTGGGATGATGCAGTCACATTAGCGCTGGAATATGCCGAAGTTGAATATGATGTGATTTGGGATGCCGAGGTCCTGGATGGAAAACTCAGTGATTATGACTGGCTACATCTACACCATGAGGATTTTACTGGTCAGTATGGGAAATTCTATCGCAACTATCGTAATGCGGCCTGGTACCGAAAACAACAAAGTGAATATGAAGCTTTTGCCACTTTAAGAGGCTATCCCAGTGTCTCTGAAGAGAAAAAGGCCGTGGCTCGCAGAATTCGGGACTATGTATTCAAGGGAGGTTTCCTATTTGCAATGTGTAGTGCCACAGATGCCCTGGACATCGCTTTATCTGCGGAGGGTGTAGATATAGCAGCTACCCCGTATGATCATGATCCAGTTGATCGTCAAGCTCAGTCAAAACTGGCATTTGGTAAAACCATGGCTTTTGAGAATTACCAGCTAATTACCGATCCTATGGTCTATGAATATAGTAATATCGATGAACCACCAAGTGATCGACCACGAACTCGAGGAGCTGAGGCTGACTATTTTACGCTTTTTGAATTCTCAGCTAAATGGGATCCTGTACCCACTATGCTAACTCAGAACCATGTCGGAGTGATCAAAGGATTCATGGGACAGACAACTGGTTTTCGAAGATCGACGATAAAAAAACATGTGGTTGTGATGGGTGATGTCCCTGGTCAGGAACAAGTAAAATACATTCACGGAGCACTGGGAAAAGGGACCTTCACCTTTCTTGGTGGTCATGATCCAGAAGACTATCAACACTTTGTAGGGGATCCACCAACACAGTTATCGCTTCACCGGAACTCACCAGGTTATAGATTAATCCTCAACAACATCCTCTTTCCAGCTGCCAAGAAGAAGGAACGCAAAACCTAGACGAATCTCTTTACGAGCTGCACCTGTTAGCCAAGTCACTTCTACAATTGATATATACCTACCTCGCATTCTTGTGTTGTTGCACTCCAGCTCAATACCGATATTTCATGCTTAAGAAAAAAAGGGATAGGAGTTATACCATGCGTAAAATTGTCATCATATCATTTGCATTGTTGCTGATATTGGGATCAGTAGCTTTTGCAGAAACAGACGATGCATCTATCACCATCACCATTGCTAACGATGATGTGGATTGGTGCAATTTCCAGTATCCGAGTACAGGATCATTTGAAACCAATAATCAATTTCTTACCTATGCTCAGGTTTATGAATCAGGGGTAACCGACGAAGCTGGTCAGGGTGCCGATATTTTTGCCTGGATCGGTTATTCTGAAACTGATAGCGATCCATCAGGGACTGGGTGGACCTGGGTAACAGCAGCCTACCATACTGACAATGTAAATAATGATGAATATGTCCTTGACCTGGGGAATACGCTTTCCAGTGCCGGGACATTCTATGTTGCCAGTCGATTTTCCAGGGATAGTCTGAACTATAGCTATGGTGGCTATGGAGGTGATGGAGGTGGCTTTTGGGACGGCACCAACAATGTGAACGCAGTTTATACGGTAACTGTAAATACAGCCCCTGAACTTGCCACTATTGGAAGTCAGACCCTGACTGAAGAAACCCCAATTATTATCGAGCTATCAGCCTCAGATGCTGAGGGCAATACAATTACCTATTCTGTTGAGGGTGGCTCAGCTGAAACCGTGTTAGCTACTGTGAGCAATGATACTTTATTTCTAACACCTGCTACTAACTATTTTACATCAGAAGCTATCTCCATTACGGTTACTGCTGAAGATGGGCATGGTGGCTCAGATTCTGAAGTCGTCGCCGTCACGGTAACCAATGTGAATGATGCTCCAGTCATTGCTGGCATCTCTGATCAGACTGGTTCTGAGGGGGCTGAGTTGACTTTTGATCTTAGCGCCACAGATGCTGATAATGATGCATTAACGTGGACCAGTGACAATTTACCAACTGGTGCAGTGCTTACTGACAATGAAGATGGCACAGCGACTTTTACCTGGACACCTGATTTCACGCAGGCTGGAACCTACTCAGCAGTTCAATTTATAGTGAATGATGGTCAAGGTGGTGAAGCGCTTCTGCGGATGGCAACTCAGAGGTAATCGATCTTGTTTCCCAAGCTTAGACGATCGTTGTTAATACTTCTGACAATCCTGCCAGCAAGTCTGCTATTTGCTGACGGTGATACGCTGAGTATCAACATTATCATTCAGGATGTTGTAACAGTGGAAGAGGCTTTTGTGCCTCAAGCGTTTGCTTTACATCCCCCTTATCCTAATCCCTTTAACCCGGATGTAAACTTATCAATTGATATATCAGAGCAGACTCAAACGCATGTGAGCATTTGGAATCTGCGTGGCCAAGAAATTGTAGTGCTTGAAAATGGTATTCTCGAGCCTGGTAGATACACATATCAATGGCATGCTGAGGACCATGCCTCTGGCATTTATATTGCTCGAGTTCGTACTGAGCAGTATGAAGGCAGTCATAAGATCAGCCTGTTGAAATAGGACTCTTTTTCGAATATATTATCAGACTTTTTAGAAATTGATTTTGGAGGGAAAATGAAAAGATTGATAACGTTAGCTATATTTGTTCCAATCATTGCACTGTGTACTACCTATAACACAATATCGGTAAATGGATCCAATAGTGATTGGGAGTCCGACGAAGACTTAGTGACAACTTCGGTTGGTTACACGGATTATTTTACCTGGGATGCATCCAACTTGTACTTTGCTATAGGTGGTTCTGACGCAGATACTGACAATAAGGTACATTTTATTTATATTGACACTGATCCTCAAACAACCGCTACGAACGGGACAGGGACAACATCAAGTATTGCCTGGAACCTGACGCATACGCTACCATTTACAGCAAATTATGCATTTGCATATAAAGTCCAATCTGGTGATGATTATTACAACTTAAGGAAATACACAACCAGTTGGCAATCTGATCAAACATATTCAGGAAGTGTCAGTATTGGCACAGATTTATTGGAAGTTAGCATCCCATGGTCTGAAATTGGAAGTCCCAGCCAAGTTTATATAGTGATATTTATGCAAAATGATGATGGGAGTTGGACTTGGTCTGGTACACCTAGCACTGCCTTTACTGATGGCTCTGGTGATCAAACTATGTCACACTATTATGGCTATAATATTACTTCTGGTGTATCTCCAGATGCTAGTGGAAATGTCGACCAATCCCTACCTGTCGAACTCTCAGCCTTCTCAGCTTATTCATCATCCAAGGGAGTCAAGCTAACCTGGACCACTGATTCTGAGATCGAGAATCACGGATTCATCATTCTGCGTAAAAGCGATGTCAAGGCTTGGGCAGAAATAGCCTCCTTTACTAAATACCTTGAACTGGAAGGCCAGGGGTCTACTACTGAAGCTACAGATTACTATTTTGTTGATAGCCAGGTGAAGGAAGGTTGGAGCTATTCCTATCAATTAGCCGATGTGGATTATCAAGGTAAAAAGACATATCACAAGGATCACATACAATCAATTACTTATGTTAATCCAGGTAAGGATACCAAGCCTGGTGTCTTAAAAGTCGTGAAACTCTATCCGAATCCCTTTAACCCAACCGTCACTCTGACCTATGATCTGGCAGAGATGAATGATCTCTATGTCAGTATTTATAACCTGGCTGGTGAACAAGTATGGAATCATGCCAAAGGGAACCACCCAGCAGGTCAGGATTACACACTTTCCTGGAATGGGAACGATATGACAAATGCACCATTACCCTCGGGTATTTATCTTGTCAATATCCAGGCTGGTACTCAAATCAAATCTGAAAAGGTTACTTTGCTCAGATAATTAGTCTCAGTTTATTATTAATGAAAAGGCAGTTGGTTTCAACTGCCTTTTTTATTTGAATATCGAGTTTAGAAACCCGTCAAGGGCAATTCCCAAAGTGTGCAAACTGAATAGCCGATGGCTGAGCTTGTCGAAACCGAAGTCGTTTTTCCAAAGATATAATTTTTCAATCGGCCATACCCCTCGCACTTCGACTCCGCTCAGTGTGACGGCTCAGGGATCTTCACACCATTCAGGCTTATCCGTCGAATTAGTCCAGGCTAAATCACATAGTACTTTGTATTTTTATCAGGAGGTGTAGTTTTTAAGCCAAACATGAAACCATTTATCGGATTTATTCTTGCTCTCGTTTGCTTAAGTGTCCAGGCACAGGACTCAAGCTATAGCTACGCCGGTTGGGGCAAACCTGGATCAGAGCAAGCGGTACCTTTGAAAGTCTTGAAGGATAGTTCATTTACCCTGGTTATCCTGAATGGTGAAAACCCCGTATTGATCAAACGCTTCAACGAAAAACACGCGCTCCACGAACATGTAGAGAATGAATATGATGAGTTTGGCAATCATCGATCCAGCAAGTTGTTTGATTCTATGGGACGTCTCCGAGAGGAAAATAAATTCCAGAATGACCCTTCAGATATGGCGCTATTCCGGACAATTTTTGGCAACACCTTTATTCCTGCCAATTCCAATTTTATGATTCGTCATGAATACAACGATTATGAGCGCGAAACCGGTTATTTCATCATCGGAGTGATGGGACAAACCCTTTACTCCCGAGTAACTCTGTATCGAGAAGACCGACGCAAAGATCGTGAAATTCTGAAGGATGATCTGGCAGACAAAATTCTTACTGAGCGCCGCTACAAATACATCGATTCTGAGAATCGCACTGTGCTGGAAGAGTTTGACGGCACAGGCAAGATGGTACAGCGAGTGGTGCTTTTTGATCACCATGATATTATCCAGGAATAGTGAATAAGGAGGATATATGATAAAAAGCGTTTCCATACTGCTGATCCTGAGTTTGGCCGTTTTCTGTGGTGCCCAGGAAGCTGTAGAAGACTCTGAAGTTCTAGTTGATCCAATTGCTGACCTGCTGATGCAGGCAGAGGTCGCTCACGATGCCAAGGATTACGAAGCCACCATGACGCTTCTGGAAGCAGCTGAGAAACTCGATAATCAAAACGAAGAAATTTTATGGAAGATCAGTCGTGGATATTTCGATTTTGCTGATCGAAAACCCAACGATGTTGAATATAAAAAACAGTATATCTATGATGGCAGGACCTATGCAGAAAAAGCACTCGCCCTGAATGATAAGAGTGCTGCTGCACATAAATGGTACGCTATTCATCACGGTCAGATTGGTGAAGCCGAAGGCACAGAACAGAAAATTAAAAATTCCTACGGTATGCGAGACCACACCATGCTGGCTATCAAATATGATCCATCCAATGCGGCGAATTATCATGTCATGGGTCGCTGGCACTATGCCCTGTCAGATCTTTCATGGATCGAACGCCAGATCGCCAGTATTATATATGCCACACCTCCAGAAGCTTCATTTGAGGAAGCCCTGGAATTTTTTAAGAAGGCTCATGATCTGGATAAAGAAGATATTCGCAATATGCTATACATCGGGTACTGTTATGATGAGCTTGATGATGAAAAGACCGCATCTGATTGGTTTAATATGGCCATGAATACGAAAGCAACAAGTGATAGCGATCGTGGTTTACAGGCCGAGGCCAAACAAGCTCTAGACGATTTGTAAAAAAATATTTTGGAAAGGGCACTCCCTGTGAGTGCCCTTCATTTTTGAAGTAAGGAAGTTCAATGATCACCCCTGATCCCATTCAACCCGGTGCCACCTTTGCAGTCATCTCACCAGCCTCAGCTCCAAAACCTGAAAAACTTGAACGTGGGCTAGATTATCTTCGTTCCAAAGGATTCAAAATCAAGGAAGGACCCAACCTACGTGCCAAGAATAAGTATCTTGCAGGACAAGGTCCTGAACAGCTAGCCGATATCCACTGGGCTTTTGAAGATGATGAAGTTGATGCCATTATTTGTAGCAGAGGAGGCTACGGAACCCCGCGCTTTCTTGATGACCTAGACTATGAACTCATTGCCCAACACCCCAAGTTTTTCATCGGATATTCAGATATAACCGCTCTGCAATGCGCTTTGGCTGTAGAGACAGGGCTGGTAGGAATATCTGGTGTGATGGCAGCAGTTGAAATGGCTGTTGAGGAAGGTATTGATCCCTATACTGAAAAGGTCTTTTGGGATCTGATCAGTAAACCCATGCCAGGACAGATTCTTAGGAATCCCGACGACATGCCCCACGCCATTCTATCTGAAGGAATAGGCGAGGGACCCCTGGTAGGTGGCTGCTTATCATTGTTCAATAATCTCATGGGAACGCCATACTTTCCAGATGTAGCAGGTGGTATCATGGTTTTGGAAGATATTGGAGAAAATGTACAGCATTTGGATCGCATGCTCAGCCAATTTAAAATGGCTGGCTTTTTCCATGGGGAAGAACGGATTAACGGACTCATGTTGGGTCAATTTATTGATACCTGGGAAAAGGCTGATGAAGACGATTTTCTATTGGAGGAACTTGTGCGAGATATCATCGGCAAGGTAGACTTTCCAATTGTATCAGATGTGGCCTATGGCCATGGGATGCGCAAGATGACCCTGCCGCTGGGTGCCAATGTAAAATTGAATGGAAATGATGGGAGTCTAACCCTCTTATGATAATCGACTGGACAGAATGGTTGGGGTATATTGCTTCTGTTATCGTGGCCGTATCGCTGACTATGACAAATATCCGTCGTCTAAGATGGATAAATATGGTTGGAGCCATAGCGTTTACCATTTATGGAGCGATTCTGCAACTCTATCCGATTTTGGTTGTGAATGGTTTTATCGTCGGTGTGAATATCTACTATCTCGTGCGTATTGCTCTCACCAGGGAACATTTCCATCTCATTCCCATCTCTTGGGATACGAGTATATTTTTACCCCGCTTTATCGAATTTTATCTACACGATATACGAAAACATTTCCCTGATGTAGTTGTTGATGAATTGCGACAATACCGATCAGTATTTATTACCAGAAATGTTGTCCCGGTTGGGCTCTTTATCTATGAACGACTGGAAGACGGCATCATTCAAATTCATCTGGATTATGAAATACCCATGTATCGTGATTATGAAAGTGCACGCTATTTTTTCCGTGAGTTTCGTGAAATGGTCCAGGAAAAAGGATTTCATACTTATGTTGCCTATTGTAATGTGCCAATTCATCAGCGTTATTTGCGGCGCATGAAATTCACGGAGGATATAAACGAACCAGGTCGCTTCATTCGGGAGATGTAGATTTAACGAATCAGCTTAGGAGGAATACCATGTTTCATAGAATCGTCAGCCTCATCTTATTACTCAGTACATTTACTGCTGCTCAAAATTTCCAGATTCACTACGAAGCTTCTGAAGATAGGGAGTTCTTCGTAACGACCCTTGAGATGTTTAAACCAGACCAATACGGTTCCACCTTTTGGTTTGTAGACATGGAATACGCAGCCCCAGGTGTGAGAGGTGTCTCGCTTTCATATTGGGAGATTGCCAGAGCTTTCACACTACCGATTAATAATCTTTCTGCGACCATACAGTATAATGATGGTGTAGCTAATTTTGGCTCGATTGGGCAAGCCTGGCTTGCGGGAATCAATTACTATCTAGACCTGGGTTTTGTGGCGCTGCCCATCGATATTCTCTATCGTGCCGCCCAGGGAGCAGATTCACCAGATTTTCAGCTGACAACAACCTGGTTTGTACCCCTCATGGATGGGAACATTGAGTTATCAGGATTTATCGATCTCTGGTCTCAGGATGAATTTGGTTCAGACGAAAAGCAAATGGTGATTTTGACTGAACCGCAGATCTGGTACAATGCTAACGAGCACCTTTCCATCGGAGGTGAAGTGGAAATCAGCAATAATTTTGTTTTTGGAGCAGATGGTGTTCAAGCACTTCCTACCATCGGTCTACGCTGGACCTTTTAAACTGCGATTAACATAAGTTTGACAAAAAGAGCCGAGGATTATCGGCTCTTTTTTATTTAAAAAGGTGTTAGATCAGGATACCGGACGTAGATGTTCGTTGGTAAATAAAATGATCTGATAGGGATCAGAAATTGTGGTGCTAGAGGGAATGGAAAAGATCTTAGCATCCTTTCCAACCTCAATACTTCCAATTCGATCAGCGAGGCCGAGTGCTTTGGCTCCATTGAGCGTTGCCATCTTAATTATTTCTTCAGGTTTGAAACCATATTCAGCTGAAGCGGATCGCATTTCTGCTCGAATATCCATATGCTCAGCAAAAGTGCCCAGACAAATATTAAAACCCTTATTCTGTATCAATTGACCAGGTGCTGTCCCAAGCTCCCATTGTCTATCGAAGCGCGGATGAAGACACATGTGGAAAACCTCAGATCGGGCTTTGAGCAGATTCAATTCTTCCTCTTCCAGCAAGATAACTTGACTTAAAATGGTTTCTTTTGCTGCAAAGGCATTACTCACGAAATATCGAATTGGGGAAGTGCGTGGTGGCTGCCACCTATAGTCCATATCCTCTTTGCCCAGAAGGTATTGATATATCCGGCCCTGACCCTTAAGAAAGAAAATATCCTCATCTTTCATAAAAGACATGGGCAAGGCAGTTCGCCCTTCAGATCGAGCTATTTGCCTGAAAACTTCTGGTGCCAGATTAAATAAAAATTCTCCGGAATGATGAAAACGCGTCAAGTGGGTATTCGATAATTGCTGTCGACTGTTCCAGATTTCAAAGGCATTACTATCTCGAAAACCGTGCAACATTTCAAAAACGACTGAATACAGCCCGGAATTCTCGAGGTGTTGACTGATTTCAGGGTGTCTTGTGCGGATACCAATAGCAGCCGTACCGTAGTCATAACCGCGCTTGATGGCACTGAGGAGTTCACTTTCTACTTCAAGTTTTGAACTAAGCCGTGAAGCATTCTTGCCTGAATGAAGCCAATTTAAAAAGGAGCCACGAGGTGTTGTTTGCGGATCGGCTACAGGGTAATCCGGATGGAATAAGGCATTCACCAGAGACGGGCATACAACGGAATGACCGAGGTCTTGAACCAGCTTCTTATCTCCAGCAAAATCATCTTGCTTGCCACAAGCGATAATTTTTCCATCAGCGATGGATATATAGCCATCTCGAATAGGCTCAGAGACAATGGGGAGTATCCATTCTGAAAAAAAAGTACGTTCAACCATGGTCACAATGTAATTAGGATTTATGAATTACGAATTAGGAATTGAAAATGAGTCTCGGCTCGCGAGCTTTCCGTCTATATTAGCATCCATGACTGAGAAAATATCCGAACATCGAAAAAATATAGATGACCTCGATTCAAAAATTCTAAATCTGATCCAAGACAGAATTGACCAGGCCATTATTATTAGGGGTCTAAAAACGGAACAAGGCATTCCGTTGTTTACGCCTGAACGGGAAAAAGATTTGATAAATCGTCTGATTGAAAGATCAGCCGGACGACTTCCAGATGAAGTCATTGAAGATATCTGGGAAACTATTATCCAAGGAGGAAAGCGGACAGGGGACAGTCAATAATCTTGACAATACTTGCGAAAGTTCGCTATTGTGGCACAGGAATTGAAACTTTTTTACAATCAAAAAATTATATCTAACCCGTCATAAGGAGTTACAAATGAGTAGAAAAAAAATATCACTTATCGGTGGTGGACAGATCGGTCAGATTTTGGCTCTTATCTCTGCACAGAAGCAATTGGGTGATGTTGTTATTTTAGATATCCCTGACTTTGAGGGATCCGTTAAAGGAAAAGCCCTGGATCTCATGGAAATGCGTCCCCTGGAAGGCTATGATGTCAATATTACTGGCACCAGTGATTATGCTGATATCGCTGATTCAGATGTGGTTATTATTACTGCAGGTGTGCCTCGTAAACCAGGTATGTCTCGCGATGATTTGCTGGGTATCAATCTGAAAATCATTTCCAATGTGGCTGAGAATGTTAAAAAATATGCCCCCAATGCATTTGTGATTGTTGTATCCAATCCCCTGGATGCCATTGTCTATGCATTTTACAAAGTTTCTGGTTTTTCAAAGAATAAAATTATCGGTATGGCTGGAGCACTAGACTCCTCACGTTTCAAGGCATTTATCGCTATGGAAACTGGTTACTCAACACAAGACGTTTCCTGTCTCGTTCTCGGTGGCCATGGTGATACTATGGTTCCCCTCACACGTCTAGCCACTGTCGGTGGTGTACCTGTGACAGAACTGCTGGATGCTGAAACACTTGATGCTATTGAAAAACGGACCAGAATGGCTGGTGGCGAGATTGTCAAACTGCTGGGCAATGGCTCCGCATTCTTTAGCCCCGCTCAGTCTGCCATCGATATGGCTGAATCTTACTTGTTGGACAAAAAACGTATCATCCCAAGCGCAGCCTTGTGTGAAGGTGAATACGATATTGATGGCTTATTCATCGGTGTCCCTTGCGTCATTGGCGCAGGCGGAATCGAAAAAGTGATCGAAGTCAAACTCAATGATAATGAAAAAGCAGCGCTAAAAGTAACTGCTGAACATGTCTCAAGTGTGGTTGCTGAAACCAAACTCTAGACCTCTGACTATATGGGAAAAGGGAGTGCAACCGTGCTCCCTTTTCCATTTATATGCAACGTTGTTGCTGGTTCCTGTCGTCCTGACCCTCTCAGGCTGCGATGCAGATCTCGTTCCAGATATTAATAAATCAATGAGCCCGCAAGCACAGGCTCTCGTTGATAGTGCTTTCGCTCCTTTTCAAGGTGATACACTTGTGGACCACCATGTTCATATCTTGGGATTGGGAAATACAGCAAGCGGCATTGAAGTACACCCTGATACACGATCCTATTTACACCCATTCAAGCTAACGCGCTTTAATTATTTCATGGATGCTGGTAGTGTGACGAATGAAGCATTGGCTGATGAACAATATTTGCAGCATCTCCTGGCGCAAATTGAAAAAATACCTGGTGAATTTCGTGTGAATAGTCTGGCTTTAGATCGTTTCTACCTGGAAAATGGAGATCAAGATCCAGAAAACTATGAAATATATATCCCCAATGATTATGTGGTTGGGTTGGGTCAAATTCACCCAGACAAAATTCTCCCCGTCATATCAATCCACCCCTATAGGTTGGATGCTATCGCTGAGCTAGAGAAGTGGGCAACTCAAGGGGTTCGTGTGGTCAAATGGCTACCAAATGCCCAGGGAATTGATCCCTCTTCACCCCTATGTGATCCGTTCTATGATGCGATGAACCGTCTGGATATGGTGCTCCTGAGTCATGCTGGCACAGAACTGGCGCTGGACTCCCAGGGTAGACAACATCTTGGCAATCCGCTGTTATTGCGACGAGCTTTGGACGCACAGGTAAAGGTTATTGTCTGCCATTGCGCCACATCGGGGACATCTCACGATCTGGAGGATTCCTCTCTTCCAGAAGTTGACAATTTCTCACTTTTTATGCGTCTGTTTGACGACCCGGTTTATGAGGGATTGCTATTTGCTGATATTTCTGGAATGACCCTGGTCAATCAAGTTGGAAATTCTTTGAAGGGAATTCTGGCACGTCAAGATTTACATTCCAGGTTGCTGTATGGCAGTGACTATCCGCTACCGGCAGTGGATATTCTTAATCAAAACTATGCGCTTGGTTTGTTAGGTTATTTAGAGGAAGATATTGTTAAATATTTAGATGAAATCCAGGAAATCAATCCACTTCTCTACAGTTTTGTCCTTATGAGATCATTAAAACACCCCGAGAGTGGTGTCAAATTCTCTACGGAGCTATTCAGGAATACAATTCCTTAGTTATTAACTCACCACCTTCACACGGATTTTTCTTTCACGCGGTCCATCAAACTCACAAAAATAGATTCCCTGCCAAGTTCCGAGCTGTAAGCGACCTTCCTCAACAATAATCTGGGTGGAGTTACCCATAAGAGAGGCTTTCATGTGGGCTGCTGTGTTTCCCTCAAAATGCTTATAATCAGTGTGATCCCAGGGAATGGTTCTATCGAGAATATTGATCATATCTCTCGTCACATCAGGGTCTGCATTTTCGTTGATAGTAATGCCAGCTGTAGTATGTGAAACAAAAACGGTCAGGACGCCGGATTTTGCACCACTCTCAGCTAGGGCTTCCATAACCAATGAAGTGATGTTGAGAAATTGACTGCGGTGAGTGGTGGATAATGTTTTAGTAATCATATTTATAGTTTCTCCAAATTTTGCTAGCCGTTCTCTTTAAATTCAAAAATCATGATACCACCAAAAAACGCTCCTTCTTCAGGGAAATAATATTTCAAGAAATCCAACTTCACTGTCTCTCCAGCGCTTTGTGAAGCATGGACCAGATATTTACCATCAATTATCATCCCTTCATGACCCATGACGATTCCCATTTTAAAGTATTTTGGTTTTACAAAAGTAACACCTGCTATGGTGGGTAATTTGGCCAGGAGTTCTGGTGTGATCTCGCTGTTGGGTATGTAATAGGCAGTCATATTGCGGTTCCAGCTCAGATCAAGAAATTCATTCCCATCTTCCTTTTCATTCAATGTGATATTTACTGAATCAAGGGCGGTTTTGTGGAGGAGAGTCTGGGTAATGTCTACCGTGTTGGGATTCATGGTGATTCGATCAACAGTATAGTGCCATCTTGATCTATAGGTTGGCTGTTTGAGGCCATTGGAGTCAGCTTTGTAATGCAGCTGGATCATGTTTTTTCGAGCTTCCTCCCAGTTTGAACTTTTTGCCGCAGCCAGCGATGTAAGGTTGTGACCCGTACAGTCAGACACATCATATCGAATTATCGGATCAAGGTCTGGCTCTACCTCTTCACCAAGTTTAAATATTTCATAGGGAGTGCCCACTCGCCACAGGGCAATATGCTTAAGGCGTTGTTGAAAATCAGGAAAGCGTTGTTGGAATTGAGGGAGCGTCTCGCTCATCTGTTTCTGGGTCAATGTCCAGGGGGATGGTAAAGTGGCCAACCATTCATCATTAGTGAGTGTATCCTGGCAACTTATTAGACTAATTATAAGGTTCATCATCAGTATTGATTTGATGAGTCTCATTCTATTTCTCCTTTTGTGGCGCATCGATACCGAAAAGCATCAACTCCTCGTCATCATCGGGTAATTTTATCATCTTTTTGTGATGCATCCCCAGTTTTCTCAACAAATGAAGCGATCGACTGTTGTTGCTAGTTGCAATAGCCTCGATATGATCCAGCTTATGGGTTTCAAAACCGTATTTCAGCACAGCATAGGCCGCTTCAAAGGCATACCCATATCCCTCATATTGTTCAAGGAGGGAGTAACCAATATCTGCATGTTCCATGCCATCTCGATGGGTAAGCCCACAATTACCAACCCGAACCTGATCAGCCAGTCTTTCAATGATGTAAAAACCAAAACCCAGGGCTTCGTAGTTTGGTATAACCTTAGTTTCCAGATAATCTCTGGCTTGCTCAAGTGTACCAACATCGCGGCTACCGATGTACTTAAGCCACTTAGGACCATTTACGAGTTCAAGGACAAAATCATCATCATTCAGGGTCATTCTCCGAAGCAAGAGACGCTCGGTTTTTAGGATGATCATATAGGGGAGAAGGTGAATAGGGGTAAAATAGAAGCTGCTGCCATAGAAGCTTTACCAGTCAATCAAGATCTGATCATAGTGATCGCGATGATCCTCATCGGCTCTACTCAATCGCTGCAAATAGGAAACTTCACCGACTTCATAGAGGAAGTTTGCGAATTCCTCATGCTTGGCATTCAGAAAGTTTTTGGTAATGATTCGTGAATCTTGCAGTTTGATGCTGGACTCCAAATTTTGCATCAATTCAGCCAGAGTCTCACGGGCTTCATCCTTGTTGCCCGAATCCCATTGATCGATAGTCTCGTAATAAGCAAACTTCATTTTTCGAAAATTCTGGCTGCGGCTCAATTTTTCGATGTCTTCTAATCTTTCTTTCCAGCCAAGTGAAAACGAATCGTTGGAACCATTTCGGGCAACCTGGCGTGCTTCTGTATAGAGTTGACTGCCACCAAACTGACTCCAGGTGTCAAGATCCCCACCAAGTATTGTCAGCACCCAATAGTCCAAAAATGAGGTGAGAGAATTAAAACTTCTCGAACGCAATAGTGCATCACCCGGATTAAAAGTGAACTGCCAGCTTTTATCAAAGTACTTCTGGTCATCACCATTTCCCCAGAAAGCCTTCCCGGTATATATTTTCTGGGAACCCGACTCGATGTAACTATCCAGATAAATCGTTGCCTGGATGGTAAAGTCAGTGGGTAAATCTTCAAATGTCCATTCAGTACTCTCAATGTAATAGGTAATATCTGAAGCAAGTTGGGAGACAGCCTGGCGTGGAACATCATCAAGATTTTTTACATCAAGTTTTATTTCCGCATTAATCCCCTGTGCAGATAGCGATACGGCCCATAAAAAGAGCATGCTTATATATTTATTCATATGTTTGCAAATATAAAAACCAGACATTTGTTTCCAAATCAATTGAAAAATTAAGATATTTTGTCATACAGAATAAAGTAGCAACAAATTGACACACTATGATATATTTGCTAGATTGAAGCTCGGTTCATTTTATTAGGGCTCATTGTGAACCCTTGGATAGAAAAAATTTAGTGGAGTCACCTTGATTATCAAAGTACCGGTCAGATTACTAACTGCGTGTCTCGTCATATTCATGGTCTCAGGACTTTTCGCTGAAGAATCCGCAGAAATCGACAGCCTGAAAAAGATACTTCGCAGTACCACAGAAGGTGAGACTGTTGATTTAATGAATCAACTCTCAGAAGCACATGCCGTCAAGGAATGGGGCAAAAGCCAACGCTATGCCAACCTGGCATTAGATTTAGCCATTTCTTTGCAAGACCAATATGGTCAGGCGGTCGCACATACAAACTTGACTCTTTTTTATATAGACCAGGCAAATTATAGGGACGCTCTTGATCACGCCATGTTGGCGCTGAACATCTTTGAATCTCTTTCCGATGACTATCAGTTGGCAATGACTCTCAGGACGATAGGTCGTACCTACAGTTTGCTTAATCAAAGTGACCAGAGCCTGGATTATTTCTTGCGCGCTCTGATGATATTTGAGGATATCAATAAAGAGGAAGAAATCGCAGCGACAGTTATGATGATTGGTGATGTGTTTTCACAGTGGGGTCAGACAGAAAAGGCCCTCCGTTTCTTCGAACGTTCACTGGGAATTCATGAAAAACTAAATGATCATGAAGGTGTTCTCCGCAGCGAGAACAAACTTTCACAAACCTTGATGACCTTACGCCGTTTTGAAGAAGCTCAAAGTCATCTTGAACGGGCCCTGGTTATTGCTGATGAAAATGAAGCTTTCAAGCTTTTGGCGAACCTGTATACAAGTTTAGGTGAACTTCACTACCATCAATTCCAGCTCAGCACAGCTCAAAAATATTTTCTGGATGCTCTGGAAATGAAACGGACTATTGGAAATCAGGGCGATATAGCCGTTGCCTTAAGTGATGTGGCCAGGGTCTATCAGGAATCTGGCGATACCCCCAATGGAATCTCTTATTATGAACAGGGTCAGGAGCTGGCGGAATCTGTGGGTGAAGACGCAATTTCGGCTGAGATATTTCTGCAAATGGGTGATCTTTACATGCAGGAGGCAGATCAAGCCAAGGCGATTAGTTCCCTCCTCTCAGGATTAAATATTGCAGAACAAATTCAAGATTTTCTGACAATTGAAAGAGCAAATCATCTGCTGACTGTGGCTTATTCAAGATTTGGTCAAGCTGGTAAAGCACTGGTCTATCAAAAAGCCCTTCAGCTGACTCGAGATGAGATTAACCGGCAACAAAGTAATAGACGTGTTGCTGAGCTTGAAATTCGCTACGAGCTGGATAAACGTGATAGAGAGTTGGATGAACTCAAGGGCGAAGCATTTATAAAGGATATTGAATACCAGAGAACCTTTACAGTTATGTGGGTAGTATTTGGATTTTCAATTGCTATTCTGGTTCTTTTTCTGGGCTTTGTATTTTATCGTGGTCGGCTTATTAGAAAGGCCGAGCAAGAAAAAATGGAGCAAGCCTTGCGAATTAAGGCCGACTTTACTGCCATGCTGGTCCACGATCTGAAAAGCCCGCTTACATCAGTATTTGGCTTTGCTGAATTGTTAAAAATGGGTGAAAAACCCTATGATCGCATCAAGGAAATTGCCGTGACCATTCGCAAAACTAGCCAAAAAATGCTGCAGCTTGTGAATGAGATGCTAGATCTTTCCAAATTTGAAGCAGGGAAGATGGTCCTCAATAAAACAGAGACACCCCTTAAGCCCATCATCAGGACATCAATTGAGATGTTGGGACCTGTAGCTGACCTGAATGAAACTGAAGTCAGCTTTGGTGCTCCAGATGGTCTGCCTTCCTGTCACTGTGATGCATTGAAAATTGAACAGGTCATCACCAATTTTATTGGAAATGCCATCGAGCACACACCCAATGGAACAAAGATCAGTGTGAAGCTTGAGGAGATAAAGAAGGGCGGTGAAGCATTTCTTTATTTCTCAGTTACTGATAATGGCCCTGGTGTTGATAAGGATCAACAGGATAAAATATTCGATAAATATGCTCAATTGAGTTCTCGTAAAACTGCTAAGGGTCTTGGATCAGGTCTGGGATTGGCGGTTTCGCAGATGACCATTGAGCAACATGGTGGAAAAGTGGGCTACAAAGATGCTGAGCCAGTCGGTAGTGTCTTTTATTTTACAATTCCTTGTAAGAATCAGGATATCCCAAAAGTTCAGCCATCAAATAGCGTTCAAGCTCAAGCCTGAGTTTAATCCAGATTAAATATGTCTCATTCTCCATCTGAGTTTGGACCCCTCACATATATACCCCGCTGTTATGGGTATAGTGAAAAGGGGTCTGTACTGGAGGTTTATGAACCACATTCAGAATTACCTCAAATTTTGATAATGGGCGCCATCCATGGCGATGAATCACTCTCTACCGTCCTCCTTTCAGAATGTCTGCGTTCTATTCAAGATCACGAATTAAAATCATCAGTCATTCTTGCTGCTAATCCTGACGGTGTTGTTGCAGGTACACGTTGCAATTCCAGAGGGGTTGATCTCAATCGAAATTATCCTACCGACAATTGGTCCCCTGATCCTGTGTACTACCGCAATCGGCCCGGTACTCCTCAAAATATTGCGCTGAGCCCGGGTGATGTACCTGGCTCAGAGTCTGAGACCAAAGCACTCATTAAATTGATACTGGAAATAAAGCCAAGTCTTATTGTTTCTATTCATGGGTTCCTTGGTTGTATGGATGATCCTGATGCCTCATCCATAGCCAAAGATATTGCACAGCGCAGTGGTTTAGAATTGGTCCCTGATGTCGGTTATGCCACTCCTGGTTCATTTGGCTCCTGGTGCAAAGAACAGGCGATCCCAATCATTACCTACGAACTTCCTTCTCAGGAGATAACTGAGATGAAGCGCATCCATATCCCCATCTTGAAAGATCTGTTAACGGGTCGTTATCATAAGATGCTTGTTTAATTTTGCATGCGATGGATGATAACAGATTCGGGGCTGGGTGGTTTGTCAGTCTGCGCTGGTTTGGAACAGTCCTTGGCTCAAAAAAACCTCGGACAAGGCATCGAATTACTGTATGTGAATGCGACACCAGATGACCGTATTGGCTACAACTCGCTCAAAACGCAGGAAGCGCGGATAGATCTCTTTGATCAATTTCTAAAAGCAGCATTCAACCGATATACTCCAGATAAAATAGCCATCGCCTGCAACACGCTCAGTGTCATCTATGATGCTACCGATTTTGCCTCCAACGCTACAGTTGAGGTGAAGGGTATTGTGGATGCTGGAGTTGCAATGGTCAATGCTGGTATGGAAAAATATCCCGACCACAAGCTGATCATTTTCGCTACCGAAACCACCACAGAGGCCGGCACTTATCCACGTCTTATCTCAGCCAATAAAGCTGATATATCTGCTCAGGAATGTCCAGGGCTAGCTCACGCCATATCTAATGATGCCAGTGGAGAGGGATGTAGAAATTTATTAAGCGGCTATGTGGATGAGGCTTTGCAGCGCTTTGATGACAAACCTGAAAATGTCACGGTCTTCCTTGGATGTACCCATTACGGATACCAGACTGAAATTTTCAAGACTTTACTAGGTGAGCGGGGCTGTGCAAGTAGAATACTCAATCCCAATGAGTTACTGGTTGAGCAACTCGTTTCAAGCAATCAGATGACTCATTCAGCTGATGATGAACCTCTCAATATCAAATTTGTGAGTAGATATGCTATTCCGCAGGCTGAGATTGAATCAATGGAAAGCTATCTCAAGGATTCAGCGCCCCAAACACTGGCTGCATTACACAATCAGATCGTTGAACCGAATTTGTTTCACCTCAAATAGTAACCCTCCTAAGAAAAATACAGCCCGCTTATATCACGATGATATGGTGACATATCATTATGATGAGTTTCAGACCTTTTTTCTGCCCCTTAATGCGCTGATTCACTACCTGTATAGTCAATATAAACATTACTATATGAATATGCTTTTAATGGGTGGCACAGCACTTGGTTATATAAAAGCACCATGATGAATAATTTACAAAAAAAAATGACCTGGGAGATTAGACTTATGAAACATACTGCTTTAGTAGCCTTAGCAACTGTGATGTTGGCTTGTGGCGCATCTTCAGACACTCATATAAATAAAAGCATTAAAGTTGGCGATGGAGAACACCGCAAGGGAAGTTTACGATCTGTAAATGGTACTATAAATGTGGGCAATGAAGCAGTTGTTGATGGAAACTGCACCACAGTAAATGGTGAAATTAATATTGGTGAGAACAGCGAAGTTGGTGAAGTCTCCTGTGTGAATGGAAGTATTAGTTTGGATCGAAACTCAAAAGCCAGTGAAGTATCTTGTGTAAATGGTTCCATTCTACTGGGTGGAGAGGTAAAAATTGATGGCGATGTCTCAACTGTAAATGGAGAAATTCGCTGCAAAAGTGAAGTCCACATTGTTGGTGATCTGGAAACTGTAAATGGAGATATGAAGGTGACTCAAACCATTATTGCAGGAAATTTGAGCACTGTGAACGGTGATGTTTCTCTATATGAAAAGAGTACAGTCCGTGGAGATATCATCATCGATAGAGACAACAAAAAGCCAAGTTATAAAGAGCATAAAGAATTGGTCATTACCATTGATGGAAAATCAAAGGTAAAAGGAAATATTGAAGTTAGAGGCGATGAACCGAATGTAAAGGTGATCCTCGCAGGTGGCGGCGAAGTCCTGGGAGAAATCATCAATGCTGAGGTCGTCCGCAAATAACAGACCCCCAAAGTGGGTGTCATACAATGAAGGGCCTTCGGGCCCTTTGTTGTTTCTAGTACATCCCACAATCGACACTATCCCTGCCATCTGCTGTGTTTTGCTGAGGTTCTCAAAGTATGATACGCCCTTCTGAAAATTCACTTCCTGTCTTTGCGAGGAGTGCAAACGACGACGCAATCTCAAAATTTCAACTAGGCCTGAACACACTACCTAAATATCTTTGGCATCTAACTTTTTAAATCGAGAATTTATGGCGCGAGCACTATGTGTCGTTTACATCCTTACCAATAAGGGTAACACAGTTTTATACACTGGGGTAACGAGTGATCTTGAAAATCGTTTGTATGACCACTTGAACAAAACCCGACCAAATTCCTTTACCGCAAGGTACAATCTTCAGAAGCTTGTATATGTTGAACCATTCAACTCTATTTCTGATGCAATTGTCAGAGAAAAACAAATCAAAGCTGGCTCTAGAAAGAATAAGTTAAAACTGATAGAAAAGGATAACCCCGATTGGACCGACTTATCCTCATCATTGTTTGGATTCGATTAAATTGAATAAATTCGAGATCGCCACGGTCATCCTTCCCTCGCGAAGACGGATAGGTACAATCCGTACTTATTGGTAATAGGTAAACAAACTCCATCGTCAAAAATAAGTTTAAATCATTCCCATTTGTCACAGCCTCGATTTATGCTATCCTATACGGGATGGAGGTTCAGACACAATGCTAATTTACGCAAATGGATCCTGGGTTGAGGCTCAAAAGGCAGTAGTGCCATTTAACGATCAAGGCTTTCTATACGGTGACAGTCTGTTTGAGACCATTCGGGTCAATCACGGGCGGGCTTTCCGGCTGGAAAAGCACATGGATCGCATGCATAGTGGGATGGAAACCATTCATATGGCAGGTACTAACCTGCTGGCAGAAATCCCAGGAATTTTGCAAACTTACATCTCAAAAAATGATCTGGACAATGCCTTAACTCGCATCATAATAACCAGGGGAATCACCGAGGGGTCACCCTGGCGATCAGAATCAAATCCGGCCCTTTATATGACCTCGCGACCTATCAATGAACCAGACCAGTGGCCAGTAAAGGTCGTTTTTCTTGAAGAGAAGAACTATCCCATATTACGTTTTCACCCAGCTATCAAATCAGGCAATTATTTAGGGAATATGCTGGCAAAAAAAGATGCTGAGGATGCCGGCGCTTTTGAGCCCGTGTTTGTCAATCGAGACGGCTATGTCACAGAGTGCGCCATCAGAAATGTATTTTTTATAAAAGATAATATCTTGCTGACACCATCACTTGAGTTGGGTGTATTGCCAGGTGTCATCAGAGATACTATCATGGAATTGGCAGAAAGACGTCATCTTAAAGTACGGGAAACCTTGATAATTAAGGACGATGTGCAGGATATGGATGAGGCTTTTATCTCCAGCACAGGTGTTGGTGTGTTACCTGTAACCTGGGCTGGATTTCAGTCTAATTATCACCACAGTCAAATCCTCCGAGAGGATTTACATAAGCTTTTTGAATCAGGAGATATGAATGTCACATAAAAAATTTGATCCTAGCCGTGCTGAAAGACTCATTGCTGCTGAACGGTATCAGGAGTTGAAACCAGATATCATTTTGCAAAAATTGGGTATTCGATCGGGCAACACAATACTGGATCTGGGATGCGGAAATGGCTTTTTCACCTTTCCTGCCGCAGTTGCCATGGGTGAAGGTATGGTCATCGCAGCCGATATGTCGGAAGATATGCTTTCACTCCTCAGACAGAGAAACACACCTGACAATATTCAGATTCTTCACGTAGAAGAAGTCAAAATGGATGTTGAAGATGATTCAGTAGAGGCAGCAGTCCTCATTGCTGTATACCATGAGTTTAAGAATCCCATGGAAAATCTTGCTGAGATAAAGCGTACACTGAAACCTGGTGGAAAGATACTAATTCTAGATTGGGATCCTCAAGCGGAAAAGGAACGGGGACCTGGAAAAGCACATCGTGTTGCCAGGGATCAGGCCATCGAGAACCTGAATGCTGCTGACTTCACTATAGACAGCCAGGAGAATTATACTCAGGATATGTGGATGATCATCGCCCATTCCAACACCTAGATATCATGAGAAGGGGGGAGTGAAGATGCGGAAATTAAACCTTTATTATATTGTCAGCATTATCACCCTGGCCTTTATGATAATTATTCTCTTCAGAACCTTGCAGGTTACGGGTTGGTTCGAGGAACATCAGGGCAAGAGTCCAGCTGAACGTGTACTTCAGAACTATCCAGGGGAATACCAGCTCACAATGCCTGGGGATGAACCAGGACATCTACTAGTGGGGGTTGAGCCATATAAAGTTTCGGGCGAAAACGGCTGGCTCATGATTCGACTGGACTCACTACCACGCTATCTCATTAATGTCAGTGATTTTGAGGATGATCAAATCCTGATTGAAATCTACCATGTTGATTCAACTGGGGGCCAAAGCCGTCTGGAGGGATGCGAACTTCTACTTAATGAGGATGATGCAGAAAATTTTGTGGGGAGTACAATAGGTGATTTTTGTGGGCTCAAGGAGCAGTCCTCGGAGTATCTTGCACTGGATCTGTTGCTAAGTGGTCCCATCGTGTCACTAAAGATTCAGACCGGTGTGTTAGGTCAGGCTGATAGTTCTGAAGCAAAGAAATATTTGTTAGAGAGGTTGATTCATGGTAGAGAGTAAAAAAGATATACAATTTAAACTGACACGGACTGATCCTTCAGGTGCTCGACGTGGTCATTTTTTCACCGAGCATGGCAAGGTTGAGACTCCTACCTTTATGCCTGTTGGAACCGCTGGTTATGTGCGTTCCACGCCCATGCGTGATGTGGCAGAATCTGGGGCACAGGTGGTTCTGGGAAATACTTATCACCTCTCACTGGGTGAAAGACTTCAAACTGTGAAGCGCGCTGGTGGTTTGCATCGCTTTATGGGTTGGGAGGGGACTATCCTCACTGATTCTGGTGGCTTTCAGGTTTTTTCAATGGAAGGCAGAGAGATTACAGAAAAAGGTGTCACTTTCCAGTTTGAGGAAAATGGAGAAAAACTCTTTCTCGGACCAGAACAATCCATGGCTATCCAGCGAGATCTTGGTTCAGATATCGTCATGGCCTTTGATGAATGTGTCGATTACAAAGCTCCCCAGGATTATGTCCAGAAATCTGTCGAGCGCACAACGCGTTGGGCTGAGAGAAGTCGCGAGTATCCGCTTCAGGATCATCAATTCATGTTTGGGATTGTCCAGGGTGGCATTTTCCAATCTTTGAGACGCCAGAGTGCCACTGAGATTACTAATATTCCTTTTGATGGTTTTGCCATCGGTGGGGTTAGTGTCGGCGAGGGCTTGGATCTACTCAAAGAAGTTGTTGGCTATACCACTCCATTATTGCCGCCGATGAAACCTCGTTATCTCATGGGCGTCGGTTTGCCGGAAGATATCCTGGCCTCGGTTGAGCGAGGAATTGATATGTTTGATTGTGTCATTCCCACACGCTATGCCAGACAGGGGACCTTGTTTACCAGAATGGGTAAGTTGCGGATCATGGACAAAGTTTTTCGTAAGGATAAATATCCACTGGATACAGCTTGCCGCTGCTATACCTGCCAGACCTACTCACGGATGGTCCTGCGGTACCTCTTTTTCTCAAAGGATCCACTGGCAGAAACCCTGGCAACTATTCACAACTTGACCTTTTATCAAGACCTTATGGCGGACATTCGTCGTGCCATTGAAAAGGGCAATTATGATAATTTTCAGAGGGGTTGGCTAAACAGCTATTTTCGGAAGAATAGTCCTCGAAAGAAGTAAAATACATCAAAGATCAACATCTGAATGTGCCCTTGCTTTGACATGGGTGGTCTTTTAAATTCAGATTCAATTCAAGCCGGAGGAATAATGGGCGACATCGATTTAAAGAATGCTGAGAGCAGGACGAAATACCTGAAAGACAACCTGGGAAATCTCATGAATGGGATTGATTCCAATTATGGCCAGGTTCTCATGGATGAGTTGATGCGCCGCATGGAAGCCACTGTAAGTGAGTTTAATGAAGAAGTGAAAGCCATGTTGGGACAATTGCAGGGGAAAAAACCTACTCCACGAGATAATATCTTAACCTCAGCGCCTCAACCTGAACCACAAGCACCTCCAATACCCAAAGCTGCACCTGCACCGCAGGCAGCACCGACACCACAGGCTGCCCCGGCACCCCCAACAACAGAATTAAAATCGGCAGCTCCCATTGTTGAGCCTGAACCTGCTGTAGAATTGCCATCATTCAGCGACGATCTGGATGAGCCTGAAACGGTGGCAGCTCCACCTGAGCCACAACCGGTTTCAGATTCGGTGAAAGAAGTGGAAATTGAGGTGGATCTCCCTCCAGATGAACTTTCAGATTTCGAGAAGAAACTCAGGTCTTTGTCGAGTTAATCTCCCTTAATAAACTGATTTAATGAAGCGGCGACATGGATCGCCGCTTTTTTTATCTGAAATGCAGGATTTGAGGTAAGTGATCTGATGCAGTCGGGATCTCGGGATGCTGATATTCAGCCATCTCCGTAACCTCTATACCATCACCAATAAAAATGTAATCAATACGTCGGTCCGGAGTATCGGCTGGAAAAGTTGGGCGAGGTTCTGCCGTGATTTCAGCAAGTCCGTCTCTCATATTTTTTCTCAATCGGATATAATTCTCCGAATCAGATTCAAAATTAAAATCACCTGCCAAAATCAGCCTGTCCTGTTCAGGAAGCGTCTTGATGATACGTTCAACCTGCTCCCATCGCTCTTCAGGGCTTAAACCGAGGTGTGTCCCCATAATGACAAGAGTGTCGCCTTTGACATCGATTCGGCTTAAAAAGACACTCCTGCCCTCTAAAAGACTATCCGTGGATAAATCAATGATATGAAAGTCAATGATGGGATATCTGGATAAGAGCGCATTCCCATATTGCCCACCATCATAATCTATGGATCTACCAAATACGGCGAACAAATCCAACAGCCTCCCAAGACTATCAGCCTGATCAACCCCAAATGATCGAGAAGTGCCATGATCGACTTCATTAAGAATAACAATATCAGCATTGGCAGCCTTGATAACCCGTGCTGTACGCTTCAGGTCTAGAACGCCATCCAGACCCACTCCGTGTCTAATGTTGTAGGTCATAATACTGTGGCTATTTAATTGTGTTGAACAATTGCAGAGTAGTGTGCTCGCCAGAAGCAACACAGGTAGGTAGAATCTGTGTGTCATGAGCTTTTTATTCGAAAATGCGTTTAGCAAAAGCGAATCTTCGTTCTAAGCTTTCAGAATAGTTCGCATCTTCAGGATTCATGCTTTCAATCTGCACACCTTTGCCCAGACTATGAATGACCTTGCCATCACCCATATAGATGGCAGTATGTGTAATCATACGCCGGCTTCCGGCAAAAAATAACACGTCCCCTGGAAGCATAGCATCCATCCATCCAGGATATCCAACCATGCGACCCACGTTGGCTATTTCATCAGAATCCCTTGGCAAATTGATGTTGTTCAAAGCATAACACTGCATCACAAACCCTGAGCAATCCACACCATCTGCGGATCGTCCACCCCATACATAGGGGAGACCCAGGTATTGCTGAGCTGATGTGAGAATCTCCTGGCGAAGTGGATTGACTGCCGGATCAATAATTTTGTAGTGCTCCTGTGGAAGCATGACTTCCTCGCCGTCAGCCATAAGCACCTTTTCATTCTCAAGGTAGGATAGCCGGCTGCCCATCATGATTACCACTCCATTATCCAGCGTGTCATTGCTGATAAAGACAGCCTGTTTGCCGATCTGATAGCGGTTCCACTCCTGGAGGTTCACACGCCGCAAGGCATCCTTGGGAATGTACCCTAGATAACCAATGGCGGACTGAACCTGTAGATAGTCACCCTTTTCGCGGATAAGCCGTACCGGTTCACCATACAGCATTTCGGTGCCTTCCTGTTTATGATCAACAGGTTTATAGCGACCCATTATATATGGTTCTGTAATAATACCATAGGCCAGATCACCCGGAAATGCTTCAGGGAGATAATGGACATTGTCAATCACCTCAAAATCATAACCTGCCTTTTTCAGTTTACGTGAAATACCACGAACAGGGATGGAATAAAAGGCTTCACCAGTGAGAATGATGGTTTCTCCCGCAATTTCAGCCTGAATGTCCTGATACCAGATCCGCGAATCCAGATAGAAGTCAGAATTGGCCTTCTCAATGATGGCATGAATCTCATCGTGCTTATTATTCGAGGGGAGATGGATGCAACTGTTTAGCGCAATTGTCCCGATCATGAGTATCAGGATAAAATTTGTCCGCATTGATGTGGTGCTCACGTGATGGTCCCTTATCTAATTGCCTGTCAATTAAGGGGAGAAAGTAATTTTATTTAGGGCTGCTCTGCAACCTTTCATCTGTTCAAGGACCTATAGAATGAGACTGATTATTTGGTGTAATGAAATTTTAAGACTGGATATTTGACTGGAGTGAAATACGTTATGTCAAAGGAACTATTCCATGAATTATGACAAAGCCTATCTCATCAGTCTTGAACGCAGTCCTAAGAGACGAAAAAATTTCTATCGTTTTGCCAAAAAAGCTGGTCTGGAAGTAGAATGGTTTCCTGCTCTTTATGGTCTGGATGTGAATACTGACGATTATCAGAAACGCGGATACTTGAGTGATGACTTCAAATTGAGATTGGCAGGGAGTCTGGGAACCCTTTTAAGTCATGTCCATGTCTGGGAAAAAATTGCAGAAGATCCCCAATGTGAGGTGGGTCTTGTCTTTGAAGATGATGCTGTTTTTAATCATCGCTTTTCGACAGACCTCTCAGCTATCAAGTGGAGCAATGTTCCGGAAGATTGGGATATGCTCTGGTTGGGCTGGCATAAGTTGGATTGTGATCCTGTAACGAGATTATTGGCACACCCCGCAAAACGGAGGGGAAGAGCGTCAATTCTGGACATTTTGCCTATATGGTCAAGTCTTCCAGTGTTGATAAACTGAAAGCCCTGCTGCTGCCTTATGACAACAGGAGATCCAAAGATGTGCTTTTAAGGCAAAATTTTGAAGCTTTTAATGCCTATTTTCTAATGGAAAAAATTGTTAAAACACCAATGATAGGTTTTGATTCGGTTCGCAAAAATATAAATGATCCCCATAGGATCGACGGAAGACCCATCAAAAAGCTAGTTCAGAGTATCAGGAAATTGTTTTTGGGGTAGTGCTTACAGTTTGCTTGCCAGCTTATTAAATGCTTGACCCTGTGCGGAAATTTTATCACCAATTTCCTGCATATCCCTGAGAATCGAGTGCGAATGCATACCGGGACCTGACCAGACCTTGGGTTCACTCCCGACCTCTATTTCAAATTTCCTTATGAGGGAATCCAGAGTTTCTCGATCAGCCCTTACCTGGCTCAATATCTCTTCCAACTGAGTCAATACTTTTTTGTCCATCTTGGGATTTTGACTGCTCCGAATAAGTTCAGTTGACAATTGATCAATGGACTGATTTAGTTCCACGAGATATTTGTCTATTTGCTGTTTGATTTCAACAACCTTTAAATGTGAAATTTCGTGTTTATTCAGCAGTTTGATAAAATCATTGGAGGACTTGTTATAGTCATTCGCCTGTGATTCAAAATTCCCAGATTGGGTGTCAAATTCCTCTTTAATGATTTGAAAGTCATCCCACGTTGATGACCCGGATTCGATTTTCTTGGTTCCCTTAACCAGACGGTTAAAATTTGCTTTAAGCTGTTCCAGTTGCTTGGTGGTTTGCTTTAGCTGGTTAAAAGATCGCTTCATCTCTATCAATTCCCTTGACAGCATCGGATAGGGGGTTGCTGTTGAATCAGGAATCTTGCTCATCAGTTGGTTGTAAATACCACGTTTCTCACGACGATCTTTTGCAATCTTTCCCAGCGTTTTGTTGATCTCTCTCTGAGATTTAGAAAATGTCTTCTTGACATCGGAGGTGTTGTAGTAGACGGTGCATGAACTAAGTATAATTGAAAAGCTGATGAAGCAAGTTGTCAGGAGTAATCGTTTTGTCTTTTTCATGTTTGTCCTCGGGGTACTGGTTTTGGTCTGTGAGTGATATCAATGTAAGGGAATCATGTAAAAGTGCAAGGCAGCAAAGGGGTTCAGACTTCTTGGATTCAGCGATGCCTTTGACTTGCTTATTCACGACCTGTCAAATAATATGGCACGCTAATAAGCAAGCCAGCTGCTCCGGTAGCTCAGCTGGATAGAGCAACGGCTTTCTAATACATTGACATGCGCGCCCGTAGCTCAGCTGGATAGAGCATCTGCCTTCTAAGCAGAGGGTCACAGGTTCGAATCCTGTCGGGCGTACAGACCAATAACCCC
>JABHBL010000081.1 GCA_018673925.1 Fidelibacterota bacterium
ATTGGCTTGGTTCCATTTTCTGTCGTTATGAACTCATCAACCTTACTATCTAATGCTGTAGCAATATGGATAGAATCTAATGCAGAGAGGTTGTATCTACTTGCTATCTCATAAGCTCTATTCAGGGTTGCTGTTGACCACGTAATAATTTTACCTTTTAAGAATATTTCTTCGTAAAACTGAGACTCTTCTTTATTTTTGTGAAAAAGTGTTTTTGGCATTATTTCAAGCCTCAGCACCTCACTGAAGATGAACTCTCTTTTCATATCATCAAGTACAGCCATGGCCTTATTAGCCACTTCTTCGGTACCTCTCCACGCAGCAATCAGTACTCCCGTATCAAGATAGGTACGAATCATCGATCTATTCCACCTCTTCTTCGATGCACCTCTGCATTGATCTCATCTATATTTAGTTTTTTCTCTTTTTGTGATTGGCCTTGCTCTTTTATCTGTTGCAGTTTGAGACCTAGCTCTGTCTTTGGCTCAAATAATTGCAATTGTTCAATCTCGTTGTCTGGAATATCCAAGGTAACTTTTATTTTTTCATGTTTAAATTTCAATGGCTTGATAAATTCAATCTTCCCATGGTCATATATTGCTTCAACTTGCATGCTTTATTCTCCTATGAGATGAAATAGGGTGTCGTTGTAGGCCTGTTTCAGGCCTTGTTCCAATTCTGTTTTTGGTTGCCATCCTAGGTTGTTTAGGCGGGTGCTGTCCATTAGTTTTCTCTTGGCGCCATCTGGTTTTGTGGTGTCAAACTCTATTTGACCTCTGTAGCATGTTACTTTGGATATGATTTCTGCTAGCTGTTTAATCGTTATATCTTTCCCTGTACCTAGAACGAGCGGGGTCAGCGAGCGGGGTCAGTTCTAACAAAGCGACATACTCTCTATCCAATCTGCTCAATACACAGAGAGCCAGCTCAACAGGCAAGATCTTCAATCTTCGCCCAGCTTTATTGGTTTTTCGAGTTCAATTTGACTCAACATGTTCTTCTGGAGTGACAAAATTAGGGACTATTTGCTCAGCCAGATTTTTGAGCCAGTTACTCTTTAACTGAAGTTTCCTGAAAATTGAGTAAACGTACTTTTAGTAGATTTCATAGGAATCAACATGTTATAAGTGGCGACTATAAATATGTCACTCATAATTCTGAAAAATCTGGGAAAGTTTTGCCTCTGACCTTGCTAAGTGGGGTGACTGAAATCTATTGTTTTGCATAGTTTTAATTTTCAGGAAACTTCAGCTCTTTAAATACTATCAGCTATAACCCGCTCTAGATTTTTTATCGAAACACCTCTTCGATTGTAGTAGCGTCAAGGATATTATCCGCCCACTGTTCGATTTGGTCTGTAGTGGCTTGGGTGATTTTTTCTTCGACCCAATCTGGAAGCTGACTGAAACGACGTTTGATTTGGCGTAATAATAAGTAGCCTTCACCTTCTTGCTTGCCTTCTTGCCTGCCTTCTTGCTTTCCTTGTTGCATGCCTTGTTGCATTCCAATTCTATAGGAGGGTAATTTTGTCTGTTCTACTTGTGTCAACATTTTCTCTTCCTCTTCGATCAGTTGTTCGAGCTTGCGATTGGTTGAGAGTATTTCAACCATTTTGAGGTATTCTCGGTAGCGGCTTTCGTTGTCTCCATTGAGCTCTTTGAGCCTTTTCAAAATATACCCCAGGGCACCCTCTCTTGGGCTGTCGCACAATTCACCTTGTAGTGTACCACTTCTTGTTCTGGTCGGTCTTTGAAGTCACAGAGGATGGCCAGTACAAGGGCATCGGGGTCGTCCATTGCAATCAGCTTTTGACAGTCTACTGTGTGCATGTCAAGTATGGTGTAGCGGTAGTTCAACCCTGATTGCTGTAGCCCTGCTGGCATGTTAAGCGGAGCTTTGCCAATGTAGATCAGGTACTGGCGTATATCAATCTTTGGGTGGGTGAGGCTGATCTCTGTTCGGTAACGCAACATACGGTGTGGCATGCTGCTTTGGTTGTCGTTTTGGACTTCGACGTGGAGTATGAAGGCACCTTTCTGATCTTCCATTTTTGCGACCATGTCTGCCCGACGTTCTTCGATTCTCTGGTATTGGGTTTCGATGATTTCGGCATCTTTTACTTCGAGCTTCAGAAGGATCTGGGCGATATCGACCGCTAATCGCTTGATGATATCTCTGGAAATGATGTCTTTACTATTCATTGATTGCTATCTGTCATAAACGATCAGAGACTATTAAGGGGGCACGAAAAAGGGGGCTGATCTAGCAGAGCAACATAACCTCTATCTGCTCTATATCGCACTTTATCTGCCTCTAACCCTAATTCCTCTTCCTGCGCTTTAATCTAGGTATGAATCTAGGAACCTTTTATGCCCCAGAGGGAGCTGCTCTAGCGCTGCTCATTATATCTACCACTTTTTGGTCAAGACAGGATTTCATAAATTGTTTCATCTGTTCCTCTTCTCCTGTTTGATAGAAGTCGAGCATGAGTTGGTTAAATTCTAGCTGTCGAGCTGCTGGCAGATTGATCACTGGGTAGCCTTGGTTAAGCAGATGACCGTTCATCATAAATCTTCCCATGCGTTTGTTTACATCGTAGAAGAATTGGGTTCTTGCCATCTGTAGAAAGAGGCTGATAGCCTGGTCGTAGATGTCATTCTGCATGGTGACTCTATCGACCATCTCGGCAAACAGTTGCGCCAGTCTATCTGCTGCTGGAGGCAAGTACTCCGTTCCTGCAATGGTGACACCGCTAGTACGAAATTTACCCCACTCTAGCGCATCTTCTTTTGCTGCAATGCTATGTAGCTTACAAGCGTACTCTGCTGTGAGTACGAAGTTATTCTGTTTTAAATCACTAAAAAGCTGTTTCCACGCTTTAGCTTGGTTGATGGCGATCTGTTGGTCGCTTAGTTTATGCCCTCCTACTGTCACACCATCTAGCAGAGTCTGTATCTCTGGAAAGGTGAAGGCGATCCCCTCTAGATTCACAGCATCGTGAACGAGCGCCACAACTTCACGCTGCGCTAACATAAGGGCCTGTTCTCTGTTTGGGATCATATTTGGGGAATCAAAGGGTAGAGTAAAGGCTTACAACTATAACCCAAGTATCACTTTAAAGTTCTCACCATCATTTTCAAACGCTAATGTTCTATCAAGTTTAATCCTCTCTTGATAGACCATAGGTAGGCCTCGTCCTAATTTATCCATATAACCTAGGTTCTCCATTAATTTTACTAACAGTGGATTTCTTGAAAAGCTGGTACCGGTGGTTAGTTTTTCAATAGTAACTGTATTAGGAAGCCGGCCAGGACTAATAAACTCAATACGATCAGAAAATATAAATATCCGAATTTGTGAACCAATAATACTGTAATTACGATGCACTACTGCATTAACTAACAATTCTCTAAATACTTTTTCCGGATAGGATGGCACTTCAATACGTTTGGCCCCTTGAATATCAGAGGGGATTAAAATGTTGGCTTTAATGGCAGCCAAAGCATTGTCAATTTGTAAGGGA
>JABHBL010000018.1 GCA_018673925.1 Fidelibacterota bacterium
AACCCCTTCGACCAGTTTGGTGTAGAGCTGGGCAAAAAGATCGCCACGCAACTGCATCAGCACCTGATCGGTGAAGGGGAGGCGGGGGAGTATGATGGCTACGACAGCTCCACCCGTGGACTGTTGCAGCGTATCGAACAGCGAGGTAAACAGCGATGAAAATTACCGTCTACGGCAACACCACCTCGGCACTGGTCACAGCGGGCTGTCTGGCAGATATCGGCAATGAGGTCCTGCTGGTAACCCCACAGATGCCATCTCCCCCCTATGCAGAGCCAGGGTTAAGAAAACTACTCCAGCAACAACAGAGTGGGCGATTACAGAGTACCGAGAGCGAGCAGGCAGGTGCCCAACATGGTGTGGTGCAGTACCTGTTGCTGGAGTCAGACCAGCTCCAGCAAGCCACCACGATTGTGAAACAGATCGGAGCGCTGAACCAACAGGGGTGTACCCTAGTCAACCGTACCACCTTTCCGTTGGGCAGTTCCGAGCAGCTATTCACTGTTCTGCAACAAGCGCAGCAACAGGCAGATAACAGCCAGCCCCCCTGCAGATTAGTGGTTGAGCCAGACTTCATGACCGAAGGGCGGATGATTCAAAATTTCCGCCGTCCTGACCGCATCCTATTGGGGTGTGATGACGAAGTTGGGGTGGATGTTATGCGAGAGCTATACACCCCCTACAACCGCAATCGTGATGTGGTTATGGTGATGTCGCCGCGTTCTGCAGAGCTAACCAAATTTGCCTGCAATGCAATGTTGGCGACGCGCATCAGCTTTATGAATGAGATGGCCGATGTGGCTGAAGATCTGGGGGCCGATATCGAAGAGGTGCGGCAGGGGATGGGTTCAGACCACCGTATCGGCTACGACTACCTCTATCCCGGTACCGGCTTTGGTGGTCCACACTTTGCCAGAGATGTCGCCTCACTGGCCGATACAGTACGCGCCGCAGGTTCTCGTGGGCAGTTGCTGGATGCGGTGTTAGAGATCAACCGCCAGCAGCGAGAAGTACTCTTCCGCAAGGCATGGCGACACTTTAATATGGACCTGCAGGGGCGGCTATTTGCCATTTGGGGGGTCGCCTACAAGCCGGGGAGTAGTGATATTCGCAATGCGCCCGGTATTCATCTGATCAAAGTGCTGCTGGATCAAGGGGCTGAGGTTCGACTCTACGACCCAGAGGCGATGGAGAACAGCCGTAACCTCCTTGGAGAGCAGCCGGGCCTACAGTATGGCGAAGATGCGCAGCAAGTGTTAGACGGTGCTGATGCCTTGATGGTGGTGACCGAGTGGAAGCCGTTCTGGTCCCCCGATTTTGAGGCGCTGGTGCAGCGCATGCGTACCCCCGTCATCTTCGATGGCCGAAACTTATACAGTCCGCAAAAAATGGCGCAGCTGGGGATTACCTATTATGCAGTGGGTAGGGGGTATACTGCTGAGAAAATATAAGTATCATTGTGTTTGTTTCAAAATGTTACATTTCTATGACCACAGATAACCGATCTGAAGTTTCCTACAAATTATGAAGTCTCCAGCTCTTCATCCTCAGGCCACCATGCGTAACAGCGTGTGGATGAAAGAATTTAGTGGCTGTTGCTCTGCTTTTGGCAAAAGCGTCTGAAAATCCTTATCCAGTGCCGCCTCTGCAATCATCCTTCGCACATCGGAGAAGGCAAAACTGGACCTTCCCTGTACCTGATGCCTTCGGCTCGGAGTATAGGACAAGCGATCCGCATAGATCCAAGTTAATGATGTCGCCATCATACAGAACTGCAGATGGTTGCTCACCGCCTGTGCATTCCGTGTCTGACTTCTGGCGCTGCCAATCTCCTGCTTGATCTCCTTGAATCCAGATTCAATCTTCCAGCGTGCTCCATAGTAGGCAATGATTTGCTCCACGCTCAGTGAAAGATCGGTGGTGAACAGTGTGACATAGCGGGTTCTGCGATAGACCCAGACCACACGAATCTTCTGCTTCAGTGTCTTCACCATCACCACCTGAGAGTAGGCCTCCACCGTACGTCGTCTGCCATAGAGGTCCACGGTATATTGGCTGGCGTGTTCACGTAGTGGAGTCGCCAGCTCCGAGACCTTCCCAAGCCGTTTTCCATATTTGCGAGGACGACCACGTCTGCGCTCTCCCTCCTCTACTGGCTTAGGAAGGCCTAGCAACACACTGTTGGTACGTAGGCGGGAGAGTAGATGAAAGTCTCCATCGCTCGCTTTCAGTTGTGACCAAAGCCCATTATTGCCAAACCAGCTGTCGGCAACCACCAGTACAGGCACCTTGAAGTAACTATAGAGCTTTTTCAGCATTTGTGCGGCCTGATCCAGCTTGGTGAGAAACGGAACCACCTCCCCTTTAAAGCGGGTATTGACGATCGACTCATCCTTCAGTGCTGCATCCACATCCGCCTTCATGAAGTAGAAACAAAATGACAGTGGCAGGCAGGCCCAGCGACCCTTAACCGGCTTGAGTAGCCCCAGCATCAAAATGCACTGAGACCAAGGGAAGGTGTTCTGATTACCCTTCGCGGCATGATCATGGAAAAAACCACAACCGAATATTTTGCGCCCGCTCTTTGGATTGATTGAATCATCCAATACCGCCAGCAGACGACCATCAACCAACGGAGAGGGGATCATCCCCCAGAGTGTGCACCACAGCCTCTCCCAAGGGAGAGTCGAACTCCCCATAAAGGTATAGAAGCGCTGCATCGGTATTGAGAATCCAAACAGTGTATTGAGGCTGCGCAGCAAGTTGGAGGTGATCGATGAGGTGAAGGGTACAATGATCGCCAGCAGGGTATAAGAGAACCAGATGGATCGTCTTCTACCCTGTTTGGTTTCAGAAAACTGTAGCTGGAGGAGAGAGAGCAGGTCGCGTAGAATAAACATTGAGTAGAGGGTCCTTCTGTTTGCGGTTCAATAATTTAGCAGTATTGATTATAACAAAAGAACGCCCTCTGCTCACTTAAATATTGCTGTATCCATTTGATTTAAAACAGTTTTAGCGGCACATTCAGTGAAAGATTGGCACGCAAAATGAAGCGGCCCATGATAAGCCTGGTATTGTCTGAATAAGCACAACTTATTGTGTCGCGCAATGGAAAATACCCCGCTCTAAAAACGCGGAAACTTCAG
>JABHBL010000082.1 GCA_018673925.1 Fidelibacterota bacterium
ATCTGAATAAATATGATGGAAGCGATGGACGAAATAGTAGAAATCGTCCCCTAATTCAAAGAGGAAATAGCCATGCAAAGGTATTTCACCAGCAGGGGCTGATATGTTGATATAGGATTTTATTATGTCGGCTGCATTCTTATTCTCCTGATCTTTTACAACAATCAATTGAAATTTATATTTTTTTTTATTCAGAATTGGAGTGAAACGTAGCTCACCATTCACCCTGGTGATTGTATGGTTTAAAACAATATTGTCATCAATACAGCGTTTTAGACATTTGCTGAAAATCGGTAGGTCAATCTTGCCTTCCAATAGCATCACATTATCTATGTGATAAATTATTTCATTAATTCCGTTGGAATGAATATACATCGCCTGCTGACCAAGTGAAACAGGGTATGTTTTTGATTTGAGATCTGTTTTAATCACTGAATGCTCTTATTATGAATTCTCTGTTCCCACTACAGCTATTTGTCTCATATATAGATCTTCTGCTGATGTATTATTAAACTAAAACAAACCAGATATGTACCTTATTGAAGATACCCTATTGGTTTCCGCTCTGTACTTTTCACGGAAGGGAAATCCCAGACTTTGGTTTACAATCGCTTTCAATCTATAACACATTTAGGTGCTTTCATGCAGATAATTGAACCCATCTGACTTTTTTTTAAATAATTATTTCTATAGCACAGAATGAGTTCTCAGTGAATCTTATTTATTTCTCCTGTGCTCAGCAAGAATATTCATTATATTCAGCCTATATGTTTCATATCTAGCTGAATCAGAGAGCTGTTTCAAAGTCCATAAGGATGATTTCTTATACACATACAGTTCTTTACATTTTTACCGCAAGAAGGAGGGAAAATGCTTTCATATCGCATGATTATAATTTTTACTGCACTTATGTTCCTAGGACTAGGTGGATGTTCTGACGACAATGATTCCCCCTCGGGACCTACGTTAACAGTGGAGCAGGAAACCCTGAGTATGTTGTTAGATTCTTTACCCTCAAAATATGGGGTGCCTGGTATTAGTTTCGGGATGATTGATACTGATGGGAATACATGGGTTTATGCAACTGGATATTCACACTTGAATCCGTTAACAGAGATGGTACCTGACGATCTGCTAAAGATCGGTAGTGTTACAAAAACATTTACAGCTACGATCATCTTACAACTGATCGATGAAGGTGTATTTGGTTTGAGTGATGATGTCCGCCCCCTGCTCCCAACAAATATTGCAGCCTTGATACCTCCCTGCCAAACGGATTCTGTCTTGACGATACAGCATCTATTGAGCCACCGAACCGGGATACACAACTATACACATTCTGCTGATTTTGCCACATCCTATGTCATGAATCCGCATCAAACTTTTTCTGATGAGCAGTTATTGGGATTTATTGGCGACTCACTATACTTTGAACCTGGAGTTGCCTACAACTATTCAAACTCCAACTATATCATCCTAAGTTTGTTGGCTGAGACACAAACAGGTGAAACTTTAGAACACTTATTTCAGGGGAGAATCTTCGACCCCCTGGGCATGGCAAACACATACTATCCGCTTTCAGATACTGACCTTCCTGAAGGAATTGTGGATGGATATTTTGACTTTGGAGGAGATGGTGAGCTCAATGAATCTGACCTCATCACCTACAATTCCCCAAGTGCAGCTGCAGCAGCAGGTGCCATCGTCTCTTCTATCCCTGATCTATTGATATATTTGCCAGCTTTGATAGAAGGTGACCTCATATCGAGTGAACTACTGCAAGCCCGGAAAACTGAATATTCTGCCTTTGACTATGAGGGGGTTCATTACGGTTATGGATTTGGCTTAGCGAGCCAGGATGAAATAGCCTGGGGACATCAAGGTGGCATCGATGGGTTCAATGCCATCATTAATTACCTCGATAGTGGACGAGGTTTTGTGGTTCTGGTAAATGGCCAATCTCCAATTCCACCTTGGAATGCAACCAATGTAGCCAATGATATATATCAGGATGTATTGTCTGCCCTGATGATCATTGATCCAGCCCTGTATAAATTAGATGCTGAGAAAACAAAAAACGGAGTTTACTCTCGTGGTCTGACCATGCTTGGATTCACGAATTGATGGGACTGATTAGAAGTGGATCTGAATCCCAGCTGCTTGATGTGTATCAGCCCGTAATATTCCGGGCCATGGTTTATTGGTAATATTCCAGTCAAGGATATACACCAAAGATACATTTTTATTCATAGGTACCAGGAATTTGCTTTCACTGAGATACTCATAGTTCTGAGCGTCATAATATTGGTGCTGTAATCTCATCTTGGATGAAAACGAAACATGGGGTGAGATCATATAATTGAATGTCAAGGCGTAGTAAAGATTTACATACGTTTCATCATCTAGCGGAACCATAGCGGAGTATTCTTTTTTATCGTTACCACCTCCAACCGTCACATTCAGATCTGCATGAAACGGCAAACTAGTATAGATACCAATCCCAGAATAAATTGCAGTTCTTCTATCAAGCAGCATCTTTGAATCTTTTTCGATATAGAATCCTGCATCGATGAAGAAGAGGGTCCCCAAATCAATGCGCACGATATTATCAAATTTGTACTGATCCATAGTTACTTCCTGATTGCTTGGGATAATCCGATAATAATAATGACTGGAGCGAAGCATCGTATAGTTAGTGATATGCTTCTTCCGAATTGCGATGAGAAATTTGGCATCATGCTCTGAGCCTTCAAGATTTCCGGACTTGGTCTCATAACTGTATTCGATCTCAGTATGCATCAAAAAGGAGTTGCTCGAATCTATTGCCATGTATGAGCTGTTTGACCACCAAGGCACCTGAGATTGGCCTTCAGCTGTCATTTGTTGCGCCTGAATTGTTATCGATACTGACACTAGGATCAGAAAGATCAATCGGAAAGCTTTCATAATTATTCTCGTTCCTATAAGTTTTGTATTTCGATATAGTTAACATCCATATTAGAACCGTGGCCAATAGCCAGATGGCAGGCATGATCAGGGGCAACCTCAATAGGCAATAATGAGAATACGGTACCACCAATAACAGCAGAATCATGCTTCCATTCTATGCTATCAGGGGTTATTGACCACCCGCTCCCATCTGCTTTTATGACAGCCTCTTTTTGGGTCCACAATTTATAAAAATAATCGAGTTTTTCACCCTTCACTGAAGTTATGCTTTCCCATTCACTCTTGGTGAAACCAATTTGAAAATCCTCAATGTTCAAAAGAGCTTTTTTCTCAATATCAATACCTACTGATCCATTATCTGTGATAGCCAGCAAAACCCAGTCACCTGAATGCGAAATATTAGCATCACCCATTTCTAACGGCCAAACTGGACGCCCATATTCTGAAATATCAATATGCATTGGATTCGGGTAACTACGCTTTTCTAATGCGGATATCCACATGAGTCGACTGATCATATGAGCCTCTCTATCCTGCCAGCGCTTGTATCTCATGACTGCGACCTGGTCTTGGTAAGTCATTCTGTTGAACAGGGTCTTGAATTTGCCCGTTTCCCATTGGTGAGAATGTCTATACGCTAAAATATCAATCACAATAGTCCCTGCTATTCTGCTACTGTGGTCATTATAGCAGTGTCATGGATCTTCCTTGAGATGATTCCCACGATCTCCTTAATGTGGTCAAAAGGGAAAAAATGATTACCCTTGAATTGGTAGGCTGCCAGTGAAAATTTAGTTTCATATTGCCATTGTTGCACTTCGCTAAGCGAATATATATCCTCGGTACCTATAAATGCGGTGATAGGTACATTTAAGGGTAGCCCTCTTTTGTAGGTTATGGAAGATACTATCTCAAAATCGGCTTGTAAAATTGGCAGGAATAACTGTTGAGCATCTTCATCCCATGTTTCGGGATTAAGGATTCCACCAAGCTCACTCAATTTTTCAAAAAGGTGTTCTAGTGGCAATTTATGAAGCCCACTGAATTTAATAGGTACACTGGGGCTTGCATTGCCACTCAGGAAAAGATGTTTGAGTGATGTATTGTTTTTCTGTTGTAGATTTCTAGCCACTTCATAAGCAACATGGCCTCCCAGACTATGACCATAAAGGCAAAATTCATCTTCACTCGCTGTCACGTTATGAATAATGTCAACTGCTAAATCTGAAATATTCCGACAGAGAGGTTCTGGCATTCTGCTTCCATGTCCAGGGTATTCGATAGCTTTACACTGTATCCCCTGCCCGGTTAATTGATGTTCAAATGAGGTGTAGACTGATGCTGAAGCACCAGCATAGGGAAGGCAGTATAATCTCATGGTTGGCTTATTAGGGTGATTTGCTGACGTGGCTAATTAAGATCATGCAACACCTCTGATTTCTCTACAAAAAGTATCTCGACATGCTCATGATCCAAATGTTCTCCACTTGCATACTTAGGAAATATTTCATCATATTTAATGGCAGAATTTACGGTGTAAATCTGATTGTATTTAATACCATAGCTGATCAGGTGAGAGGTAATTCTTGAAGCTTTAATACTTGTTTCCATATCTGCAATCGCATCACCCTGGGCGATGGTAAAGGAGTTGATCTCAGCCTGGTTGGTACTTTTTAATTGAATCAGGATTGAATCATTGCCTCTGGCTGCAAAAGCAATCTTTTTAAATATTTGTCTGCCGCTTGAAATAATATCAAAGGTACCTGCGTTAAAAAGTATATCATCCTTTATCAACAACACCGTTATAGAGCTATCAGAATAAACACTAATATTCTCATCCGTGATCTCTTTCACCAATTCTTGTTTTAACCTAGTGGTGAATGAATTAAGATTATCAACTTTTTTTACCACTAATTCTCTTTCACCCCTATGTATCTTTGTTAGATACAAAGGTTTTTGAAACACATTCCCGTGCTCATCAAAATCGTGGGATCCAGTCACACCATCATAAACACTATTGTAACGCAAATAGGTAGCTAAGGTGGTTGAATGAACCGATTTTGCCTTTTTGATAGCCTGTGCCAACAGCATGACTGTATCATAACCATAAGCAGCATAATCATCAGGCCTGTTATCTATTTCTACATGGGTTGAGTCCTGATCCGGATTACTCAAAGCAGTATTTTCATGTTTCAGGAAATTCCCATTTGCTTTATTATAGCTATCTAGAAAACGGTTCATCTTTCCTGAAGGATTATTGTAATATTCAAATATTGATAAATTGTATATATACATACTGTCAAGCAATCTATTTGACGCAAGACTGTATGGATTAAGATCAAGAGTCATAAAGTTTTCATTCAACCCCATTTTTGAAGCTTCTCTCAGCATAGTTGTAGCAAATGTTGGGGTTATTGCTAATACAATAAGATCATGATCAAACAATCGCACCTGATTTAAAATCGATCTATAATTTTTCTTCCATTTGAGCAATTTGAAGTTGTAAACTGGATTAATTCCATACTTATTCAGCTTGACTTCGTACAATTTTGAAAAATCCTGTTCATACATATCATCTTCAGTAATAATTACAGGATTCCTATAATTGAGTTGCTGTGTAAAGAATGCGGCTTCCTCTGCAATTTGGCGAGTATTGGGAATGGTTCGAAAAAATGTTTCAATATTCTCTAAACTATTGAGTTGAGCCTGCCCCCCCGGAGTGATAAAAAGCAGTCCAGAATTCCAATATGTGAAGGTAGTAACCTGCAAAATGTAGGAGTGGTAATGTCCAATAACTGCGAAGATATCTTCATCATCACAAATTTTATTAGCAATTTTTCTGGCAGTTTGAATGTCACTTTTCGTGTCATAAAACTTTAGACCTATGGGCTGACCAAAGATACCACCTTGTTGATTTATTTCATCAGCAGCGAGCATCACTCCTTCGATAAGTTTGTTCGATGTAGTAGATATTGGCCATACAATTGCAATATTAAGAGGATCTAAATCAGGATCTACTTCAGTAAATGTCTCTAGAGTATCAGCATTATGTAAAATCATTGCATCGATTCTAGCCTCATACTCATTTGCAAATAGAGCCCTTTTTTCTATATGATCTTCTGTTGTCTCATGCAATACTATTGAGATTATTATTCCAACAGGAATCAAGAAGAAAAATGTAACAAGAACTAATTTACCGAGGGACATCTATTGGTTTCCCAGTATAATTGGAAGACCATCCTTACCACTACCGATAACTACAACCTTTGCATTTTCAGATTTTGCAAGTTCTTGGGTTGCTTCTATACCTTTAAATTTAAGAATTTCTTCTGTGATACTCTGTCCTATAATTTGATTATAATTACTGATACCTTCTGCTTCAATTCTTTTCCTTTGAGCTTCTTTCATGGAAGACTGCAAACGATAATCAAACTCCTGAACCAGTTGCTGTTGCTCAATTTTTCTCTGGATTGCATTCTGTATCGTTTCGGGCAGCACTATTTTTCTTATAAGAACATCATCAAGATTGACAAAGCGTTCTTCAATCTCTCTGTATGATTCTGAAACTATTTTTTCAACAATTGCATTTTGGGCTGTATATATTTCTTCTGCTCTATACTGACCGATGACCGTACGGACAACATGTTCAATTTCAGGTAATACAATAATGCTTGGATAATTCGGCCCGACATTTTTATGGAGTAATCCGAGAATGCTCCGATTTGGAAAAAAACGAACGGATAGGTCAAGGTGAATGCTGAGACCATTATGGGTTAAAACGTCAACGGAGTCACTGATCTCCTGTGTACGTAAATTATAAATATACATTTTATCCCAGGGCCAGATTACATGCGACCCCTCACCGTATACTCTATCGATCTGAGTTCCACCACTAAATC
>JABHBL010000083.1 GCA_018673925.1 Fidelibacterota bacterium
CTGCATAAATGTTTTGGCCGCTGAAATCTGCATGTTTAGCTTGTCGCATTGTGAAGCTCCTTCTTGCGTTGATTGTTAGTTGCCCAACAATTTAAGGAGCTTTACTCTCTACCCGTTTAAACATAGGAACTTTTTAGCAACCAAAACCCGCTATCCCTTACTGTATAAGGGTCTGCATACTACTGAAAATCCCCGTGTCAGTTTAGGAGTAGAAAACGACCTATATATGTCTCAATAAGGGTGTCTCATAATTCAGGCACTTTTGGGCAGTCTCATAAACGTTGGTTAATAAGAACCCTGGCTCTGTAAACCCATGGCTGTGTAATTACATTTTCACAGACTTGATTAATATGACAATTTTTCGATATACAGCCAATATAATTAGTTGTATCTTGTATTATCGTCATATATTGCACCCATAATATGACAGTAACACCAGTTACTACTAAGATAATTAGTAGTATGATGTAATTACGTCACATGGAGTTGATTATGAAGATAGAAGAGTTTCTGACAAGGAATCCCGTTTTTACCATAGATGAATGGAAAGATTACCTGGCGAGCAAGGGTAGTGAAAAACAGAATACACGATGGAATCTGCTCGCATATCACCAGGATAAGGGCCGAATACTTCAAATAAGACGAGGACTCTATGCGACAGTACCAGCAGGGTCATCCCCTGAATCATTTCAGGTGGATCCTTTTCTCGTGGCGGCAAAATTGAAACCAGACAGTGTGTTGGCGCTCCACGCAGCCTTAGAATTCCACGGCAAAGCTTACTCTACCTTCAAACGGCTGACATACACCTCTGCCAAGAGGTCAGCCCCGTTAAAATATCAATCACATGAGTATATACGGATATCAGAGCAACTAGCATTCAGAAAGAATCTCGCAGGAGTCACAACAGTGTTACGTTCACACATAGAAGTCAGGGTGACAAACTTTGAGCGGACGCTTGTGGATGTATTGCATCGCCCCGATTTGAGCGGAAGCTGGGAAGAGATATGGCGATCCTTGGGTTCGATAGAATACTTCGATATAGAGCAAGTAATCAAATATGTAAAAGTATTGAAGAATGCCACGACGGCTGCAAGAGTAGGTTTTTTCCTTGATCAGCACACGGACGCCCTGTTGTTAGACAATTCCTGGATCGCTCCCTTGCTCCGCCTGGCACCCCGACAACCACACTACATGGATCGGCTGAATCGAAAGGACTGCAAGTTGATCAAGGATTGGAACCTTATGGTCCCGACTAAGATTCTTGATAGATCCTGGGATGAGTTGTCATGAGATTCTCTGCTGAGGAAATAAGGTCCATATCTGAATTGTCAGGTCATAGGCCGGATGTTCTGGAGAAGGTAGTTCACCTTTTACATTTATTGAACGCATTGAATACCCATCCCTTTCTCAAAGGGAAGTGGGTCCTCAAAGGCGGAACCGCGCTTAATGTATTTGCCCTCGACCTACCCAGGTTATCGGTTGACATTGATATCAATTACATCGGAGCCCTGGATCGAGAAGAAATGTTGGCGGAGCGTCCAAAGATCGAGCAAGCCATGCAAGCAGTGTTTTCACGTGAAGATTATACCGTGAGACGGATTCCAGATGAACACGCCGGTGGCAAGTGGCGACTTAGATATGACAGCTATACTGGACAGGGTGCGAACCTAGAGGTTGATCTGAACATGATGCTTCGTCAGCCCTTATGGGACATTCATCATTCTGATTCTCGACCACTAGGCTCGCACATAGCGAGTGGAATACCAATTCTTGATATCCATGAACTCACAGCTGGCAAGTTGGCAGCCCTCATGGCACGTGGACAAGCCAGAGATATCTTCGATTGCTCTCAGCTATTTAAGCGAGAAGATTTGAACAGTAGCAAGCTCCGTCTCGGATTTGTTATCTACGGAGCAATGAATAGAAAAGATTGGCGTACCATCAATATTGATGATATTGGATTTAACACGGGTGATATAAATAGTCAATTGATACCAACACTAGGTAATGAGGTTACGAAA
>JABHBL010000084.1 GCA_018673925.1 Fidelibacterota bacterium
CCCCGCCATCCACACTTTTGAAAGCCCCTGCCCACGCATCCGTAACATACATGATATTTGTGTTTTGGGGATCAATGCGGATGTCGTAACCAAGCCCGCCGCTGGGACCACCCGTGTAAACCCATTCCCCAGATGGGATCCCCGAATCCGCTCCTGTTTCAACTTGCTGAGGCTCCGGCTGGGCTTCTGGTTCGGCTTCAACATCTAGCTGCCCCACCGCATCCCCAAAGATTTCCACGCTATCGATCTCGATGCCCGTCTCAGGAAAAGTTTCAAAAGAAATACCGCCCACCGAAAGCGGAATATCCTCCGTCGCCAAAACAGATTGCCCATTGATCAAAATTTGATGCCCCCACTCAGCGACAATCAAATGAAGCTCAAACCACTCCCCTGCAGGGATAAATTCCATCTCGCTCGCAGCCAGTTCATCCAGAACGCCATTGCTCTCATATTGGATACCAATTTGATTGGCACTACACACCAAATGAAAGGAACCTTGCTCATTTGCCCCATAGCTGATGACAAAATCTCCCTCGCCAATACGGCGAAGAAGAACAGAGAGCTCCATATTCTCCCATATTCCGGGAGCAGCGACAAAACTCTCTGGCGGGATGCGTAAAACGCCATCCCCAACTTTCACGCCCGGCGTGCCCTCCCAGCCAGGGGGGAGTTCGGGGCTGTCGAATGTTTCTGAAACCCCATCGCCTTGAGCAAAAGCGATCGTTGAAATAAATAAAAGAATAAGTAGCGTTAGAAATATCCCAAAAATCTTTTTCCGTATCACAATAGCACCCTCCCATATTAATAGCGTATAACGGACTCATATAAAATCTGTCTTAATCTATTATGACAAAGGGGTAATATAAAACAAGAGCATTATTCGTTTTCCCCCAAAGGAAAGCGAGTAAACTATCAAATTTGAAAAGAAGTTGTGAGAAATTATTCCTGTTTACACACCAATTTTAAAAAGGCATCTACAACTTTGGGATCAAATTCAACGCCGGCTCTCTTCCGGATGTAGTCGATGACTTTATCCTCCTCCCAAGCCAAACGATAAGGGCGATCCGAGCAAAGCGCGTCCCAAACATCTACAACACTAAACATACGTGCCGAGAGTGGAATATCCTCTCCTTTCAATCCTCGTGGGTAGCCGCTGCCATCCCATTTTTCATGATGACAATAAGGAATATCCAGCGCCTGTTCAAGATAGGGGATGGAAGAGAGCATATCGTAGGCGTTTTGCGGGTGCTGGCGCATGATCTTCCATTCTTCTTTGCTAAAACTACCTTCTTTTTTTAACGTCGCATCAGGGATGCTCATTTTTCCAATATCATGCTGTTCCGCCTCAGGTGAAAATGGAAAAATGGACATAAAAAATAAGACACTATCCTAGCCCGCAGCTGAAGCTGTGAGCAGACTATTCCTGACGGGGGATGATGTACTTTTATGGGCGGCAATTCTCCTTTTTCTGGCTTCCTGAAGTTTTTCTTTTCGTTCGGCAAAAATAATCTGCTCTCGCCCAGCGAGCTTGGCTTGCGGTGTGACGTAGCCGATGGCGCTGTGCAGCCTGCGCTGATTATAATGCGCCACATAAGCGCTCACCAGTTGGCGGGCATCTGCCAGATCGAGCGGCGTTTTCGGCCGAATACATTCTTGTTTGAGCGAACCATGCCAGCGTTCCAGTTTACCATTGCTCTGCGGATAATAGGGCGATGTGCGCACATGCGTCATGCCGTTGATGCGGATAAACTCCTTGAAATCTCGGGCAATAAATTGGGGTCCATTGTCGGAGATGATCCGCGGTCGGGCTGCGGGAAAAGCCTCTTTCGCCCTCAGCAAGATTACTTCCACGTCCGCTTCGGTCATTTGCTCACGGATCTCCCAGTGGACGATGTAACGGCTGTAACCATCTAGCACGCTGCACAGATAATAAAAGGTCCCGGAGATGTTAATGTAGGAGATGTCGATATGCCAGTGTTGGTGTGCTCTGGACGGTTGTTTGAAGCCCGTTCCCTTTTTTGTGGGCTTTTTTACCCATTTTTGCAGCTTCCCGGCGGCTTTTAGCACCCGGTAGGCGCTGCTAGGGCTGATTGCGGCGACATCTTCATCCAGCATCATGTAGGCGAGGCGGCGATAGCCTTCGTCCGGATGTGTTTCGTGGTAATTCAAAATCGCTTCCTTTTCGGCTTTTCGCAGCCAGATTTGCTTGGGAATTTGAGCGTTGTGACGATTTTCTTCTGCGTAGCGCTGCACCCAATCGTGATATTTACTGGACGGCAGACCGACCTGGACCAGAACTTGCTCCCGCGTAAAAGGCGTTTTCTCAGCCCAAAGCTGGATAAAGTCAACCACGTCCTGACGCATCTTCTTCGACACCCGGTGCTTACTCAATCTTCCCCAAGACTTTTTTTTAGATCGATATGTGCCTCCATCAACTCGCCCAGCACTTCGTTCTTCTTAGCGACTTTTTCTTCCAGCGAGGCGATTTTCTTTTTCAGACGGGTGCGTTCGCGATCTTGATCGCTCTTGAAAGCGGCTGCTCCCTGCTCAAAGAACTGGCGCTGCCAGCGATAAAAGACGGTGGGCTGCAACTTGTTTTCGTCGCAGATCTGCGACACGGCTGTGCCATTTACCAGGTGTTCTTTTAGTAAATGAACTTTTTCTTCCGGACTGTAATGCTTGCGCTTTTTTCTCATGGTTTTGGCTCCTTTTGTGAACTATAACATGGATGCCATTTTTCCATTTTGCGCTGAGGCAGCACA
>JABHBL010000085.1 GCA_018673925.1 Fidelibacterota bacterium
ATATCAACATACAGAACTGGACTAATATCCTCTGAGGATCGAATCTGGATACAGTCGATTCCAACTGTTCCACTTGCGGCATCTATAGCACCATTTCCATTAATCCATCCAGTTGCTGGATCATTTGCCAGGTCGAAGGATATTACCTGCCAGTCATCTGCAGCATCGGTGATGTCGCGCCATGGACCGGCTTCATAACCACCATCATCCTGTACGACAATACGAGCCTGCATGGCAGCCGTACCACCATAGAGATAGAAGAACATCCTGGAATCGGCATCTATTCTGTCGACTCGGTTGATATTCCACAGTCTCACAAACCAACCGCCACTTGTAGCAGGATCATCGGTGAGAACCATCTCTCCCGAGTGGGTTCCAGCAAATGACATGGTATCAGTAGAGGCAAATGTTGAACTTGTCAGGATTCCATAAGTGGAACCGGAGTAGGTTGGGTCTGCCCAGTTACCAATACCACCAACAAAATCATTTATGATTCTGTCTATAGGTAAGCTCCCTGGAATATCTAGAACCACACCGATATTTGCTCCATCCATGATAACATTGCCGCTCATATCGTGGACGTTAGATACGTGTAGAGTATAGGGAACGTTGGGTGCGATCGCTGGAATATCCAGCAAAAAGACTTTCTCGTTCACCATGGTTATTGCAGTTGGCATCTCTGCAAAAACTGCAAAATCCTGGACGGAATAGTTGGTTAGAGTAAGCGCGTCTGCAGCCAAAACAGGCTCGCTAAAGCGCAATTGAAGCTGTGTCTCTGATACGGCTACGATACCGGCCAGTTCTGGACCCACAAGATCTGTATGTGGATGTGTACCCAGAAAGCGGAATGTATTTTGGGGAAAGACGACCCATTCAGATGATGCTGCATCAGTACCAGCGGACATCATCCAATCCGGATTACCCATGGTAAAGTTGGCTTTCCTCAGAAGGGTGTGTTCTCCCATTGCATCTTCAATACCCGCTGCTGCATAATCAGCTGCTGTGGCATTATCCACATTTCCAAGCGCATCGATGAGTATGGTATCCAGACCAACTACCTTAAACAAGCCACGAGCATCGTTGCCATTATAGCTTGTTGGACCAGGATATGAAGATACCCAATCAGCTTGGGCTTGCAGCACTGAGTCTGCACTGGCATCAGCAATGACATAGGTTGACATTGCAGCGATGCTCATTGTTAGCGTATCTGGAAAGGTATAAAAATATTCCCAATCCGTTGCCTCATTGCTGGTTCCACCAATTGTGTAACCGGCAAGGTCAATTGCAGCATCTGTAGGATTATAGATTTCCAGCGCTTTATTGTTTGAACTGCCTTCGATGTACTCTGAGAAGAACAGATCCGAGACAAATTCATAAGTGTACATGAATGATGCTGTATCAGCTAAAAGCACATTGCCGTTTACATCAGCAACGTTGTTTACAATCACTGTATACGTTGAATCGAACATCATTCCCGTACCCAATGTCAGGGTAACTATATCTTCCAGTACAACGGCTGCTGTAGGTGCACCAATACTGTGATCCACGCTGTAATTGGCAACATTAGCTCCAGTTACGGGATCGATATCTTCATTGAAAACAAGTTCAACGATTGAACTTGAGAGTGCTCCTGCGGCAAGCAGCACAGGATGATCAATGTCAGTTGCACCGCTATTATCATCAAACATCAGGTTGTCAACAGTTACACTGATAGTTCCACCAGCACCGGCTGCAGATGTATTTGAACCCTGCAGTTTGATGTATCCTGCTGCAGTGGTTGCAGTACCGGTTAAGGTTATTGTAGTAAAATCAGTAAGACTATTAATGCTGATTGAATTTTCAACCGCATCCAAACCTTCTACAGCGAGAGTGATTGGATATGAGTCAGGATTATCCCAACCCAGGGTTTTGATATCAATTGACAATGAGTAGTCAGTTCCAATAGTGGCTGCTACAGGTCGTTTGATATAGTAGCCATAACCACCATCTCCAAAGACCATTGCTCCAGAACCACCGACACCAGCAGTGGCATCAAAGGCCACCGTTGTATATCCTGTGGCACCATCATAAACGCCCCAATTAGCTGCATCTGTATCATCTTCAAATACCAGATCTAAATCAAGACTAGGTGGTGGCACATAATCATCATCAAACATCAGATTATCAACAGCGACGTTGATAGTTCCACCTGCACCAGCGGCAGAGGTGTTCGCTCCCTGGAGTTTGATGTAACCTGTAGGATTGATTGACGTACCCATGAGGATGATGTTTGTAAACTCAGTGAGACTATTAATACTCACTGAATTTTCCTCAGCTTCAAGACCTTCAATGGACAAGGTAATTGGGTAAGTGTCAGGATTGTCCCAACCAAGTGTTTTCAGATCAACAGATAAGACATAGTCTGTACCAACTGTAGCACTAATGGGTCGCTTGATGTAGTAAGCATATCCACCATCACCAAAGACCATAGCACCTGAGCCATCAACACCAGCTGTAGCATCAAAGGTGACAGTAGTATATCCTGTAGCACCATCATAGACACCCCAGTTAGCCGCATCAGTATCATCTTCAAATGTCAGCATGAGATCATTCTCAATGATCACTTCTTCGATGTCAGCTATATCTCGAGGATTGACTGTAAATGCACCATAATAAAAATTGACTGCACCTACAACATTGTAGGTTGTTCCGAGAGTGGCTGAAGTCTCAGCATCTGAAAATATCTGATCATCAACCAGGGCGTCTCCACTGCCATCATCCAGCTTAAATGCCCAATGATCAGTACTTGCGGCGCTTGAAACCGCTGTACATTCACCAGAAATTTCCACCAACATGCCTTCATGTCCTTCCGATAATGTGTTTGTTATCAGAACGATTGGGGCTGGAAGGGCATTGCCCGACGAGTTAATAGTGACATCCGTAATACTTGCGATTTGAGTTTTTGAGTTATTTTCATCGGCTACACCTTGGACTGTAATCTCGTCTCCCAGCGCGTATGCACTCGTGGAACCGTTGATGTAGACATAAATACCAGAATAATCTGCAGTGCCATCCTGGATGTAAAAGGAATAGGATGTAAGCGCTGTAATGATTCCAGTGGTTTCAACAAATTCACCATAGTATTGTGAAGTATCTCCACCTGCATCTGGAGTTTGAATTTCTACAATAGTGTATGGTATATAAGTTGGAGGTGGAACAAAATTCGTAGAACCAGGAGTTCGAGTAGCCTTAATTTCCCAATCGCTATTGGCATAGTTCGAGCCACCCTGACCATCAGTTATTCTGGAAGATGAACCAGCAGATCCGTTTAAGACGAGTCCACCAGGTAAATTAAATTCAGCCTCAAGACCAGTATCTGGGTAATCTCCACCTGCATAAATGACGGCATCTTGTTGCGTAGCTCCCGTAACAGCAGCTAGTGAGGTACTGTAAACTCCACTATTTGCAAAATCAGAAGCAGCGGCTCCTTTAACCAAACCAAATGCATCGGTACCATTCTGGAAGCTGCCCCAACTTGCATTCTGATCAGGAGTGTATCCTCCAATATCAGTCACGCCAGTCTCAGCCAGAACATAAAATCCGTTGGCTGGAATGGATCCAGTAAGATCCGTAGCCTGATAGATGGCGTCCCCATTACCATTTACGAAGACCAAAACATAAGAATCAGTAGCTAGATCAATGGCAACATCTGTTGTATTAAAGAGCTCGATGTATTCTGCTGATGAGGTGTTGGTATCAAATTCATTGACCAATACATCACCTTCAAGAGCTGGAGTCTCAATTGTGATTTCTGTCTGTCCAGGAGATGTAAATGAATTGGCTCCGTCTGGTGAGGACCAGATATGCCAGTATTCACTACCATTATCAACGGTATACAAATTTCCCGCTGCATCAAAAGCCAGATCTTGCGTCCGTGATTGACCTGTCTCAAACGTTTCAATCAAAGCACCTGTCGTGGCGTTGTGGATATAAACTGTTCCAGAATAATAGGAACCCCAGGCAATGCGATTGTTGACTTCATCCAGAGCGATACCGTTTGCACCTGCGTATGTCATGGGTACAGTCCACAGAGTATCATCTATCGTCAAAGTCGTGCCAGTATATGGTGGATATTTTAGGAGTGGGTAGGCCTGGTTTGGATCCGCTCTTTTCTGACAAAAATAGATGTTTCCAGCCTGGTCTGTCTCAACGTCCAACTGGTAATATCCATTGTTAGGTCTTTCAATGGCTACTTCTCCGTAATTTCCAGCAACCATGGTATCCTCAAGCCCGATGGCATATTCCAGGATGCCCTGACCAGTAGCATAGTGGGCATCAGCGGTGTAGATAACGCGATCTGCACCTGTTCCATGCACCCAATTGGCACTGATATACTGATCAGCGACTTTATTGTCTGCATCAAGAACTCTAAATGCTGAAGCAGGGCTTATATCTGCATCGAAGACATAAAGTTCATCTGCACCATAGTCAGTCACGTACACGCGTCCATCATCACCAATTGACGTTTTATTGGGAGAATTTGAGGAATGACCCCAACTTATTCCACCATCAGAAAAAGTCAGACTGTCTTGTGCAGCACTGAATAAATAGATTCCATCACCGTTGTATACACCGCCAGCATTTGCGCTGGTTCCAGCATAACCGTTTGAGATATATACAGTACCAAAATGCGGACTATCAATATCACGATTAATGGAAACGCCTTTGGGTGAGTACATCACTGTCAAAAGATTATCACTAATCTGTGTCCAGGCAGTATTCCCATCATCAGCAGCTACAACTTCAAAAGTATAATCACCATCTGCAAGGGTTGTTCCCCCAGCATCCGTTCCATCCCAGGTTACGGAATGACTTCCTTTTACCGCTGTTGCCAGCGTGATGGTACGCACGAGAGTGGCACCACTATAAATTTTTACATCAACCCCACTGTCTGCATCTTCATTTAGTAAAAATGAAATATCAACAGTAGTGTTTGTTGTGCCTGTCGTGATCACTTCGGCGCTTACTGCCAGATTCGTAGCATAGACATTAGCATACGATGTGGTAGCAAGACCAAAGATGAGCGTCAGAGCAATAACAAGAATATTAATTCTTTTCATTCCGGTTTCCCTTCCCTTTCAGACTTTGTTGGTTAGCGAGTTAGTTTATTATATTTACTTTCTCCCCACAAAAGCTTTCGATTCAGCAATAATTCATAGCGTTTAGTTTGTATTTTGGAGAGTATTAATTCATCCAGGCAAATACTGATTGTTACAGCGAATAATGTAACCTATAAGTAGCTATTTATATTGGAGTTTAATTGTGACCAATTTAGACCCAATATCAATTCAAATGTTTTGAATTTTACAAACAAAAATATACTGAATAGGCAGGACTGAAAGAATCAGTTAAAATTCTGTAATTCGTCTCGTAACTCATCACAGAGCAACGCTTTTTGCTTAGCCCCTTTTTTTCAGAGCTTGAATAATTGATATACCTGAGGATTGAGTCACTGAAGTTTCAGCGCGAATGCTGAAGGAGATTTATTTGCCACCATTCATGGCCACCGATTAGGCTGAGCTCAATCAGCAATAGTGTGATTAGCAATTAAATTTTACTCCCTGTTTTTGATTATTTTCGCCACAATATGGTGAAAAATCTTGACTTGCTGGTTTAGTCGGTATGGTTTATCTTTTTTCCTATCGAGTGGGGAATATGCGATTATCAGGTTGATGTTGAGACATCATGGGGGTTCACGCATCATATCTCCCATCCGAAAAATCCTTCCTCAACCCAATTCTTATCGCAACCAGGCGTTTGATATTTAGTGGTGGAGAGTCAAATTTATGCATAACTACAAACGAGAAGAGCATCAATATTTTGATTTTCTACCTGGTGCATTGATTGAAGTTGATCTCGCCAGTCGTAGTATTGTATATATGAACCGCATCGCTTTCAATCTGTTTGAGCAAACACAGGCTGATATCGACTCTGGCCTGCCCTTGAGAAACATCTTCCAAAATGACACTGAATACGCACGATCTATCAAGGTAGCTGAAAAGTTTGGGCTGGATAATTATCAGAACCGTACCGCCTATACCCGTTATGAGAAGCAAGATCTATATGATTTCATGATGATGAAGAAAAATGGGGACGGCTTCCTCGGTGAATGCCAGGGCGCTTTTGTATTGGATGAAGCGCAGGTTCCGGTTGGGGCTCGTATCTATGTCCGAGACTTATCTGAACAGCGGGAAATGGAAGCTGCCCATGTTGTGAATGAAGCCAAATACCGTACCCTGCTTGAGTATTCGTCTGACATCATTTTTCTCATTGATAGTGAGGGTGTGGTTCAATCTGTCAATCGTGCAGCAACAAAATACCTGGGTCTGGAGATTGATCAAATCGAAGGTAAAAATTTCTCAGAGTTGTTTCCCCCTCAAACAGTTGAAACCTTTAAAGGCTATTTGAATAAGACCTTTATCAGTGGTGAAAGCGCTACCTATGAAACACCTATGCCTACTACCAAAAAAGCAATATGGGTAAGCACCTCAATTAACCCTGTAAAGGATCGATCTGGCAATGTCACCGCCGTGTTGGGAGTAAGTCGTGATGTCACAGGTTGGAAACGTGCTGAAGAGAGTTTGGAGCAAGCCCTTATTGATGCCAGGAATGCTAACAAAGTGAAGGACCAATTCATTTCTAATATTACCCACGAAATCCGCACCCCTCTAACCACGATTACTGGTTTTACAGGTCGACTCAAAGAAAGTCTTGGAGAAAACCTGAAGCAGGCAGATGAAGATTATTTTAAGTTTATTAATAATAGCAGCCAGCGACTTCTGCGTACTCTGGATTCTATTATTAACATATCGGAGTTGGAAGCAGGGACTCTTCAACTGGATTCAAAACTACACCGTTTGGGTCAACTCATTCAATTACTTTGTGAGAAATTAACACCAGAAGCCAAAGAAAAGGGTCTCAAACTTGATTGTCAGCTTCTCACTGAAGATGATGAAATTCGGTTCGATCAATATTCCATATATCATGCTATCCATAATATTCTTCTAAATGCCATAAAGTATACGGACAAGGGCAGCGTTACGGTTCTACTTGACCGATTGGATGAAAAACTCCAGCTTACATTTACAGATACAGGGATCGGCATCTCGGATGAATATCGCGAGCGGATGTTCCAGGTCTTTTCACAAGAGAGTGAAGGCCTGGTAAAAGATTACCAGGGGATTGGTCTTGGACTGGCGTTGACCAAACGTTACCTGGATATGAATCATGTGAAAATTAATGTGGATAGCGAAAAGGGCCTCGGATCAACCTTTACATTAATATTCTCTGATCCATCAGATAAATAGCCTCCACCGTTCCGCACACCCACACGTCACTCCACAGACCCCAATCAGAAGCGCTCACAAAGTTTAAACAGGTCCTATATTCAATGGTTTCGCTTAAACTGTAGGCTGGTTTTTGCTTTCAAAAACATGTGGGATGTAATCAGGAGGGCTCTTGTCCGGTAAAAACAAATTGTCTGATGGAAACAATCTTCAGATTGCTGAAAAGATGTTACATGACGTGACGAGGATCTTCGATCTAGTAAGTGCTCCATACTGGTTGGAAGGTGGTACACAAATTGGAATTGTCAGAGAGCAGCGACTTTTGCCCTGGGATAATGATATGGATATCTCAATGTACGATACCACAAAGTCCAAACTTTGGCTGATCATCCCATTACTGCTAGTTCGAGGCTACCGATTGACACTCCAAAACCATCAAGCTGACATGGGACCTTTTAAACGGGGTGAACTTAAAATCATCAAGATTCGGAATTTTACTCGTGGCCTAAAAAAAGGGAAAGTTACTCTGGATGTTTTTATAAAGCGCAAGTTGGGTGACGATTGTTTCTGGGTGGTAGGTATAGAGAAACGGGTGCTCAAGTCTACACCCTCCCAGTTTACCGAGTCTCTTTCCAGTATTCAGTTTAAGGGCAAAGGATATCTCATTCCCACTGATTTTGATGGCTACCTGACCTTCCGTTATGGAAATTGGAAAGAGCCACAAAAAGAGTGGGATTTTCGAGTAGACGATCAGGCTATTGTAGAAAGGGATTATTAGTGAAGGCTATCATAATTGCTGCGGGAACCGGTACACGACTATACCCAATCACAAAAGACATCCCAAAGAGTCTTGTCGATGTAGGCCAGGGACTGACACTTTTGGAAACGCAATTGCACAGCTTGAAGGAATGTGGCATCAAGGACATCGTCATGATCATCGGATACCGCGCTGATCAGATAGAGTCCAAGCTGGAAGAATATCGTTCAGATTTTAATATTGAGATTGTTTTCAACCCATTTTTTGAAGGCTCCAACAATCTCATGTCAGTCTGGATGGCCAGACATTTTTTTTCTGATGAATTTATTACCATCAATGGTGATGATATATTTGATGCTTCCATCATCCGTGAACTGATGAAAAGTACGCATCCTATCACCATGATTACAGATATCAAGGACCAGTATGACGAAGATGATATGAAGATTATTTCGGCTGATGGTCTTGTAAAGAGGGTGAGTAAAAAGGTTCCGATTGAAGAAGCCAATGGTGAATCTGTGGGAATAATTAAGTTCTGTGGATCAGGGCCCGGAATCTATGCAGATATGCTGGAGTCCATGGTTCGTGATCCTGAAAACCTGAATGTTTTTTATTTAAAAGCTATCCAGAACATCATCGATGCAGGGCATGATGTGCATTTCAGTCAGTGTAACCCCAGCGATTGGGGAGAAATCGATTTTCATCCGGATCTTGAGATGATTCGACAATATGTGAGTCAGACTAATTTGGTGGAGCGAATCCTTGATAAATCCTGATTAAAACGATTAAACGTGGTGCCTTTTAATCGTCCTCTTCTGTTACTTCGAGAATTTTCAAACCACCAAGTCCACCAGCTACGAATAAATAGTCTTCATCGACTTTTACTGCATTAACTGATTCCAAATCATCCAGGCGAAATTGACCAATCAATTCAAGATCATCCACATCACAATCTCTTGAGTTAAACTTATCCCTGGTATAGGCGACATACACACCGGCTTCACCATTAGACATGTACAAGGTCTTACTGTCCGTTGCGGCAGCATTGGTAACTGTCACTGATGGATCTAGATCATCAACCACAGGTGGTGCAATTTCTTCAATAACCGAACCATCTTCCAGACAGACAATTTGCGTACCACCATCGCCCAACGCTAAAACAGCTTTTTTGCGATGTATCTCAATCGTTGATTTTGAAAAGTCAATACTGGCACCTTCCAGGTCATAATCATTCAACATCTCACCTGAATCATAGTCGAAGGTTACCATCCGGGCAGGTGTACCTGCAACAACAGCGACATCATCTCCATCGGTATCAACACCACGAGCATCTTCAACAGGATATGAAAAGACAACTTCATCATCGTTCAAGCTAATAACCGTCACATGACCACTATCAGCTCCAGAGGTTACAAAAAGGTGGTTGCCTGTAACCTCAACATCTGTGGCTGCCCAGCTGGGGACATCAAAAGTTTCTGTTTCATCTGTAAGCTCGTCATTTCTGATGCGAACTTTTTCAACGACTGCAGGTGAATCAAATCCACCACGGTTGGTAGCCATGGCCAGATAGAGATGATTGTCTTTAAAAGTCAAACCATTTACGTCTGAATCTGTGAAAAGCATGGATGACTTGAGCTCAGGATCATCTTCATCCTTAATATCAAAAATATCTACGGCACCCAGATAGGGCTCACCAATCATATTGTAGGAAACGTAGGCTGTGTTTCTTTTGATATATATATCGGTGGCTTGCAATGCTTGCCCATCAATGGTTGGTGGGTCAACCTCTGCAATTAGAACCAGGCTTACAGGATCAACGGCAGGTTTTGCCAAAGCTCCCGCTTGCAGTGTTGTATCAATTTCGATGACCTGATTGACATAGGTAACTCTATTTGAGAGTGTAGACAGATTATTTTCTAGAATAATTCTGCCTTCTTCTGGTGGTTCTGTACAACTATTTAGAAATCCTGCAAAGAGAAATGGGATGGAGAGTATTTTAATTTGTGGAATTCTTTTCATTTTTAACCCCTGTTTAATTCTTTCATCCCTTCAAAATGACTCGAAACACCTCAAAACCCAATTAAGATATTCTTACTCATATCCTGATGTAATATATGTCACTTAGGTAAGACCTTTTTACATTTCACAGCTCTACACAGATTGCTAATAATTTTTGGTGAATGATACCTGAATTCCGCTATCCCCTCGGAAGGCATCAGTTCTGGTCTCAAGATTAGAAAGACTCATACCTAAATTGAGATCATACTGAGATTTGATCTCAATTTTGAAATTGACACCGAAGCTACGACTACCTAAAAAATCTATCTCTTCACCACCCAGATTGGCATCCGGGGAAACTCCAGATCCTGCATATAATTCGATATGATTAGATGGATTAGCAAGATATTTCCGAACTCCTAATACCCAGGATTTGGAGAGACTTGAGTTTGAGGGAGAAACATAAGTCTTCACGCTTATCCAATAGGATTGCCAGTATTTACCCAGGGAGCCCACATAAATGGGAATCTGATTATCCGGGACCTCCAGATATCTAAAACCAAGTGATGCCTCAAAATCATTTGGAAGTGCCTGGAAAATCTCAAGCCCCATTCTAAACGAAGGGAATAAATCTGATTTTGAAAGTCCAATACCCGTGTAGAGATAAGTCCCTTTTCTGAGAACCGGGTAAGACTCAACTTCAATCTGGGTAGCCGAATTTTTAAATCGATTGGCGTAATTCAGCTTGATGATTATAGGACCAAATGAAAATGATTCCTTATGTTCCAAAGATATCCAATGCCAGGGGTCAAGACTTGGTTCAACCACTAAAAACTGCCACTCCGTGTTTGTTTCAGCTAAACGATTGTAAGTGTACCGTAGCGTTGTTGAACGTGTAATCTCAGAAACAGTTATACGGTTTTTATATTCTAGCACCGTTTTATTAACTGGATCTATTAGTAATATTTCGTCAGCAACCGCTGTTGCATCAGAGATTTTTCCTTGGCTTTCAAGTATCATAAGCTGTTTAAGTTTATATCCCACATCATTGGGATACATCTGGACTGAAGATTCTAATAGATCCAGAGCCTTGTCATCTTGTTTTGACCAAGTGTATACATCGAGCAAAGCATTTCGGGCGTCTTGATAGGACTCCACAGCCTCCACAACCTGGCCTAGTTCCGCTTCTGCTTTATCATAATTTCCTTCCCAACTATAACATCGACCCATGAGAATTCGAAAATCGTGATAATTGGGATTCACTTCCAGGGCATGTCGACACAATTCGATGGCTAAAGCGCGATTTTCCAATTCAATCGCTGCATGACGCGCCTCAACAAAAAGCGAATCCAGATTTTCCCCTGCTCGAGTTGATGGAACTACAAGCAGAACAAGTAATAGAAGGGCTAGATTAATCAGGTGCTTTTGGAGAATCAAGATGTGGTTTTTCATAGGGTACCTAATGAAATTTTCCCGGTCGGGGGTTATCATTACCAATCTATATTTATATAAACCAATTATTCAAGAAATACAATGAATCCACGATACTATCAAATTTAGGTTTCTCCACGAGATATACCCCAATAATACAACAAGCCAGTGAAAAATAAGAGTGGGGCAAAAATCATCAGGACAAAATCTTGGGAAAAGAACAACAATTGCTTATTTGCGGATAAGAATGCCATAGAAATACCTCCAGTGCTAATCAAGGCTCCCCCCAGCGAAACCGAGAGAAAATGATAATTCATCAGTCCCTTTTTAACTACGACTATTGGAGTAGCAATAACGACTGTCGCAGCTGTAGTATGAAACACGGGATAAACAATTCTGGCAATTAAAGGTGCATCCATAAATCGACTTGCTGTAATCATAATCAAACCGAGAATCATAATGCCTAAGAATACTTTTTCATGTTTTGGATAAAATTTTGAGATTAATCCAGTTGCCCAGGAGAAGGGGATTAAGGAAGCCACAATAGCTACCAGCTTGTTGCCTGTTCCCTCGCCCATGATTCCCAGAATACCCCATCCCATAAAGGTCAATAACAGGGCAGCAATACCCAAAACTGCCAGGGCGAGACCATCATAATATTCTGAGGGAGGCCTCTTGTCAACATTGTTGTCACGATTCGCTAGATGCCACAGGGCTATTGCTGAGACAAATGAGGTGCATACTAAAAACATCTGATCAAGAATTAACATTACAATCCTTTTATGTGCTCGGGTAATTGTATTAAAAACCTTCTAATCTAACTGCTTTATTGTGGGGGAAAACCTGTTGTTTATATGAAAGGAACCCAATAGTAATTTTACGGTGGTTTAAATATAATATTAAATTATTAATAATTATCCTTAGTTTTTCCTTGTTTCTAAGTAGTTCAGACTATAAAATATCATCAATCAAACCAACAGAAGGAGGGTATTATGCAACGCAATAGCGTAAACAAAGTGCTATTGGTTGGACGTACAGGCAGCGATGCTGATGTGCGCCACACAACAAAGGGAATGGCCATCGCCACCATCAGTATGGCCACCACAGACACCCGAAAAGATGGGAAAGGAGAGTTCCAGGATAATACAGAATGGCATCGAGTTGTAGTTTTCGGGAAGATTGCAGAATTCACAGAAAACTATGTCAAAAAGGGTGCCTTGATTTATGTGGAAGGACGGCTTCAGACGCGGTCATGGGAGGACAAAGAGGAAAAACGTCATTACATGACTGAAGTGGTTGGGGATAAACTCACCATGCTTGGTGGCTGGAAAAAGGGTGCTGAAGAAAATGCAACCGCGGCAGTCGCGGAAGCAGAAGAGGAAGTTCCCTTCTAGCTAAAATAAGCTCTGGAAGCCATGCCGGCCGGCACTTCACTAACAAGAACCGCTTCCTCTTCAGGATTGTTAACGACCAAAGGGTAACACACAAAAAGCTAATCAACCGAAGCTTACAGTTAATTCAAAAGATTAATCCCAATGGCTCTGCATCCAGACTTCGATGGAGTATCCATCACTGGATATCGCTACTCATACAGATCATTGAGGTCTGCACAGGCGATTTCAACAAACAGATCAGCCATCCTGCGAGTGACATCTTTATAATAAGCCGCACCTTTTTCAACCGTAGCCTGCCTGGGATCTCCTATACCGGTATCGTCAGTAACTTCGGCCCATTTCCGTTCAGTCCAGGCCCAGCCCTGCTTGATGCTGTTTATTTTTATTTTGCGCTCAGTTCCAGGACCTGCATCAGAGAGTGGGCGCACCAGATCTGGTCTGATATGCAACATGAGGGATGTCTCCATTTCATCTGCATGATCACCATCATTTGCGAAATATTTCGATTTATCCAGGGTGGAATACCAATTAGTAAAAGCCAGAAACATATCCGGATACTGCAAACCCAATTCCCTTAAGATGGGTTTAAAATCATTGCCACCATGAGAATTGAAAATCAAAAATTTGTTAATACCTTGTCTATCAAGAGTATCTAAAACATCCCCGACAATAGCCGTCATCGTACTGGGATTCAGATTAATATCCAGATAAATATCAGTCTGACCGGTGTTCACTCCGAAAGGGATAGTAGGCAATACCATCACCCGGGCACCTCGTTCATATGCCAGGCGAGCTGCTTCGGCGGCTAGATGATCCGATTGTAGGACATCGGTAGCATATGGTAGATGACGATTATGTGCTTCTGTAGCACCCCAGGGCAGGACCACCAGATCTACTTCTTGTTCTCTGACCTGCTTCCAGGTGCTTTCTCCTAATATGTAGGGTCGCATACATCACCTCATAGTTGATTGATTGAATTTTGTCTGCCGGTGTTGGCCACAATATACAGTACAAGACCTCCGGCGAAGTAAGCCAGAACATCAATTGGATCTCGGGTAGAGGTCGTATCGATAAGCGGTACCAAACCTTCAAACAAAAAGCTGAAAATGATCCCAGCACCTAAAACATGGGCGCTCTTTATCTGGAAATCGTCTGTGATAAGACCAAGCCGCCAGGCTAGATAGTACGAAAGTGGTAAATATACCGGCAAGGCTAAGACATCCCCAAAATATTTTCTAAAGAATCCGAACTCAGGGAATAGAGGTATCAGGAATATTCTATTGAAGGCAAAAATACTAGCGGAAACTCCTGCTAGAATCATCATTCGCCGGAGAATTGGGCTTATCTCCGTGTTATTCACCAAGCCCTTGTCCGAGATCATGGTTATAGGTATCTCGAATATGGGAATCCAACCACTTATTATACTTCTTTAAATCCCGATCGCGTGACCCCTTCTTGCGCCATTTATTTTGTAGAGCTTTGGTTTTTTTAATAATTTTTGTTTCCGCTGGAAGAACCATATCCAACAGACCTGTTCCCGCCTGGTTGGTTAGTTGAGAATGCAGTAAATAATCCTGACCATTCCCTTTTTTAACCGGGAAGCAACTTTGCTTTAACTTCATGGCAGCAGCATTAATTGGAGCGGGTGCACCATCAATGGAAAGTACAATATCTGGGAGCAGGGCTGCAGACTTCACCCAGACTGGCGTTACCAATGTTACTGGTTGCCACCCGAGTACTGTCCATAAAGTGGTGAGTTGTGGATCTTCAGAGGGCAATACACCTTGAATCAAAAGGGTTGAGGCACTTGATGTTCGGACAACATAATCCTGAAATAGTACATACTGCTCATCACTTCTATCAATTGGTAGTTGACCCGCTCTTAAATCCTTTTTCAACAAACCATGTTTCAAATTCCGTGTCGCTGCATCCAGGATAAAATCTACAGAAATGTGCTCCTGCTCCTTGAAGAGCTCACTGGTCACTCCGTGCCGAATAAATCCATAGCCTTTGTTTTGCGTGCCCGACATGGAAAAATTGGTTCGGATGAGATATCCCTCTGGAGCTACCTCTGGATCAGATACATCATATTTTGTATAGTCATAATAACCTTTTTCGTAATAGGCTGCGCCTCCCTTGGCATCAATAACTCCAAAAATGGCCGCCAGACCCCAGGTTCCGACCGATTTATCCATAAATGCCTCAAAATCATCCAGATCAGTACAAACCTCAAGCACTGCTCGCATAAACAGACCTTCCTGATCATCCGGCACATCACAAACCTGCCCCTTATTCAGATTGTAGGAAGCTGTATTCATGATGGCAAATCCGACCTCATTTGACCCCATCCATATTTGATGAGATAAAGTATCCACCCTATTGGCAACACCGACAAAATCGAATTTACTGCCTTCTACGTAGACCAGCTTGTTTTCAACATCCCCCGTATCTCTGTGCTTCCAGAGCAAGGGTCTACCATCATCTGTGGCTTTACCACTCACAACAGCAGAGGTACACGAATACCCTGGCACCATAAAACTTAGAAGAAGTACACTTACTATTAACTGATGACGCATAATTTATCCTTTCTGGGATTCCAGAGATGGTGACTGTTTCTGTTTAAAATAATAGTATACTGGTAATCCGGTTAGAATCAGAACGAGGGCAGCTAAAATCCCATCCAGGGGGAATGCTGCAAAAGTACCAAACAACAGGAGTATCTGAAAAATGATGGCCAAACCAGCCATAACCTGCCAGGCTGGACTTTGATATGTCGGTTGGTAGTCCTCTCTCCCTCGTAACCAGAAAATGGAACCATAAACAACGAGGTTCTGCAAAATATACGAGAGCGTGAAATAACCCATCAAGGCTTCAATCCCCCCAATGAACATCATGATAATAGCCATACCGGACTGAATAATGATAGAATTTGCTGGTGTTCCATACTTTGGGTGAAGCTTTCCAAATATTGGAAAGAATAGCCCATCTCTGGCAATGGCATACTCAATTCTGGGTTGGACCATAATGCAGGCATTGGTGGCACCCACCATTGAGGTAAAAGCTGCCAAAGCTAAGAATCCTGCAGCGACTCCAGCCAGCAAGGGTAGATATTTAAAAGGATTCGCAAAACCTCCACTGATTTCTACCAGTTCATGGTGGGGCACAAAAATACCTGTTGCTGTTGCAACCAGGACATAAGTCACTGTGACTACCAAAAGACTTCCTAACAAAGCTCTCGGTAGTGTTTTTTCAGGGTTTTTTATCTCCCCTGCCATATAGAGAATATTTGGGAATCCAGCATAGCTCCAGACTGTAGCTGCAACTCCAGCAGTGATTAATACAAAGATAGATTTGTCTGATGCCATTGTACTTGTCATAAAGAGGTTAACTGAGTCAAAGAAAAAGAATCCAAGAATACACAGAAGCAGCAGGGGTGACAATTTTACAACCGTCAGTATAAACTGTAGTCTACCTCCTTGCTTCACGCTGGTAACATGCACCCAGGTAAGTGTGATAATGATCAATGTAGCAATAATCTTGGTTGTATATGAATCACTCAGGACAGGAAAGAATACATCCAGAGCAGCCACTGCCGCCACAGCCAAAATAGTAATCGAAGGGGTGTCACTAGTCCAAAACACAGTCCAGACATAGACAAATGCTAATCCTGGACTACCTGCTTTTTGAAGATATAGATATCCAAATCCCTGCTGAGGGTACGCCGTTCCCATTTCTGCCAGAATGAAAAGTTGCGGCAACCAGATAAGACCGCCAATTAACCAGGCAATAATAGCTAGACCGGGACTTCCTGTGGCTTGCTGGACGATGGGGAGCTGGATAAATACGCCTGATCCTATCACCGTACCAATGATGATAGCTAGACTATAGGTTAAGTTGAGTTCTCGTTTAATTCCACTCATGCTACAGATTTCGGCTCAAGGTTGAGACATGATTTAAAGATTGAGAAGAACGATCAAACTCAGGGCAATAATATTTAGACCAAACCACAAAACCACATTCCTGTTTTTCATCGACATCACTCACCTTTTCAACTTCAAATTCTTAGGACTTCAGTTTAAGCATTCCAGTTGGGGATGAAACTGCTTTTCAACTCCCTCTCTGCCAATTGACAATACACAAATATGTGCTTTGACTTGAACATCGAATCAAGCATATTTGCCCTCATGAAATCATTTATAAATATTTCTACATGCTTGATTGTCATCGTCATCAGCCTGATCTCATTTTCATCAGTTCATGGGGAAATTCTACACCTGAAGACACCCTCTGTAGCCTTATCAGACAGTAACCGAGTCATTGTGGCTACACCCTCTGAATTCGATCCTCAACAAAAGGGTGGTTACCCCTTTATTGTGATGCTTCATGGTTGGAGTGGGGACGAAACCCAATGGGAAGATGATTCAGATTTACAGATGTTATGTGATACCTACAATATTCTGCTGGTACTACCAGATGGTGGATATGATGGATGGTGGGTTGATTCAGAGGTCAGTTCTGGTCGCAACTACTCCACACACATTCAGCAGGAAATAAAAATCTGGATGGTAGAGAACTTTAATGGTTCCATGAATCCTATGAACCACGGTGTAATGGGTCTCAGTATGGGTGGTTTTGGCGCTATATCACAAGCCTTGAGATATCCTGATAATTATGCTGCAGCTGCCAGCTTGAGTGGCGTGATGGATGTGACTCGACATACTGAGAATTGGCACCTAACTGCTGCACTGGGATTGTATACTGAAGATCCTGACCGATGGAAGAGAAGCAATCCCCTCCATCTCGCTAAAAAAAAGCACCTCGTCAAAGCGCCAATATGCTGCTTGTGTGTGGACGTGATGATTTCACTTTCAAAGAGAATAAAGAGATGGCCAAAATGTTAGAAGAGATGGGCTACAAGAGTGTTTTCAGGGAAGAATCAGGGACACATTCCCATACCTTTTGGCAAACTCATGTTGAGTCAGCAATCAAGTTTATTGTATCACACTTTAATTAATAGAACTGACATAAAACAGCTTGATCATAAATTTCGGCTGCGGACGGATATTTACCAGTACTCCAACATCTTTATTTTGGAGCACCGCCGATGCGTATCAACATTCCGCAGCCGTCTATTTCAAATAATCCAGGCATATATTACAGACAAGAGACCCAATGTTGTCATCCCAATGACAGATGAGGTCAATTACTTCGTTAAAGGGTTATTAGAGGGGACGATTGGTCAGAAGTCAGGGGTAATTTGATCGCGATGTGTCGTAGCGTATGGTTTCCATAGCTCCAAGTTCATCACTAATGATCTGACTAAGAAGTGGATCTTTTAATATGTGTGTTAGCTTCATAACTGACCCATTCACCAAGCACTGGTTCGAGATGAATCGAATCCCGTGACTATAATCAACATACCAGTTCACATGCCCACCATACAATGGCTGGATTGGCTCACCATTTTTATAATGCCAGCCATAAATGAACACTTTATCAAGTTTGGAAGCAATTTGATTCGACAGTATCACGTCCTTTTTATGACCACTAACCAGACGACCAGGCGGGTGTTTAGATATGAAGTTAGACCTGCTTACTTCTACCATTGAGCTATGCTCTTGGAAAATGCTTATTGTGACCATCTCAGGGCTGGGTGGAATGGGTTGGGGTGGCAGTTTGACATCTGATGCATTCCAGATTAAATCAACCATTTTACGCGTGGGCATAATACCACCCAACTGATCTACAACTCGTTGAGCTAGCATGGGAGTCATGGGTATCAGTAGATGATCGGCATCTGAGCCAATGGATAAATAGTC
>JABHBL010000086.1 GCA_018673925.1 Fidelibacterota bacterium
AGTCCAGCCAATTCGAATGCATGCCCAGCACAAATATCTGGAACATTTCCACAATGATAACAGCCAAAAGAGCACCGGTGAGAGCGCCACTGATCTTCTGGAAAAAACGCGGGTATGCGGTCCCCAGAATCATCATGATGATAGTTACTCCTCCAGTTATCTGGATAGCTTCCAGGACAATTTCTGTGCTGTACTGAGAGACCACCAGATTTACAACCAATCCAAAGGGCACCACCACAAAATTGTAGCCAATAAAACTCATTCCCGGATCATCAGATTTGGTAAACAGGCGTATACCAAACCAGCAGGAAGCAATGTATAACGCGAGAAACAGGTATATGTTTATACTTCTGAGAAACTCCGGATCAACGGCTTCCACCAGGATCCAGTTGACAAGAAAGCCCCATAACAAGACGGCGCCGATGGTCAAATTGTATTTTGCATCTGATATAATTTTGTCAGTTGTGGTGGTTCTCTGGAATACGTTTGATTCCATCATGAGTTATATCCTTCCTGATTATAAAAACTGTTAGGGAGACTCCCCAAAAACGCACCACCGGTATAAATGCCAGCACACTGAAGGGGGTCATTGGTTTCCCGCATCCATTTTATGAATCCAACTATAATTATCGCTTTACCTAGTATAAACAGCACTGAATGTCCCCTCTCTCATCAATTTGAATTTCCAGCTCAGTTCTTAGAGATCAATTGCGTATTTTGAATACAGCTCCTCATTGAAATAATAGGTGTATAGTCCGGAAGTGGTAATAGCAAAGGTATAGCCCAGACCAGCACCGATGGCGGCATAAAAACCGCCCCACAGGGTCCGGTTGGCCAAGGGGTCTTCTTCATCAGGTCTCATCATCACCCCAGCAGCGCCAAATATCAGGCCCCCAAAAACAGCGAAAGGCACATGGTCCAGCTTGATTTCGTTAATGATATTAATGTCAGCCCGATCAAAGGTTTTGCTCTCACCATTTGAATAATAGCCAACCACCGTTTCGGTTCCGACCTCTACGACCCTAAACGCAATGGCTTGATCATCCCTGGTAACAACAATGGGGTCGCTTCTGAGTCGAAAAGTCTCGCCTGCTGCCACCATTTTGTGTTTTGGTGAGCCCAGGGTTGTGGACACGAAAATGATGCCAATGATGAGGCTGGCTTTAACAGCTTTTCTCAATTAATCACCCCTAATGTTTGCCAGAAATCTGGTCTCTATTTCAGCAAGGTCATCTTACCACCCAGGATGGTGTCTCCAAAATCAACCAGATAAAAATAGCTGCCCGATGGTGCGAGCTGACCATTTTCCAATCGGCCATCCCAATGCACTTCATAGATACCCGGAGACGAAATGGATGTATAAAGGATCTTGACTACCTGGCCCAGTGCATTGTAGATCTTGACTGTCGCTATTCGGTTGACATCAGACTCAACTCTGAACATGATGGTGGTGCTTGGATTAAAGGGGTTGGGGTAATTTCCGATTAACTCGAATCCCTGAAGCTCTCCTGGTTCTGAATCTGCAATCTCATCAAAACTAGTTGGATTACTTACAAAGCTGGTAAAAGGTGTTATTACTCCAAAATTTAAACTCAGTGTGATTATTTCATTTCTGAGACTTTCGGCTTCTGGTGAACCTTCAGGTAGACTGTAGAATTGAATCAGTAAATTTTCAATCTTCTTTTTGGCCCAGATTTTTGGTAGGAACTGATAGCTCACATTTGCTGAATCAGACAAAGGTAGTCCATAGCTATAAGAAACTGGTTGCCCAAAGGCTTCACCTTCAAGTGTGATATCTACTGTCGAAGCTTGGTTAAAACGTCCTGCTACAATCATCTGTTGTCCCTGATACAAACTGGGCAGGGGTGATGGAAAGGCTTCTGCGATCACATCCGGGGAAAAGCTCATAGATGTGTTGAGCAGGACAGGGTTTCTTATCCTTAAGTAAAATGCAGTTATTCGATCCTCTACTTCATCATTCCCCAAAAACTCTGCCAAACCATTATTGCTGGCAGCCAATATGGTAAGCAGTTGCTCATTGGCATATTCACCAATGCCAAATGAAAAAATCATCAACTCGGTCTCTGCAGTCTGAGTCAATTGATCTACATGGTTTAGAATTCCTTGAGTCTCTGTGATGCCTTGGGTTGCTTGCCCGTCGGTGAAAAAAATGATGATATTTGCCGTACTGTCATTGGCAGCGGCGAAATCTGGAATGGCCACACCAAAGGATTCAGAAATATTGGTGCCACCACCAGCATTTATCCCCGCAATATACTGAACCGCTGCTTCCTGATTTGTAGGAGTAAAATCAACGTGTCCCGCTCGAAATTCCGTCGCATCCGAGGAGAAATCAACAATGTTAAACCGGTCACCCTGATTCAAATTGTTGATAATGAATGTGGCTGCATTACGGGCTTGAATAATTTTGTTGCCACCCATACTTCCGGATCTATCAATGATAAGGGTAAACACTTTGTTTATAACATCTGTATCATTCTCTGGATCTGGCTCGGCTACAAAAACGAAAAATCCATGATCTCCCTGGTCTGGTACCAAAGAGTCTGGCAGGAAGGTACTTAGCCCGAACAGGCCTAATTCATCCAGGCTCAACATATATTGAATCTCAAAATCCTGACTAGCTGGAGTTTCCCATTCTGAGCACTCCAGATAGGCGAGATGCCCATCATTGGACGAGGAATCAGCGGAGTGGCTGGATAAGACGAGATCATCAATTGAGCGTACCGAATTAAGGGTAAAGCTTATCTCCTGGGCATCGAGGTAGGCCGATTGAATCAATGAGTAGTCATTGGGATAGGAGAAGTAAACATTGCCATTTTCATATTGCAGCAAATTCACATAGCTGAGCTCTACTACGACGACGGAATCATTGGCAACGGGGTCTTCAATTTCGAAGAAAAGGGGGGTTTCACCCAGATACGCTTCCAGTTGATAGTTTGAATCACCGCCTCCACCTGGCAGGGTTGTATCCTGTGGGCTGGGTTCAATCACAGCTTCATTCCAGACACCACCTACAAACCAGCGTAGACCAATGGCAGATTCTTCTTCAGTCAAGGGGAAGGCATACTTGTAGTTTTGACTGGATCCGGTTTCGTTCTTAAAGGTTTGTGAAGCTGTAATGATGGCAACCTGGTTTTCTACAACCACATCAACATGGGTTGAGAGCAGTCTGAAATAGGTGCCTGTCTCGGCATTGACCACACATACTCCGTTGGCCACAACATTTGAGTAAAATGAACTCAACAATACAATGGATAACACTAATTGTCTCATGGAGACCCCCTTTAAATTGATAATTCAAAATTTTGTCCTGACACTTTTCCACATCATGTAGTTTTTAGCTATAAAAGTCACCTTTTCACTTTGGACCAGCTTTCACCGCAGTTTTGGCATTGAGGTCGATGGACACAAAGTTGTTCTCCACACTGTTTACATAACCATCTTGCTTGTTCCTGTATTACAAACTTTGCGGGACCAAGTCTTTTCATATTATCAAGATTATCCAGCATGCTCATCTGGTAATTTGTCCGATATCGCTTATCAAGATTTTTTAAACGCTTGCAGGGATATTCATGACAATCATAGCAGTAGCCAGATTCAGTTTCACTTAACTTTTCGCAATTTTTAATGATACATGAGGAGCAATGTTTGGCTTTGTTTGTCCCTGCGGTTAGACAGCCGGAACAACTGTTTTTTTCACGCAAGTAAGCCAGACAAGTTGCACAGTTCATACCACAGGGAGCGATTAGGTTTGGATCAAGTGGTTGTGATATTTTATCTGTATTCTGTCGCATCACTTTTGAACTAATTCTGCACAGGCCGGTCTTTGATGGGGATAAAGTTTTTACATTCGCGAATTAACGAGTAAAAGGCCCTGTTTTTGTCATTAATCCATGTAAATGTAGACCTATTGTTTGGTTATGAAAGGGAAGAATTCGTTTTGGATATTGGGTGGTTGGGATGCAAAAACCCCCGACTTAAGTCAGGGATTCATGAGATTGTGAGAGTGTCTAAAACACCTGATTAAATCATGTGTTTTTTGAAAAGTGTGTAGATGTGGAAGCCCTCTTTGAGGAAGATTGGCAGGTCTTCCGGTTTGATCTTCTTGGAAGCCCGGAAAAAGATCAATCGATCGCCTCCTGCTTCCGTGCTGAGACCAGGTCGTTGCTCATAATATTCCAGGATATCATCTGTAAAGAACTCACGAATCACCAGTTCATCAGTTGAACGCAAAAGATACTTCTCAGAAAAGATAGGGTGACTTTCAAAATCGATATCCTGATACCCAAAAGCCTTGCCAATGTTGTGAAAAACATTCTGGGGTTTCAAGCTAAAGGGGGGGACATCCAGGCTACCGGATTTGAGCAACACCACAGTTTGATTGTGAGTGTGTTGATTTTTTCCACCACCAGTGGTATAGCGATAATCAAACATAGCGATTTGGATCTCATCCGCCATACCGCTCATGACATTAAATGCCTTTTTAGAATGACCCTGTGAGAACAGTGGGAAGGCACGCAGGGGGGATAATAGTTGAGGGTCCGGTAGGCGTGAAAAATCCAGTCTCATATCTTGAGCTGCAGTCCTGAGGGCTTCTGTGCGCTTTTTGTCGAAATGGCGAACGAGCATGATAATAGCCGCAATCGCCATGACAAAGCCTATTACTATGAGCGTGATGGTGATAGGGTCATTCATATTCATGTCAACGCCTCCTTGAGGGATATGCTTAGCACCCGACTAAACTCGGGTGCTAGGATAAACGCATAGTTCTAGCGGGTCTTACGGAGGAGGATTTGCCTCTCGTCTGCTCGGACCGCCTCATTGTAATACTCCTTAAAAGCAGGATATTGATCAGGGGGAATCACACTCATCTTGTTCACCACTTGACGTTGACCGGTGATCACACCATCAGCATATTTGAGCGTCACTTGATACTCTGCCATATCAGAATTCAAACTATAGGTCTCCTCCATATCCATGGGTTCAAAACCCACAGGCAGGATGATACTGATTTCTTCCCAGACCGTATCCTGAGATACCCGATAGAGATAGTCATACTCCCTTTCTTCAGTAGATAGTGAACGACGGGAAACCAGCCCATCAGTCCAGGGAATTTTTAATAATTTCATACTGCTGGCATCGACCAGATAGTGGGGTACCGAAAAACTATAGAAGTATTCAAGCTCCTGGTCCACCACGTGCACATCTTCAATTGTAAAAGCATTCATCACCAGATTGGGATAATCTCTGGATAAGTCTTCAGCCAGTTCATCGAAACGATCTTCCTCTCCCATAAAGCGGTATGTGTTTCTGAGGGAAGCACCTGCTGAACCTGATTTTACAGTATTTCTTTCAATAACTGCTGAATTATCCTCACTCAGGGTCACTGTAGATGTGCGTTTAGATAGACGGCCTGAAAAATAATTTGGGGTGAGATAATGAGGTGCTTGGGTGCCTGGCAAAATACTCAGGGCAAAGGCATTTCTATCTCCACTGGGTACTGAATAGATTGGATAATTCTGAGCCGTCAGATCCATATATATCAACCCCTGATCGGTTTCGACACCTGCAATAGCATGATTGAACTCGATGGCTGGTAGGATGTCTTTATTCAAGCCTTCCTTAAAGGTGTTCACCAACACATAGTGGGCAGGAATTCCGGCTTCTTTTAGCATGGATATGCACAGGGTGGCCACATCCTTACAATCACCTATTCTCTGAACCAATACGTCCCTGGCCTTCTGGGGGATCAGACCGGATTGTCTGAAGGATACACTACTGTAGCGGATGTTTTCTGTAATATAATTGTAGATCAATTCGATCTTTGCCATGTCGGTGATATCTGGTTTTCCAGCCAGTAATTCAGCAACAACTTCCTGAACTTCATAGCTGCTACGCGTCTTGGTTTTGGCCAGATCCAAATACCAGTCAACCAAATATTCCCAATCTGGAATGGTGGAAATAAACAGCATCTTACCATAATCATCCAAGTTCTTGGTGTTATACTCAGACTCGATAGCTGGCTGATCATATAGGACCCACTCATGGAGTAACCCATCTCTGGTTTTTGAGATTTCAGGTTCATCGGACATAAACTGAGTTTTGGTTTGAATTGAATATCCCTTGGGAATTAACAGGGAATATTTGCGCTCTTTTACCGGAAAAAAGAAGTTGAAATGAATCTCTTCCCACAGATGTTGAGACAGCCGTCCTTGATAATAATTTTGGACCCGCCATTTGATATAAATGTGATCATTAGGCACCAGCGATTTAAAGATTACTTTCCCATTCTTTTCATCGGCTTTGATCTCCGTTCCATCAGCTTTTAAAACCACGGCCTTCTCTATAATAAGGACCTCTGAATGACTGTTATAGGCCAGGTTATACTCCTTAAAGCGATCAATTCCATCCATATTGAAAAGCTTGAGCAGCACTTCATTCTGAACCTCAGAGGCACCCTCTTCATAGACCACTCGACGTTTGTTATCCACTAGATATACCCCGTCATCGTTGGGATATTCCTCAGCGGTGGGGCTGTTTTTCAACATGGCATCGATATCAACTGTGGCAAAATTTGCAAAGACAGATTGTTTGCCTTCAAGCTCTCTCAAATGAGATCTGGAAGCATAGTCTGTAGCTGAATATTTGAGTGCCTTTTTGTAAGCTTTAATGGCATTAGACTTTTTACCAGAGCCCTGGTGGATCTCTGCTAGTGTGGACCAGAAGCCTGAGGTGTTTGGACTAATCTCAAGGCTGTGATTGATATATTTCAGGGCTTTATCATAATCCTGAATCTGCAAAAAAGATTTGGCCAGGGAATAATAAACTCCTGACCCACTAGGCTCTTTCACCAGCAACTTATTGAGGGTGACTTCATAGTTTTCCACATCAGAAGACTGTAAATAGATGTCTGCGAGTTGGAGATAAGCATCTGTAGTGCGTCGTTCAGACAAAAACTTTGTGTAGATATCAATGGCTCCATCGTACTGCTGGGTGGTTCGCATTGAAAATACCGCTGAGAGATAAACCATGCTCCAATCCAGGGGATGCTCCTCATAGCCCTGTTTCAAAAAGGCCAGGGCCTCTTCAACCTGTCCCTTGGTGAAAGCCAGGTTCATTTTCATGAGATATGTTTCAGATGCCTTCGGTCGCAAGGCCACATACCGCTTCATAATGGCTGCGGCTTGATCCACGTTCTCGGCATCGATATAGTCAGAATATTTTTGATCAAGAACAAAGGGGATATCTGGATAGAGGTCATAGATTTTGGCTACGGTTGAGGCCACATTGTCATACTTCTCGCCTCTCAGGTAAGCCTCATAAAGGGAATTATCGATGATGACGGCTTCGGGCATATAGTCTGCGGCCCTGCGAAGAGCCAATTCGGCTTTGATCGCTTTATCATTCCTCATGTAGCAGTCTGCCAGGAGGAGATAGTTCTCAATATGGGAGGGGTTAACCTCAATCTGCTCTTCGAAATATACTTCTGCAAAGTTGCGAATGCTTTTCAGGGGGGCTCCAGGTTTTGAAGTATATTTCTTGGACTTGGTTTCATACTTCAAATCGCTGAGAGCATCGCCTTTTTTGTCGGTAATCCTGACCAGATAATTGCACTGGGTAATTTCGGAATATCCACACTTTATAAGGAGTCGATTCCAGCCTTTCTGTAACTCTGTCTCAACGATATAGGTATCGAGGTCGTTATTTCTTTCTTCAAAAACAGAGATAATTTCTTCATCATTAAGAAAAGTTTTTAGTGATCCGGAGGTTCCCACGCGGACATGCACAACTTGTTTTTCCGGTGAGTAAACAAAGGTGTTGCCATAGTAAACCGCGTCTTCGACACCAAAATAGTGGGTTAAATCAACCCAGTTATCGTGACGGAGCTTGCTCATATTAAACCAGGGGGCTGGTACACCTCTTTTACCGATATACTTCTTTTTAGGTTTGAACTCCAGCTCCGGTTGAAAGACTTTTTCAAAACCAGAAGCTGATATGTTTTCAAAAGGGCCAATAAGAGACCATTGAGTTATGGCACCCAGTTTGTCATAGTGCTGTTTGGCCGCATCCAGATCCCCATACTCTTCCAGATAACGTCCCATGCGACTGATGGCTCCGGCTTTCATGATTCCTAATTCGTCGGCACCCTCTGCCAGCGCGGGAATCAGCTTGGCCAGTCCTCGATCTTCAGCTGGATCAATAACCAGCAAACCTCTTTTTGTATAGAAGGATGAAAAGATATAGGGGTTGGGGTCATCCAGGTGGGTTATTGCTGTTTCAAAAAACTCCCAGGCCTCTTCATTCCTTTCAGAGAGCTGCATTAAAAATGATAGCGCCAGATAAGGTCTGGGGTTGGTTTTATCCTTTTTAATGGCCTTTAAAAATGATTTCTCCGCGGCTTCAAGATCATTGGAAGAAATTTGATCC
>JABHBL010000087.1 GCA_018673925.1 Fidelibacterota bacterium
AAATGTTGGCTCTCTCCCGGAGCAAGATTGAATGATCCAGTAGATAAGAGGCTCCTCCAATCACCATCACTATATTCAGTTGATGCAAGCCAACCGGTTTCGGTAAATGGGTTTCCAGAAAAAATTAAGGGATCAGGTTCAGTGGTGATGGGATTAATTTCATACGTGCCCTCAAAGTTCATCCCATTCATCAGAAGAAAGGCTTCTGTAGCATTTTCTGGGTCAGATAATAATGCGCTGGCACCGTGAAACGCCCTAAATGCTGTAGCCTTCAGATTAATAAAATCAGGAATAGCCTCACCTGATACCCAGGCAGTATCTCCAACCGAGGATACAATCGGTCCCTCTAGAATGGAAAATCCTATTGCTGGTGGAAAGAACCCGTAGTCACTATCTGGCAGTTCTCCAACATAATGGTAGCTCAAATCAAGATCTGGGGCACAGCCAGGGTAATCATTGTTAGCACTGCCGAGATCAATATCCTGCCATATGCCTAAGAAAACGGAATCAAGTTGGTTGGTTCCAGCATTATTAATATCCCACTCCATAAAGAGCGTATTTTCCAGTGGACCAGGTCCCTCAAAACCATACATAGAGGCCTTTACTTCAATACCCAGGGGTTCAGTACTCCACAAATATGAATGTCGATTTTCATCTCCATCATTAAAAACCGTCCAATAGAACAAATCCCCTTTTACATCGGGGCTATCAATTGATGGGTCGTAGATTCCATTTTCATCCGCATCAATCCAGGGTGCACCCTGATCAACTGGCCAGATATCCCAATCGGGATTGGATCGTCCATCTGCGACGCGGATTTTATAAATCTTAAATTCAGGTTGCTCATAATCGGAGTCCCAAGTTCCAGGGATATATTCTGATGTGAATTCAGCAGCAACACTCCGGATATCCTCGGTCCCATTTACGCGACCTGCAACTATCCACAAACCAGCAGCATATACTGGGCTATCTCCACTGCCTACAGGCCATTCCATACCCCCATCTCCAGTAACAACATGGGTAACTATGTGACCTCTATTGTCCCACCAATTGCTGATCTGATTACCATCCCAGAGCTGATTATCCTCAACTGCATAATTGAAATGGATTAAAAATAGCAAACTAAGAATTATTTTTGATTTCATATCCCCTCCAGAATGAGGGCTTAATATATGTAACTTATTAATAGTTAACAAGTGACAGGATACGGGTTTGTTTCTCTGTTGAGTGTAGTTTTATGAGGTTTTACGGGCTACTACAATATCTCTTTTTATAGACTGATCCACACGGTGGGTAAACTGTTCATAGGGATCAGAGTCAAAGACCTTAAAGCCCTTGGCGTTTAGAAGCTCGACAAAGTCTTCACGTGGCCAGACAAACTTGTTCCAGGCTAACACCAGGCTCCCACCTGTTTTCAATGTTTTGTGAAATTCCGGAAGACAGGTTTCCATAAGCTCGGCCGGGCTACGAGTACGAGATTTGTGCTGCTTCTGGCTCTTATTTCCATGAGCGATACCATAGGGTAAATCACCAATGATAAGATGAAATTTTTCAGCCTTGAAATAACGTCTGGAATGGATGGCATTACCGGCGATGATAGCTAGATGCTTTCTAGTCGTCTCTGATTTGAAGTCTTGTTTATCTCGGGCATATTCAAAAAGCTGGATGAAGGCTTCATTGCCAGTGCTGCTGGAATACATGTCATGTTTGCTCAGAGTATGTTTGTACTTATCCTGCTCCAGGAATCTTTTGAAAAAAACGGTAGTCTCATGGACCATTTTGCGTTCCATCTCAATTCCAGTCACATCAAATCCACGTACGGCTCCCTCAAAGAGCGTGGTTCCCTTTCCAGCGACAGGATCCAACATTTGAATAGAATCATCCAGACCATAGTCACTTGTGACTAAACCAACGTTTATCATCAATCGTGTAAAAATTTCGTTGGTCTTACCCCCATACTTGAGCAACATGGAAATCTTGGGATCCACATAGGAATGAGGTGTTAATGCTACGGGATGGAGCATTGATTCTGCGGAATCCCCAGACTGTTGATAAAGAGCGAAAATAAAAGAGAGATTGGAGAGCCATATAAGCTCATTCTCACTGAGGAGCTGCCCCACAGTAAAGGATAGATAATTGATGCCGGCAATATCAATGGATTCAATATGATCGCAGGGTTGGTCAAAACGTTTTGTTGTAAGGGTAAGCTCGGCAAGGGCTAATTTTTCGGACTCTAGATAGTAAACTCTGTTATGACCGGGGTTTCTGAGGAGTAAATAGCGAAGCATTTTAAGTTGGAGAACCTATAAGTTTTATGCTTCGGCCTGCTTAAACAATTCGGCGTATCTTCGTACGGGTTGTTCCAGCTCATGCATACCGAAATGGCGACTGAGTCTGGCAATCTCGCGTCCATCTGCCATGAGTAATAGTGTTGGTACAGCAAAGATGAGGTGCTGCCCAGCTATTTCCATGGACTCCTCGGTATTCATATATTGAAAATGCCAGGGAGGCTCTTCCTTCAGAAGAGCTTCTACTCGAGGTCTGAGTACCTTACATACATTACAGGTAGGCGTGGAGAAATAAAGCAAGGTGAGTGGATGCTCATCTAAGACCGTCTTGAGTTCAGCAGGTGTCATCGAATCTCAATGCTTAGCGGATTTCCAGCAATTCGACGTCAAAGACTAGAGTCGCATTGGGTGGGATAACACCGCCAGCACCCCTGGCACCATACCCCAAATCAGAGGGAATGATCAATCGTCTTTTTCCACCAATCTTCATGGTCATAACCCCTTCATCCCAGCCCTGAATCACTCTGCCAACGCCAATGGTAAAACTGAAAGGTTTGTTTCTATCAACGGAACTATCGAATTTTGTTCCATCCTCAAGTGTGCCAGTATAGTGGACTACAACGCCCTGTCCGCTCGATGGGGAATCGCCTTCGCCGACTACCTCGTCGATATATTTTAAACCGCTTGGAGTGGTGATTTCTTCACTCATAATAATTTCCTTCTTTTTGTGACCAGAATTTAGAGATGGATCAGATTAAATCGTTACAACTTCTTTGTAAAGTTTAAGATCAAATGAAAAGGTGCTGCCAATGTCCAGACGACTCTTTACATCCAGGGTGGAGTTGTGCAGCTTGAGAATATGCTGGCAAATATGTAAACCCAGACCAGTACCCTTGACCGTTTTTTCCAGCTGTTGCTTGGAGCGATAAAAGCTATCGAAAATCTTGCTTATATCCTCCTCGGCAATACCAATACCAGTATCCTCTATGCGAAATGAGAGGATCTCATTTGACTTAACTTCAGTTGTGATACGAATGGTACCACCTGGAGATGAAAATTTAATGGCATTACTCAAAAGATTACGGATGACCTGACGAATTCGGAGTGGATCGGCGTTCACTGTTTGAATGGATTCAGGAAAATTGCGCTCAACGGTAATCTTGGATTGGTCCAGGAGTAAGGCATAGCTCTGAAGTACATCTTCTACCAGTTCAACCATGGGGAACGGTTCTGCGTTGATCCGCATCTGACCTGTTTCAAGTATGGCAACATCAAACATATCATCAATGAGAGCACTCATATGACGAACCTGTGAGTAAACGGCACTCAATTTCACGCTGAGATCTTCTTCACTCATTTTTTCACGGTGTTCAACTAAAGTTTCAATATTACCCTGCATGACGGTGAGTGGTGTTTGGAGTTCATGACTCACAGAGGCTAATAATTCTGTCCTCATCTTTTCTTTACGACCTAATTCACCAAACATAGCATCAATACGTTCCATCATATCACCAACATGCATGGCGACATGACCAATTTCGTCACTGGCTTCATCATTGAGGACAAAACGAGTATCTCCGGCACGATAATTTTGTACAGCATGGGCAACGTTCTGTACACGTCTTGTTAGAAAATACCAGAATATGACACCAGTTAAACCGGCTATAATAAGACTAAATAATATTGTGCGAGTGAGTATAGCCCCATACTCCTCCCACCAGCTTACGACTACATCTTCCCCACCTTCAACCATAGTCACCAGGACATAGCCGTATGGATCCGAAGGAGTGCCCAGGGGGGCAGCCGAAAATACAAAATCGAGATCGGTAGCAGTTGGGATGGCTATTTCAATGGGATAATCTGACGTATCTGCGTGAATAAATGAATCAAGAATATCTATTGAAACTTGGCTGCTTATGAGTTGTGAGGGTACATAACTACCATGCTCCCGGATCTCTCCATCTGGGTCAACCAGGAATAATTCCATTCCCGGATAATACTGGGAAAGTGAATCAAAAAAAACCGACATGTCTTCAATGTCGGTTTCAGGGTCATCAATCTCTTCGGTGATTTCTAGAGCTGTATGGCGGTATGTTGTCTGAATATCAATTTCCAGGTCATTCATAATATCAGCCTGATTCCATAGGACCAATAGAACGCCATTTAGAATAAAGAAGGCTATAAGGGCAATGGAGACCTTAAAGGTCAGCGTGCGATATAGCGGGATATGGCTGAATTGGACCATGAATTCTTCTTATATACCGATCTCATCAGAAAATTTATAGCCGACGCCCCAGACGGTGAGGACATATTCAGGATTATTGGGGTTTTTCTCAATTTTGGAGCGCAGACGATTGACGTGAGTGTTCACCGTATTCTCATAACCCTCAAAAGAATAATCCCAGACGATATCCAATAGCTGTTTCCGACTATATACGCGTCCTGGTTGACGGATCAGTAGTGTAAGCAGGTTGAACTCAGTGGCAGTTAATTGAATTTCTTTGCCACGGATGGAAACAGCCCGTTTTTCCAGGTCAATTTCCAACTCCCCCTTACTGATCTTACGCTCGGTACCTTCTTCATCCATAACATTGGATGCAGCGCGACGCATGACGGCATTTATCCTGGCAACCAACTCCTTGATACTGAATGGCTTGGTGATGTAGTCATCACAGCCTGCTTCCAGAGCGGCTACCTTATCCAATTCATCATGACGCGCTGTTAGCATAATGACGGGTGTAAACACATTATCCTCATGCAATGCTCTTACGACTTCAATACCTGATATTTCAGGAAGCATCCAATCCATAAGAATGAGACCATAGTCTCCTTGACGTGCTTTTTCAAGACCACTATCTCCATCTTTTGAGATAGTGAGCTCAAACCCTTCATAGCGCAAACCTTCCTTTAAAAGGCTGATGATTTCGGCATCATCTTCAACGAGCAAGAGGTTCTTATTCATGAGCGATCCTTTGATCTTCTCCAGCGCTTAACGCAGATAGGTCAGCTTAACCATTTGACTGGCATCAGCGGTGGTGATTCTGACAAAATAGATGCCGGAACTTACCAAACGATTGTGCTGATCTACACCATTCCAGGTGAAGACATGTTGACCAGCCTGAAGCTGACTTGTTGAGTAATTAACTTCCTGTCCCAGAGCATTGTAGATGCGGATAGACACCTCTTCTGCTACAGGAAGATCGTAACTAATATTTACTGTTGGATTAAATGGGTTTGGATAAACCGAAGTAATCTCAAAACTTTCAGGTATCAGTGTAGTTCCTGATTTCATCATCACACCGGCAGCACCAGCTACCTGAGGATGAGAAATTTCAAACTGAGTATCTTGAGTTTTTAATATCTCCACCTCTAGTGGTGCATCACCACTCCAATAACCCAGTACTTTGAGCCCCTCATCCAATTCCCTGGATGTAATAGTCAGACCAGGATAATTCATGATGCTTGGCTGCGTGGCGGACTTCAGAGTAAAGCTAAAAGCTTCAGCAGGTTCTGAGGCACGAAGGATGAGACTTCCATCCTCAATAATGAAATTGGCTTTGGGTTCAGATTGGCTTATGCGAGGCAGCCCAACACCCATGATTTCGTCTACTAGCAGAACCACATCACTAATGCTAATCAATGAATCAAGGGACTTATCAGCGGCCCAAAATTCACATTCACCGAATTCACCTTCACCAAGCATGACATTGATAAGAATCACCAGATCCTGGACACCGCGGTATCCGTCATTGTTGATATCTCCTCTACCCCAACCTGGACATGGCAGAATGGCATCTGTTCTTGTGGTGAAAAATAGCGCGGATTCATCAGTCAACACATGAGCTGTCTCAGCCCACAAATTATTAAATGTGTACTGCATACCCAGCTGACCAGTATGGTCTTCTAGACCCGTTGTGGAGTATTGACCGTGGGAAGATGAAAAGCTGGAACCAGCATTGTTATTGTTGTAAGTGTGATATTGAATTTTGATATCACCATTGCCATCCGTGCTACCGTAATAATCGGCATCATAGAGGATGATCTGAAACTTTTCAAGATCACCACTAAAGGCATTCTGCATATTATTATAGGTAATAATGAATGTATGTTCTGCAACATTGGCATAGGTATACACATCACCACTGCCCATGACCAGATCATCCCAGAAGGCTGCTATCATTGGGTTGGGTCCAAGAGGACCAGGCATTGGATAATTTCTAAAGAGAGCCACTTCACTGGCACCCAAGGCGATATATCCGTTAGAACAGATAGATACCTGGTTGTAATCCTCTCCATAAAAGCCAAAATCAAACGGAAGATTCACGGTAACGATATCTTCCTGATTGTTTCCATTGTCAGTAAGAGGAACCAGAGTTCCAGTATATGAACCCATTCCGGGTACGATTTCAATCCAATTATAATCGGGAGCCAGGGCGTAGGCCAGATCCTCACTATCGTAACAGAAATAACCACCAGCATCTGGACCAGTTGGATCGTCCATGCCAGGGGTTCCGATGGGTAGCAGCAACGACACCATTTCTACAAATCCATTATCATCAGTGAATTCCACCTGGATAGGGATTTGGACACCCACGGTTACCTGCGTATTGATATTAATCTCAAAAGTAGAAGCAGCGTTGCTTGTCGTTGAACCTGGTTCAGCATCCGTAAATACTGCAACTGAATCCAGAAGCTCGAGATTCGGATCTGAGGAATGTAGAGTAGCAGTCAAATTGCTACTGCCTAAGGTTCCAATATTTTCAGCATGAAGGACCAGATTTGTGACTTCACCGGGATCAAATGAATACGGTGGCAAACCTGGCTCAGCGAGCGTATTGACCTGTATGTAAGGTGCATAGACATCAAATCTTCTATGATCAGTATATGAGGCACCTTCAGTATTCACATGGATTGCGACATCATATTTGCCCATACCTGGATAGTCAGCAGGCAGGGAAAAGGTTTGATCATTCAGAACCACACTGGTACCTGAAGTCAGACTTGCATAGAAATAATCGACAGGAGGAGCATTTTCACCAGCCACCGTTACGGTCACATTTGAGATTGTGGTGGCAGAATGGTTTGAAAAGGTGAGATCAAACTGAGCTGATTCACCAGGATTGAGCATGCCATCACTATTACCAACGGTTTCACTTAAGGTGGCTGCATCAATCAAAACAGCGAAATTGTCATTACCTACAGCGACGTCAATCTGACGTGGTTTGAAATTGTGCTTTGTGGCTGTTAGTGTCATGTTGCTTGGTAAAATATCTGGTAGATTAAGAACCAGCATTCCATCCTCATCAGAATAACCGGAGACAAACACACCGGTTCCTGTGAGAGTAACCCAGACGTCTTCAAGGCTATTGTCGTTTTCATCAAGAACTATGACATCCAGGTATTGAGCATCACCTGGAATTTGAGAAGCGGCATCCAATTGGATGTTTTGTGGGACACCTGTCCACAGTTCAGTTGAGGGATCACCCATGAGGTTATTCCAGTGACTGAATATTTTCACGTAATCACTGGTGGTCGTGGGATAGGTCTGATTCAGATTTAGACGGCCACGTTCAACAGCGGCTCCAGCATAATAAATCTCGTCACTAAAGATACCGTGGTATATACCCACAGATACGCAGTTGTTATATAAGGTGTGGGTTCCAGATGTGGCTGTACCAACGGCACCAATGGCACCCTTTGGTACTGAACTGGTACCGACCCGTAGAAATTGTTCTGAACGTGAATCACCTTGAAAACTACCTGTTCCGCAGGTAAGAATAGTTACAAAGGGTAAATTTGCTCCATTGGTAAGTGATGAGGTATTGCTGTTTCCCCAGCCACTCATTCCCAACCAGCCACGATAGTTGAAGTAGGAAACTCCAGAATTGATTCCAGAAGCAATCTGACTCACAAATGAACCACCATAAACTTCAAAATTGTTAGAGTAACCATTGGCTTCCATTAACTCATTGATGTTTCTATTGGTCATAATTGTAGAGAGTCCAGATGAAGCCTGATCACCCACCAGTAGAGCCCGGGTGTACCAATCAGTATCAAAGAGGCTAGGATTCTTTTCATAATTCAGAATCTTGCTGATGATATTGGTAATTTCAGTGGTGGACCCAAATGGGAGTCTTCCAATAAAGGCATCTGCGATATAGTCTGATCCAGCGAGGTGAACATAAGGAAGATCACCTTCACCGTTATAATTTGAGAAATTCTCGATCCAGGTTGGAATGTTAAAGGTTCCACCTGCGTCACCAACTAACACAACAAACTCAGGAGGGTTGATCCAGGTATTGTAAGCAGTCTGGATATAACTCTTGATAGATGAGTTTGAGGTACCGGTTTGCAGCGTGCTGGCACTGTGGACTTCAAAACCCTTTTCATGTCTCCAATCCATGAGTGCTTGAAGTACAGTTGTTACGGTTGAATTTTCGGGATGTATAAAAAGAATAGAAGGTATTTGGTAATTTGGTTCCAGAACTAGGGTTGAATTGGGGACCATATTCTGGTAGATAGGTTCAAAAAATCTTGAGATGGGTCGATCTGGTGCAACGAGAGCTTCGCTGTGATTCAAATTAACTTCCAAACCCTCATAGATGCGCAATTCTTTGGTAACGGGGTTGTACTGGAAGGGACTTACTTCAACAGTGACCAGAGTCAGGTCGCGCATTTGGATGCGCTCATGAAGAATTACTGGTGATTGTGGAAACCAGGCGTCCTGTTCATAAATTTCACTATCAATGGCAAATTCGCCATTACTTGCCTGTGCTTCCAGCTGTACAGGTTGAAAGGGTGCGAGATCAACATTGGATTCGATACGCAATGAAGTGTATGAAATCTCTGTCTGGAGATCACCTGTAGCAGGTACGGCTAATAGTGTTGAGGTAGTTGGAAGATCGGGTGCGCCGATGAGACGAATCTGGCCATCCATATCGGTACTTATGAAATCATATTCCCCCTGAGTAAAACTAATTCTACCAATGGAATACTCTGGTGTACGTGCTTCTAAAGTAGAATGATTTGCATCAAATGACTTCAGCTTCAGATGTGAGCGTTCAGAGACTGGATTACTGGCCGCAACAAGGCCAGCAACTACTCCAAATGTGATGATGATACTCAGGATATTTTTATACATAATTTACCTTTCTATGGTTTCCCCAATCCAAACAATATACAAGATGGCAACTATGGCTGGTATGCAAGCAATCTAACAATTTGATAAATGCCATAGACCGAGGAGTGACCCTAATTCCGTGTACTTTTTGATCGAAATTACCAACGAGAAGATTTTAAGGTAATCATTACCAGGATAACCAGTCTGGAGGAAGTCTCTTGTATAGACCGCTAAAAAGATAAAATAGCCCCATTTCCAGGGGCTATTTCTTTGTAAAACGGTAAGGGCGCTCCCCTTTTGGTAGAGTCTATTTCAGCAGAGTGACCTTCTGAATGTGCTGTGAACCAGCGCTTTCTATTCTCACGAGATATACTCCTGATGAAAACGATTCAGTATTGAGGGTATATCGATGTGAGCCGGCGTTCAAGGCTGGCATCTCTTGACTGAGCAGTTTTCGACCTAACAAATCATAGACTTCCAGATTGATATCACCGGTTTGAAGCAAGGTGAAGGGAATTGTGGTCAATCCGTTAAATGGGTTTGGATAAGCAGGTCCAACTTCAAATTGAGTTGGGTTTTGACTCTCGTGGTCAACGGATACCCAGAACATATCAGGCGGATTGGTGGTAAAACGAATAATTCGACCAGCTTCTAGAACTGATGCTCCAGGGGCATAGTTTCTGGCATAGACATACATGAGACCATCGTTTTGGTCCGGAGATTCTATACCAACGGTGCTGAAATTATTGATCTGATCCACATCATGCACCTCATGGTACTGAAACTCGATCACTCCATTCCCATCATCTGCCACCAGCGTGCCTGCAGGATCATGAAGAATGAGTTGGAATGTTTCCAGATAACTCCTATCCCCAAACCCATTCCAGACCTCATGCCATTCAACAATGTACTGCTGATTTGCCTGATCATAAAATGTATAAAGGTCGATGGGTCGTGCTACCTCCTGACCATTTACCAAAGTATCATTATCCAGATCATCCCAGAATGGTGCCATCATGGCATCTGGACCCAGTGGCATGGGTATGGACCAGTTACGGAAGTAATTGATATAGTCCGCTCCAAAAGAAGCCCACCCATTAGAGTTGATCGTGAGAACATCATAGTCAGTATCATAATAAGTGAATGTAAATGGAAGCGTCACAATTTCATGATCATCATCACCTAGAGAGTAGTGCTGGGCACCACTTTCACTTGATAGATCAGTCCAATTGTAGGTTGGGAGTTCAGCATATTCACTGTCCGTATTATCATAGGCCCAATAACCATAATTTTGGTTGGGTGGTGTGGGGTCGCTGCTGTTTTCCGAACCGATAATCACCATGAACTGTCTGTGATAGAAAGGTTCGCTCTGTGCATCCAGGCGGAAATCAAAACTTAACGGCAAACGACTTCCATGAGCCACCAGCCCCAGTGAACCCGAAAAAGCATTATCAGAGAAGGTCAATCCGCCTTCACTATCGATCGTTGCTGTGCCTGAAACATCCTCGAGGGTAGCAAATTCTGCTGCGCTGGACATTGTGACATTCAGAGTTGAGCCATCAGCCTCCAGGCCCTGAAAGCTGCCACTTAAATTCAAGCTAAATGATGCACCTGGAGATGGTCTGATATGACCATCAAAACTGATGGATAAATCGGGGGCAACAACACTCACTGGAATGGCGAGATGCGAAATAACACCAGCAACTTCCACATCGACAACGATCTCCCTATCACCAACCTGGATCAGGGGGGCTGTCACTACCGTGGTACTGACTACGGAGCCAGCTGGAATAGTAAAATCTCCTACAATGGCTGAATAAGTGTCATCGGGTGTACTTAGATTTATGGAAACTGAAATGGCTTGGTCTCCATAATTATAAAACATTGGGTTCCATTGGGTCATACCTATATGGACACCTCCTGCCATCCCGGCAAAGGCGATACCACTTCCTGCAACAGGGGTCACTTCTACAGTGACTGGTGTATGCCCAGGACTGTTCAATGTGATTTCAAGGGGATCAGTGAGATTATGTGTGCCATAGAATGAACGCCCATCAAAACGATTAATTTTAATCTGTCCATCTGTCCATCTACCTGATCCTATTATTGCATTATTCTGCCGCAGGGCAAAAACACCGTTCTGAAGATCGGGTCTGTTTAATGTGATAAGTCCATCATCCCAGCTCACCTCTCCAAAATCGGCAGCTTCAAGAGTGATTGGTTCTGGATTCGATAACCATACTGGTAAACTTGGATCTCCCATCACATTGTAAGTATGGTAATAAAATTCGGCCATCTCGCCTGGACCTAGTTCATTGACAAATTCATCAAGAAACCCGAACTTTGAGGCAACCAGGGCTGGTCCCAATTCATCGACATGCCCTTCCATAAGTGCATCCCATAGTTTGGAATTTAAGGCATTGTTAAACTTTGTGCGTGTGTGCAAATCGGATGGAGCAACAACAGCGACAGCGCCTGCTGGGACAGATACACTCCCCTGAGTAAGCAGTGCTTCACAGAAGGATGGATCAATACTGCTATCAAACTTACCAGTACCACAAACAAAACTGAACACGATGGGTAGCTTGTTGCCATTGTTCAGAGCGCCATCATCAAAATCAGTGACATGGAAATGAGGAAAATGCCAGCCGTGGGCGTCTCCCCAACCACGATAATTCACGATTCCCACACCATCGTTCCAGGTATTAATAATCTGTTCTGGACCCGTTGTTGGTGGATAGAATACAGTATCTACATCAGAATATCCAAAATCCTGCAACTCATCATGTAGCCAGAGAGAGGTCCATACCGGTGTGAGAATAGTTCCTGTATCGGCATAGTTTCCCGCTGTTACCAGAGCGCGCTCCAGATAACCAGACTCGATGTCAGGCGTCTGCGAATAAGTGATGGTTCTGGCAATGACCTTGGCTAGCTCCTGGGCAGTATCCACTGGCCAGCGTCCAATAAATGCTTCAGGGAAATAATCATCTGGACCACCCTCTATCAAGACGTATGGCAAATCAGAAACATCATTTTCCGGTCCATAACTGAAAGCAGGTAATGCATAAGCATCGTCGACATCCCCAATCAGAAGCACATATTCCAGAGCATTTTCAGCATAGAAATCAGCAATAAATTCCCGGATTTCTGTGGTGGTGTTACCTGTTTCCGAGAGTGGCGCCATGGTGACGCGAAAACCTTGTTGTTCTTTCAAGACTCGGAAGGGTTCCAAATATGGATTCAGCAACGCGGCATCTGTGGCAATGATCAGAAAATCACCACGCTGGTAGGATTCCCAATTATAGCGACCCTGAACTGAAGGGTAGTTTTCCATGAGATTTTTGAAAGCCAGAGGTCCTGAAGCTGAAAATGCGAAGGTCACAAGCAAGAGGCTGATTAAGGTTTTCTGTAATATTTTGTGCATGTAGTGGCTCTCTATAATTTATTCATTAACATAAGTTTACGTGTGACTGATTGCTGCGAATCCTGGATACGGATAAAGTAAATTCCTGTGCTCACATGATGGCCCAGCATATTCTGTCCCCTCCAGACCCAGGCATTCATTCCTGCTGAGCTGGATAGATTTTCGGTATACACTTCTCTACCTCGGATATCAAAAATGCTGATGAAAACGATGTCGGCTTGGGGGATCTCAAACTCCAGACGTGTTTCAACCTGGAAAGGATTCGGTGAAGCGGATACGGATAATTTGAACTGTTTGGCTGAGGATTGGGTCTGGCGTTCGCTGATATCTGGCTCAAGACCCACTAATTCATACCCACTGAGGAAAATGGACATGGAATCTATCTCCCAACCCCGGAAGCCCACTGTGGAGTCTGTCTTCATTTTAACCTTGAGAAGACCTGTAGCAGGGATATCTCCATCCATAAAAAATGTCTCAGCATGATTTTCAAAGTTTTGGTCATACCACTGCTTCTGTATGAGTCTTTCTGAATCATCTGTATTCCAGACTTCAACTGAGAGGGTATCGATGTGCCACTCCACTTCATAGGCATGGTCAATATGAATTCCCAATCGCTTTGCATCCGGTAGAACTGACATATCCAGATCCATGACCATCTCGGACTCTAACCCGACATCATAAAAAAGGTCGGGCTGAGATTTCAGCTTACCGTTTTCAGCATACCAAGGTCCAGAATTGATTTGCCAGGCATATAGATCATCAAAACCTGTGCTAAAAATTGTAGTTGGTGCTGTTGGTAAATCTATGGAAAATGACAATTCATGCTCAGGACCATAGGGTCTCAGATCATAGGAATGAATTTCTGGAAAATAACCTGGGGTGGACACTTTGATATTGATGTCATTGCCTTGCCAGGTGAAGGAGTGAAGTCCTACACCCAATTCAAGGGTATCTCGCTGGAAGTGATCCCATACAATAACTTCATAGTTATCTTGAAGGATTTCCTGAAGAAGTTCGATATGAATGGTATGTTCAGGTGCCGGATTCAGACTAAAATCTAAAGTAGTTGCATAGCTCTCACTGGTAAGAATAGCCGCCACTGTATCTGCTTCGAATCCAGGTGCAGAGGCAATAACCCGATAGGTCCCCTGTTCAAGAAGACGACGATACCGACCAAAGCCATCTGTGACTCTGGGGTGCATCATAAGCCCTTCCAGAGGTGTCAGGCCACCGTCCACATTTAGTTTGGCGAGCTGAATCTGTGCGCCTTCCAGGGCAAAGCCATCTGAGGCATCAGTTACTATTCCTGTAATTTGGGCTTTGCTCTCAGGAGATCTCCCAAAAGCTCTGTCCATGAGGAAAAAGAGCCCTTCCAGATTACGATCTACGGTGTCATCAATGATATCAGCATTGGGTTGAAGATTGTTGGTCCCCACTTCGACTAGGAATTGAATGGCACCCGTCTGGGTATAGAACCAATCATGGGCATTGCCCCGCTGGGTTTTGCCAGGGGTGACTGCATAATTTCCATCTCTGGATTCATTGATTACCCGTTCTGACAAGGTGGTGGCCAGGCTACTCATTATATCAATATCTGGCGGAAACTTGGCTTCTTCCCACTGCCAGGAATAATAGATAATCTCAGGTGTTCCAGAACGAGCAGAATGGTAAGCGACAGAGAGTAGAAATTTCTCCTGTTGAGCCAGATCTGCTATAGCTCTGGTTTCAGATTCTGAAAAAGCTGAGGGACCTCGATAATAGTCATAATCATCAACTTCATATGCATCACCAAAAATCCAGTTGAAATCATAATTTCGATTAAAATCCACGCCGTCAATATCGAATCCAATCCCCTCAACATAGTCAAAGACACCATTGCCATTGTTGTCGGTTTTATTTTTACGATAGGTGATGTCAAGACCATCATGGACCACTCTCAGACCCTCAGGATTGTAGCTAGGCACCACCCACACCTCCAGATTCTGAAGGATTGAAGCCACATGTGAATTCATGGCATCAAAGCCATGGAGGAGGCTATCAACCAGCCCCATGGTGATCTCTACACCGAGGATTTCCTCAGCATGACATTGCCCCAGAAACAACAATGCCGGCTCATCCTCATCCACTGTGGGATTATCAGATAATTTGATGGCATAAATAGGTAGATCCTCGTTGTTGGACCGACCAATTTCACGCACATCCAGAATAGCATCGTAAGCTGAGATTTGCTGAATCGAGTCCATATAGGCCACTATTTCTTCATAGGTGTGGTATCTCGTATCAATGACTGAATCTCTCAGCAATGATTGTGAGCTAACACTGGTTGCAGAGAAGAAAAGCGCGATACTAAGTATGTTGCGGATGACGTGTGGCATGAATTTGATTTCCAGGAGCTCTATAATTATTTAATAAACATTACTTTTTGGGTGTATAATTGAGTATCCGAAACAACGGACACCATATAGACTCCACTACTCAAGTTCAGACCAAGATGATTCTGTCCACTCCAGGTATAAGTATGACCAGCTTGAGTACCAAGAGTCTCGTGGAGAATTTCACGTCCCTTTAGATCATAGATATACAGATCCAGATTGGTACCTCTCATATTTTCTATAGGTATGCTCACAGCACCATTGAAGGGATTTGGATATGCTGAACCGACCTTAAACTCCTGAGCCACAACGACTTCATCAATGGAGACAGGCATTTGACCACTATAGGCCTGGGCATAAATATTGGTTAACTCCGTTTTTCCAGAGGAGCGCATATCCTGCCAGACGATGATGTAAGTCAAAGAATCGGGATTGCTACCTGCGAAGGGTAAAATCTGAGGCTGCATTTGATTCAGAACTGATGTGGAAACTGGAACTCCCTCATCAGCATGACCACGACTATCCGGATGGGAATCATAAAAGTATAAATCTGAATGAATACCGCCTCGAATATCTTCCCAGGCCACCAGATAGCGTGAACCATTTACAGTCCGTAATGCAGGAGCCTTATTTTCAGTGGTCAGAGTGGTTATTTGTTCCGCATCGGTATCCGTTGTGAGGTTTTTTACATAGATATCATGTTGAAAACCATCATAGTCCTGCCAGGCGGCATATAGTACTGAGCTATTATCATCGGCAAAACTCAAGGCTAAATTAGTTTGGTCACCAAACTGGTTACTGATCAGTTGTTCGGCGCCTAAGTTTCCATCACTATCAACACTCACGGCGTATAGATCTACACTACTTTCAACAATGTTCCGGTGATCTTCCCAACCCACAGTAACCATATCTGATTCCGGGTTGTAGGTTGCGATTGAGCTTCGTTGAGATCCTGTGGCCTCCGTCACGGATTCAGTCCACAGAGTACTTCCGTCTTGCATGAGTTTTGAGATGTAAGTTTTTGTCCCTGAAACGGTTTCCGATTCCCAGACATAAATGACAGTAGAGTCGGCCATGGCACTGGCGCTGGTGACATAGGTATCACCAGATATATCGGGAGGGCCAATCTCAAGACCGCCATCTGCCCATTGGGCAGCTCCAGTGATATCATATTTCTGTGCAAACAGACGTAAACCAACAAAAAATATGTCTTCTGTCCAGAAATAGTAAAGATAACCATCGGCACTGGTAACCATTTTGGGGTTGAATTGACCCAGAATAGCATTGGGATTCACCTGGAGCCCATCTGAAGGCCAGGTTGGGACCAGATCATCCCCTACATGCTGAGCGAACAGTATCTCTGTTCCGGTGGAAATATTTGAATAGGCGACATAAGCTCCACCTTCATTATCTGGGGCAATGATTGGATTTAATTGTTGTTCATTACCTGAAACTGCCACGCCATCCATAGCAAACTGGATAGAAGCATTTTGATCCATGACCTGAGCCATGGCGACTGAGCCAGTGCCTGCCCAGCGATTGTCCTGCCAGAAGATCAAGGCATCATTGTCCCCCCAGGTGAGTGCCTGGAATTTGCTGGCATCACCATCGATACCAAAAAAGAATTCAGAACCATCAACATCCCAGGCTTGACTACCATCCAGACGGACATGCTGGGCTGTGATACCAATGCTCCCCGTCGATGCATTTGACCAGACCACAAGAGCCCCATCATTTCCATCGGGGCGCACAAGACCACCATTTTGATATTTTTTACCCGAGGTCAGAGCAATACCATCCACTTCATAACCCATACTACCATCGACATTAACATATTGGAGGTATATATCAGATTGTGGATATCCACCATTACGTTCATCAAGCCAGGTTACATATACACCACCGGCATCACCCAATGTGAAGCGAGGTTGGAGTTGCTTAAGGGTAGCTTCCACCACTGGGATTCCCCCATCGGTCCAGACTGGCGAGCCAGAGAAATCCAGACTTTGCATAAAAATATCTGGATCTTGAGGATTATTTCGAAAGTCCTGCCAGACATAGTAAATGCGATCAGTACCATTGGATTTGACGCGACTAAAACTTTGTTCTGAAGGCAGATTCGTAAGCGCAATACCATCTATGGCCCAAACTGACGCTCCATTGACATCCAGGAGTTGTGAAAAGATATCTGTTTTAATATTATTGCGGTTGTCCAACCATGAGACTGCCACCCTGTCTCCATCAGCCGGTGCAACCTTGGGATAGACCTGATCAGAAGCATTTCCGCAAACCAGGATACCATTTTCACCCCAGAGACCTGTAAAATTAACATCCAGCCTTTGTCCGTAAATATCTGGATCGTTGGTGTCTCGAGTGTCACGCCAGACCACGACAACTTCGCTGCCACTAGTTTCAATACTGTGATTTGTCTGGGTCCCGGAAGCATTCACCACGGGTAAACCATTGGTGCCACCTGAAGCAAGTGGTCCAGTGACCGTTAGAACGGTTCCAAAAATGTCACCAGACTCTGAAAGAGAGCCATCATCCCAGATGACGTAGGCAACTCCTGCTGCCCCTCTGGCCATGTTGGCAGATTGCTGTGATCCAGCATTCACTGCGACTGGAACACCAGCCGGATCCCAGGATAAATTTCCATTTGAGTCAAGGTGCTGTGCATACACATCACCATACTCATCATCACGGTAATCAATCCAAGCTAGAAAAGCTCCACCAGATCCATCAGACACCAGTACTGGATCTTCCTGACGACCATCTGCTACGGTGGCACGGATCCCAGTATCACCCCAGAGCATGGCCCCGGAGGTATCAATTTTCTGGATATAGATATCACGATCCCCGGTACGGGTATCGGACCAGCCAAAAATCATTTCACCTGAAGCTCCTGCATCACCGGTACGCTGCCATTCAATATGGACACCCTGGCGGACTGGAACTCCATTTTCAATCCACTCGAATTCTCCAG
>JABHBL010000088.1 GCA_018673925.1 Fidelibacterota bacterium
AGTGCTTGAATTTACCAGTTCTAGGATCGAGCCGATCAAGGCCACGCCCCATTACTCCGACCCATATTTCTGGTATCCCATTAAAAAGAGTTTCCTCAACAATCCAGACACTATTATTGGCAATACTCGTAGAGTCGTTGGGGTTATGGACATAATTCGTGAATCTCTCTGTGGTAAGATCTAATCTGCTTAGTCCACCACCTACTGTACAGACCCACATGTGGTGCTCTCCATAGGCATGAGATTCCAGGGCCTGACGTAAGATGTTACCCCCCAAACTATTCGGATCGGCAGGGTCATGTTTAAATGTTTTAAAATCATAGCCATCATATTTGTTCAGCCCATCCTCGGTTGCGACCCAAAGAAACCCCTTACAATCGACCAAAACTTCTAATACAAACCTTTGTGACAGACCTTCTTCCATTGAAAAATTTTCGAAACGGGGAGCAAGTGGTTGTGCGGATAAAAGTGTCAGTTGACCCAGCAAGAGAATGATCACTCTTAAACCGATATGACTACAAAGTTTCAGATCCACCCCCCTCTAACTGGTTTTACTGATTATTGCCTACAAAATAGTCATAATACCTTGTTAATGTAAAGAGTTAATAATCACACCAATTCACAATTGTTCTCATATTACATGCAAAATAAAAAGGCTCCCGAATGGAAGCCTTTATGTGCGTGATTGATAGTTTAGATCGTAAGTAAGAATATGAATCACTATTTATTGCCCGTTATTTGGTCAATGTACTTTCCATAGCCTTCAAGCTCCATACTAGCCAGGGGAATAAATCTGAGGGAAGCTGAATTAATACAATACCGCATCCCCTCAGGTCCTGGTCCATCATCAAATAGATGTCCTAGATGAGAATCACCGCTCTTGCTTCTGACCTCTGTTCTTACCATGGAAAAGCTCTTATCATCAACTTCAACAATATTCTTGTCTTCAATGGATCTTGTAAAGCTGGGCCAGCCGGTTCCTGATTTGAACTTATCTTTAGAACTGAAGAGTGGCTCTCCACTGACTACATCTACATATATACCAGCTTCTTTATTATCCCAGTAGGCATTCGAGAAAGCGGGTTCCGTTCCACATTCCTGTGTCACTTTATATTCCATTCTATTCAGAGTAGCCTTGAGTTCGGTCTGAGAGGGCTTGCTGAAATATCCCAACTTTTTCAACGCTTCCTTATCATCCTGCCAGGTCTTCTTGATGTATCCATCTCTACCTGAACCTACCTTATACCTATTATAGTATTTCGCATTTTTGCGATAATAGTCCTGATGATAATCTTCAGCAGGCCAGAATTGCTGAAATCGGATAACCTCGGTTGCCACCCGTTTTTTGAATTTACCAGAGGCATCTAACTTTGATTTTGAAGCTCTTGCTAATTTTGCCTGTTCATCTGTATGGAAAAATATGGCTGTCTGGTACTGTGATCCGCGGTCCACAAATTGACCTCCACCATCTGTTGGATCAATATTCTGCCAGAATACTTTCAACAAAGTCTCATAACTCACCTTCTGTGGGTTATAGCTCACCTGGACCACTTCGAGATGACCTGTCAACCCGCTGGTCACCTGTTTGTATGTAGGACTACTCACACTACCCCCGGAATAGCCGGAAATCACTTCTACCACACCATCCAGTGCTTCAAAGGGGGCCTCCATACACCAGAAACAACCTCCAGCAAAGGTGGCAGTTTTATAATAGGTTGCAGCAAGAGGTGAATTTCTGGATACAATCTGGCCAGTAATTGATCCCAGAAGGATCAGACTGAAAACAATAGATAGAGTTATTTTATTTTTGGTCTGCATATCAAATTCCTTTCAAATCCCCAGGAGCAAGGCAGAGAGAAAATCCCTCTGCCCCAAGCATTCTTAATCTCCTGAGATCTATATCTCTGTAATTGTTACTCTGATGATTTCGCTGAGTGCAGGATAGTCATACATATCGTCTACCATCCTCACCAGACCCATTTCATCCATACCCGCACCAGCACCAGCTTGTCGTGGAGCCTGGTTCAGACCAACGCCTGGTGTTTCGTTAACTTCCGTACCTGCATCCCAAATGCTGAGATAGCTGGTGACATCACCTGTCATCGCGGTACCTTCATTAAAGAGAGCAATACCCATACCTGAAGGTGCGACAAAAAGATCATTGGACTGGACCAACATGGTGGCCAGTGAGAGATAGTCACCTTCTACGGCAGAGAGTACGAATTCGTAGCTGGAACCAGGAGCCAATGCGCCAGGACCGGCAGCACCTGCTGGTGTATCAAAGGCACCACTGGTGGCATACATATCAGATGAGCTAAGAGAGGCTGCCAGGTTTCCAGGATTGCCATCTTCAGCCAGATCTTCAAGACCTTCACCTCGATCAGCTACCTCTGCAGTAAATAATGGGTTGGCAGATTCATGTACCACATACACACCAGGGGCATAAAGCTGAGTCACACCTGTATCAGTAGCCAGCATAGTAGCCAATCCGCTTGGGTCACCATCTTCAGCAATATTCGCTAGACCATAACCATAATCCATCATACCAGCATCAAAAAGAACATCAGAGCCAGAGTGAATGACATATACGCCAGGAGCCAGTGGAACAGCATGACTGTTACCATCAGATGTCATCAGGGTAGCAGAGCTGGAAACATTTTCAACTCTCAAAGTAAATCCTGTATCGCCGGTTGAGCTCAATGTCACCTTCACAACATCGGAAACAGCAGGCAGATTTGAGAAATCATCGGTGGCGAGACGGACGGTATTGTCTGAATCAACAGCACCCGTGTTGGCACCAGCTTGACGTGGAGCCTGATCTGAACCAAGACCTGGTTCCTGATTGACTTCACTACCTGCATCCCAAAGCATGATTTGACTGGTGATATCACCAACAATCTGGTCACCCATACTATCATAAAGATCAATTCCTTCACCGTCGGGTGCATAAAAAAGATCATTTGATTGAACGAACATAGTGGCAAATGATAATTTGCTGCCTGGTGCAGCACTAAAGCTCACTTCATAAGCTTCACCGGGAAAAATAGGTGCTGGAGCTGTTGCACCAACTGGAGTGTTGAACGCTCCGCTGGCGGAATAGCTTTTTGCTTCAGCAATATTCTCGATAGTGACTTTGAAATCCCCTTCAATTTGCGGTTCATTCGTCGACGTATCGCATGCAACAATCAGCAGTAGTGTCATTCCTATCAGGGTCATTTTTTGAATCATGGTATCCTCCTTGTTTAGTTACCGTTGGTTTTCTTGACCTGGGCCAAGATACCAAGTGGGTATCACGGAAGTATCACGCGGGCATCAAATGAGTGTAAAGTCTGCAGATATAATGGGTGTTGGTTCAAGGAGAAGTACGTGCGAAGCATGCTCCGCACGTACTTCGTTAGAGAATATGAATAAGCATAAACTGGACTAAGCAACAGGTAGACTAAAGTGAAAGCGGGTTCCCTTTCCCAATTCGCTCTCCACTTGAAGGACCTCACCATGAGCTTCAATCATTTTTGAAGCTATGGTTAAACCCAGACCCGTACTGGTGGATCCCTTGACAGTTTTCTTGCCTCCTGTGTAGAAGCGATCAAAAATATGGGGCAAGTCATCTGGGCTAATACCCTGACCGGTGTCCGCAATGCTGATCGATACAGAATTTCCCTGCTGTTTTATATCTAGCATTATGCTTCCACCAGATTCAGTAAATTCAGATGCATTGCGAATCAGGTTGGAGATGACCCGTTCCACCATGGCAATATCTCCAATCACTGGAGGTAAGCTGTGGGGAATGTTGTCCACAAGCTCTAAGCCATGAGCTTCTATCTGAGTTTTAAATTTCAAAGACACATCCTGGGCCAACTCATTTATTGAAAAAGGTTCCTGCTCAGGGAGGATCTGTTTGGCTTCCAGCTTGGACAATTCAAACAATTCATTGACCTGCTTACTCAGGCTTTGGGTATTTTTTAGAATAACACCGAGATATTTAAGTTTGCGATCCTCTTCCATATCCGATTTCATCAGGATGGTTTCTACATAGCCCTGAATGGAGGCAAGCGGCGTGCGCAAGTCATGAGAAACGTTGGCAATCAGTTCTCGACGAAGGGTATCATTTTGTCTCAGTTTCTCAATGGTGGCTTCAATGGTATCGGCCATACTATTAAAGGAATGACCAAGTTGTCCAAATTCGTCCTTCGTTGATACATCTATACGATGTTCGAGATTACCCTGTTCAAATTCGGTGACAATCTCTGAGATCGCCCGTAAACGTTTGGTCAGAATAGCAAATAGGATCAGCCCAATGATGCCTGCAAACAGTACCGTTATTAGCAGACCATTGATCATTGTGCGAATTATGTAGCTCTCTTCGAAAAAGGCAAAGGTCGAGTCATACTGCTGGCCCCCTATAATGATATAGAGAAATCCTTTTGATCCATCTTCAAACTCTAACTCAGCCGCCGAGAAGGGTTTGTATTTACCGGGTTGCCTGGGATCACTTCCCAAAATGGGTGCATGATCGGCTTGCAACAGGAATTGATAGACTGGATCCAGATCAACAGAATCAGCAACCATGGTTTTACCTGGTTCAGCATAAAAAGCCAACACCTTACCATTCGAGTTTAACACATAGATTTCAATTTTAGGATTCATCACCATCATATAGTGAATACGTTCACCAATTTGCGGGGATTGAAGTGCTACATCCAGAACAGGCTTGAGCTCAAAGACCATGTCTCTGGCCAGGTTGAGATTTAAGCGCTGATCAACTTCCTGGTTGAAATTTATAAATGAGCGAGTTGTAATTACAACCTGACTGATACCCATGAATATGAGAACCAGTAGAAATACCGAAGTTAGCTTGCCATAAAATGACTGAAAGAAGCGTCTCATAGTTCCAACTCATCTAGATCTGTAAAGCGATACCCAACACTCCAGACCGTCTGTATGTAGCGGGGATTGGCTGGATCCTGTTCAATTTTTGCCCGCAAGCGATTGATATGTGAATTGACGGTATGCTCATATCCACTGAATTGATACCCCCAGATCAGATCCAACAGTTGTTGGCGGGAATAGGCTTTGCCTGGATGACTTGCGAAAAGATACAGCAAATCAAACTCCTTGGCCGTAAGCTCAATGGATTGACCAGCCACGCTGACCCGTCTCTTCTCACTATCGATATCCAATGTTTCAATTTTGATCGAAGTGGCAACATCTTTGGGGAGGGAACTCTCGGCATCAACTTCCATACGCCGAAAGATGGCCTTTACCCGCGCTATAAATTCACGAATGCTAAAGGGCTTTGTGATGTATTCATCAGCACCCAGCTCTAGGCCCAGAACTTTATCCAGTTCTTCAGAGCGTGAAGTGAGCATCATGATAGGTGTCAGTCGATCTTCCATACGGATGCGCTTGCAAATCTCCATGCCATCCAACCCCGGCAACATGATATCCAGGATAATCAGATCAAAATCTTCAGCCTGTGCTTTTCCCAGACCCAGCTCTCCATGATCTTCTGAGATCACTTCAAAACCCAGATCTTCAAGATGGATTGTCAACAAATCGACGATGGATTCATCGTCTTCAACTACCAAAACACGTTTTTTATTCTCTTTAGGATTCACTATAAACCTTTGATACTAAATTTATTGATAAGCCTAAAGTGGCCTGATTTAACCTAGAATGCAATTTCTAATTCATTGAACTTTTACTAATTTATTTTAGATTACTTCTTATACTTTTTCGTTGCAGATACCGAATACTGAAGCTGTGGTAACGTTTTCAAAATGTAGTTCCAAAGACTTAATACATTGTGTCTCCAGTTGAGGCATATACGGGGTGTGGTCTTTTACAGGTACTGGTAACAGTCCCGGTGATATAAGAGTAGTGCATGATCATTATTTTCTGACTTTGTGTTTGAAGTAAACACTATTCTACCCACACACTAAAAATTGACGGTTTACATTTCGAAAGGGAATATTGATGCAGCAATTTCTGGGTATTTGTGCTGGAGCCTCTACCATCACATCAGTGAACCTCCACCAAAATGATCAAGGTACGACTATTGGAGATGTTTTCTCTAAACCTCATGAGGGCAATCCCCGTGCGGTCATCACCAAACTATTAAATGAAATTGATGTTGAACAGTTTGACGCCGTTGTTGTTACAGGTCGCCGATTCAAGGAACTTATTGATCTTGAGACCATTTCAGAGCCTCAGGCTGCCGAACTTGCCTTAAAATTCATAAATAAAGATAAGAAAAACTATAACGCCATTATCAGTGCAGGTGGTGAAACCTTTATGGTTTACCAACTCGATAAGGCTGGTAAAATTTCCAAAGTATTTACAGGTAACAAGTGTGCTTCCGGTACTGGAGAATTTTTCCTACAGCAGACCCGCCGGATGGGTGTAAACATGGAAGAAGCCATTGAATTTGGCAAGGGTGAAACCCCCCATGTCGTTTCAGGCCGCTGTTCAGTTTTTTGTAAGAGTGATTGTACCCACGCTACCAATATTGGGGTTCCCAAAGGACAGGTCGTGGCCGGTCTCAGCCAAATGATGGCCAGTAAGATTCTGGAACTCCTGAAAAACACTCCCAAAGAAGACATCATGATCGTCGGCGGTACCACCCAGATCGATGTCATGATGGACTATCTCAAAACGAGTATCAAGAATTTGGAAATCCCCGAGGAAGCCACCTATTTTGAGGCTTTGGGAGCAGCTGTATATGCGTCAGATTTGAAGAACGGTCATAAAGTTGATCTGGAAAATCTTTTCTCGAAAAAATCTTCTCAATTCGATTTCCATAAAGCCCTTTCACTTTTTGAAGACAAGGTGAATTTTGTCGAGTTGGATCGTGGGGTTGCGAATGATGGTGATACCTGTATTCTCGGTCTGGATGTGGGATCAACCACAACCAAAATAGTGGCTCTGAGGGAATCTGATTTAAAAATTGTGGCTAGTGAATATCTCCGCACCAATGGTGATCCCGTAGGTGCTTCCAAAGAGTGCTATCAGGCTGTCCTGGATGAACTTGATGGAACAAATATTGTAATACGGGGTTTGGGCGTAACTGGGTCGGGCCGTAAAATTGCCGGATTGCATGCCCTGACAGAAGGGGTTATCAACGAAATCATTGCCCATGCAGTAGCTGCTCTTCATTTCGATGAAGGCGTTGAGACGATCTTCGAAATTGGTGGCCAAGATGCAAAGTATACCTATCTCACGAATGGAGTGGCCAGTGATTATGCCATGAATGAGGCCTGCTCAGCAGGGACTGGATCATTCCTGGAAGAGTCCGCCAAAGAGACACTCAATATTGAGATGGAAGATATTGCTGGTTGGGCCATGAAGGGTACCAAACCACCGAATTTTAATGATCAGTGTGCAGCTTTTATATCCTCAGATATTAAAAACACCTACCATGAAGGTATTCCCAAAGAAGATGTCGTTGCCGGTTTAGTATATTCAATCTGCCTGAATTATGTGAATCGAGTGAAAGGTCCTCGCCCAGTAGGAAACAAGGTCTTTATGCAAGGTGGCGTTTGCTATAATCGAGCTGTGCCTATCGCCATGGCCGCACTCTCCGGCAAAGAAATTATTGTTCCCCCTGAACCAGGTCTTATGGGTTCTTATGGTGTGGCTCTTGAAGTAAAAAGCCGTATCGACACCGGTCTCATGGATGAACAGATTTTCAACCTGGAAACACTTATACAGCGTGAGGTAGGTAGCAAGGCTTCCTTCATTTGTGCTGGTGGAAAAGAAAAGTGTGATATCGGTTGTGAAGTGAATCGCATGGTGATTGAAGGCAAGACCTATCCCTTTGGTGGAGCTTGTAACTTATATGATAATATTCGCAAGAAAATCACCGTCAATACGGGTGAAAATGATCTGGTTATCAAGCGACAGGATCTGGTGTTACATAAATATGCAGCGGATGTGAGTGATCTACCTGAAGATGCCCCCACAGTAGGGATTTCCAGATCTTTCCTCACAGGAACTTATTATCCCCTTTTCTCCAACTTCTTTAAGGAGGTTGGCATTCGACCCGTGCTTTCAGAGACCGTGGAACAAAGTGGTGTTGATCAATGTGCAGCCCCTTTTTGTTACCCTGCAGAAATTTCACATGGCTATTTTCAGAACTTGATCGACATGAAGTTGGACTACCTCTTTTTGCCCCATGTTCGGAAAATATCAGTGGAAAACGGGTTCAAAGATGCAACAACCTGTCCTCTGGTTCAGGGTGAACCCTATTATCTGGGCAGCACCTTTGAATCGCAGTTGGCAAACGACGGACCTGTCATCCTCACCCCGGCCATGCAGCTAGGTTACGGGCAGGACGATCCCAGTGATGGATTTCAGTCATTAGGAAAACAACTTGGGATATCAAAAAGCCGACTTCAAAAAGCCTACCAAAAAGCAATGGTGATTCAAGAAGCCATGCATGCTGAGATGCTGGAGATGGGCAAGTCGACTCTCGAAGAGTTGGAGCAGGATCCAGATCAAGTGGGGATCGTGCTATTCGGGCGACCTTATAATGCTTTCATGCCCGAAGCCAATAAAGGAATTCCTCATAAATTTGCATCCAGGGGATATAAATTGATCCCTGTTGATTTCCTCGATCTGAAAGAGGCTGAAATTCGTGATCATATGTATTGGAGCATGGGTCAGATAAACCTCAAGGGTGCAGCAATCGTAGAGGCACATCCTCAACTATTTGGTACGTTTATAACCAATTTCTCCTGCGGACCCGATTCATTTGTTGTTGGATATTTCCGTAGCATTATGGGTACCAAACCCTCATTGACTCTGGAACTTGACAATCATACTGCTGACGCCGGGCTTGAAACCCGTATTGAAGCCTTCCTTGATATTGTGGCTCGATATCGGATTTTAAAAAGCCGGGGAGATACACCTGAAGAAGAGCAAGATGACTTCGTCAAGGCTGAATCACGCTTTGAAGATGGCAATTTCATAATCACCACTTCAGATGGTGAAGAAGTTTCTCTTTTTGACAAGCGAGTTAAAGTAGTTTTTGCTTCCATGAGTGAATATGGTTCACCTGCAATTGCGGCCGCATTCACCAGTCGAGGGATAAACAGTCACACGCTACGTCCCCCGAATGAGGAGGAACTCAAGACCGGTCGTGGTAATTCATCCTGTAAGGAATGTCTCCCGCTCCAGCTCACCACAGGTGGCTATATTCATTATCTGGAAGATGAAAGACCAGACGACGAAATAACGGTTTTCTTTTATCCCACAGCAAACGGTCCCTGTCGTTTTGGTCAATATCAGGATTTCATGCGGGATTTGGTTGTAAAACAGAAATTTAAAAACGTAGCCTTTCTCTCTACATCGAGTTCAGATGGCTATGGTGGTTTGGGACAACGAACCACCCTCATGGTATATTATGGTGTGGTTGTCTCAGATATTTTTGAGGATATGCGTCATGCCATGCTGGTAAATGCAAAAGATCCAGAGCAGGGCATTGCCAGATTAAACGAAATTTGGAGAGAGGTTCTAACCGGACTTGAGGGTGGCAAAAAGACGTTCTTTGAAGCCATCAAAAAAGCTGCTAGTGATCTTCAGCAAATAGAGCAAATTAAAGATCTTCATACCCTCCCCCATGTACTAATTGTTGGAGAAATATACGTCCGCAAGGATGGTATTTCAAGACGGTGGCTACCGGAGCGTATGGCCCAAAACGGCATTGTTTCGCATGTAGCTCCACTACATGAGTGGGTCCACTACGTTGATTGGCTCGTAATGAACAAAGAGCATATGTTTGGTGCTAGTGGAATGACCAGAATGAAAACTAGACTGAAGAACTCCATCATGTCCCGTGGAGAACGTTCCATCAAGACCATCATGGAAACATCTGGCTGGTATATCAAAAGGATTATCAATATCGATCATGTCATCGAAGCTTCTAAACCCTATATCTCACCAAAACTCCCTGGAGAAGCAGTAGTTACTACTGGTGGTCCTTTGGCTGAAGTGGGAACTGAGTTTTGTGGAGCCATCGCTATTGGTCCTTTCGGTTGTATGCCGAATAGACTGAGCGAAGCGGTACTAAACAATAAAATGGGCAAGGAGCATATCCTGAAACACCGTCATGATGACATGACAAAAACTGTGATGGAAGAAGTATCCCACTTGCCCTTCCTGGCCGTTGAAAGTGATGGAAATCCCTTCCCTCAGGTCATCGAAGCCAGGCTGGAGACCTTTATGCTCCAGGCTTATCGCTTACATGAAGTAATGGAAAAATATAATACAGCGGAGGTAGTTGCCTAAATATACGTCCTCTTTGGTAACTACCGATTATAAAGAAGGAGTCATCTATTATCAGATGGCTCCTTTTTAATTTATGTCCCGTCCGTTAAAGATTTTCCTATTCGAATCATAGGCATTTCTATAAATCTGTGCAATAGTATAGAAATGGTTACAGTTATCGATGTGGCGATCACAAAAATGTAAAATATATCTGTTAATCTAAAATGTGATATGGATGTGTAATCAGTCGTCCAGAATAAGATCAAACTTGATACAAATATGATGGGAAATTGGAATAAATACATGGGGAATGATAACCTGGCCGGGATACGCCAGAATCTGTGGGATAATAACCCTGAAAGATATCTCCCAGCATTTCCTGGTACTATTTTATAATTCAGAAGAATTACCAAGCCCATTACTGCTACTCCAAAAAGGTTACGATGTAGCGTGAGCCACCAAATGTTTATTTCCGTACCGAAATACTCATAAACCCATGAATCCATTCGGTAGGCAGGGAACTGTAAGGTCAGAATTATCAATGAGACCGATAACCCCAAAATAATCCAGTTAACCCCTACTGGAATTTGTTTTAATCTTTCAATCATCCTCTTATTGTTATCCAGGAAAGCCCAGCCCATCCCCAAAATCAGGGGTCCAAAACGAGCATGGCTTGGAGTGTATATTTTAGTCATTGCATCAAAAACATGGTCTGGATTTTTCAGCAGTTCGATCCAAGTCACACTAGTCAATTCAGGATGGCCGAGACAGATAAAATAACGAATAGCCAGAGAGGTTAGGAATAGAATACCGAGTATGAAGCCCCTATAGTTTTTAAATTTATAAAGGAAGAGAAGAATAAATGGAAGCATTGCATAGAATTGAACTTCAATGGATAGACTCCACCCTACCTTGACAATGGAGTCATGATAGAAATTATCAATGAAGAGAAGATTATGAATTAATTTTGGATATAGGTCTGTTTCAAAGATTGAATAGAGAAAAAGAGCCAATAGAAAGATAGGCATAATTCTGAACGCTCTTCTGATATAAAAAAATCTGAAATTGATCCGAGAAGTTGCATTGAGTTCCTTCAGCAATTGATTGCATAAGAGATAAGCGCTCAGTATAAAAAATATGTCGACTGCCTTGTCAAAACCAAAAATAAATTGTAGAAAATTCGGAATCCCAGCCAGGTATTGGTGGAGCAATTCAGGTTTATTTCTGTAATGCACCAACACAGGGAGCATGAAACAATGATAAGTAAGAATCATCATCACAGACAAACCTCTCAAGCCATTCAGTATGGCATTTTCTGAGTGGTTCTGTGGTTTCATTATCGGTTTATTGTGGTGAATTGTTTCAAATCCCTATCATTCTTCAGAGGCAGGAATGGTCCAGTTGAAAGTTCGATTGATTAATTGGCCCCGGGCAACCAGAGCACCAACCCAGGTACATACGTGATGACAAGGACCATCACCAGAAGTAGAATGAAAAAGGGCAGAGTGTCCTTATACACCTGGGGTAAAGGTCGTTCGAAACGAATAGCTGAGAGGAAGAGATTCATCCCCACAGGGGGAGTAAGATAACCAAGTTCCAGGTTGGCCAGAAAAATGATACCAAGATGTAGGGGGTGCACTCCAAAGACGGCTGCCATGGGAATGATAATGGGTACCACTACCATGATGGCAGAGAAAATATCCATGAGGCAACCCACAATGAGCAAGAATAGATTGAGGAAGAGCAGAAAAGTAATTTTGCTATCGATATTGGCTGCCACCCACTCACTCGCTCGAGTTGGAATCTCGGCATCCACCAGATAGTTGGTAAAGCCCATCGACACACTCAGGATTATGAGAATACCTCCCAGAAGGGTAGCACTCTTCACAGTGATACCTAGTAGATGTCCCCGGATTCGTATATCCCTGTGCACAAGCACACCAATGATCAGGATGTATACAACTACTACAGCTGCAGTCTCAACCAGAGTCATGATGCCGCTAAAAATGCCTCCCAGAGCAATAACCGGAATCAATATTTCCCATTTGGCATGCATAATGGCCTGCCAGGCAGCTTTTTTATTGAAGGGAAGTTTTTTGATGTTCATGTTGGAACTTCTATACCAGGCATATATGGAAACGGCAGCCAGAAGCAGCAGACCTGGTACCACTCCTGCGAGAAAAAGTTGATTTATGGGTGTGTGGGAAATGACACCGTAAAAAATGATGGGTAAAGCAGGTGGAAAAAGCAAACCGAGACTGCCAGTGGCTGTGACCAGACCAACCGCAAAGCTTTTATTAAATCCTGATGCCAGGAGTACGGGTAATAACAGCCCACCCACGGCTAATATTGTGACCCCAGAAGCGCCTGTAAATGTGGTGAAAAATGTACACACAAATGCGGTAGCTATGGCTGGTCCAGCCGGGAGCCATCCCAACAAATGCTTGAATAATTCCACTATCCGTTTGCTGGCGCCCCCTTCAGCCAACATGTATCCAGCCAACGTGAAGAGAGGTATGGTGGGCAAAACAGGTGAAGCCACTATGCGGTAGGTTTCCACAGAGATGGCTGCGATAGAAATATCTTCAGCTAAAAAAAGCACAAGGGCAATCCCCCCGATCCAGGCGAAAATGGGTAGACCGAATATTGAGGCTGCCAGAAAACCAATCACGATTGGAATAATAAGACTAGACAATAATTCAGGAGATGCCCACCAGGCAAAAATGGAGAGTATACTTGCCACACCTAAGGCAATAAAACGCGTTCGAAGGTTACCGATGTTTGTGAGTTCTCTCAAGGCCACACCCAGATAACCCACAGGAATAATGACAAGGACCATCCAGATGGGTATTGTCTGACCCACCATCGTGGGGGAATAATATTCTACCTGTACAAAGTAGATACCAGCATAGGTCAAACCAATGCACACTGCGATGGTGACCCCCTTGACAAATGCTATCATTTCAGAGCGAATGTGGGGAGGGATATATTCCATCACTGCATTGATGCTTAAATGGCTCCCCTCACGACTCGTAATAATCGCGCCCAGGAGACCAACGATAAGTGTGAGATGACGAGTGTAATCCGTGGATCCTGATATCCCGAAGGCCCCAATGGTGCGGGAAATAATCTCCAGAACTGGAAATGCGGCCATGAGGAATAGACATAGAGCGAGAACAATGTTCTCTACATTGGCAATATATCCATTAGCACGTGACCAGAATTTCATAATGACCTATTCTTTTGGTTTGCTGCGAAACGCTTCCAGAATACCCTTCACTTGTAGATAGAGTTCCTCCGGTACTTCCTTCTCAAAGATCTCAGGGTACATATGGGTCTCCACCATTTCTAACCACGCAGCTCTCGCATCTTCAGGAGCGGGAGTTAAAGTGAGTCCATTTTCCTGCATGACTTTCATGGCCTCTATTTCAAGACCTACAACTTCTTTGGAAAGTGCCAACCCTCGTTCCCCAGACTTTTTCAAAAGCGGTGCATGCAATTCTTTAGAGATTTTATTCCACTTTTTCTTGGTAATAATGATCGCGCCAGGCAAAGGACCCGCTTTCAAATCAGTAACAAAAGGAACTGCTGGGAACCACTGATAGCTCAGTGCGATGATGGGAGTTGTGGTCAGAGTCGTGATGAGACCCGTTTGAAGTGACATAAATATATCTGGTGCTGCGACTTCAACTGCATTATACCCGGCATCCATCCAACCTCGTTTGCCTGAGCCCCCGGCCCAGATAAAAATGATCTGATTCGTTTTATTGAGATCTTCAGGATAAATCACTGGCGCATTGGTAAAGAGACGGGCCCAACCTGCATCGCTCCAGGATAGGAGTATAAAACCCCGTTTCTCCAGTAAATCAATCAAATATTCAGATAACTCATCACGGACATGGTTGAGTTCGGCATCAGTTTGAATCATCATTGGCATGCGTAATACATCCATTTCAGGGATGATGTACATTAGTCCTTCGATGGTGAGGGCAGCGGCGTGCAATTGTCCAATTCGCATTTTGCGAACCATATCAGCTTCATCTCCAAGAATGCCACCGGCGTACAGTTTCATTTTTATCTCACCGTCAGAAATTTTGGACCAATCCTCTCCCAGCGTTAACATGGTTTCATGCCAGGGCGAATTCACAGGTGCTAATGAGCCTAGTTTTACTGTCTGTGACCAGACCAGGGTTGTCATCATTGTAATCGCTAAGACAGCTCTGTTGATTCGCATATTAATCATCCTCTTCATCTTCTTCATCAATCAAAAAGTAGTCACCTTCATTTTTGAGATACCAATGGGCTTTTCTCTGGGCAATCGTGTTTTCAAGCTTGTACTGAGGATAGGCATTGACATCAATAGCCAGCGCTTGACTCAGCAAACCTCGGTAAGCTTCAAGATCCTGGTTTTGTATGGCGACGGTGGTAGCCAGTGCAACATGTGGACTTGCCTTCCTGCCCTCGGTTAATTCCAAAGCACGGACATAGTGGGCTCTTGCTTTTTCAGCACCTCCGCCCATGGCTTCACTCCTGCTACCATCATATGTTACAAAGAATTCATGGAGAGCTCCCTCCCCATAGCTCTCATCTAATTCAAGACATCTCAGAAGAACCTTCTCAGCATATTGCAGCTCAGCCAATAAGCTCAGATCTGTCATGGTAATGGAAATGGCTCCTACCCAGGAGAGTCCTAGCCAGTAGAGTGTGGGCACATCTTCAACTGTCATTTGAGCCAGTACGACCTCAGGTTGCTCAAAGATTCTCATTTTAAAACCGGGTGAATCGACTTCCATGGCCCGGAAGGCATAATAGCGACTACGGAGATACAATTTCTTTGCGTATGATTTTAATTCCTTGGACCGTTTTGAATTCCAGGGGGTCAATGTATCAGCGGGGAGTTGCACAAAAGCATAGGAGTATTGAGCATATCCCGAAGCGAGAGCCAGGAGTAATCCCTTATGCTCAGGTGTTTGTTCCAGCAGGGCTTCATTCAACTTGAGTCCAAAGGGGACTGCCTCGGCTACAAACTCAGGTAAATCATCTGAGGCAAATACACCTGAAGTTGATCCCGACATTGCATCCGCCACGGAGTTGATTGCCATTTTCTGGACGGAGCAAGAGAACAGTCCACTGACAGTCAGAATTATAACAAACAGTTTTCCAGGTTTTCCCATGAGACCTCCTCATGTATGATGTCGGGATTAGAGAGGTTGACCTCTCAGATAATTGCATTTCAACTTTTAAATCTATTTAAGCCGAAGCTCAATTCAGAATTTTGTATTTAGACCGAAGTCAGAAAAATATAGAGCCAATTGTACTGCCTGGTAGAATGAATCTAAAATAAATCTGCTGTCATCAAAGAGTTACATAATTGGTAATTAATAAAACTCCCCTTAGAGTCATTCCTAAAACTCTGATTTCTTCGTAAAACTTCCCATAAGATTAACCCACAACGTGAAGAAATACTGTCACAGATGGAACCAAAACTATCCTATATGGAACATTTAATGGGTTGGTCATGCAATATGTGTCAAAAAAAGTACTGGTGACTTCCTACCCCCAGTTGATGTTTATCTATTGAAGTTGATTGTCTCGATAGCAGAATAAATTATTTTCCCACCTGAAGTTGTTGATAAATACACAATGGAGCATTCATGAGAATTCAATTATATCTACTGTCAATTTTATTTTTCCTATCTGCCTGCGTCACAACGCCACCTGCCCCAGCAGGGAAAATAATTGAATACGAAAAACAGATCGGTATCTGGCATCAAACCAGAAACGAACGACTCAACCAACCCACGGGTTGGCTTACCCTATCAGGTCTCTTCTGGCTGGAAAATGGCGACAATCTATTTGGGAGTGATATTGAGAATGATCTCGTATATCCTGGTGAAAGCGTTCCAGACTACATGGGTGTTTTGCATTTGGAGGGTGATAGTGTATCAATCAATGTGGCTGATGGCATTCATATTTTCCTCCACGACTCGCTTATCACTAAAAGTGATCTTAAAAAGGATAGCGATGGTGAACCAGATATTCTCACCTGGGATAATCTCAGCTGGTACATCATTCAGAGGGGTGATCGTGTCGGTGTTCGTCTTAGAGATTCCCAACACCCCAATTATGTGAACTTCGTGCCAACGGAATTATTTCCCATCGATAGCAGCTGGAGAGTTCCTGCCACGCTGGAAACTTTCGACACCCTCAGGACAGTTGATATTGTGAATGTTCTCGGCGACACCAGTCCCGGCTCTACCCCAGGTATCCTACATTTTGAAATAAATGGAAAAGCGCTCAGGCTAACTCCACTTGCTGATCCTGGTGATGAGAACTACTTCATTATTTTTGGAGATGCTACCAATGGTTTAAGTACCTATGGTGCAGGGAGATTTCTTGTGATTCCTGCCGTTGATAAAGATGGAAAAACATTTATTGATTTCAATAAATCATATAACATGCCCTGTGCTTTTTCACCATACGCAACCTGTCCCCTGCCTCCTGAAGAAAACCAGCTGACAATTGCCATAAAGGCCGGTGAATTAGACTACAAAATTGAGGGCGGACATTAGCAGTCTGGTATAATAAAGTCAGCTTCTCCGAGGAATAACTCTTATTATATATCAGGTCTCTCGACAGGGTCTTGAAACAAATCATCCAGGAATTTCCTGGATGATTTGTTTAGCTGTGCTATCAGATTTATTTCAAATATACCATTTTAATAGTCTTGCTATGTGACCCAGCTTGAAAACGACAGATATACATACCAGTGCTTACGAGATTGCCTGAAATATCTATACCATTCCATTGTGCTGTATAATTACCTGCTGGTTGAACCCTGTTACTCAAGATAGTGATCTGTCGACCATGGATATCGAAAACAGTCAAACGAACATTTGACTCTACGGGCAATTCGTATCTAATACTGGTCGTAGGATTGAAGGGATTTGGATAATTCTGATATAATTGAAACTGATTCGGGTTTACTATATCTGTGTTCTTAACTGATACTGTACTTGAGGTGGCATAATTAATGGTAGAATTGGAAGAGGGTCGCCCTGCATACCACAAATGAAAAACACCATCTTCATAGATGGCAGAAGATTCCCATATACCTAGACTATCATAAGCCTCAGGACCACACATCAGGACCGGGTTGTCCGCATATCTAGTCCAATTGATTCCATCATCAGACGTTGCGTAGCCTTTGTGCCAGGTTCCACTTGCAGGACTTGCCTGTGTGGCTCCAGTATACCACATATGATATAAATTGTTGGCAAAAATTACTTCCGGTTTTACGGCAAAAAGGTCCCATTCTCCAGGTGTGCCTGTAAAGACAGGGTTGTTCTCATATTTATTCCAATTGATCCCATCATCAGAGGTCGCGTAGCCAATACCTAGATTATTAAGATTAGCAAAATACCACATTTCATATGTTGTACCGTCAAACAGGACTGAAGGACCCGTGATCACTTCGTTTCCCTCCCAGGTCTGAGATAGAACCATGACAGGATTGTTAGAATATTTGACCCAAATGACCCCATCATAAGAAGTAGCATAGCCGATGCCATGCACATCGCCTGCATCTATCCCATGATACCACATTTGGTAGCTGCTCCCATCAAACAGGATGCTGGATGCCTGCACACCAGTGGCATCCCATTCACCAGGAGACCCTGTTAGAGCAGGATTATCATCATCCTTGACCCAATCGATCCCATCATCAGAGGTAGCATGGCCGATCTGATCGCTACCGGAGCCATTATCTCCAGCATACCACATCTCATACTCTGATCCATTGTATATGACACAGGGATAGAGCAAATAATCATCGTCCCATGACCCATTGCTACCAACTGTCATAACTGGATTACCATCGTACTTCACCCATTCTGTTTGTGCCAAAAGAGTTGAAGTTATCAAAATCATTATTAGGTATGAAAGTATGCGTTGCATATGCACCTCCTCCTTTTTTGCGTTGTTGGATTTTAAGGGCTTTGAAGCATTGATGCTAACACGTATGGAACATTCTTTAGCTCATATGGAACATTTAGGTGGATTGTGGAACTTGGGGTTACAATTCAGAAGTTACGAGACACAGGTCAATCATGATTGGAAAACATTATTCAATGTTCTTGATCATCAACTTTTTGGTCGGCCAAATAGGCTGATGGTGTTTTACCGAATTCCTCTTGAAAGGCTTTAGCGAAGAAAGATAGACTGGAGAAACCCGTTTGATAAGCAACTTGAGTCACTGTCGATTGGTGATTATCTAAGATAAGTGCAGCATTTTTAAGACGGATTGAACGAATGAATTCTGTCGCAGTACGATCCGTAAGAGCCTTTATTTTACGGTTTAGATGCTGCCGGCTCATGAAGATTTTCTTAGAGAGTGACTCCACATTGAATTCAAAATCAGCTAAATGTTTACCAATGATATCGAGAACCTTTTCCATAAACTGTTTATCCATTGAGGACAATTTGAGATTAGCAGGAATCAGGTGAGGATCGTGTCGGAATTGTACGCGGAGCAACTCTCTTTGCTCTATGAGATTCCTGATCCGAATTAATAGCTCTTTTGCTTCAAAAGGCTTGGTGAGATAATCGTCAGCACCAGTTTCCAAGCCTTCCAGCTTGCTTTCCAAATCTGCCTTGGCAGTGAGCAGAATAACTGGAATATGACTGGTTCGTTCATCGGTTTTGATGCGCTTACAGAATTCTACACCATCCATTTTGGGCATCATAACATCTGAAACAATCAGGTCTGGGATTAAATCCAGTCCCTGTTCCAATCCATTTTCACCGTCAATAGCTTCATGACAAGTGTAATCATTGTCCAAGTAGGATCGAATAAATCCCCGCACATCAGCATTGTCTTCAACTATGAGTAAAACCGGTCGTGATTCGTCGATAGCCCTCTGAGCTATGGATTGGGTAGATTCGTTTACTGGAATCTGATCCACCGGGGTGTCATCTCCATCATTCATTTCTGATTCATCAATTTCAGTGTTTGAGAAATGAGCTTTCCCTAGAGGTAAGCAAATTGTGAATGTAGTTCCTTGACCTTCATCGCTGATGACCCCAATTGAACCTTTGTGTAGCTCTACCAGCTCACGCGTAAGAGCCAGACCAATTCCAGTCCCTTCCCGCTCCCGGGTCTCACTATTATCGACCTGATAGAAACGGTCAAATATTTTATTCAGCCGTTCAGCAGGAATACCGACACCATTGTCTGTAATGGCGATGCAGATTTCTCCTACACTGTAAAGAACTGATTTGTCGGTAGCAGTGACATCAACCTGAATTGATCCCTCATATCTAGTAAACTTGAAAGCGTTGCTTAATAAATTATTGATGATTTTGGTTATAGCATCTTTATCCACGTAGACTGGAATATCTTCCAAATCACTATTAAATGTGAGGGTGATTTTGTCGCGCTCGGCCAGTGAGGCAAAAGACAAAGTCAGACCTTTTAGCAGGGGAACAATATTGCGCTTGCTAGCCTGTATCTTCATTCTGCCCGCCTCCAGTTTGGAGAGATCCAGAAGCTGGGTAACCAACTCTAACAACCGTTTAGCCTGACGCTGCATAAGATTCAGATCCTGCATCGATTCAGTATCTTTGACCCTGGCTAACATTTTGCCGATGGGTCCCAGGATAAGGGTTAAGGGGGTTCTGAATTCGTGGGAGATATTGGCAAAGAAACGGGACTTTAGTTGATCCATCTCTGCATAACGCTCCGCTTCAAGATGATCCACTTCAGCTTGATACTGTAGCCGAAGTCGAGCGAGTCGGATGCGATAAATTATCGTTACCACGGTAATTATTAAAATCAAATATCCGAAATAGGCCATGTCAGACTTCCACCAGGGTGGTGTGATTGTGATGTGAAGAGACACACCTTCTTCGTTCCACAAGCCATCATTGTTTGATCCTTTGACGTGGAAAACATAATCACCGGGATCAAGGTTGGTATAAGTAGCTATGCGGCTTGTAGCGTTGGTATAGGTCCAATCTTCATTAAATCCTTCCATTTTGTAGGCATATTTGTTCTTCAAGGGATTTCGATAATCCAGAGCGGCAAATTCAATCGAAAACACATTATCCAGATAGCTCAATTCGATGGCATCAAGCCGAGAAATGATTTTTGGAAGATAGAATCCATATTCCCTGCTTTCTGAAAATGCCGAGTCTATTTGTACCGATTGACTGAACAATTGGAAGTCGGTGAGAACGATTGGTGGAATGTTGGGATTGTTTTTAATACTGTCTGGATGGAACCAGGTTATGCCATTGTCAGATCCAAAAAACAGTTCACCACGTTTCGTTATTGCTGCCGAGTTGCGTGCAAAACTGTTCGCAGCCAATCCGTCAGATTTATCGTAATTGCGAAAGGATTCGGCGTCAAGATCAAATCTCACCAACCCTTTGTCTGTCCCCATCCATAGATCACCCTGTTTATCTTGTACAACCGAATTAATAACATCGCTGGCTAATCCCTTAGCCATGGTAAAATTGGTACAATCGTAAAGCCCAGGTAATGCCTGGTTTTTCACCAATCTGGTCAATCCAGATTCAGTGCCAATCCAGTAATTTCCAAGTACGCTCTCAGTGATTGCTGAGACACAAACACCTCGAAGTCCCACATCACCCTCACTGGAAAACTGTGGCTTTTTCCAAGTCCCCAAGAAAGGATCAAATATGTACAAGCCATTGCGCCAGCTACCAACCCAGATTAAGCCTTCTACATCTTGGTAGAGTGTGCGTACTGCTGTACCCTCCGGCAAATACTGCCCAAGAGGAGTACCATCAAGTGGATTGATCTCATGCATTTGCCAACGTGCCCCGATCCAGACTCGCCCCTCTCGATCAGCTAGAACACACTGTATAGTTGCATCACCCACCTGAGATTGTGGAAATGGGTATTTGGTGTCCAATAATATTTTACCAGAACCAGTATCTATCTTGAATATATCCCTTGTAGTTACAGCCCAGATGTAACCGAATGTATCCTCGGCCAAGTCTTGGATGAGGTTGATTTTACTACTCTTCGAAAAATTGATTACTTGATTGTATTCAGATTTTTGAGTGGATTCAGCATCCAACCGGATGAGTCCATTTGAAACAGCATACCAAATGTCATCATCCGAACTTACCAAGAGAGCAAATCTGTTATCATCAGCAGTAGCAAATGATTGTTCAGGTAAACCTCTTAGTAGGTGAAATTGCTCCTTTTGATATGTCCATTTATTCAGACCTTTTGCTCCCCCAACCCAAATTACATCTGAATTATCAATTAATCCACCGTACAGGAAATTAGTGTTGATACCTGTTCCATTTGTTGGATCATATGGATACCTGATGATTTTGTCAATCTGACGGTCATAAACTATTAATCCAAAGTTTTTAATATTCCCCCAAATGTTCCCGCTATTAGCCTCATAGATGTATGTGATGGGAGTTTGAGCAAAACTAAAAGAATCCACTGTATCATCAGGAAAAATGAAAAGATCGTTACTGGCTGTATTATATCTTCCCAATCCCCTTCCATAACCCCATATCTGTTTATAATTATCTACAAGGATTTTGCTTGCTCCTCCCTCGCAGAGTTGACAGAGGGGATCGGTATGGTCTTCAGATGGTATGAACTCTTTTAAATCACGATCAAAATAACTGAATTTTCCTCCACTAGCACACATCCATAAGGTGTCGTCTTCGTTTTCATATAACCAGCGGCGGCCAATCCAATTGTCCAAATATTGAGTGAACTCACCAGTGGCACGGTTGAAATGGAAAAAGCCACCAAAGGTGATATTAACCCAGAGTTCTCCCAACTTGTCTTCATAGATTCGTGCCATCCAATGGGTGGTATCACCGATATCGTAATAATAGTTTGTGAATTTCTCAGTTTCCAGATCAAGGCAACTCAGACCCTTACCTGTGCATATCCACAATTCATGATTACCCTGAAAATTTGAATAGAGAATGGCCTCGGACGTGTTAGTTATATCTGATGAACTAATGCTATTTGGATCATCGGGTTCATGTTGAAAGGATTTGAAAGTATAGCCATCATACCTAAGCAGACCGTTTGATGATATCCAGAGGAAACCCTGATCATCCTGGACGTTCACAACGGCATATTTTCCCGATAAGCCATCGTCCACCGTAATATGTTCGAAATGGAGTTGCTCATCTTGACCTGACAATGGTGCCAACGAGCATAGAAGTAGCATGATAATTCTAACTACTTTATAGCTATAACTATTCAGATCCGCCCCCGTAACCGATTCAGTTATTTATAAGGCTCCAAGATAAGTCTAAGGTAGTGATATTGTAAAGGGTTAAACGGGAGAATTAAGGCATTATTTGTTGGTCCTTCCAACTCATCACCTCAGTAAAAGCAAAAACCCTCCGCAAGGGAGGGTTTTTGCTTTTGCTCCGGAGGAGAGATTTGCCTGCGGACTCCGTCCTCGGCTTCCTTCGTGATCTGCCACTGGCAGCTCACTTCGGTTGAACTCCCGAGCTTCGCACTGTGTTCATTCAACTCATCGCCTCAGCAAAATAAAAAAGGGCTCCCGATGGGAACCCTTTTTTTATTTGCTCCGGAGGAGAGATTTGAACTCCCAACCTAGTGATTAACAGTCACCCGCTCTACCGTTGAGCTACTCCGGAATGTCCTAAAAAGCTCGCGAATATAAACTTCGCCATATAGGCTGTCAACTGCTTACAAGGTGATTTTTTCAAAATGTGGTTTTAAGACGTCATATGACTCTTTCAACCCCTGTACCAGGACCTTGGCATGTCCGGTAACAGGCATAAAATTGGTATCCCCTGCCCAACGAGGTACAATATGAAAATGGATATGTTCAGCAATACCTGCACCAGCTATAGCACCTTCATTCAAACCAAGATTAAATCCCTCAGCCCTGAATTCCTCACGGAGAATCTTCATGCTCTCCTGAGCGAGCTGCATAATCTCAGTTAAGGTACTGGCTGGTAAAGATTCCATGAGGTGTGTGTGTTCGTAAGGAGCAATCATGATATGACCGTTGTTGTAAGGATACAAATTCATCAAAATACAACAACTCTCACCACGATACAGGAGCAGGTCTTCACGATCTGTTTTATTTTGCGGTTTATCGCAAAATATGCAGCCCTCCTGCTTGATGGACTTGATGTATTCCATACGCCAGGGTGCCCACATTTTATCCATAATGACTCCAAAGTTAAGAAGAGCCGGATGTCTCTATTTCTCAGGGACGCTCCGGCTCTTCGATATTCAATTGATCACACTTTTAAAATCATGTGATCAGCTATGTTTATTCCTCTTCTTTTGCAGCTTCAAGCGCAGCAATCAGCTTGGTCTCTTCTTCCTTGGGCAACTCAGCATAATGTGAGAATTTCTGCTTATGAGAAGCTTTCCCCTGAGTCAAGGAACGCAGAGTTGAAGCATATTTAAAGAGATTTGCATGGGGAATTTTAGCCTTAAGCACCTGATAATGTCCTTCGGCATCCATTCCCAGAATGCGACCACGCTTGGCAGTCAAATCACCCATAACATCACCCATGTAATCTTCAGGAACACGAACTTCAACATCAAAGATGGGTTCTAACAGGGTTGGTTTTGCCTGCTTACATGCATCGCGGAATGCCCCTTTTCCGGCAATCTGAAATGCAATATCCTTGGAATCAACAGGATGCATTTTTCCATCATAGAAAGTTGCTTTGACGTCTACGATGGGGAAACCAGCTATGAAGCCTTCTTGGGAGGCAGCCATAATTCCCTTTTCCACAGACGGTACAAAAACACGATCCACATTTTGCCCAACCAGAGTCATTTCAAAAACGATTCCCTCGCCTCGTGGCAATGGAGCTACTCTGAGCATGACTTCAGCAAACTGACCAGCACCACCTGACTGTTTCTTATGACGATATCTCGCCTCAGCGGTGCCCTTGATGGTTTCACGGTAAGCGATCTTGGGTTCAACCAACTCAATCTGAACTTTGAAGCGCTCTTTCAGTTTTTCAAAAGCTACATTAATTTGCAATTCGCCTTGCCCGGAGAGGACAGTTTGATGAAGTTCCGAATCAACTTCATAGAGCAGAGTTGGATCTTCCTCATGCAGCAGGGTCAAACCAGAACTAATCTTATCTTCTTCACCCTTCACTAGAGAAATCACGGCAAACTGGATATTTGGTCCTGGAAATTCTGTGGCCTTTAGGGTCACAGGATTTTTTGGATGCGAAAGCGTATCACCAGTATGGGATATTTTTAGTTTTACGGTCGCGCCAATATCGCCAGCATTAATAGCATGAACTTCATCTCTATCATGACCATTAATGGAATAGACATGACCAAGACGCTCAGTACCACTTCTGTTGGGGTTGGCTAAATCCATACCTGAAGTAATCTGCCCGGAATAGACCCGAAAAAGACTCAATTCACCTACGTGAGCTTCACTCATGGTCTTAAAGATCAGAGCGGCTGTTTCTTTGGGATCATCCGCATGTAATTCAGTACCGTCTTCTGCTGTGGCAGCCGGCATGTCTGCTGGTGAGGGGTAATACTTCTGAATCAATTCCATGAGACGTGAAGCACCCACATTTGGGATGGAGGCTGTACAGAATACAGGAAAGATTTGTTTATGTATAATGGCTTCACGCAAACCATGACGTAAATCATCTTCTGACAATTCACCCTGATCAAAATATTTTTCCATCAAGGCTTCATCTGATTCTGCCACCTGTTCTACCAGCTCAGTGTACATGGTCTCTACTTCATCAACAACTGAATCGGGCAGATCTTCCATGGTGTATTTGCCACTATCATCTTTGAATACTAGTGTCTTCTTGCGAATGATATCTACAATCTTATTAAACCCGATGCCCTCATTGACAGGTAGCTGCAAGGCGGTGACATGATTGCCATAGCTATCCTTGATACGATCAAAAGCTTTGTGAAAATCAGAATGTTCTTTATCCAGTCCGGTAACTACAAAAGTACGGGGAATGTGGTAATCATGACTATAATTCCACATGTTTTCGGTGCCCATTTCGGGACCGTGAGTTCCATCAACAACAATGAGACTGGTATCGGCGACTCTCACTGCACTCAGTGCGTCACCAACAAAATCTGTAAATCCTGGGGTATCTAAAATGTTTAATTTTGTTTCCTGCCATTCAATAGCCATCAAAGATGTACCTACTGAACACTGACGTTCAATCTCTTCTGGACGATAGTCAGATTTGGTGTTCCCCTCTGCAATGGTCCCCATCCGTGTGGTTAATCCTGCAGAGTACAGCATAGCTTCAGTCAAGGCGGTCTTACCTGACGAAGCGTGGCCGACAATGGCAACGTTTCGGATATCCTTTGTCAAATAGTCTTTCATTCTCAACTCCTCGATATTGTTAAGCGTATATAATTAAATTATTCATACCACGAGATATGGTATGAATACTGGTTTTTTGTATGATCCAGAGAAGCATAAATAATAAAATTTCGGCTCAATTATTGAGCGTCCAAAAATCTCTATATTTGGAGGATTCGCAAGACATTTTTTAGCTCTCCGAGTTGGTCATCAATAACGAATTGGGGTAGATGTGATGGGTATAGCAATGGGGACTATTTCTTAAGCCTTAACTGGTTCCTTCTTCCACTTCTGCAGGGATGCCAGAATAACGGCCTACAATGAATGTGACATCATCTTCAAAGGAAGATTTGCGATTAAATTTGCCCAGCTTCTCTTCCAGAAGACTAGCAATTAGGGAAACGTTTTGATCCAGATGGCTTTGTACTGCATTGATGAGACCACTTTCATCCAACAATTGACCGGCACTTCCCACCGTCTCAGTTACACCGTCAGTGTACAAGAGTAATAAATCTCCACTCCTCAGCGGAACCTCACCCATTTCGTAAGTAAAATCAGGATCAAAGCCTAATAACGGTCCCCCGCTTTCCAGACGATCAATACTTCCACCTTCGTGAAAGATGAGTGGTGCAGGATGCCCAGCATTCACATATCGGACTACCCCCTCATCAACATCCATCTTGGAGAGGAAAAAGGTGATCTGTTCATCCAGCTCAGTTTCATTGGTTAAATATTTGTTCAGGTTGCTCATCATGGTTGCTAGAGGAAGGTTCTTTTGAGCTTCGTTCAGATATGCCGCATAAAAATTTGACATGATGAGGGCTCCGGAGATCCCTTTACCAACTACATCCCCAATGCCAATATTAAAGACATCCTCGGTCTTGTTGGAGAGATCATAAAAATCCCCACTAATTTGCCGACAGGGAATATATCTAAGATCAAATGAAACTTCATCATGGGTGGGAATTTGATTGGGAAGCAATGATTTCTGAATACTCTCAGCTTTCGCCATATCCTCACTTAAACCACTCTGCATATTGACGTGCTTGTCGATTTTATAACGTTCCATCAACACACCGGCCTGGGTTGCTATGGTCTGCAGAAAATCAAGATCATCCTCGCTAAAAGCGGCAACACGATTGGATTCCAAATTCATGGCACCATAAATAATAGAACCTCCGGCGATGGGCACACACAATTCGGAACGGGAGTCTGTTCTTCCAGACAAATAATCCTTTTCTCGGCGAACATCGGGGATGGAAATGGGTTTCTTCGAGGCAATACATCTACCTACGATACCCCTGCCAATTTTTAATTTCAAAGGATTTAGGCGACGGATATCATATCCCCGTTGGAGAAATTTTTCAATATTCACACCCTCTGAGGAAGCCAGAAAGACACCGCAAGCATCAAAGGGGACAATGGCGTTTACTTCATCTAGCAACAAATTGAAGATGCTGGTTGTATTCCGTGTTGCTGCCATTTTCGTGGCAATAAGGGTCAGGGCTTCCTGTTTCCGCGCTTCCAGTTGGATACGATGATAAAGTTTCCGCTTTTCAAGCAAGACTGCAATTTGATCAACAACAAAATTGTATAGAGTTCCAGAACGTCTTGCCTGCATATCCATGGGCATTTTATCCAGTAGAATAAATCCTGCCAATCGGTTATTGGTTTTCAAAGGAATGGCCCATTGGAACAATTTGAAACTTCGATAATCCATGGGAGGCACATCAAGGGGTTCGGTATACAAATCGTTAACGGAGTATTTGACATTTACGAGATGATGATTGGTATCAACAAGCTTTTTGAGGATTTCATGTTCACTATCCAGTGTGATACCATCCAGAAACATCGGTTTTGGTGCGATTGATGATTCAACTTTGAAAATCCCTTTGCGTCTCACAAAAAGCGCCACAATGTCTGATTCAAAAAGATATTTTAGGGTATCAGGGACCATATCAAGCATATCCCGATAGGTCTCCACCTTCTCAAGATCGTCAAGGATGTTTCGGAATTTTTCATTCCGCTCGTAATAAGTGGATGCAATAAGCCGCAATACCAGTTTACGTCCCCGGGAGCGCAGCGGTCGGTACAAATTGATAATGATGGTGGCAAAAACAACATTGGCTAGGATAGGGTGCTCACCAAACCCCAGAAACTGGTTCACCAGATAACCCAATATTGAAAAAATGATGATAAGAACTAAGGAGACCAGGAGTTCTTCACGTCTAAGCATCTTGCTCTCCCTGGTCAAAAAGCGTTTCAGCACCGCCACCAACTTCCTCAATCATGGAGCGTAGAACGGGAAGAACGCTTAACTGAGACAAGTCTTCAGTAGCAAATATCCGTGAAAAAGCATAATTCTGATGTGTGACCGGGATGAGCCTGTTAATGATGATGACGCGCTCCGATTTTATTCGGCAGGCATCTCCCTTGAAATCACCTTTTTCATAGCGAATGGTATAACCCAATTTTTCGGCGAGAGATTCGAATTCGTCTCTTATTCGGTCAGCTTTCATTTATAGCAGCGAATCCCTTTTCTCTTTTTCAAAACCATCTACAACTTCTTTTACTCGTTCAGTCTGTCCTCGAGGAATGATGAGCAGGGCATCCTTGGTATCAATAACCACCAAGTCATCCACACCGACAATGGCTACCGTTTTCCCTTCTGCGAATACCAGATTATTTTCTGAACCATGAAATATCACTTCACCCTTTGAAACGTTTTTATCCTTGTCCTTCTCTCGCATTTCATGGACAGCATCCCAGGAGCCAACATCATTCCATGAAAAATCCACGCGTACGACATAAACGTTTCGAGCTTTTTCCATGACTCCATAATCGATAGAAATACTTCTCAGGGTAGCCCACTCCACAGTGAGCACTGAACCCCAAACAGATTTGCCTATGGCACCCTTAATATTTTCCAAACTGTCCCATATTTCTGGCAGGAAATCCTGAAAACTTTGTAGAATACTATCAACCCGCCACACAAACATGCCACTATTCCATAAAAAATCACCGCTGCCCAAAAAGAGCTCAGCAGTTTTCAAGTCAGGTTTCTCAGCAAATGCCTTCACGGCATAAATTGGTTCATCTGGATTGGTACGATCATGGAACTGGATATAGCCATAACCAGTAGCAGGCCGAGTTGGAACCACGCCAAAGGTGACCAGTCCCCTCATCTCATTGGCAATTTTTATTCCCTGCTGCATATATTCTGAAAAGGAGTTCACATCTTCTATATAATGATCTGCCGGAAAAACACCCATGACGGCGTCTGGATCCCGATGCTGAATAATAATAGCTGCCAATCCAATAGCGGGTGCTGTATTTTTACCTTCTGGTTCTATGAGGATATTGTCTTCTGGAAGTTCAGGACATTCCTTACGAATGGCATTTTCCTGATCAGAATTTGTAATAATAAGAATCTGATCGACTGCTGTGAAATTTTTCAACCGATCAACGGTCATGCGGAGCATACTTTCATCACCAGCTATGGGTAACAGCTGCTTTGGGGTAGCTCGACGGCTCTGTGGCCAGAAGCGTTTACCTACGCCACCTGCCATGATGACTGCAAAAAAAGACATATCTCTTCTTTTCTCCTCTATTCTCCTAATTACGATGAAGCCTGGATAGTGATAATTGACCTTTGAAAACTAATTGCGCCGGTCCCTTTAACCAATACTGATTTCCCCGCAGATCGACTTCAAGCTCTCCTCCCGGGAATGAGAGTTTGATGGGCCATTCAAAGTCCCATTTGTCATGGGCAAATATCGCGGTTGCGACTGCACCGGTCCCGCAGGCCAGGGTTTCCATATTGACGCCTCGCTCCCAGGTTCTGACCTTAATAGAACGAGACAACTTCTCTGCAATATTAACATTGGTACCCGATGGATGTGCTTCGTGGGTGTTCATCTTTTTCCCAAGGGGATCAAGATTCTCTGATGCCGTATCCGCTGATGGGATAATTAAGTGTGGTACACCAGTGTCAATGAATGCACAACCCGTGCTGGGGATGTCCCAATCCTGCAACTTTCCATTTACAATAACTTCAACAGCCACCAGATCGCCAAGGATGTCATATTGGTGAATTCCATCATCTGCTGCAAAAGTACCAGATGATTTTGCTCGACCCAGGAATTCAGCAAAGCTCACCAGACAACGGGCACCGTTACCACACATTTCCCCGCGGGAACCATCTGCATTATAATAATTCATTTGAAAGTCTGCTGAGTGGTGAGGTTGGAGAATCATGACGCCATCGGCACCAATTCCAAAACGACGATCACAAATACTAACAATCTGCTGAGCAGTAAGTTTTAGTTTCTGGTTCCAGCTATCAAAGATGACAAAATCATTACCGGCACCCACATACTTATAGAAATCAACTGTTTTATTCATGCAAAATCCAGATCCCCAGATCAGTCTCCCAACGGGCTCGCACCTTAATTTCATCTGGATAAAACCAAAAGGGTTCAGACTTTGCAGCAGGTCCCAGACCACCACTTTGATAGCGGCCGTCACCATTCTCATCTATATAGGCAACCAGGGCATAGGATCGTGCAGGTAAACCCTCCATGGTAATAACTTCGCCGGGTCTAAGCTGAAAATGACGATCAATCCCCTTCCCGGTGAGTCGACATTCCAAAACATCCACTCCCATGTGCATGACCTTAAGACTACCAAGAGAATCCTGGTTTACGGTTTTTAAACTGCCAGTCATCAGGCTGTCCAGTTCAGGACCATTCAGAGGTGCATGGAGGTGTTTGGTATCAATTTGCCATTGGTAGGTTTTACCATCTTCAAGTAAAGAGTCCGTAGTAAACATCCATGCCATCGTATTAACTTTTTCAAGTGAACCTGTTATATAGACAGAATCCACTTCTTTATCTACCAGGGTAAATGCAGAATCTGATTTGAACAGAACAGGCAGATTTGAGTTAAGTCCAATTCGTGAAGTTTCCTGCGAAATCTCAAAATTATCACCATTCAGCCAATCAACTTTTATCGCTCCCAGAGCTAAGGTATCAAAATCAGATTGGGTACTAAGGGTCAGGGTATCGGAATTCAGCACAAAACCACTGGTATCCTCAAAACTATGAATCCAAATCTGAGAACTATCTCTTAGAGGGGTTGCAACATCCAGCATCATGGCAAAATCATCTTCTTCAACTTTTGATTTTCCCAATATAGGTATCTTAATATCATTAATAAGGAGCTCGACAGATTCTAAAGCTTCTACTGAGACCATTCGATTCGCTCTGATCTGCATGAGTTGATCGGCTAGCTGAGACACACCGAGCAATTTTAGACTTTCCAGAGGAACAACCTGTGGCCAAATTTTGTGTCTTGTGAGGATGCTATCCGTTCGAGCCCATACTGAAGCAACTTCTGGTCTACCAAAATAATCATCACCATCAATCAGCTTATTCTTGTTGCGATCCCAATGATAAAAAAGCGTGTATGAACGTTCAGACAGATAGGGTAGCTCAAAATTACCAGCTCCATCAGGTTGAAAAACATAATCAGCCTCCTGTTGTCTCAATAATCCAAGATCCGTATCAAACTGGCGATACAGCAGGAGGTCCCCGTTTTTTTTAATATCTTTTGCACCGGAGATTGTCCCCACCAAGCGACCAGCGTTCAAGTCATCACCCGTACTAAAAGCCATGACATAGGTAGCCTCAAGCCCATTACCTCGAAGATCCTGGGCACCTTTGTCCAGGGTGAGGAGATAGGTTTCATTAGAGTCAAGCGCTTCACTAAAAGATATTTTTAACCAGGTCCAACTTGATTTTATCTCGTAGTCACCAGGAGGGCGTGGCCAGATCTGCAGAGAAGACGTAAAAGTTGATTTCTTCATCTGTTCATTAAATTTTATCAAAATCTCTGTGTTGGGATCCACATTGACGGTCTCATTCTCAGGTAAGCTGAAAATGATAAGGGGAGCATCTTTATCTTCAGGACCACCTGTAATGGGGCGTTCATTTGCACATGTCATAATCAGCGCCAGCAGTATGGCAAATATGAGCAAAGTATAGTGGCGTTTATGCATGCTTGTGCTCCAGAGTATAGGGAATAGAAGATCTCAGGGTCATTGAATCTGGTTTTAATTTTGTCGTGTAGACAACCAATTCTACACCATTGTTAACTGAACTCTGAAGGGCTTGTGCAAATTCCGGGTCTCTTCCCCAATGGGGCTCAAAGGAGAGGGCATCTGAGCGTTGGATAATGAATAAGACAGCTGCTGAGCGCGTTAGAGTGATAGATTCGCCGAGATGCAAGACATGACGTCTCCCTCTCGAAGTCACAGCATCTGGGAATCTGGCGATGCCATCCTCAACCAGGGTGGCTGACTTTACTTCTAACAGTTTTTCCTGGCCATCTCTCTCCAGCAAAAAGTCAAACCGGGATTTCCCAAGAGTGTATTCCTGCTTTTTGACCGACCATCCTTTGAATTCTGGTATGAGTGAATTGTCCAAACAGAAGCGTGTGAATCGATTAGGTAGTTGTGAATTAATAGAAATAAGTTCATCACCAGAATAGACCATCACCGTGGCAAACTTGGTTCTTCTATTTTCCCCTGACTTTGGTTCCACCAGGACTCGAGCCCCAGGAAATAATAATTCTTTAAGACGTCCGGGATCTGGAACATGGGAGTCGTGTACCTTGCCATCAATTCGAACTTTTGAGAGGAATCGGTTGGGTCGATCCACAAACTCAGCTTCTATCAATCCAGTGGCAAGAGACATCTCCATATCTAACTACTCTTCTCCGCTCGCTTCAAATTGTATCTGGTGAAAAAATCCATTCTAAATGTTGGAAAAGTACCCTCCACAATGGCTTTTCGCATACCAGCCATCAACTCATGGTAGAAATAAATATTATGGATACTGGCCAAGCGGTAGACCAGGAGTTCATTTGCCTTAAAAAGATGTCTCATGTAGGCTCGACTGAAATTTTGACAACAATAGCATCCACACTCAGAATCCAATGGGAAATGGGCATCTTTTTCTCGAGCTGCCTTAAGTGAAACAGGTCCATCCCAGGTGTACATGATACCGTGTCGGGCATTTCTGGTTGGGAGCACACAATCAAACATATCCACACCCAGGCTCACCGCTTCCACCAAATCCTCTGGTTTTCCCACACCCATTAGGTATCGCGGTTGATCCTGAGGCAGAATATCTGTCACCACATCAGTAATTGAATACATATCATCCTTGGGTTCACCTACACTCAACCCTCCGATAGCATATCCATCAAATCCCATATCTACCAGTACCTTAGCACTCTCCTTCCGAAGCTCAGGATAGACACTGCCCTGGACAATACCGAATAGATGTTGCTCATGGCCATAGCGGGGATCCGTAGACCGGAAATAGTCCAGGCTTCTTTGTTCCCAACGGTGGGTTAGCTGCATGGATGTTTTTGCCTGCTGAATAGTAGCCGGGTAGGATGTACACTCATCAAATGCCATGACAATATCAGAACCCAGAACACGTTGAATATCCATACTAATTTCTGAACTGAGTTTATGCTTGGATCCATCAAGACGGGATTGAAAGACAACCCCCTCCTCAGTTATTTTGTTGAGCTGTCCCAGCGAAAAAACCTGGTAGCCGCCGCTATCAGTGAGGATGGGACCATTCCAACTCATAAACTTGTGCAGTCCCCCGGCCGATTCCATGATATCCATACCTGGACGCAGTAATAAATGATATGTATTGCCCAAGATTATTTGCGACCCTGTTTCGATGAGATCAACTGGGGAAAGTGATTTTACTGATCCAGCAGTACCCACAGGCATAAACACCGGCGTGTCGATCGAGCCATGATCTGTATGTATTTGACCTGCCCGAGCTTTGGATTCCGGGCAAGTGATTAAACTTTCAATTTTCATATGACTGGATCAACTCTATATCTAAAATAAGTCAAAATATTTCATCTACAGCTGCACTCAAACTACGTACAGGCACAATGGTAAGTCCCAAATCTTCAAGCCCCTTGTGTTCTCCATGGGGTAGAATGATACGATTGAAACCAAGTTTTTTTGCTTCTTCGACCCTTCTTCGGATCTGCCCGACGTTGCGAACTTCTCCTCCAAGACCGACTTCACCAATAATGAGGGCACCTGCATCTACCACCCGATTTTTTAAGCTTGAAATAATTGCAATAGCGACACCCAGATCTGCAGCAGGTTCTGCAATTTTCAAACCACTCACAACATTTATGAATACATCTTGAGTACCTAATTGGAACCCAGCTCTACGCTCCAACACAGCCAGAAGCATCTGTAATCTACGTAGATCGAAACCCGTCACATTACGTTGTGGATTTCCATAGGAAGCGCTCGCCACGAGAGCTTGTACTTCGAGAAAGAAAGTGCGACTCCCTTCCTGACTGGTAACCACCACAGTACCACTTACATCCGAATGACGCTGAGAGAGAAACAGTTTCGCAGGATTTTCAACTGGAATGAGACCCTCTCTGGCCATTTCATATACACCCAATTCATTGGTAGAACCGAATCGATTCTTGGCTGCTCGCAGGAGTCGAACCTGTGATTGGCGATCTCCTTCCAGATATAGAACTGTATCAACGAGATGCTCCAACATTTTTGGACCAGCTAGATAGCCATCCTTGGTGATATGACCCACCAATATGATGCAAACATTCATCTCCTTGGCTATACGTAACAACTGAGCGGCACTCTCTCGTACCTGGCTGATGCTACCAGGTAGATTTTCGCCTGCCTCCGAATAGGCGGTCTGAATGGAATCTACAATCACCACAGCGGGTTTTAGCTCATTGATACTCCTGGCAATATTTTCAACGACAGAATCGTTGGCAAACATGAGTTTTTCAGCCTTTACTCCAAGACGATCTGCACGCATGGCGAGTTGCTCACCACTTTCCTCACCAGAGAAGTACAATATTGGATGACCAGCTGCAGCCATGAGTCCACTGAGTTGAAGAAGCAAGGTGGATTTACCAATACCTGGCTGACCACCAAATAAGATGATGCTGCCTTTCACCAGTCCCCCACCCAGAACGGAATCAAATTCCGATTGGGAGGTTTTTATCCGATTTTCAGCATCACGGGTAATTGAATCAAGGGGTTTTAATTCTGCTCTTTGACCACCGGGGGTTACTTTGAGTTTAGATTGCTTGAACTCTTTAACCGTTTCCCAGGCACCACAACTGCCACACCTCCCCACCCATTTAGGATGTTCGGCACCACAGTCATCACAGACATATACAGTCTTAATTTTGGCCATATTCTTTTTTACTGACTTTCTTTAAAAAACGAGGGTTGCAACTGCGTAATCATTTACCAGGATGATGGTGGCTGAAATAACAAATGCTTGAATGGCTGCCCGACCAACACCGCTGGCTCCCCGAGTTGCTTTCAGACCAACCCAACAGCTGATCAATCCAACGGATATTCCGAAGGTTAGAGCTTTGGCAATCCCAGGTATCACATCTTCAGTAACCACAAATACGGACTGGAATGAATTAAAAAACATTCTAACGCTAATATTAAAAAAGGCATCACCTATCAATGCAGCTGTGAAGAGAGCAATGATATCAGCGACCACAACCAGCAAGGGCATCATGATTATCATGGCTACCACACGTGGTGCTACTAGATGGCGTATGGGGTTGATGCCCATGACTTCCAGGGCATCAATTTGCTCGGTAACCTTCATGGTAGCGATCTCAGCACCAATGGAGGAACCATTGCGACCAGCCAATACCAACGCAGTCAGGACAGGTCCCATCTCAGACAAAATACCTACTGCGACGATTTGCCCGAAAAATCTAGGTGGCAGTGTATCTTCCAACTGATAGGCACCCTGCCATCCGGCTACAGCACCGGCGAAGACAGCGATAATGCTTACCAGAGGAAGAGCTTTCACACCCAATCGATAAAGTTGTTCGTTGTACAGAACCCGATCCTGATGGAAGTAGCGAATACATTTTAAAGCCTGGCCTAAGAGGATGAATACTTCACCAATATTAGCAACCAGACCTATAGTTTCGCGACCAAGCAGCCGAATCAGTTTTAGCATTAAAAGTCCAGACCGAGGGACCAGATATGCTGACGATTATTCCAGAGAGTATCTTCGGACATATCAAAGGCCATGTCATAGCGGAGCACAAAAATTCCCAGATTCATACGCATTCCAAAACCAGTGCCCCAGTAGATATTATTTTGATCTTGAAACAGAGCTTCAGGAAGACTCTTACCTGCAATCTGTTGAGCATCCCAGGTTTTCACCCAATCGCTAAACAATTCTCCCCTCACATTTCCAACCACCATAGATATTGGCCACTTCACAGAGAGATATTCAATAAATGGGAATCGAAATTCAGCATTAAAGGCGGTGTAATGATTGCCTGTGTATGCAAAATATGGAGCTCCTCGGACAGGCACTACATATTCTGAAAAATACAGATCCTCATAATCTGAAAGGATATCGATATAAGCGTTATCCAATTGGTAATTAATCCAGTTTGATATTCCGCCTGCCATAAATGTTTCCGGGGTTTTTCCATAACTACTGGCAGCAGATGCCCTCAGTGCAAAAGAATACTCACGTCCCACTTTTATATATTTCCGAATATCAGTTCTGAAAGTGGCAAATTGTCGTGATGAGTTCGGCATGTCAGGCGAGAACCTGAAACCAGTCTCCATACGCCACCCTGATATGGGATACAGACTGCCATACAATACATTATCAAAGCTCAATTTCACTTCTGGAAGTACATAGCTTTTATTGACAGAAAATCCAACTCTATCTCGATTCTCAAATGTCCGATCCAAATAACTGATACTCTGATAAATGTTCAACCAGTTCACGCTGGTTTCAAATCGGGTATATTTTGAGAAAGGATAGTCCAGACCAAATATTGCTCCATATTTCCTAAAATGCCATAGTGCGAGAAAATAGTCAGGGGTGTAACTCAGATAATCGTCAGGCAGATTGTAAATCCTGGCGTGCAAATTGGCTCTATTAGGTAAATAGTCATAGCCCAACATGAGATCAGAATTATCCAGGTTACGGTACAATTCAAATCCAAATTGAATCTGATGGTTACCCATAATGTCAGAGAATACCATGAGGGCATTACCTTGAACACCAAAAAAGTTGGAATAACCCGCCTGGGCATCAACCAGATCGACAGTAAAACGAGTCTTGTACTTATTCACCTCATAGGCACCCGTGCTATCCCTGGTGTTTAATACGACTGCCTCAGGTGCTTCTGTTGTACCTTGTGCTTCTGAAAACTGATCTCCATAGGCAAAAACATGGGTCTCAAAGGGATTGATATTCTGATTCTCAGGAACCGGCATTGAATCAGTATATGTCAAATCCAGTTGGATATTTTTCCGCTTTAGATAATTTGAAAATGAGGGAGTGTTGGCCTGCTCTTTTAGCGCGAGGGGGTTGTTCATGGTAAATATATCCCATCCACCCTTCTCATATCCTGCAAAGACAAGTCTGGAATCATCCTTACTCCAACTTATTTGAAAGATACCTGTCATGATATCTGTTACGGGTATTTCAATCTCCGTTTCAAAATCATAAAAGTAGATATTCCATATTCCGCTACGATCTGAAGTGTAGGCCAATTTCGGGCTTGTGTTTGCATAACTTGGTGAATCCTCACTACCAGGTGTGTTGGTGATCCGCTTGATATGTCCAGATTCAATATTCATAGTGAAAATATCTGTTGAGCGAAAATCATGGTTATGCAGTATTTCACGAGACTGTGGAGAGCCTGGAGTGACCAGACCTGTCAGCAATGAGTTACCACGATCAGATACGAAAGCCAACTCCTTACCATCTGGTGACCAGGTAGGTCGTGTATCTGAAAATAAATCTCTGGTAAGTTGTGTAACCTCTTTGGTTTCAAGTGAGTAAAGAAACAGGTCACTGGCTCCATCCTTCAATCCTGAGAAAACCACCGATTTACCATCTGGCGACCAGGATGCGGTGAAAATTCCGTCCAATCCAAGTTTGCGAACCTTCCGGGTTTCCTTCTCTGTGTCAAAGAAAATTAGTGCATCTTCATTGCCAGATTTTGCTGTAAACACGAGGTGCCTATTGTCTGGCGCCCATGACAAACCAGGGCTCAACCATTTTAATTCTTCCAGTTCAGCTGTACGTTGACCCGAAATAATTTTGGTTAGCTCTCGTCCATCATCTGAGGACATTACATAGATATCTGCGTATCCGGATCGATCTGATAGAAAGGCAACTTTGCCCCCATTGGGAGAAATCGCAGGACTTACATTAAAATAGTTTCTGATTTTACTGTGATCAGTCAACCGGTGGCCTACATCGTCCAGGTTGCTACGGCCTTCAATGTCTGGCCAATAATCTTTTCGCACTGAGAAATGCCATTTTTCAGTCAAGGTTTCTAGATCCAGGTGGAGGGTATTCTCAATGGCTTTGGGAACGTCCTTAAAATGGCGCGTCTCATGTAAAATTTCACCAATGCGTTCCACACCAAAAGTTTCTCCAATATATCGAACAACACTTTGGCCACCCTTATAGGCCATATAGTAGTTCAGGTATTGAATGGGAGGTAGACTTCCATTGATGGCTGCATCGCGAATAATCATATCGGCTCGAGAGTCCCAGTCCAGGGAGGAATACTCAGCATATCCTTCACTCAACCATAGTGGAATATTCACTCTCATTTTTCCTGAGACAATGGATTGTACATTCCCACCGAAGATGAGGTCATTGACGACAGCATGGGTTAGTTCGTGATGGAGCACATGTCTGAATTGTTCATAACTTCCTTCAAAGGGTAGTACCACTCGGTTCTTAAACAATTCTGTAAAACCACCAATACCTTCTTGCAGATATCCCAGGGTCACATTGGTCTGCTGAAAGTCGTTGTGAGAATTATATACCAGTATGGCTATGCGCTTGCTAAGACGCCAGTCTAATTGATATGATATTTGATCATAAGATTTCTCAGCTACGTTTGCAGCAAATTCTGCGATGGACTCACCACCTTCATAAAAATAGACATCAAAATGGGGGGTCTGGATAAATGACCAATCCATTCCACGATATTGCACTTTATTTTTTCCATATTTTGCCTCGACTGGATTGACCATAACAATCAATGCAATCATGGCAGTCAACAGAATCTTCTTTATAGGATAAATATTCTTCATATTATGGTGTATGCCGGGAGCTCCTTTGGGTTCCAATAATTCTGATCAAGATAAGCCTCACCCTGATATTTGTCAAACGCTCAGACCACCTGATTTCGACCAACTTATAACGTTTACATGATTAATTTCCTACAATTCGCATGGTACTTTAGTCAGAGTTGGTTATTTTGGTTGAATGAATAATAAAGCCTACTTCCTTTCAGATGTGCACCTACGAATCCAGGTTGATGATGTTGAGCGTGAACGCCGCAAAGAACTATTTCTGCTCATGGACAAGATAAAGACCGAAAAAGCCACCCTCTTTATCGTTGGAGATTGGTTCGATTTCTATTTTGAATATGGTTATGTGGTTTCCCAGGCTTATCTGGATGTCTATTCAAAAATGAAGGAGTTGGTTGACGCCGGGATTACCATCTACTATTTCGGAGGAAATCATGATTATTGGATTGGACCATTTTTATCGGAGTCAATCGGCGTAAAAATTTACCCCAAAGCAGCCACCATTGAGTTTGCGGAGAAGCAATTCTACTTCAATCACGGTGATGGACTTGATCCCGAGGATGTTGGATATCACCGCTTACGCAGTGTTATACAGCACCCCCTCTTTATCTGGGCCTTCAGGTGGCTCCTTCACCCCAATGTCACCCATTGGATCGCCAATTGGCTGTCAAAAGGCAGTAGGAAAAAATACCACAAAGAGACATCCATTGACCACTTGAATCTCATACGTAAAAACTATTCATTTGCAGAGGATAGATTTGCTGAAGGTGCGGATTTTGTTATCACTGGACATATCCATTATCCAAAATTAAAAATGTTCGACAAAAATGGCTTTCTCACCATTGGAGACTTCCTCAATTATTTCAGCTATGGATATTTTGATGGAGTGAATCTATCACTTAAACAATGGCATGTTAAGCAATTGGAACAAAGGGAATTACCTTGACTTCAAGCTGTATTTTCTATAAACTGATTTGATACTTTTCACGATATTATTGAATAGAAATTGATGGATTTCAACATGAAGCATTTATCCAAACAAGTACTTTTGATCCTGATGCTTGGTCTCGTCATTGGATCTTTTACCAATTGTAGTTCTTCCAAGGAGGCCACCAAAGCTGGAATTGATGAAGCTTACAGCGATTATAGAGATGGTAATAAAAAGGCCTTAAACAACCTGATTAGCTTCTACAGAGACACTTCATTGCCCGTAGAAGTTCGCAAGGAAGCCATGTTAAAGGTCATTGAATCCAATGATCCTGTGGGTTTGCAGGCCATCAGGAATTCCCTCAAAGATGGTAGTGATCTGGATTATACCCTTTTTCAGACAGGTCTTCAGGCCCTTGGAAAAACTAAAGATACTGAAAACACCAAAACTATTCTACAGGCCATGGCGGTTAGCCGTACAGGTTATGTGACAGTACGGGATGAAATGTTCACCATCATCGAGGATCAGGTTGATGCTCGTTCCGTGGCACTCATCTTAAAATTATATGCTGATGCTACGGAAGATTATGCCGCTTTCTTACAGAATTTGACCCTTACCCTTGGCAAAATGGATGATGCGCGTGTGGTACCCATTCTCATGTCCATTGCGAAAAATAAAAAAATTGATATCTCAATTAGAAATCTTGCTGTAGAGATTCTTGCTACCAAAAATGATCCCGCAGTTGCCCGTCTTATGGCGGAAATGCTAAGTAATCCCTCGACACAAAATGAAGTTAAAACCTATGCGATCTCCCTAATGGATGAGATGAAGGATGAACGTCTACTGTCAAGTATGATTGATGCGCTACACAATGAACAAGTGACCTATTATGGGATGTTGGATGCCATTACTTCTTCATTGGGTAATTTTGACGATCCAGAATTAAAAATGGCGCTCGTAAAAGTTGCTCGTGATGATCAGATGCCCAGTCGATTCCGTAAAAGGGCCATTGCATCTCTCTCAGTTTATAAGGACCCCGTGATTACAAATCAATTGATTGATATACTGGGCAATCCTGATAATTATATTTTTTATAATGATCTTAGGGTTTTAGTCGGATCCATAGACGATCCTGAACTCCTACAGAAACTGCAGCATATTGCTCGCACAACCCAAAGCAAATGGGAGCGTGAATAATGACTGTACAAAGAAATCATTCGAGAATCCTGCTGCTTATCATCATCGTTTTGCTGCCACTCATGGGACTCTCTCAGAAGAAAAAGAAAACGGCTGGAACCAGTGAAGGATCTGATAAACGGGAGTTTTTTCAACCCAGTGTGAGAGTACAGGGATCTGATAGTCTGGTTATGGAGCTCCGTCGGGAAGTAAATCAAATCCAGAACGATATGGATCGTATGCGGCTTCAACTGCGAGAGTATGATGACTTAAGCGCACCCAGGATTCGCAAAGAGATCAAACGTCTGGTCAACTTTCCTGAGAAAATCAGTGAGATCACTCTAAAAAATGGAACTGTTGTTCAGGGTAAGATTCTTTCAGAAGATCTGGACAAAATTATCGTTCAGACCAATATCGGAACACTTTCCATTGTTCAAGAGAACATCAAGGAGCTCAAACCATTTGATCGTCTCCATGCAGATGTGGTCTTAAAGGGTGAATTTGAAGATCAACGTCATGCTGACAGCCGTGTATTCATCGGACAGGTCACCAATAAGGGGATGCGACGCGCAGATTTTGTAAGAGTTCGCTTCCGTCTTCATGATAAACGTACCACTATAATTGCTCAGGATTCTTCATATATAAGTGGTGAACCCTATTCCTTCTATTCAGGTGTTATTAGTGAAAGTTCCCTCTCTGCAGGGGAATCTTCCCTATTTAGAGTTGAGGTGAAGTTACCAACTGGAGTTGAAGCAAAGAATATCTCTTATGTGACTTACAAGGTCTTGTTCGACGAATTCAATTAGAAGTTCAAATCTGCACCAACAGCACTAAAATTTTCATATTCGGGGGAATTTGACATCGGGCTGGGGAGTTACTCATGATGCCTGAAAAAGAGAAAACTATTCGATAGATGTTCTATTTTCAACCTGAATTATACAATAAACCTTTAAATACATTGTCCTATATTCAAACCCGACTTTTTCGGGTCAGGTACTGGACAATGCATGGTTCAGGTAATAATTAGATTTGATTTAGATAGTTTCAGGAGAGGAAATGACTCAAGAAGAAAACATTGAACAACTGGATCAGGGTGTTGTTTCTGATCCAAAACCCCAACACACCATCCGTTCGGTTGTTTCCAAAGCTGAGAAAAAAATTGATCCATCCGCAGGCAAAGCAGGCATGGATGAGATTAAAGATGTTCTCAAGAAGAAACAAAAAGATCGCATCGTTAGCGCAGCCCTGGGGAAGTATCAGCTAAATGAAGAATTAAAGCCCTACCAGGCCGAATTGATCAAGTTGCAGCAGCATATCGAGCGAACTGGCAAAAAGATGATCATCCTTTTTGATGGTCGGGATGCTTCAGGTAAAGGGGGCACGATTCGCCGTCTCACCCGGTATATGAATGAGAAACGCTATCGTGTAGAGGTACCGGGGAAACCATCACACCGTCAGCAAACAGAGCTTCATCTTAAGCGCTATATTGAGCGATTCCCCTCAGTGGGCGAAATGGTTCTCTTTGACCGAAGCTGGTATAATAGAGCGCTGGTTGAGCCTGTCATGGGGTTTTGTACTGAAAAACAGTATCGTGAATTTCTGAACACCGTCAATTCCTATGAGAAGAACTTTGTCAGTGACTCCAAAACCATTTTGCTTAAACTTTATTTCTCAGTTTCGAAGGAAGAACAAAACAGACGATTTGAAAGACGCATGAATGACCCCCTGCGCCAATGGAAACTGAGTGAAGTTGACTTACAGGCCCAGGATCTCTGGGATGAATTTTCTGCAAAGAAATTTAAATTACTTCAGAAGACCAATTCTAAAGAAGCACCCTGGTTTATTGTTCGCTCTGATAGTAAACATGCTGCCAGACTAGAAACTATGAAATTGATACTTAACTCAATCCCCTATCGTGGAAGAAGCAGAAGCTTAGATTTTCAACCCAATGATGATGTTGTCATTTCTGGAGAGCGTGAGTTGAAAATCATGGAGCGACAACGCCGTAAGCACGGCCGCTTTATCGGGTAATTAAGAGGTTAATAATATGGACAAAAAAACACCATCCCCCACTCCAACTCCAGTGAGACGGACTCGAACCACAAAGCCGCTTGCCAAAGCAGCTCCAGCTCCTGTTGATCCGAAAAAGGTTCCACCAGTCAAGGAGGCCGCCAAGACACCGCCTACCAAAGTGGTCAAATCAAAAAAGATTCATTTGCATGAAGGAACGGCTACAAAAAATAAGGATGCTATTGATTCCAAAGGACGAGTAGCTGTCTATGTCAAAAAGAAAACTCTGGATTATGAAATTGAACTCAAGCGACTTCAGATAGAACTTCTCAAACTGCAAAACCATGTAAAGGAGCATAATCTCAGAGTGCTGATGATCTTTGAAGGACGTGATGCAGCAGGCAAGGGCGGAACCATCAAAAGAATCACGGAGCATCTCAATCCTCGTGGTGCTAGAGTGGTTGCTCTGGAAAAGCCCAGTGATGTTGAAACAAGACAATGGTATTTCCAGCGATATATTCAACATCTCCCAGCCGGTGGTGAAATTGTTCTCTTTGATCGTAGTTGGTATAACAGAGCTATGGTTGAGCCCATTATGGGTTTTTGCACCGATGAACAAAATAAACGTTTCATCAAAGATGTCCCCCTGTTTGAACAGATGCTGGTGAAAGATGGGATCAAACTTTTTAAATTCTATTTTTCGGTCTCCAAGGAAGAACAACTCGCCCGGTTTAAGGCCAGAGAGACAGATCCCCTCAAACAATACAAAATTTCCCCAGTGGATATGGAAGCCCAGAATCTTTGGGATCAGTATTCAGTAAAGAAATTCCAAATGTTATCTGAAACCAACAGGACCATTGCTCCCTGGACTATTATCCGATCTGACAATAAGAAGTTGGCTCGTTTGAATACCATCAAATACATCCTGAGAAAGATGGACTATGAAGGAAAACTGGAAAAAGAATTCTTCAAAACGAATTCTAATATTCTAGTCTCAGGTATCAAGGAATTGAAATTGATGGAAGATTTACTGATGACACCAGGTGATCTGCCTGGATAATAACTCATAAAAAAAGGGCTATCCAAATGGATAGCCCTTTTTTTGTTGTTTCGTTTCTACTTAAAAAACAAATTCAAAATTGATGGTCGGCATAAAGGGCAATAGAACGAAGGTTCTATCCTGGAGACTGTTTGTGACCCAGCTGGCCTCATCAAACTCCAGGTTCTTGCTATTGGTCAGATTAATCAGCTTCAAACTGATCTTCCCATCGACCCTTTCCCACGAGACTTCACGATAAAAGGACAAATCAAGCCGATGATAGGCTGAAGACCATTTCCATTCTTGATCTGCGTCAAAATGGCGTTTCCCTGAAGCAAGCGAGAAATCCATTTTATAGCCCATATTGTCTCTGAATTTGCCGTCGAGTGTAAAATAAAATTCATGTTGCCTGTGCCCTGGGAGGAGATCCTTAACATCTGTAGTGTCTGTGAGAGTCGCCGTAGAGAATCTATATTTTGCCAATGTACGAAATCCAGGGGTTAACTTTTCCAGAGAAAGATTGAGACCACTCACAAGACCTGATTTGTAGGGAACCAGCCATTTGTCCTGGGCACTAAAATCACCCTGCCAGCTGCTATCAAGGAGTGTGGGATTTTCCAATAGTTGGGTAAAAACCTCTGCTGATACATCATAGCCAATGCGTGGCTTGAAGCTACCTCCAAAACTAACATCCACTTCACCAGGCATTTCGAGGCTCTTATCCACTGGAATCAATATATCCAGGAGTGGTTGACTCAAGGTATTAGAGAGAGATACTTCCCTATTTGTGGGAGTTGATTGAACCATAGAGAAATATGCATTATATACATTTGATGGATCCCAATCAACACGCAGGCTTGGGTTAACAGCAAGCTTTTCTGAGAAAGAGGAATAGACGGTTTGAAGTCCCACATCTGTCGACAGATTATAGGGTAGTGTGTATCGATAGCCTGCCTTGGCTTTAAATATCAAGCCTGAGACATCATTCAAGGCACTGGAATCGACATAGGCCACATCAGAATTTAGGAGATCAGCGCTGATTCCTGCCGAAACCATATTGTTTCGACCCAGGAAGTATTCAGCATGGGTAGATATTCCATACGTACTCAGATCATTGGTAAAATCACCATTCAAATCCTGGGACAAACTAAAGGGTATCTGATCTGCTCTCAGGAAGGTATGATAATTCTTCCCATACAGATTTGTAAGGACTGCCAGTCGGGGACTAAACCGATGCTGCATGCGCCCTGAGATAAAGCTATTGTACCAACTGGAATGCGCACTGCGCCCCTGTGCACCCAGCCAATGAAGTTTATCAAAGGTTAGATACATGTTCCCAGAAACTTTGGTATCATCACTGATATCAAAGGTGATTTTTCCATTCAAATCATAAAAATAATAATCAGGTTTGAATCTTCGATAAACACTATCAGACTGAGTAGTACTTAATGAATAGATCGCATCAAAATCCACACGACGACCAGAAAAATACCAAGAGCCGCCGGCTGGATGAGGACCTGAAGTGGTGAGTCCACTTTCTACAAGTCCCAGAATTGCGCGAACATCAGGATTGGCTCGGTTACCTTCTTTATAGATCAATTCAGTCGTGCCTACCGGGTCAGTAGTCGTTTGTCTAACATTACCAGCGCCATGGTTTTCGATATGCTTTACAGCGTCAAGGTTGAATGCGGGATAAATATTGTAGAGGTGTCGTGTGTTCTCTACTGGAACTCCATCAATAACATATTTAGTAAATTCACCAGTGGGATGCAGCCAGCGAGTAGGAGCTAAAAGTTCATAAGAAAAATCACTGCCTTCAAGTTCCTCAGTTTTCAATAACTCAATATCTTTGGGTTGTTCTGGTCCAGGAAGTTGAGAGGTGATTGTGTGTTCAGGTATCTCCAATAGCGAGTCTACCACCACTACCTCTTCTCCACCTAAGGTTTGAGGTTCCATGTGGATTGGGATAATGATGTGCGTATCATCCTCAAAAAAGAATTGTTTACCAAATGAGTTGTAACCCATATAGGAACAGACGACTTGTAGACTATCATGGGATAAGCCACTGAGGTAAAAATAGCCGTCTACATTGGAGGTTCCGCCTAGATAGGTGCCTTTAATAACAAGATTGGCATATGGTAAAGGTTCAAGTGTGACCGAATTCCTGATCGTACCAGAAATTGATTTAATTTGACCAAAAAGCATGGGCACAGTCAGCAGGAGGATTAATAGTCGAACATAGGATTTTTTCATTTTATTTCTCATTCCCCAAAAATTTCAATAACATATAACATTATACTTTAATACCAGGTCACATTCCAATTAAGAAGTTTCCCTGATTCATATTTAAAAACCGCTGAGAAAATACCTGGTTGATCCAGCCAATCCATAAAAATCCGATCTCCATCCCAGAGAGGAATATCTTTGAGATCAGCATTGTCTATCCATTGGAGGTGACCCTCAGGTGAGTCGATTAACTCTCCTGAAAACTCATCAAAACAATACACATGCACATACCAATCATTTTGACCATCAAAATTTGGAAAGGTGATAAACCCTTTAAGCTGTGGTTTGGATACGAGTAGGCCAGATTCTTCCATGACTTCCCTGATGGCACAAGCTTCAGGAGATTCTCCTCCCTCAACTTTGCCGCCTAACCCATTCCATTTCCCCTCATGCATATCATCGGCTTTTTTATTACGATGAAGCATCAAGGTCTTCTCGCCCTCACGTATGTAACACAAAGTTGCTAGCTTATTCATCCTGTCTGTCCAAGTCTTTACAATGTCAATTGTTCCGCAAGTGAAATAAAAAAAAGTCCGGTAAGAACCGGACTTTTTCTCACAATTATTGATATGAATCAGGCGTTTCTTACCAGCCAGGTACTTACTAAACCCTGCATCAGAGAAATACCATTGTAGATTTTATCCCTATCTTCAACAGAGATATCTTTAAGCATTTCACCATGTAGATCAGCATACTCTTCTTTGAGCTTTCCTACCAGAGTTTGACCTTTATTGGTAAGGCTAATTTTGGCGAATCGACGATCTTCAATACTTTGAACCCGGTCTACCAATTTCTCAGCGAAAAGACCATCAATGATTCTGGTCAAGCGGCTTGGTGAAAGATGCATGCTGGTTGCCAACTCCTGTACAGAGTAAGATTTACCAGCTTCAACAATTCTCAGACAACGGAATTCAGCAACTTTTAGTCCGTGATCTTTGGCAAACATTTTTTCTTTGGCTTCACAACACCTCAAAAGATCGAATGTCAATTCGGTGATTGCGCTGGCCTGTTGTTTCAATTTCATGTCCATAACTTTTCCCCTTAGACTTTCTATTTTTTCCAAATATTCTTTATACTTAAAATCATTGTCTTTGATAATGATTGCTATTACACAAAAATTTAGTATCTGAATGAACCTAAGACTAACAATTTCTTTGCTAAAGGCAAAAATAGTGAGTTTGTAGCTATTAACTATACATGATATTATTTATTACATTTCTTTACGATGCGAATGATCCTCATATTGATATTTCGACAAATATTTTGAATTATTCTTCATGACAAGTGTGGAGTCAAAACCTAAACTGTTGCCATGCAAAAATTAACTGACTATCGAGACAGCCGAATGCTTCAATATCCTGAAACCGTCAGCATTGTCATTGTGAAAGATGAGGACGGAAGATACAATCCTATGTCTGCTTCATGGGTGATGCTCACCTCAATTGAACCACGCATGATTGCCATTTCCATTGGATTTGAGCGCTACACCTACGAGCTCATGCGTAAACAGACTGAATTTGTCATCAGCTTCCCTTCAGCGGGAATGGCAGCAGAGGTAAAACTCTTCGGTTCAGAATCGGGTCGAGATATGGACAAATTGAAGCACCTAGGAACTCCGACACAACCGGCGACTAAGATTGATGGCCTCTTATTGTCTGAAGCGACAGTCAATTATGAATGTGTTTTAAAGGATACTCTGATTACAGGTGATCACATGATTTTTTCAGGAGAGATTGTGGCCAGCCACAAACATGTCGATGATCTCCCCCGACTCTATGTACTCGAGCCCAAGAAATACGGTGGGCTTTAACCCCTAGATCAGCACAATTGATTCCTATTCGGGTTTAGTGAAGCCCGAGATATTCATCATAACTTGAAGTATTGACTTCAACAGTCTTGGCATCTAGATCGATGATGCGATCGGAAACGGTCTGGTTAAATTCATGATCGTGTGAAGTAAACAGGATATTCCCTTTATAGCGCATCAAACCTTCATTGATCGCGGTAATACTTTCCAGGTCGAGGTGATTGGTAGGACCATCAAACATGAGCACATTTGAGTGGGTAACCATCATCTTAGCAAACATACATCTGACCCGCTCCCCTCCTGATAGAACATTGGTTTTCTTGAAAGCATCTTCACCGGAGAAAAGCATCTGACCAAGTAGCCCACGGATATAGGGTTCGTGTTGATCTTCAGAATACATACGCAGCCAATCGATCAGATTGTATTTTCCAGGTTCAAAGTATTCTGTGTTGTCCTTGGGAAAGTATGACTGTGTGGTTGTGACACCCCACCTGGCAAAACCTGAGTCTGGCTCCATTTCACCAGCGAGAATTTTAAAGAGGGTTGTGGTTGCCATTTCGTTTTCAGCTAGAAAAATGACCTTTTCACCACGTGCAATATGAAACGTGAGGTTATCGAGGATCTTTTTGCCTTCAATTGTCTTAGACAGACCCTCAACGGTAAGAATATCTTTGCCAGCTTCACGTGCGGGTTCAAAGTGAATGTAGGGATATTTTCTGGTTGATACCGGCATATCACCCAATTCAAGTTTTTCTAATTGTTTCTGCCTTGATGTAGCCTGTTTTGATTTACTGGCATTGGCGGAGAAACGTGAGATAAACGCTTTTAACTCTTTGGCTTTGTCTTCAGCTTTTTTGTTCTGATTGTTTCTTAGATTTTGTGCCAATTCGCTGGATTGTCTCCAAAAATCGTAGTTTCCAGCAAAAGTCGTGATCTTCCCAAAATCGATATCGGCCGTCATTGTACAGACCTTATTAAGAAAGTGTCTATCATGGGAGACGACTACAACAGTATTCGTGAAGCTCAATAAAAACTGTTCCAGCCAATCCTTAGCTTTGATATCGAGGTGATTTGTGGGTTCATCCAGAAGCAGGATGTCAGGATTTCCAAAAATAGCCTGAGCTAGCAATACCTTAATTTTTTCTGAACCCCTGAGATCTTTCATTTCGCGATCAGCATAGGATACATCGAGTCCAAGACCTGCCAAAAGCACCATCGCTTCTGACTCAGCCTCCCAGCCTCCCATCTCACCAAATTCGGATTCAAGCTCTGCAGCTTTCATCCCATCCGCATCTGAGAAATCAGGTTTCATATAGATCGCATCTTTTTCCTGCATGATGTTGAAGAGAATCTCATTCCCTTTTAGGACAGTCTCTAAAACTGTAAATTCATCATATGCAAACTGATCCTGTTTTAACACGGACATACGTTCGCCAGGACCTATGCTAATGTTGCCCTTTTGCATCTCGATATCTCCGGCAAGCAGTTTGAGGAAGGTGGATTTTCCCGAACCGTTGGCCCCGATGAGTCCATAACAGTTACCAGGTGTAAACTTTATATTTACATCTTCAAACAGCTTCTGACCACCAAAGGTCAAACTAACATTATTGGTACTTAGCATATATGTATAATTGTCCTATTTATAATCACTTCTGACATCAGGGATCATATAGTTGCTGAAAGCTCCTCTTCAAACCAGAAAAGTGAACAAATTTGAACTTTGATTGAGTCGGGATTTTGTACTAAGGCCTAATCGATTCTTTCGAGAATAAGTGGTGGAATTTCAGGAGGAGATGGATTAATGGTAAAGATTGACTCTCCGTTGGCCAGCACCTCACGGAGGGCTTTCTCATCATTGGAATAAACTGTGAGAATGTCATCACCCCTATTGAGATTATCTCCGATTCGGGAATGGATATACATACCGCTGGAATAATCTATTGTATCAGTGATTTTGCGTCGACCTGCACCAAGTTGTATACCTGCAAAGCCAAGCGCCATCGTATCTATCTGAGCGAGGTAACCCGCTTCAGGAGCCTGGATTGCTCCTGAATATTTTGCCCTGGGGTATTTACTCAAATTATCCAGAACACCTGGATCACCACCCTGAAGCTCGGTAATTCTTTTAAGTTTCTCAAAAGCTGAGCCTTCAGTTACAGTTTTGACCTGAAGATCAATAGCAGCCTCTTGAGAGAGATCTGGATTTGACATTTTCAGAATTTCAGCACCGAGAGCGTAAGTTACATCCATGAGATCAGCAGGACCCTCTCCCTGTAATCCTCGCACAGACTCCTCCATCTCAAACCAATTTCCAATGGCTGAACCAAGGGGTTGGTTCATATCTGTGATCAAGGCAGTAGTCTTGATTCCATAACCTTTTCCGATAGAAACAAGGCTTTTAGCTAAGGCACGGGAATCATCGGGAGTCTGCATAAAGGCACCATTCCCAGTTTTCACATCCAGGACCAGTCCTTGAATACCTTCGGCAATTTTTTTGCTCATGATACTGGCAGAAATAAGGGGGATAGATCTCACTGTAGCTGTGACATCTCGTAGCGAATAGATTTTCTTATCGGCGGGACAAATATTTCCCGTTTGTCCAATGAGACCCATACGCTCATTGATGACCATGTCCTTCCAATCATTCAATTCAAGATTCACATTAAAACCGGGAATGGATTCCAATTTATCCAGCGTTCCACCACTATGTCCAAGTCCCCTCCCTGATATCATAGGTATATGTATACCTAATACAGCGAGAATCGGTGCCAACAAAATTGATACCTTGTCACCCACACCGCCGGTGCTGTGCTTGTCTGCTACAAAACCAGGAGCGGAGCTAAAATCCATTCGCTCGCCAGATTCCAACATAACTTTTGTGAGCGACACAGTTTCTTCCGTAGTCATTCCCTTGATAAAGATGGCCATGAGGAGGGCAGACATTTGATAATCTGGAATATCCCCATCGGTATAGGCCATGATGAAATCTTTTATTTCACTATCGGTGAGAGGCAGCCCCTGTGATTTTTTTTCAATGATCTGATAGGGTATCATCTTCACTCCTGTAACTCTCAGCCAATTCAACGTAATGTTTCCAGCCTGATTGCATGCGTTGAAACATGTCATCATCTATCGTTGCTCTTTGCTTGGCCGGTATGCCTGCCCAGAGTGTCCTGGCCGGGATGTGCTCGTATTCCTTAACTAGGGCACCTGCTGCGACGAGCGCGGCTTCATCAACCTTGGCCCAGCTTAAAATGGTTGCACCCATACCAATCAGGGCATCATCTCCCACAATGCAACCATGTACTATTGACTGATGGCCAATGGTGACACGGTCTCCAATGAGACATGGGCCATCATCGGATTCCACATGCAGGATCGCTCCATCCTGAACATTGACATTTTCACCGATTCTAATTTTATTTAAATCGCCACGAATAACCACATTATACCAGATACTGGTTCTGGCTCCAATTTCAACATCACCTATAATGACTGCATTCTCAGCAACCCAGGCTCGGGGATGTATTTTTGGATTCTTACCATTAAAAGATTTCAAAATCATTTGTAAATAGTGCTCCCAATAGAGCATTAAACATAATCGTTGGGGTTACAATTGGAAACATAATCAATTTGCTCCAGTTGAGATCTATCTCAGTGGGTATTACCTGCAGCATGCATCTTTTACCAAAATTATGAGCATATTTGAAGATGAATTCTTTTAATCTTGACTTTTTTGTACAATATGCTTTACTTGGTACGAAATGATTGATAAGAATAACAAAATAGCCCAAAATAATGATGAAAATATCGCCATGAGTGATGAACAACAAACCATACAAAATATAACAGATCAGGACTACAAATACGGTTTCGTAACCGATATTGAAATGGAAGAATTCCCCAAAGGTCTGGATGAGAATATTGTCATAATGATTTCGGCCAAGAAAAATGAGCCGGAGTTTATGACAGAATGGCGACTGAAAGCCTACCGCCATTGGCGTAAGCAAAAAGAACCAAAGTGGCCAAAACTTGAATATTCTGAAGTTGAATATGAAGATCTGTATTACTACGCCGCTCCGAAAAAGGATGGACCAAAAAGTCTAGATGAAGTTGATCCTGAGCTGCTAAAAACCTTTGATAAGCTTGGTGTCCCATTGGAAGAACGCGAGCTCCTGGCTGGTGTTGCAGTCGATGCTGTAATTGACAGTGTTTCCGTCGCCACAACATTCAAGGGTAAACTGGGCGAGCTAGGTATCATCTTCTGTCCGATTAGCGAAGCCATTCGGGAACATCCTGACTTGGTGAAGAAATATCTCGGCACTGTGGTTCCTTATACTGATAATTTTTATGCTACTTTAAACTCTGCAGTTTTTAGTGATGGAAGTTTTGTCTACATCCCACCTGGCGTACGCTGTCCCATGGAACTCTCTAGTTATTTCAGAATTAATGCCTCAAAAACGGGTCAGTTTGAAAGGACCCTCATTGTGGCGGATAAGGGTAGCTATGTTAGTTATCTCGAAGGTTGTACTGCTCCAATGCGCGATGAAAACCAGTTGCATGCTGCAGTTGTGGAGCTGATTGCACTGGATGATGCAGAGATTAAATATTCAACGGTTCAAAACTGGTATGCAGGGAATAAAGAAGGTGTTGGTGGTATTTTCAATTTTGTGACCAAGCGTGGTCTTTGCAGTGGAAAAAACTCCAAGATATCCTGGACACAGGTTGAGACTGGCTCGGCAATTACCTGGAAGTACCCAAGTTGCATCCTGAAGGGTGATAACTCAGTGGGTGAATTCTATTCAGTAGCGCTGACCAACAATTATCAACAGGCTGACACAGGTACCAAGATGATCCATCAGGGTAAGAACACCCGAAGTCTCATTATTTCTAAGGGTATATCTGCTGGCAAAAGCAATAATGCTTACAGGGGTTTGGTCAAGGTGAATAGCAAGTCTGAAAATGCCCGAAACTACTCCCAGTGTGATTCTCTGCTTATAGGGGATCAATGTGGTGCTCACACCTATCCATATCTGGAAATTGAGAATCCAACTGCCCAGGTGGAACACGAAGCCACCACTTCAAAAGTATCTGAAGATCAAATATTTTATTTAAATCAGCGGGGAATTTCTACCGAGGATGCTGTTGGAATGATTGTCTCCGGTTATGCCAGAGAAGTCTTTCAACAACTGCCCATGGAATTTGCTGTAGAAGCCCAGGCTTTGATGTCTGTGAGCCTTGAAGGCTCAGTTGGTTAGAACGTTTTAGGAGAATTTTAGTAGATGTTATCCATCAAAAATTTACAAGTATCTGTTGAGGAAAAACCCATTCTAAAAGGGCTAAACCTTGAGGTCAAACCTGGTGAAATCCATGCCATCATGGGGCCAAATGGTTCAGGAAAAAGTACGCTAGCTCATGTTCTCTCTGGACGTGAAGGATATAGCGTTGATGCAGGTTCTGCTCAGTACAAGGGTTTAGACTTGTTGGACATGGCACCAGAAATTCGTGCTCGGGAGGGGATGTTTTTAGCATTCCAGTACCCCATTGAAATTCCCGGTGTGAATAACACTTCCTTTTTGAAAAAAGCATTAAATGAAATCCGTAAACACCGCGGCGAAGAAGAATTGGATGCCATTGATTTCTTGAGCCTCATTAAAAAGCAGATGAAGCTGGTGGAAATGAAAGAGGAGCTCCTCAAGCGACCTGTGAACCAGGGTTTTTCTGGTGGAGAAAAGAAACGGAATGAAATTCTACAAATGGCAGTGTTGAATCCCACCCTTGCTATTTTGGATGAGACTGATTCAGGTCTAGATATCGATGCCTTGCGTATTGTAGCAGGTGGTGTCAATAAATTGCGTTCCGCAGACAATTCCTTTGTTGTCATCACCCATTATCAGCGACTCCTGGATTATATCGTACCTGATTTCGTTCATGTATTATCCAATGGTCAGATTATTAAGTCCGGTACCAAAGAACTGGCGCTTGAGCTTGAAGAACGCGGTTATGACTGGTTGCTTGAAGAAGCTGAGTCAAAGGCTTAGATGGGGCACATATAGTGGCACAGTTAACAAATAATTTTTCAGAATGGATCAGCCAACAGGTTGATAGCGAATCTTCATTTGCTTTCTCTGAAGCGGTGAGATCGCCCTCCCTTTCTAAACTAACTCATGGTGTTTTCCCTACTCGCAAAGATGAGGAGTGGAAATACACACCCATTGGTGATTTGCTTGATACAAGACCTGGTGAAGATACCACAGAGGTTTTGGATCTTGAAACTATTGATGAATTGAAGCAAGCCATGCCATCAGCCCACACCATAGTCTTTTTAAATGGTGAATATTCCCAAGAGTATTCTGATAGTCACACTGCACTTAGAGATTCAGGATTGAGCATCTCCCCTCTGCCACAGTTGGAGGGTACTGCACTTAAACGAGCTGAAGACACAATACTCGAGTCTGCTTTAACTGATGACAACATTTTCCAGCATATCGCGTTGGGTTTATCTCAAAATGGACTATTCATTGAGGTAAATAAGAATACTGAATGCCAGACACCTATTCATGTTATATATATAAACACCGCTCGGGGTGTGACTGCATTTGCCAGTCCCGTCAACGTCATCAGGGTCGCAAACAATAGTCATTTAAAGGTTGTTGAACAATATGCTTCACTAGGAGAGGCTGCAGTTATCACCGTTCCTGCAAGCTATATTCATTTAGAAGATGGTGCAGGTCTTGACTATTACAAAATCAGCGTTGAGAACGCTGCGACGAACCATATTTGCAACACATCAGTGAGAGTTGGTGGCTCAGGAGTCTTCAGGTCACACCAGTATCTTCTGGGTTCAAATCTTACCCGATCCAATCTAGAGGTAAGTTTTACTGGACCAGGTGCAGAAGCTGTACTCCGGGGAGTTTACCTGGGTGATGATAATCAGCACCTTGATGTCAGAACTTATCTTGACCATGCCCAGCCTCATTGTAGCAGTAATCAGCATTTCCGTGGTATTCTAAACGGACATTCCAGAGGGGTCTTTAATGGATTGGTTCTGGTGCGGGAGCATGCTCAGAAAACGGATGCACAACAATCCAATAAGAACCTACTGCTCTCGAGGGATGCCAGGGTTGACACAAAACCTCAATTGGAAATCTTTGCTGATGATGTGAAATGTGCCCACGGTGCTACCGTCGGTGAATTGGATTCGAATGCTTTATTCTATCTGCAATCCAGGGGAATAAATAAAAAAGATGCTGCCCTCATGCTTACTCGGGCTTTTGCAGCAGAGGTCACACAGGAAATTGATATCGATTCGCTGCGAAACTATGTCCAGGACAAAATTTCAACCTCATTAGATGAGATAGTGATTCCCAGTGTTTGACGTCAATAAAGTTCGCTCTGATTTCCCCATACTTGGGACCACGGTTTATGGCAAACCACTTGTATACGCTGATAATGCCGCTTCTACTCAAAAACCTCAGCAAGTTATAGATTCTATTACAGAATTATACTCGAATCATTATGCGAATATCCACAGAGGCGTTCATCACCTTAGTCAGAAGTCTACTGCACTATATGAAGCTGCCCGTGAAACTGTAAAAAACTTTATCAATGCTCGTCAGGTCGAAGAGATCGTTTTTGTCCGTGGGACAACTGAAGGGGTTAATCTGGTGGCGAGCAGCTATCTGGAGCCTCGGTTAGAGCCTGGTGATGAGATATTGATTTCTGAGATGGAACATCACTCTAATATTATTCCCTGGCAATTGACAGCAGAACGAACTGGCGCCTTTTTAAAGATCATTCCCCTACTGGAAAATGGGGACTTGGATCTAAGTGCACTACCTGATCTAATAAATTCAAAGGTAAAGCTTGTTGCTGTCACACACATGTCTAATTCTCTAGGGACTATTAACGATGTGTCTCGCATTATTGAGCAAGCCCATGCTTTTGATATTCCTGTTTTGATAGATGGAGCTCAATCAATTGCACATATGCCCATCGATGTGCAAAAGCTAGACTGTGATTTCTTTGTGTTTTCAGGTCATAAAATATATGGACCCACAGGTATTGGAGCCCTCTACGCCAAGGAAAATCATTTACTCAACATGGAGCCATATCAAGGTGGTGGAGATATGATCCTGAATGTCAGTTTCGAGAAAACTGAGTACAATGACATTCCTTACAAGTTTGAAGCTGGCACGCCTAACATTGAAGGTACCATTGGCATGGCGGCTGCGCTCAAATATGTATCCGAGTTGGGTATTGAAGCCATAGACGAGTATGAGCAGGAATTATTAGCCTATGCTGCTAAACAGTTCTCTCAGATTGAGGGACTGAAGATTATCGGGACAGCACCCAAAAAGGGAAGCATCATCTCATTTGTTCTGGATGGTATTCATCCTCACGATGTGGGAACCATTATGGATATGGAGGGTGTTGCTGTAAGAACTGGCCATCACTGTACTCAACCCGTTATGGATTGCTATAACATCCCTGCCACAACCAGGGTATCACTCTCTTTCTATAATACAGTTGATGAGGTTGATCAAATAGCCAAGGCGATTACCAAGGTAAAGGAGCTCATGGGCTAATGTCAGAATTGAGAGAGTTGTATCAGGAAGTCATCCTGGACCACAATAAAAATCCTCGGAATTTCAAGAAACTCGATCTGCATTCCCATCATGCAAATGGACACAATCCACTCTGCGGTGACAAACTGGAACTTTTCCTTGATGTGGTTGAAGGCATTATTACTGATATTTCCTTTGTTGGTAGCGGTTGTGCAATATCCACGTCATCTGCTAGTCTCATGACCCAGTTTCTCAAGGGAAAGTCTATCGAGGAAACGCGCCACTATTTTGATAATTTTCATGATCTAGTTACAGGAAAAGAGCTGGATGATGAAGCCCTGGAAGGACTAGGAAAGTTAGCTGTTTTCGCTGGTGTGCAGGAGTTCCCTGCTCGAGTTAAGTGTGCCAGTCTTTCCTGGCATACCCTCATCAATGCTCTGGATAGTGTCGATGAACCTGCTGCAACGGAATAGATAAATAATTGGATTCAATATATGAATGATAATTTGCCAGAAATTGATCTCAAGGAAATTGAGGATAAGATCGTCTCCACGATAAAGACTATCTACGATCCTGAGATACCGGTCAACATCTATGACCTGGGATTGATATATGATGTAAAGGTCACTGAAGAACTTGAAGCCTATGTAAAAATGACTTTGACTGCACCAAACTGCCCGGTTGCTGGTTCATTACCGGTATCTGTTAAACAGCAGATTCTCCAGGAAGTTGATGAATTGGAGTTTGCTGATGTAGAGGTTGTCTGGGAACCTCAATGGCACAAAGACATGATTAGTGAGGCTGGTTTACTCCAACTCGGTTTACTCTAAAATGAAACTTAGCGCTCAAGAAGAATACGGTATCCGTTGTTTGCTCCATATTGGTCGCAAGACTGAGATGGGTGGCAGCAGTATATCGACCATAAGCAAAGCAGAAAAAATCACCCCCAGCAATACAGCTAAACTGGTTCGCATTCTACGCATGAATGGATTTGTTGAAAGCAGTCGTGGAAAAGATGGTGGTTACACCTTGGCCAAGGCACCTGAAGATATTTTACTTAGCGAAGTTTTTGAGGTCCTGGGTGGAAAATTATTTGGCGAGGGCTTCTGTGATCACTATGCCGGAACCGGAAATGTTTGTGCTCATTTCGATCATTGTACGGTGAGATCTTTCTGGTGCGCTATCCAATCTGTCCTGGACCACGTGCTTAGCCAAACCACTTTGAAGCATCTTATGGACCCAACAGGATTGGGTTGGTGGGAGACTTGTTTGACGGCAAACCCTCTTTTATCACAAGAGTCATCTTAATATTTATTAATAGTTTATACCCACTTCATCACTGATGAGTCATCCTAGATGTGACATATCGGACCCTGGAAATAAAATATTACAATTGTCGTATTTATACTACACAATCAACATTTTTCGCCTATATTAAATCCTTCCCTCAACAATTGATGGGATCATTTGGAAAAGTGACTTAAAAATCTGCACATGGTAAGAAGCGAGTATGAACAGTAAGCAAAAAAATCACGCCCGGGTGCTCATCGTAGATGATGAGCCAGACATCACTCATCTTTTTGAGAACTTCTTAAGTGATCTTGGATATGACATTTCCACAGCCACTGAGCCTGAAGAGGCAATAGAACTTTTCGAGAAAGAAGATTTTGATGTAGCTGTCCTTGACATCAACATGCCACGAATCAGTGGTCTGAAATTATTGGAACAATTCAAGCAAACGAATCCCCAGCTTATTGTCATTATGGTAAGTGCCATACAGGATACCGATATTGTTGTCAAATGTATTCAGCATGGTGCTTATGATTATCTAGCTAAACCGATTATTGACTTAAACCAATTACAGATTCGAATTTCACGCGGACTTTCTGAAAAGCGGATCCGCAGTGAAAATATTGCATTAAAGAAGGAACTGAAGCGACATACTGATTTTCTAGAAATCGAAGCTCATTCTGCAGTCATGCAGAAAATTCTCGAAAAGATCAGCACGGTAGCTGATTACAACACGACAGTTCTGCTAACTGGTGAATCTGGTACCGGTAAGGAAGTTGCCGCTCGTCTGGTTCATCAGCAGAGCCGCAATGTTCGTGGATCATTTATCCCGATTAACTGTGGAAGTATTCCAGGAACCCTCTTAGAGAGTACACTCTTTGGACATGAGAAGGGTTCATTCACAGGCGCTAACGAGCGTAAAAAAGGAGTTTTCGAAGAATCTCATAATGGGACCATTTTCCTGGATGAGATCACTGAAACCACACCGGAATTTCAAATACAGTTGCTAAGAGTGCTTGAATCAAGCACGATTCGCCGTGTAGGTGGGAATACTGAAATCCCCCTCAACCTGCGTGTGGTAGCAGCAACCAATCAAAATATTGCAGAGCTAGTGAAGTTGGGGAGATTTCGCGAAGATTTATATTTTCGTCTGAATGTTTTTCATATAGAAATACCCCCGCTGCGAGATCGAAGAGAAGACCTACCCGTGATCATTGAGTATCACTTAAAACGCCTGTCCGGCGCCATGGGCAAGAACGTCACTCGAATTGCTCCCAAGGCATTTCAAGTATTCAATACCCATGATTGGCCAGGTAATATCCGTGAATTGGTGAATGTTTTAGAAAATGCTATGATAATGTGTAAAGGTGATTCCATCTCTGTTTCGGATTTGCCAACACACCTATTAAGCGGTGGTAGCACCATGGTTCTCAATCAGAATAATATGGTTGATAATTATGCTGATGCGAAAGAAGAGTTTGAAAGGATATATTTTCAAGCACTTCTGCAGCAAGCCGAGTTGAATATTAGTAAGGCTGCCCAATCTGCAGGTTTGAGTCGTCAACATCTGCATTTAAAGTTAAAAAAACTGGGCATCCAGAACTGATATTTATATCGATTTTTCTACTGCAGGTAACATAATAGCAACATATTCCCCTTTTTACATTCGCTCAATGTTGTTTACATTACATAGCTTATGATTAATTAATTGCAAGCGTAGCAACTGAGAAAGTAGATGGAACTAGTTAAAGAAGAAACCTCCCCAAGCCTAGGCGCAATACAGGCTGAAGGAATTTCAGAAATCTATGGTACCTTTGGTCTGAAAATGACCAGCTTAAAAGGTATAGCCTCTTTTGCGACTGGAATGGCCCTCAAAATCTCCGAAGAAGTCTGTCAATTTCATCAAATTGTTCCCATTGATGTCAAAGATGATGGCACTGTTGTTATTGCCATGGCAGATCCACTTGATATGGTTGCCGTCCAGATTATCCGCGCCAAGGTTAAGCAGGATATAGCAACCGTATGGGCTGACTCTGATGAAATTGAGTTCGCCATTGGTTCTATTTTCTCTGATAAAAATACTTTTGAAGACACACTTCAGGATCTGGTCGAGGTTGAAGATGACCTGGAAGAGGAAGAAGAAGTTGATGAAGATAGTATTGATATTCTTCGAACACAGGCAACTGACGCCCCTGCTGTAGTATTTGTTAACTCACTCCTGGTACAGTCGATTCAGGAACGAGCCAGTGATATCCACATTGAACCCCAGGAAAACAATCTTCGAATACGTTTGAGAATTGATGGAATGTTACGTGAATTCCCTCCAGCAAATCGGCGTCTGCAATCTGGTGTCATAGCCAGAATCAAAATTTTAGCTGATCTTGATATCGCAGAACGGCGTATCCCACAGGATGGTCGAGTCAAGTTTAAGATTATGGGGCGTAGTGTCGATGTCCGTTGTTCCACCATTCCAGGCATTTATGGTGAAAAAATTGTTATGCGTATCCTTGATCAGGGATCAACATCCTTGAATCTTGATGATTTAGGATTTGATGATCATAAACTCGTGCTTCTGAAAGAAAAGGCCAACGCAGCGAATGGTATGATCCTGGTTACTGGACCTACTGGGTCTGGAAAAACTACAACCCTCTATTCTGTTCTTAATTATGTAAATAGTCCCCAGTTGAACATTATCACAGTGGAAGACCCGGTTGAGTACAGATTGGAAGGAATTAACCAGGTCCAAGCTCGTCCCAATGTGGGATTAACCTTTGCTTCCGCATTGAGATCAATTTTGCGACAGGATCCAGATATTGTCATGGTTGGTGAAATTCGAGATCTTGAAACTGCTGAAATCGCTATTAAGGCTGCGCTTACCGGTCATATGGTATTAAGTACCCTGCACACAAATAATGCCGTTGCAACCATCATTCGTTTGCTTAATATGGGGATTGATAAGTATTTGATTGTATCTTCTGTGTCAGTGATTGTGGCCCAGAGATTGGTAAGAAGGGTCTGTACGAGTTGTCGTGAGCCTGTAGAGCCCACTGAAGATATCAAAATGTTTATGGAGCGGCAGGGTATCGACTTAGCAAAATCAACCTTTTACAAAGGTAAGGGATGCAAGCAATGTTCCGGGTCTGGTTTTTGGGGTCGCATGGGAATCCATGAAATACTATTTATGAATCCGACTATTAAAGAGCTCATCATCAATGATGCATCTGAAATGGAAATTAGAGAGGCTGCCCAAGAAGCGGGTACGGGGACACTGTTTGAAGAGGGTTTGATCAGAGCAGAAAAGGGTATGACTACTTTAGAGGAAGTTATCAGGGTCGCCTAGTGGGTAATTTTAGATATATCGCTGTCGATACAAAGGGCAAGCGTACCGAAGGGACGCTGGGTGGTTTTACACGTGAAGAAGTTAGTGCTGAGTTACGACGGATGGGTCTCAAACCTGTCAGCGTAGAACCAGTTCGTAAGAAAAAGAGAGAATGGAAGCTCAGTGAAATAAATCTCAGCCCTCCCAAAATTGATCCAGCATTACAGGTAGTATTTTTTCGTGAACTTTCAACTTTGCTTGATGCCGGAATTCAATTGGTGGATGCAATTTCAATTATTCAATTGCAGTTCGAGGATAAAAACTTCCAAAAAGCTATTGGGGAGATTCTGGTCTTTGTAAAGTCAGGTCACCCCTTTTCAGATGCACTCGCTGAGCATAAGCACATTTTCCCACCCTTTGTAATCTCATTGGTCACTGCTGCCGAGATGGGTGGAGGCCTGGATAAGATTCTGACTCAGATTGCTGTGTATATTGAAAAAGAAGATGATGTGCGTAAGCGTCTTAGCTCCGCAACCAGTTATCCAAAATTTATCGGAATGTTTTTTGCCGTCGTTCTCATGGGAGTGATGTTTGGACTCATGCCTAAATTCGCGGATATTTTTGCCAGTTTTGGTGCAGAGTTGCCCTTCTCCACTCAGATCATGATAAATCTCAGTGATTTCCTCCGAAATAATCTCATCATAGAAGCCATTCTGATTGGTGGTCTTTGGATTGGATTTAAGGCATTTGCGGCCTCACCTAAGGGAAAATACTTCATTGATAAGCATATCTTCAAATTGCCGGTGGCTGGCCACATTATTCACAAATCAATGGTTTCTAGATTCGCCAAGACGCTATCAGTCTTGATCCGCGCTGAAGTTTCTATCGTAAATGCGCTAAAGATAGCGGGAAACACGTCTGACAATGAATACATCAAGGAGATTACCGAACATGTCGCCTTGCAGGTCACACATGGCCGTAGTATGGGTGGACAATTGGCAAAATACACTGATGTCTTCCCTATCATGGTTAGTTCCATGATAACTGTTGGAGAGAAATCTGGTGCTCTTGCAATCATGCTCGAAAAGATTTCTGAATTTCATGAAGCTGATTTTAACACTGCAGTAGATAAGTTATCCAAAACCATAGAACCAATCATTATGGGTGGCCTTGGCGTTGTTATCAGTATCATTATCGTCACGCTCTATCTGCCCATTTTCCAGATGAGTTCTGCTATCCATTAAATCTACCTGTTTCACCCCCTTTCGAAACTCAGATTCTATTGCCTATAGTACATCACCTGATAGCTATGTTCAGGGGGCTGGATTAAACTTTCAGTTTTGCAAAATACATTTACAAAATACTTGTCTTTTTGTGATTAATATTGATCTCCCATTATTTAAGTAGTTCATAGGAATGGCTATGGGTAGGGGTTTATATAGGTTTTTACATGAAGTTTTTCAAAGCGATAAATCGTCATAATAATGCTACATTCTACGTGAAGTGGCTAGTAAATTTATGGGACAAAAAGGCGAAGGACCTTAATATGAGCAGGTTGTTAACATAATATTACAGCATTCATATACTATTGTATATTATGATATTACAAGTATAAATAATTCCGAGTGTAAGGATTTTCCTTATTAATAAATAGGGAATACCTCTTGGAATAGGGGTATTGCTGTTCTAATTTTAAGACATCTTAGTGGAATCGCTCTTTGTAATTGTTACATATTATCGAATAGCATATTTATGTTACATGAATTATGTAACTGTTTATTGTGCACTTATGGCAACAGCTTTGTAATTGGCATAACCTTTGAAGCTTATTAAGTCCATGAAGGCGATTGTATTTATCAGGAACAACAAATGCGATCCGCTGAACAAACGTAAAAAAAAAGTCCTTAGAGGAGGATATTAAAAATGAAAAGAAATAGTGGTTTTTCACTAGTCGAGCTGATGATCGTGATTGTGATCATTGGTGTTTTGGCAGCTGTTGCAGTGCCAATCTATAGTAACAATGTAATGAAAGCTAAAATGAGTGAAGCTGATGCTGCTCTTGGTAGTATCATAACACAACTTCGTGTGTATTATGGCGAAAATGGGCAGTATCCAAGTCCATACACAGATGTTGCAGTAGTAGGTGCAGCCTGGAACGACATCAATACTGGCGAGCTTGCTGGTAAATACTTCGGAGATGCACAGTATACATATACAAGTGCTGCCGTTGATTCTTTCACCATTACTTGTGCTGCCAATGGCATTCTGGAGGCGGCTCGTACGCTTGACCAGTCTGGAACCTTAGCAGGCGGTACTAATTAGTAACACCCTTTAGGGTAGGATATTTGACATTGAGGAATAATCAAGGTTATACCCTCGTTGAGGTTATGGTCTCAGCCACGCTTCTTGCAATCATTGTTCTAGGTACTATGCAGTACTTCACATTGAGTCGCTGGGAAGTTGAAAAGGGGATCAGAGCTCAACTAGCATGGGCAGATATGGCCTCCCGCATGGAAAAAGCCATCGACCTTGGTTATGATTCACTTCAAGATAGTCTACCTGAAACTTCGGTATCCCTGGTACTTAACGGTATACAGGGATACCGTACTACTATCGTCACCTCAATCGATGATAGCTCCGATGGATATTGGCCCGCAGACACCTCCCAACCCGATTACTACGATGTAACTATTAAATTTGCCTGGTTTACCACCGACAACATCACTGATAGTCTTAGCTGCAGTTTCTCTGAGGAACGTGGCTGGACTTATTGATGACTCATGTCCTTCCGCAATAATAAAGGTTTTTCTCTTGTTGAACTGACATCCGCAATGGTAGCCAGTGCAATTTTAGTTATCGGATTTGGCTCGGTGATCGTGATGAGCCGTCAACAATTGTCTGATACGAATACCCGTGTAGGATTAGGTTACGATCAGGTCATTGTTGATCGTTATATCCGCACAAAACTCACCTCCACAGTTAGTGACTCCATGCGAATTTATGCTGACGCAGCTGATGAATTATCCAATACGACAAGTACTTCCGGAACTATTCTAAGGGCCGTTGATGCAGACTCAAGTATTTACCACCTAGATCTTACCAATAATACGTTACTCTGGGTAACTGATGACTCCATCTCTCATAACCCCGTCGATTCTGAGATTTCAGACCTTCTTTTTACTGAGAGAGTTGGCAATATTGGCAAAATTTTAAATGTTAGTATGAATTTAATCTCCGATGAAGATACGCTCGAAGTCACCTGGAGCATCACCCTCAGAAATTAGCTTTACCCTCTTTCAAATTGGACACCCCAATTCACTAGCTCTGCTTGATTAGATTTTCCTATCACATTTTCTCCATAACTCAAATCAGTTGAGATTATTCGCCTATAAGTAACACGACCGATCCGAATGCAACATTTCAGCACAGCATGTTACTTCGATGCAACTTTTGAAATTATGAAAGCATGCTTCCCAGCCTTGTCCGTAATTTGATTTCAATCTCAAACACATTTCCACTTATCCTGGTAGATAACTAAGATGCTCTAACCCTGAGAGTGACCTAGAAGGGGTTGCATTATAGCATGAAGGGATGACTAGGTATTTTACCTCGCGTTATACCCCCTCTGACGGTCGGCTATTATGAAGAGGCACACATAGTCCATATATCTAAAGGATCCCCTCCAGATGGATATATGGACGAGATTGCAGCACCTCACAGACAAAGATAGCTATTTCAGGCCCTCATTCAGGCTATAAAAACAATGCTCAGTCAAGGTGAATCAGATATTGACTACTATTTATTGTATTTACACCCCATTATATACTTATAGTTCTACATATAAGAGAGTACCTTGAATTAAATCTCATCAATTATCGTAATATTTTGATTACATAGTCCCTGGATAAGGACGATTCACCTGCTTGGCTTATCGCGATTTTACACATCGCAGCTGGATATGCATACAAATTATTACAGTTGCTTATCATATTGTATCTTTTGTACTTATGCTGTGCTTAATCTCGATTTTCTGTGGTATTTCCACCCTTTTAGCCCACTTTTCTACTGATATTTTTAGATTTGGTTATAATTATATGACATATTTTGATTACAATGCGACTGGTTTGTGACATAATTATGACGTGATTTTAGATATGCATATTTTTATGACATGCTTATCTAGTTGTTTTTTTTGGTCTTATCCCCCTGTTGAAATCTTGGCACAGCATTTGAATATATAATAGGCATGTTAGTAGCCGTATTAATGATCTTCACAATCTTTTCCTTCACCGGTGTTGCCGTATTGAATGTGTCGTATCTGTCTAACTCCAACTCAATGGAAACCATCAACAACATCAAACTTCAGTATGCAACTGAGTCTTCTATTAATGAAGCCTTATGGCGCATCAACACTGGAGTTGACTCTTTAGTGAATTCAGAAGTTGATGGCGTTATCACTACATGGGACGCTTCATTAAACGTTCTGTCAGTGAACGTTGATAAATTCCAGATGGAATCAGAGATTTTATTAGACCTTTCTGAAGATACTCACTTTGACCGTGCCCTGGCTTCTGATGAGACTATTACTACTAATGATTATGCAGTGGATGCTGACGATGAAAATCAGTCACGCTTCTTTAGCTTCATGCCTGAAGTTGATCTTGCTTACTTTACTGACAATGCAGTTGCTACTCATACCCAGAGCTGGTATCAGTGGAATGATTTAGAAGAAGATGATTTCGGTGGAGAAGGAATCCACGTCTTCACTGGTTGGTTTATTGAATTAAAGAACTGTAGCTTTGAGAACAGCACTCTGGTTTTCACTGGACGTTACATAAATTTTGAACATCAGAATGAAATCGATGCTCCTGTTCCTGTTGACAGTGCCGATGCAATGCCTGCTTTAGTTTTCACCAACCCTGACAATTACTTTGAGATCGAAGCTGAAGGTAAGAACTATGATCGCGAAGATAAGATCAATGGCGCCATCTACACTGCTGGAACTATCGTACTGAAGAAGGGCGAGCTCAGCGGACCCATCGTTGGTAAGACCATCACCATGGAACACGGTGAAGAGTATAACAACCAGATCGATTTCAAAGATACCGAGCATCCAAAACATTATCGCTGGACCAAGGGTTTCAAACATAAAAAGCATTATGACTGGCCAAAACAGATCGGTCGCTGGAAAACTAAGAAGTGGGGAAAGAAACACGCCTAAACTTTAAGTCTGCTTAACAACCCGCTTATAGCCCCCAACAGCCCTCACCAACATGAGGGCTTTTTTTATGCTATTAAGTACACCCCTCGTAGGGAATCAATTGGCGCTCACAGAAGGCTCAGGGGCCACGAGTAGGGTTTCTGATGTGTGTATATGTTTATGGTGTGCACAGCCATGAAATATCGAGCATGAAGCCCACACATTACCCTATAGCATTGTATATAATATAATTAGCCAAGTCATATATATATTCCATACCTTTCATAGTCAAACATATAGTCTTATAAATCCTACATTATATTAATTATAATTTCTTTTTGTCGCATTTAATATACACATTTTCATACTTGAATATTTATGTGACTATTATAACTACCTGTATTTTCTATTGTTATGACATATATTTATTTTGGCATGCGATTTGAATGTATGTATGGCAGAATGCGAAACACAACAAAACATATCAGCTCCACTCAACTCCAGGCAAACGCCTGGAATCCTATTAATGAGGTTTCATCATGTTAGTAGCCGTACTGATGATATTTGTTGTATTTAGTTTTACTGGTGTAGCCGTTCTTAACGTCTCATATATATCTACTGTTGCTTCCACAGAAACTATTAATAATATCAAATTACAATATGCCATGGAATCCTCAGTAAACGAATCGTTATGGCGCATGAATAACGGTCCTGACAGCCTTATTAATGTTGAAGCTGATGGTATAACCACTCTCTTTGATCCTGTACTGAATGTCCTGAGTGTTAAGGTTGACAAATTCCAGATGGAAACTGAAATCCTATTAGACCTTTCTGAAGATACTCACTTTGATCGTGCCCTGGCTTCTGATGAGACGATTAATACCAATGGCAACGATGTTGATGCTGACGAAGAGAATCAGTCCCGCTTCTTCTCATTCATGCCAGAAGTAGATCTTGACTATTTCACTGACAATGCTGTTGCAATACATACTGAGAACTTTCATAGATGGGATGGCGGCGGCAAGCATGAAGATGATGAAGACTTTGATGAAGGTATCCATGTTTTCACTGGCTCTTTTCTTGAGTTCAAAAAAATGCATCTTTATAACCACACCCTAGTATTCACCGGTCGCTATATTCTTTTTTCAGATGACAATGAGATATCTGCTCCTGTACCAGTAGATAGCGCAGATGCACTTCCTGCCTTAGTTTTCAGTAATTCAGATAGTTATTTCGAGATTGAAGCCGAAGGTAAGAACTATGACAAGGAAGACAAAATTAATGGCGCCATCTATACTGCTGGAACCATCATACTGAAGAAGGGCGAGCTCAGCGGACCCATCGTTGGCAAGACCATCACCATGGAACACGGTGAAGAGTATAACAACCAGATCGATTTCAAAGACACCGAGCATCCAAAACATTATCGCTGGACCAAGGGTTTCAAGAATAAAAAGCATTATGACTGGCCAAAACAGATCGGTCGCTGGAAAACTAAGAAGTGGAAGAAAAAGCATCACGCCTAAGCGATACTACAATCCCCTGTAAAAAGAACATTCAGAGCCCTCCTTCAAGGAGGGCTTTTTTTATACCACAGAACAGCACATATCATTTATCTATCTGTTTATAATGTGATTAACTAAGTCATAATTTTATTCATTCTACCAATATCTCAAAATATAGTCCTAAAAACACTACACTAAAATATCATAAATTCATTATAAGTCGTAATAATATTACTAAGTCTAAATATGAATAATTATATGACTATTATAAACTACTGTTATTACAGTATATAGCCTGTCTATGTGATTATGGCATGTGATTTGAATGTATAAATATCAGTATGCGAAACACAAACAACCATATCAGTTCCACTCAACTCCAGGCAAGCGCCTCGAATCCTATTAATGAGGTTTCACCATGTTAGTAGCTGTCCTAATGATCTTTGTCGTATTTAGTTTTACTGGCGTAGCCGTTCTTAACGTCTCATATATATCTTCTGTTTCTTCCGCTGAGACCGTAAACAACATCAAATTACAATATGCCATGGAATCCTCAGTAAACGAGTCCTTATGGCGCATGAATAACGGTCCTGACAGCCTCATTAATGTTGAAGCTGATGGCATCACCACCCTATTTGATCCAGTCTTGAACGTCTTAAGTGTTAAGGTTGACAAATTCCAGATGGAAACCGAGATCCTTTTAGACCTTTCTGAAGATACTCACTTTGATCGCGCTCTGGCTTCTGATGAGACAATTAATACCAATGGTTATGAAACTGACATTGATGATGAGAACCGTAGCCGCTTCTTCACCTTCCTACCAGAAGTAGATCTCGATTATTTTACCGATAATGCTGTTGCAATACATACTGAAAGTTTTCATAGATGGGATGGCGGTGGAAAACATAAAGACGATGAAGACTTTGCAGACGGTATCCACGTTTTTACCGGATCCTTTCTGGAAATCAAAAATATGACCCTAAGTAATCATACCCTGGTATTCACCGGTAGATATATACTTTTCAAGGATAGAAACAATATTGATGCTCCTATCCCAGTCGACAGTGCCGATGCTATGCCTGCTCTGGTTTTTACAAACCCTGACAACTTCTTTGAGATTGATGCTGAAGGTAAACACTATGAGAAGGAAGATGTCATCAATGGTGCAATCTATACTGCTGGAACCATCATATTGAAAAAGGGTCAGCTCAGTGGTCCCGTCGTTGGCAATTCAATTTCATTACAGGCTGGCGAAGACTTCCAAAATCATATCGATTTTAAGGATACTGAACATCCTCATCACTACCGCTGGCACAAAGGTTTCAAGGGTAAGAAACATTATGATTGGCCCAAGCAGATCGGTCGCTGGAAAACCAAGTCATGGAAGAAAAAGCATCATAAAGCCTAATTGTCGCTGAATACTATCAAATATGCCTGAGGAGATTGTACAATGACTATAAACATTAAAAAGTTTTTTGCAGCCTTGCCTAGTATAAGAGCCAATGTTTCAGGAATGATTAATGGGTTTTCTATGGTTGAATTACTGATTGTCATTGCAGTAACAACTCTTTCAGTTGCCATAACCGTCCCTATTTATTCATCTAATGTTATGAAGGCAAAATTGAGTGAAGCAGATGCCAATTTAGGTAGCATTCGGACTCAGCTACGCATCTATTATGGTAACAATAATGAATATCCCACAGTAGAATCTGCAGCTTTAGTCGTTGGAGCTACATGGAATGATATCAATACTGGCCAGCTAAACGGTAAATACTTTGACGACTCTTCCTATACTTACGTGAGTGAAGAAGGGACAGAGTTCACGATTACCTGTATCGCAAAGTCCATGCTCGAATCTGACCGAACCATTGACGAATCAGGAACTCTGACCGGCGGAAACTAAGGGTAGAAGAAAATACCTGTTCTCCCAAACCAACTCCGACTAGCCATTTGGCCCCTTCAAATCCCCCTGACTTAAGGGGGATTTTTTTATTCCCATAATCCTTGGGATCCAGCCTTTTTGAATAGAAACTAGAGCAGGCATTTCTATATTCATTAGATGTATGTGAGTCGATATGGAATACAAATTACTTTTAAAATAAAACCAAGCATTTAGGGATCGTGGCCAGAGCAAAAAAAATAAGAATCGGTATCGATATTGGGACCAATGCCATTAAGGTTGCTGCATACTATACCAAGAAGAGTAGCCGCAAACATGCCAAGCTGTTAAAGTACGATTATCTCGAAGAGGATGTGGTCAAGGATGTCCGGGAGATAAACGAGACGCACATCATGAACGGCATCAAAACGCTCCTGAGTGAATTACCCTACAAACGAGCCGATATCAATGTGGGTCTGAGTGCGAAATATCAGAACCTGTTTTTCCTCCAGCTACCACAGATAGCCACACACGAATTAAAGCAGGCGCTTTTTTGGGAACTAGCTCCCCTACTAGCTGATCCAGCCGATAACTATGATTACGATTTTACCCTCTTGCCACAGTCGCAAAAGAAAAAATTGAACGTCCTGCTTGCCGTTATTAAGACCAATCGAATAGAATGGCTCACCAAAGTTTTCAAATCGCTTTCCACTAATATCAAAGTGTTGGAAACCAGCACGCTGCCCACAGTTCAATTATTTCATCGCATGAACCCAAAAATCACTGAGGCAGTGGGAGTATTACAACTGGGTGGTAGCAATTCTCACTACACAATTATTGATTCGGCTCAACACCCTGAATTTCTCTATCTTCCTTTTGGTGGCAACAATCTGAATTCCATTATAGCCAAAGCGGCCGACATCCCATTTATTGAAGTTGAGTATTTGCGACGAGGTGTACTGGAAGTCAGCTCAAATGACGAGCCCATTACGGCCCTGTACATGGAAAACAAGATCGTTGGTCAAAAACTCAAAGAATTATCAATGACGATTCGGAAATTGAACTTCCGCCATTTCTATAATACTGGACAAAAGGTCGAGAAACTGTATGTAACCGGTGGTTTGCTGAATGATTCCTTCATCAAATCGTTTTTCACCCTATCTGAAGAGATTATGGAGGTCCCTGCTGAGATATGGGATCCTATGGAGGAATACTATCCGAATACAGAGGTAACAACAGGTAATCAATATCAATTTTCCACTGCCATTGGACTTGCATTGAGATAGTATGGAATTTCAACTAAACTTTCTCAGTTCCACTGCTGACGAACGCGTCAAACGTCATCTAAAGCGTTTCAGCTTTCTGCTTTATATCATCATATTTGGAGCAACCATCTTTATCCTGGTGAGGACACATGAAAGCCAGGCCTATATGGCACAGGTATTTGAAGGCTTAAACTCTGATATTGAAGGAAAAATATCAAGTGTAGAACCCCGCATGTTATTCCTTGAGCGAAAAATCGGGGTCCGTAATCGCTTAAGAAAAGAGTCAGATATTTTCCTTCAACCCAAGACCCGGCCCGCAGTTTGGCGTAAAATATTAATTGATATTACCAAAGCACTTCCACCAGACCTTGTCATCACAAAAATTTTCTCAAGAGCAAAGGTCAAAGCCAACAAAAAGAAGACCGGACCAGATTTAACGATTGAAGGCTATACCTACATCGAGGGAGGTAACCGGGATATCCTTTCTGTGGATAATTTCCGCGGAAATCTTCTTTTCAGCTTGCCGCTTTCAACTCTCTACTCAGATATTAAAGTTGAGAATAATCGAATTTACAAAGAAGAAGATCGATTGAAATTGGTATTCTCTCTGGGATTGTACGAATGAAAAAACAATTCCAATTTTGGCTAGAAGCCATCCAGATGAAATGGCTGGTAACCGCCATAGTAATCTACTTTGCCATTACAGGGTCCTCTTTGCAGGTGCTTATTTTACCTGAAAGTCAACGTTACGATGAGGCCGTCCTGAGACAAAACCAGCTTGCTGAAACCTACATTGACCTCGTAAGTCTTGATATTGAAATGGCCATTGAAAACCTGAACACCCAACTTGCCGTTCTAGATTCTCTTGAAGCTATTTTTACCTCACGACTATTAGGAAGTACGCGAGTTAACGCCATTTTTCCAGTTCTGGATAGGTTTTGCACCCAATCCTTGCTCAAGGTTGTAACACTTGAACCCATGAACAAATTCAACAATATTGGCAAAGAGTATCAAGCCCACCTCATAAGATTGAGCATGATTGGTCGTTTTGGTGATTTCTTGAAGTTCCTGGAGATGATTGAGAGACATAAGGAATGGATCCTTATTGATGAAATGGGTATTAAACCCCTTGAACGAAACGATTATGCCCGATATGATTTAACCCTTTCAGTTCTCGTAGCTAAGGAGGGCAAAAAATGAAAAATAAAAACACCACCATCCTCATCGCTCTTTTAGCTGTAATTGTTCTTGTCACGGGTGGTCTCTGGGTCACTGGAACATTTGATAAAATTTTCTCAGGGGAAATATCCGGGAAAATTGGTAATACACTTGCATTGGATCTTGAGACACTCCAAACCACAATAAGAACCGTGTCTTCTAAGAGCGTCGACAATCTTGCTTTTGTAGAAGCCATTGATACACTCAGTTTAAAAGCTGATCTTTCTAAAATGCGTAATCCATTTGTAAGGGTCTATGTAGCACCACCTCCAAAGCCTAAGGAGGATAAGCCAGATTCTAGATCCACTAAGAAGAAGACCACGAAGAAACCGGTTAAACGCAAAAAACGTATTGTACGCCCCAAAATTACTATCAATGGTATTATCTGGGATAGATCGGCTCCATACGCTATTTTAAACAATGATATTTATGGTGAAGGCGACCAGATACAGGGTTACACTGTACAAACAATACAGGATACAATGATCGTATTAGGAAATAGTGATGATATTTTTTCCATTGTTATCGAGAGAGAGTGATATGAGATCAAGTAATAATTTCAATCGGTTAATCCGCTTTATTTTAATTCTTGTAATTATGTTGACCCCCCTGTTTGCCCTTGCACAGGCCAGTGGAGATAAAATCTCCATTTCTGTGAAGGAAGTAAAATTAGAGAACGTGCTTCGCATTCTCAGTGAGAAAAGTGGTATGATCTTCATTTCAGACCCTGAAATACGTACCAATAAAATTACTCTGGATTTAAAGGATATCGCCCCACTTGAAGCACTCTCTATTATGACCGAGCTGTATGATTTAGGATTTCAACAGCTAGGTACCTCTGGAAAATATCTGGTAACGAACAAGGGTGATATCGCGATCCCTACGCGGATTGAGTCATATTCATGCCAGTTTTCTGAATCAAAAGACCTGGCAGCAGCTCTTACTCCATTTGTAACACCTGAGATCGGTCAGGTATTCGGTGATGTTAGAACCAATACGGTGATTATCCAGGACACTCCCGGTCAGGTCGTTGAGCTCATAAAACTCATAAAGACTCTGGATACACATACTGATCAAGTGCACATCAAAAGTGCCATTGTCGAGGTATCAATCACCAATGAGCATAATAGAGGCGTTCAGTGGTTTACCCAGCAGGATGCAGATAATGGAGATGTTAGAAGCGTCTTTGAAACGAACTTTGGGCTTCGTAATCTGTTTGTTGAGCCACTTACAGACCCAATGCCCGCCGCAACAGCAGGTGGTTTTGGTCTGGGTATTATTGCAGCAGATATTGATGTGGTCCTTGGTATGCTGTCCACCACAAATGATTTAAATCTCCTCTCTACTCCCCACCTTATGGTGCTTGATAATAAACAGGCCGAGATAGAGGTTGGAGATCAGATTCCATACCCAAAACTGAATGAATTTGGCATGACCTCATATGAATTCAAAAATGCTACGGTTAAACTCTCAATTTTTGTGCATGTTAATAATGATTCAACCGTCACAATTAGACTATCACCCCAGGCTAATTTCCAACAAGGTTTGACCCCTGATGGAATCCCAATTATCTCTACCAGACGTGCCGTCACAGAAGTTATTGTGAAAAATGGTCAGACTGTCGTTCTGGGAGGTCTAATGCAAGAATCTGATGTGCTCACCGTTTCTAAGATTCCGATCCTTGGTTCTATCCCCCTCATTGGTGAGCTTTTTAAATCCACCCAAACCAACAAGAAAAAGACGGAACTGCTGGTCATGATTACTCCTCAGATTGTGGATGTCTATAAGAATGGGATTAATAGAAGAGATCTTGAAAAAATTCCCAAGGAGTTTATTCGATCGATCAAATAGTTCAGGGCACCCAAAACTTTAGAACCACTTTCGCCCTCATTCTTCGATCATTAATATCCAGCTGATAAGGCACTAGGCATCTATGTCGGCATTCCTAGTAAGCAAACTCACACTTCTCACAAATCGTAACATATCATATCTATGGTTGGGGCAACTCGTTTCCCAGGCTGGTGATAGTATCACACACATGGCTGTAATCTGGTTAATGTTAGATCTTACCGGGTCGCCTTCTCTTACTGGATTTATTGCCTTCGCTGCTACCGCTCCAGCTCTCTTATTTGGCTTATTCTCAGGGGTACTCGCAGATCATTATCGGCGGAGAACACTCATGCTTATCAGTGATCTTGCTCGCTTTTTTCTCATCCTGCTAATCCCTTTGTTTTACTCAATGGATATGCTAAGCCCCCTGCTTCTGGCCATCATCGTCTTTGCTGCTGCATCCTTTGGCACACTATTCAATCCAGCCAGAGATGCTATCATCCCTGAGTTGGTTCATGAATCACAACTCCTCAAGATCAATGCTCTGATTCAATCAACTGGCTATCTCGCCTATTTTGTGGGTTTATTTGGGGCGGGAATGCTCCTGTCAGCTCTAGGGCTAACCAATCTCTTTTTTATGGATGCTGGTACTTTTTTAATTTCATTTCTCATGATTATGCTGATCTCCTATCAGCGAGGAGAGAAACGTGCAGCCACCTATGAGAGTCGACATCTTGTTGAATTGAAAAAAGGATTGAGATACGTCATATATGAAGATCGCCGACTTTTCTGGATCATTCTTATTACAGCCTTGAATAACCTATTCATTATGGGACCTGCAGTCGTAGGGACCCCTTTGCTTATCAAAGAAGTCTGGGATGGCAGCGGTAGAGATTTCGCCTTTATTGAGTCCAGTTATGGGATTGGTATGCTCATCGCTACCATCTTTGTATATCGATATGCCAGTAGATATAAAAAAGGTACCTGGCTCATGTTAGGAATAATTTATGATGGACTCACATTTATCCCCTTATTCTGGGTGGGAAGCTTTGGTATTGATCCATTCTGGCTGACTTTATCAATCATATTTATTCATTCTCTGGGTATCCCATTTATACAGGTTACAAGAACTACCCTGGTCCATTCCATTGTTCCCGGGCATATGCAGGGACGCGTTTTTTCTATGATTAATCTGGCAGTAATTGGTGTCATGTCAATTTCCGTGGCGTTGACTGGAATTCTGGCAGAATGGGTTTCGCCACGTACTATTTTCTTATTCATTGGTATGGGAGCGGCCATGAGTGGTCTACTGGGACTATCAATGAAAACAATACGAGATGCTGACTAGTGGATCATTTTATTCAAAATCTTAGAGAACGTCTAAAACAGCCACTGCCAGGTTGGGTGGCTCAAAAACACCTTATGCCTGAGGGGCGTGAACTAGAGTCTCTCAGTGAAAACCTACATCCTGCAGCAGTGTTGATCTCCCTCTTCCCCCAGGATGGTGAATGGGTCTTCCCTTTGATACGGAGGACGCTCGATGGGTTTGTCCATAGCGGACAGATAGCGCTTCCAGGCGGCCGTCGTGATGGTACTGAGAGCGATATAGAGACCGCCTTGAGAGAAGCTCATGAAGAAGTAAATATTTTACCTGACCAAGTCGAAGTGTTAGGAATTACCAGCGCGTTGCCCATCCCGGTGAGTAATCATCTCGTTCAGCCAGTAGTGGGGTATACTCGCAACAAACCTGACTTCCTCCCAGAACCCAAAGAAGTGGCTGAGATTTTTACCGTTTCAATAAAATCACTATGCCAGCGGGACATCCAATATGAAACACGTCATTTCAAAAACAGAGATTGGGAAATTCCATTCTTTGAAATTGACGATCACAAGGTTTGGGGAGCCACAGCTATGATACTCAGCGAATTTAGAACCCTGGTCACTAAGCTGATTTGATTATTCTGGTGCTACTCCGGCCAGACCCACAGCCTCTGCTACCCCGGTCAGGGCATCAATTACAAACTGAAAATGCTCATTCTCTTCAAGCTCAAGTTCCAACATGCCTTGAACAATATCAGCTCGATTGACACTGGCCGCGAAGGCTTTTTGCTTCAATTTTTTCCTGATTGATTTTGGAGCAACTTCCTGAACTGCTTTGCTTGGGCGAACATACGTCACTGCAAAAACAAAACCCACCAATTCATCGACTGCAAAAAGAGATTTAGCCATCAAAGATTTGCGTTCCACACCTGTGTATTCAGCATGACCCATAATCGCATCAAGGATTTCCTGGGAATACCCCAACCCCTTGAGAATCTCTACACCTCTATAGGGGTGTTCCTCTGCAGATGGATATTTTTCATAATCAAAATCGTGAAGTAAGCCGGTAATCCCCCACTCTTCAGGATCACCACCATATTTGCCTGCCATGGCACGCATGGCGGCTTCTACTCCAAGTGCATGTTTTCTCAAAGATTCGCTCAATGTGTATTCACACAGCAAATCCCAGGCTGCCTGTCGATCGAGCACCATAATAGTCCTCCCTAATTGAATAGTAATTCGTAAGTATTAAATAGCAGGATAGATATAGCTATCTATTAGAATAAATCGAACTCACCGATTTTGAGTCCAACGCCCACCCGATGAGTTTGACCAGCGACTGTAGTCAACTCTGGGAATCCTGTACCGTAATGAAGATCGATATATCTTGTCCGGATACGTGCTCCAACCTGAAACTGATCCAGAGCATTGCGTCCCAATTGGATAAAAAGTTGATCCTGAAAACCGATTTCCAGACCTGTGGCGTACCCCCAGGTTTCCTTATTCAGTTCTGCTTGTTTTCCTGTGAGTGAAATTTCAGCCTGCACAATGGGATGAATAACAAAGGGGATTTTCTTAAACTTTAAATAATAATCTGCACCCAAAAATACTTGAGGTGCAAAAACCTCTGTGAGACCAGAGCTCCAGAATAGGGTTGTACTCAACATATCCGTTATCTCTAACCCCAGACGCATTTTCTCAAATGGTTGATACAGTAATCCACCATGGAATCCTACTCCAAAACCACTTTCAGCATAGAGATCATGATAAAGCAGACGAGCTGTGCCATGTACAGCAAGCTTTGAATTAACGAGGTGAGAATATCCTAACTCTGCTAAAAATTGTTGGGTACTGAAATAACTGATTGAATTGATATTCAAGCGTTCACCTGGATCCAGCTCGCCATTATTCTCCGATCCGTCGGCATCGTCTGTATCTGCTACGCCGTCTGTACCATAGTCCAGCAAGGCCTTACGAGTATCTGCAATACCACTTACTCCACCGCGAAACAAGACCAGCGACCAATTGTCCTGGTTGCCGCTGAGGACATCCGTCTGGTAGACACCTCCATAACCCTCTGTGTGCTGAAAACCTAATTTTTGATCCTGCCCAGTGATATAGGCAACATTGGCTCCCAGACTTGGGTTGGACATAGGAAGCGCCTTGATATTTCCAAGGGCATAGGCATCAATAGACATACCCAGGACAAATGGATCTTCTCCATAGGAAACAGATTCAGCCCATAGAAGTGCTGGAAGGAAGAGGATGAATGATAAATATTTCATAAAAAGCATACGCCCCTGAGGCACCCATGGTTCCAGACTAGTTATCATCGCCAATGCTCTTGGCCATCTCATCTAAAAGCACCATGGCTTCCAATGGGGTCATCTGATCCAGCTTTAAACCCTTGAGCTTGTCACGGAGTATCCGTTCCTGCTTGTCAAAAAGGGTCATCTGGTGGGTATCAAAAGTTGGGGCAGCTTCACTTATTTCATCAGATCGTACACTAATTTCACCAGAATCCAGATCAGAAAGGATTTCATTAGCCCGCTGTATCACCGGCAATGGTACACCAGCCATCTGAGCCACGTGGATACCATAGGAACGGCTGGCACCACCGGGAACAATCTTCCTCAGGAAGATGACCTTTTCATCGTATTCACGGACTGCTACATTGTAATTTTTCAAACGGGGTAAGATGCCTTCCAGCTTGGTTAACTCATGATAATGTGTGGCAAAAAGGGTCCGTGCAGCCTGTTCGGTTTTTCCGTGTAAATATTCAATAAGCGCCCAGGCAATGGCGAGACCATCATAGGTGGAAGTGCCTCGGCCGATCTCATCCAGCAGGATCAGACTACGTTGTGTTGCATTGTTCAAAATGTTGGCAGTTTCATTCATTTCAACCAGAAAAGTTGATTCACCACCTGCCAGGTTATCTGAGGCGCCAACTCGGGTGAAGATTCGATCCACCATACCGATTTTGGCTTTATCAGCTGGTATATAGCAGCCAATCTGCGCCAACAAGACCAGGAGACCAATCTGTCTCAAATAGGTAGACTTTCCTGCCATGTTTGGACCGGTAATCAATAATATCTGATCAGCTGAGGCATCTATGAGCAGATCATTGGGGATAAAGGCTTCATCAACTGGAAGTAGTTGCTCGATAACGGGATGGCGCCCATTGCTTATCTCAATCTGGAGGCTTTGGTTCAACTCGGGGCGACAATAGTTTCTGTCATAGGAAATTTTTGCAAAGGTGCTTACCACATCCAGTCTGGCGACAAAATCAGCAATTGATTGGATGTGAACAGCTTGTGCCATGACCTGAATTCTAAGCTCATCAAATATCTCAAATTCACGAGCTGTATAACGCTCTTCTGCATGAAGAACCTTTTCTTCATATTCTTTGAGCTCTTCAGTAATAAAGCGCTCTGAATTAACCAGGGTCTGCTTGCGGATATAGTCCTCAGGAACCAGATCTTTGTGTGTATTGGTAATATCTATATAGTAACCAAATACTCTGTTATAGCCAATTTTCAGAGATGATATTCCCAGACGCTGCCTTTCAGTGGCTTGAAATTCCACCAGCCAGGCCTTAGCATTGCGGGCAATACCTCGAATCTCATCCAGCTCGGGGTCGATACCATCTCGGATAAGACCCCCATTCTTTACGGAAACAGGTGGTTCATCTACTATGAGACGTTCGAGCTCAGCCAGGAGTGCACTAACATCTGGTAAGGCTTCAACATGAAGACCAATTTTATGGATATGCTTGTCATCAAGTAGTTTCGCCAGTTCTGGTAGTAAGAGGATAGAACTTCTAAGACCTGCTAAATCTCGGGCGGAACCACGGGTTGAGCTCAATTTTGAAAGCAGGCGTTCCAGATCAGCGATTTGCTTGAGAATTTCACGCAAGTTCTGACGTAATTCTGAGTGATCAAAAAAGAGCTGTACCTGATCCAGGCGATTCTCGATGCGCTTCTTATCCAAAAGGGGTTTGTGGAGCCAATCACGGAGCAGACGACCACCACCTGATGTAACTGATTCATCGAGTGCAGAAATTAGTGTTCCCTCATCACCACCACGGAGTGATCTGAATAATTCAAGGTTTCTCAATGAATCATCATCAATGGTCATCCAGTCATCAGCGCTGAGGCTTTGAATACCGGTGATGTGCTTCAAATCTCGACCCTGATAACTTTGCAAATAGTATAGAATGGCACCGGCGGCTGACATCCCGGCTTTCATCCCACTCATCCCAAAGCCCTTGAGACCCTGGGTCTTGAATTGTTTAGTGAGTTCACTCAGAGCAAAATCAGTATTAAAAACCCAGCTCTCAACCCTGGTTAATAGCCATTTCCCTCGACCCAGATAAGATTCAGATTCAGAATCATCTTCTGACAGCAAAATTTCACGTGGTGCCAGGCCAGCGAGGAAGGCCCGCAATTGATTGGGTTGAAGTTCCAGAACACTGAATTTCCCTGTGGATACATCAAGGAAGGATAAACCTATGCGTTTATTCCCGGCATAGACGCAAACTAGATAATTGGATTCCTTAGCCGTCAGAAATTGTTCGCTCATGGCTGATCCAGGAGTAGCTACTTCCACGACCTGCCTTTTTACAATACCTTTGACCTGTTTGGGATCTTCCACCTGCTCGCAAATAGCGACACGCAACCCTGCCTGCATATATTTGTACAGGTAAGCATCGAGAGCATGATAAGGAAATCCTGCCAGAGGAACCTTGGCAGCTTTGCCATTAGAACGACTTGTAAGCGTTATCCCCAGGACTTTTGAGGTTACTTTGGCATCATCACCGAAGGTCTCGTAAAAGTCACCCATCCTATAAAGCAAAATAACATCGGGGTACTTGGATTTGATCTCCAGGTACTGCCGCATGAGGGGTGTACTATTCTCGTCCTTTTTTGTGGATTTAGCTGACATTCGATCAATATAGTCTATAAACAGAAATTACGAATTATGAATTGTAAATTATGAGTTGGTAAAGTCTTTATCTGAAGAGAGGCAAAGGTAACCGGGCAAGTCGCGGGATTCTAGCACACCTACTATCTTCTATCTCCTGATTTCTGACTTCTAAATTCACAGTTCTTCACCGACCCATCGTCTGACATCTCCATCGCGAAGGAGTAAGCCTTTTCGTTCGGCATAGTTCAGCAAGGGAAGGATGTACTTCCTCGTGGTGGGGATAAATTCCCGTAATTGTGCCACCGTTAAATCAGGATTACTCCTGAACCAATGCTTCAAAGCCTCTATGAAAAAGTCAATCTGACTGTTTAGGAGGTGGAAATCCTTATCAATACGGACCAGCTCTTTGTGCTGAATCATCCATTGAAGTACTGTGTACTCCTGAGCATCCAGAGATCCTTTCAACTCATCCATCAGAGGTGATGAAAAATTGGAATCATTAAAGATCTCCACAATTCGTTGCTTGGCCTGTTCATCTCCTTCATCTAAAGTGCCCTGATGCCCCGATAATTGCCAGAGATCACCTTGATTTTTGAGGGTACCCTCTTGCAGTGCAGAAGCCAGGATAAATTCCCGATTAGCCGGTCCCAATTCTGTCAGTTTCTCCCGTGGCAATCCCTTGCCCAGAGGTTCCTGCTGATGGTAGGTTTCCAGCACCTGTTTGATTTGAGCCAGGCTAGCTGCATATAGGGACTGCTTGATAAATCTATCCTGATAGCTCTTATAGTCCTCCGTTTTTTGAAGCAAGGCGTGAACTTTGGATTCTGCTACACTGAGATAACGGGCAATTTCTCGTCGATTTAAGGGGCGATCAAAGAAATCCATTGATCCAATTATCAATTCAGGTAGATCATCTGTTTTTAGAGATTTTAGAATGGGCAGATGTTTATCCTGCTTTTTTAATCTATGATCGATAGCCCACAGTAATTCAGCCCCGCCAAGCGTCTCCTCAGGTGAAAGATAGCGGATGACCATTTTCTCCTTAAAACCAGCAGAAATCGATTCTTCAAAGAAAAATTGAGCCATCATGGTTTGCCCGGGGCGGCATTGGTTGTCTTCCAGGAGGTGGACACGTGCTTCACGTTTTCCTGTTCCAACATGGACATGGATACGATCCGCTTCTTTGACTGGCTTCTTCCAGTGAGGCAATACACTCAGCTCAGCCACCCAGGCCGATCCAGTCTGAAACATGCCAGGACTGCCTAGGAAGGCCCCTCTACCTAGCTCTTCGACGCTGGCACCACCGAGATTAATGGCTCCACGATCACCAAATTTGATTTTGTCCACATCTAGATGATGGGACTGGAGTCCCCGCACTGGGAAGGTTGTTTCTTGCGGAAAGAGCTCAACACTTTGACCTTTTCTCAATTCGTGTGAGAGAACCGTTCCCGTTACAACAGTTCCAAAACCTTTTACGGAGAATACACGATCAATGGGAAGGCGAAAGACACCCTGTCTATCTTGACTTTTGATTTCAGAGATGGTTTGGTTTAGCGCTCCACGTAAATTTTCAATACCCTGGCCAGTAATGGCAGATACTGGGATAATTTGGGTGTCGGGATAGCCCCTTTCAGAGAGGTAAGTAGCAACCTCTTCAGAGACCAGTTCAAGCCAGTCTGGATCAACCAGATCTGATTTATTGAGAGCTACCAGAATTTTTCTAATTCCTAGAATGTGCAAGATATCGAGATGTTCTCTGGTCTGGGGCATGACCCCATCATCAGCTGCAATCACCAACATGGCAGCATCCACTGTGCTCACACCTGTCACCATGTTTTTTATAAATTTTTCGTGACCAGGGACGTCAATAAAGGTGACATCTTCACTATAAAAAGCGATACCAATATCGATGGTGACACCTCGTCGCTTTTCTTCCTCAAGACGATCCGTATCAACACCAGTGAGGGCCTTGACGAGGGCAGTTTTTCCATGGTCTATGTGACCTGCTAATCCGATTACTTTTTGCATATTATCTTGTTACCATAAAATCTTCTTCATTATTTATCTTCAACGAACTGACGAAAATCACGAATCCTTGCTCTCGCAATATGAAGCTTTTCTTCGTACTGTTCGTAAAATTCGTTGTAAAGAATCCACACTTCCTAATTCAGGATAAAACGCCAGATCAGGAAGAAGAGGGCAAAACCTGCAAGGAATATCATACTGACCCAGTTAAACAACAATAATTTCGGACCTGGTCTGCCCTCATCCGGCATCCAGGGGCCAGTCACAGCCCGATAATTGATATATGCCAGAATAGGAGCTGTCAGAAAAGCCAGGGTTGTGGCAAGATCGACCAGGAGAGTCATGCCGCTCATAAAGAGACCAATAATAACCAGGCTCCCCCCCAGAACGATGGCCATCCAAATCCAGTAAAGTGACCTGTCATCCTTGCCATCATACCTATTGGGAAATACTAGCTCTGTTGAGCGTTTCAAGACCCTGGGAAAGGCATCTGTCACGGTGAGAGTTGTGCTAAACATGGTGGTAAGCGCTGCAATGGCAACCACTGGATAACTCCAACTGCCCAAGGTTGAAGTATAAAGGGTAATAAATTGACCGGCGAACTTGCTCCCTGAAGGCGAGAATGATTCACCGGTGCCATACATGATGAGACCACCGAGACTCAAAAAGCCAAGAGCCAGGATACCTGTGCCAAAATAACCCAGTCTGAAATCAAACAGGGAGTCGGCCAGACTTGGAGCTGAACCGGTTTCCTTGCGTCTTTCAATTGTCCAGAGTGAATGCCACACGGAAATATCAATGGCTGACGGCATCCAACCAATCAGGGCCACCATAAAGGATACCCCAGCTACATTCCACAGGTGTGGTGGAACAAAATCAACTTTTGCTGATGAGCCATGGCCAAAAGCGGTCAAAACAGCTACAATGGTTGAGATACTCAAAATGACGATGATAATCTTGATCAGTTTGTCGAGAACCCGATATTTGCCTATGGTCAGAACGCCGGCACAGATGGCGAGGATGACAGCGCTCCATACTAGAGGACTCATGCTGGTCCCAAATATTTTTGAAGCCAATCCTGCAGTTACGATGGTCACAGCCGCTTGTAGAACAAACATGGTCCCAAATGTTGGAATAAGGAAGGCTACCAGAGCCCATTTTCCGACCCTTTGGTAACCATCGAGGAGACTTTCACCCATGACAGCTGCATAGCGGGGTCCAAACTCAAAGGCAGTATATTTGAACAAATTGGCTACGACCACAACCCAAAGCAGGGCAAAACCATAATTCGCTCCAGCGCGGGTGCTTTGAACCAGATGAGAGACACCTACGGCAGCGCCAGCCCAGAGAAGACCGGGACCTAAGGCTTTAAGACGTGATTGCCAATCGATTGAAGTATTCATATTGTTTGATTCCCTTATACTAGTCTTCGCGAGAGAATGAAATGATCGAAGCGATCTCAAAGCCGAGATTGCGACGCACGGAGTTTACACTGAGTGAAGTCGAAGTGTGATCGTAAAGACTTAAAACGAATAGTTCACTGATCAAATTAATGCTTTATAATAATCTTAGAGCTGCAAGGATTAGAGCATCTTCACTTTCGCGGACAGCTTTCAGGTCAATAATAAATAGATCATTGGTAATGCGACCCATAATGGCGGGATGACTGGAACGCATACAACTGGAAATTCGAGCCGCTTTCATCTTTGTGTGCTTAATTCCGATTCCAACCGAGGTCATTTTTTCAGAAGGTGAAGCCCCTGAACCCACCTGGGCTTCTGTATCCAACACAGATAGACTTAAACTGGAATTTTCAATCTTGCTCACGAGAGACTGCGCTCTTTTTTTGAGCGTTTGAACTGAAGTGTGTAGGTCGCGATATATAGGAATGTCATTGAGACCCTCATCACCTCTGGAAAAGGCTTTCAATGCCTGTAAGGTGAGTATAATCTGCGTCTTATCCGGCCGTAATGCCCTCAAGAGGTTATTCTTTTCGATCTTCTTTATCAGTGCCTGCCTACCAGCTATGACACCCCCCTGAGGTCCACCAAGCAATTTGTCAACCGAGAAAGTTACGATATCGACGCCAGCTTCAATCACCTCTGAAACCAGGGGTTCTCTCTGGAGTCCGAATTCATCAATAGGGACAAGTGCTCCGCTACCAAGATCAGCCATGACAGGAATAGAGTGCTCCTGACCCAGGGCAACGAGATCTTGCAGAGAAACTTCCTTGGTGAAACCTGAAATCTTATAGTTTGATGTGTGCACCCAGAGCAATAACCTGGTTCGAGGAGTAATCGCTTCTGCGTAATCCTTGAGATGTGTCCGATTGGTGGTACCAACTTCCACTAATTTGGAGCCAGCCTTGCGAAGAATTTCGGGAATCCGAAAGGATCCACCAATCTCGACGAGTTGACCTCGACTGATGATGACTTCCTTGCGATCAGCCAGGGTATTCAGAGTTAACAAGACCGCAGCAGCATTATTATTCACCAGGATACCATCTTCGGCTGCACTGATGGATTGGATCCAGGGTCGCAGGTGATCATGACGATTCCCGCGTCGACCATCATCCAGATCAAGCTCAAGATTGACATATCCATCCCTAAGCGCTTCCATGGCTTCAAGCATCTGAGCGCTAAGGGGAGAACGTCCCAGATTGGTATGAATAACCACGCCAGTGCCATTAATCACCCTGCGCAGGGAGTTTGCTATTTTGAGCAGTTTTTTTCTATAACTCGATTCCACTTTCCCCTGGGGTGCAGCTTTTCCTTTTGAGGCTCGTTCCCGTATATCGTCCAGAAGAGTACGAGCTTCATTTTTCTTGAGATTATGAGGTAATTCTATATCTGATACAGATTGGAGTAGGGCATCTACACTAGGGAGTGTTGATAGATCAAAAGATTCATTGTCTTTAGTCATGGTTTATCCAAAATATTGTTCTACAAAAATATTCGTGTAATCCGCGTAATCCGCGGTTGCATCATTTTACATATCTAGCAATAGTTTAATTGCAAAACCGATGACAGCAATGGTTACCACATGCTTTATAAATTTATGACCTTTCTTAATGGCCACATGGGTACCCACCCAAGCGCCGATAATATTCCCCACACCCAGCATAGCACCCATGGCCCAATTGACCTGGCCATTCCAGGCAAAAATGATCAATGCAATTGAAGTGAAGAAAAAGATAATGGTCAACTTGACGGCATTCCCATGAACCAGATTGATATTTTGCCATAGAAGTACTGAAAGTATCAGAAAGCCAACACCCGCCTGAATATAGCCCCCATAGATACCTACTAAAAAGTAAGCCATTCCAGGACCAACCCATGAACCAATATAAGATTCTGGATCCAAGGGGTCTCCATTCTGTCTGTTGGAAGAAAGAAGGGTAAATAGGGACATGATGATCATAACCAAAGCCAGACTCAGTTTAAATTGAGAATTACTCACTAAGGTGGCGAGCCAGGCTCCAATTACCCCTCCAGGTACGGTAAACAGGGCAGCTCTGAGTGCAAACTTACCTGGATTGACCTTTTTCTTCATAAAGCGACCGACGGCAAAGGTGTTCTGCATAAGGATGGCTAGACGATTGGTCCCGTTTGCCAGATTGGGGGGTAATCCCAAAAAAATGAGGAGTGGCAGAGTCAAAAATGAGCCCCCGCCAGCAAGGACATTGATAAAGCCAGCACTGGCTCCGATGAGGAGTACGGCTACGAGATTAAGTGGGGTTAAGTTCTCTAGCATCTGACACCTTAATTCATACTGAGCTTAAAATCCATTAGAAACTATCCTGCACTTTTGAACAACGGGGCATAAAAAAAGGCTGCCCAATGGACAGCCTTTAGATGATTCGGGAACGAGTAAAGCTTAGAAATCGCGTGCTTCTTTGATTCTGGCTTTTTTCCCGCGCAGTTTGCGAAGATAGTATAGTTTGGCGCGACGTACTTTACCGCGACGCAATACTTTCACACCTGCAACAGTGGGAGCGTGGAGAGGGAATATTCTCTCAACACCAACACCATTTGAAATTTTTCTTACTGTAAATGTAGCAGTGATGCCTTTACCAGTACGGGCAATTACATTACCCTCATAGACCTGAATTCTTTCTTTCTGGCCTTCAATAACTTTTACATCAACTGAAACAGTATCACCTGGTTTGAAATCAGGCAAATCTGTTTTTAGCTGCCCGGCAACCAGGTTATCTACTTTGTTCATTACTTTCCTCCAGTCCTCTCATATATCTATCGAACAAGTCTGGGCGTTTAACTTTTGTTCGCTCAAGACGTTGCTGTTCTCTCCAATTTTCAATCTGTGCGTGATGCCCAGAGAGCAGCACGTCGGGTACTTTAATTCCCCGGTACTCAGCGGGGCGGGTATAATACGGTGCGTCCAATAATCCAACAGGAAAAGTGTCCGATTTTGTAGATTCATCATCACTGACGGCACCTGGAAGTAAACGAACCATGGCGTCAATGACAGCAAAGGCTGCAATTTCACCACCTGAGAGTACAAAATCTCCCAGACTGATTTCCTCATCAATGAGTTCATCTCTCACTCTTTGATCGATACCCTTGTATCTACCACAGAGTAGCACCAGGTGGGGAGTCTCAACCAATCTTTCAGCATCATCTTGCTGAAAGGGTTTCCCCTGCGGTGTGAGAAAGATGCGATGGCCAGTATTTTTGCGATATTCTGCAACTGCTTCAAAAGCTCTGAACAAAGGATCCGGTTTGATAATCATCCCGGCTCCTCCCCCATAAGGCACATCATCGATGTGTTTATAGGTATCATCAGCAAAATCACGAATATCCCAGCATTTCATTTCAGCCAGGCCATTTTCAAAAGCTCTTCCCACAATACCCATCTCGCGAAATGCGTTCAGAGTTTCGGGAAAAGTTGTAATGACATCAATAATCATTACGCATCCTCAGCGGAGTTCACTTGAATTTTGCGACCATCTATATCGATCTTAACCACCCATTCATCAACAAGGGGTACGAGAGTCTCAGAATCACCTTGCTGGATCAGTAAGACATCATGAGCACCGGGACTTAGAATCTCAATGACCTTGCCCAGGTTTTTGTTGTTCTCGTCAACCACATCACAATCGATGAGATCATCGATGTAAAATTCATCTTCACTTAAGGCCGGCATGTCTTCACGTAGAGTATAAATTTCTCTGTCGCGATAACCATCGGCCTCGGTACGATCTTGAATTTCGTTGAAACTAAGAATGGCAAAGTCATCATAACCCTGACAATTTCTTAGTGTGAGTTGTTTCCATTCACTACCCGTATTAACAAAAAGCTGCTCCAAGCTCTGGAGCATGTCAAGGTCGATACTGTACAGGGTCACCTTGAGTCCCCCTTTTATACCATGAGGTTTGCGAACCATGCCTATGGCGGTTCTATTCACCTCAGCTGAAATCATTACCTTATTCGATGATCTCGAGCATGGCGCGGTTGGTACCGGCCTTTGCTGAAATCGCAGCTAATAACGTCCGGAAGGCTTTGGCTGTGCGGCCCTGACGACCAATCACTTTGCCAATATCTTCCTTAGCTACCCTTAGTTCGAAGATGGTCACCCGTTCGCTATCGACTTGATTGACCTCAACTTCATCAGGAGCGTCAACTAGACTTTTTGCTACAAACTCTACGAACTCTTTCATGCTCATACCTCCGTCGGTTGTCGAATCGGTCTGATCATCGGTAAGGAGTTTTTTCAGCTTTTTAAGAATCTTGCTTCTCCGTACCTTCAGCAGGTTCTTCGACAGGTTCTTCTTCTACGGCTACTTCTTCAACTACTTCAGCAGGCGCTTCGACAGTTTCTTCTTCTGCAGCTACTTCTTCAACTACTTCAGGAGCTTCTTCTGTCTCTTCTACCTGTTCTGCGGCTTTAGCGGCTTCTTCAGCCTTTTTAGCAGCAGCTTCAGCATCTTCGGCTTTTTTAGCAGCGTCTTCTTCAGCCTGCTTTGCAGCTTCAGCGGCGGCCAGCTTGGCTGACTCTGCTGCAGCTACTTTTTTGCCACGATCGTCTCGGGCAAGTTCCCATTTATGCATTTCTTTGCTAATGGTAGCTTCATCTGCATTACGGCTCACCAGCTCATACTTGAGTGTAAGTCCGCGTCCACGTAATAAGCTAAATACTGTATCACTTGGCTTTGCACCCTGATCCATCCAATGAAAAAGACGTTCTTCATTGATCACAAGTTCTGCTGGATCTGGAATCGGGTTATAATGTCCAATTTTTTCGATAGATCTTCCGTCGCGAGGGGCGCGTGAATCTGCAACAACTATTCTGTAGAAGGGTTGTTTCTTTTTTCCCATCCGCTTCAGTCTGATTTTTACAGCCAAAAGGTGTTCTCCTTAAAATCCCATAGGCAGATTTTTCATTAACTGCCTTTTATTCATTTTTCCAAATTTCTTCATCATCTTCCGCATTGACTGGAACTGCTTTATCAACTGATTCACATCTTGAACCTTTGTTCCAGACCCTCTTGCTATTCTTTTTCGGCGGCTACCATCAAGTATCTGAGGGCGGTGCCTTTCCACAAGGGTCATAGAGTTAATGATTGCTTCAATCCTAGTCAACCTTTTTTCATCTATATCAACATCTTTTATTCCTTTTGCACCGGGTATCATAGACATTAAATCACCTATTGGCCCCATGGATTTCAGCTGTTTTAACTGTTGCTTAAAGTCCTCCAGATCGAAGGTATTTTTGAGCATTTTTTCTTCAAGTTTTGCAGCTTCCTCGACGTCAATATCCTGCTGAGCTTTTTCCACAAGGGAGACGATATCTCCCATTCCCAAAATGCGACCAGCCATTCGGTCAGGGTGGAAGGTTTCCAGCTTGTCCAGATGCTCCCCTACACCAATATACTTGATTGGTTTTCCAGTGACTTCACGCACAGACAAAGCTGCACCACCACGGGCATCACCATCAAGTTTGGTGAGAATTACACCTGTAAGGTCCACAGTTTCTGCAAAAGTACCGGCTGCATTCACTGCATCCTGTCCTGTCATGGCATCTGCCACAAACAGTGTCTCTGCAGGCTTCAGGGCCTGTTGGAGTCGTTTGACTTCATCCATCATGTCGGCATCGACATGTAATCGACCAGCAGTATCGACAATGACCACATTGGCAGGATAACGCACAGATTCTCTGATTGCTGCCTGGGCAATCTGAACAACGTCCTGATTACCTTCATCGGCAAAAACAGGGATATCCAATTGTTTCCCTAGTACCTGAAGCTGGGTTATGGCTGCAGGACGGTAGACATCGCAAGCCACCAGGAGTGGTTGACGACCGCTTTTCCGTAAATTTCTTGCCAGTTTTGCTGATGTGGTTGTTTTTCCTGAACCTTGAAGACCCACCAAGAGGATGATGGCTGGATTTCCTGAAAGTTCAAGATCTACTGTTTTTTCTCCGAGGAGGACGATCAATTCTTCATGGATGATCTTCACGATTTGTTGGCCAGGCGTGATAGAACGCAGGACTTCCGAACCGAGAGCTTTTTCCTTTACGGAGTTGATGAATGTTCGAACGACTTTGTAGTTGACATCAGCTTCAAGCAGAGCTCGTCGAACTTCCCGCATTGCATCTGAAATATTGTCTTCCGATAACTTCCCTTGACCGCGAAGTTTCTTGAAAATACCTTCCAGATTTTGTGACAGTTGTTCTAACATGACTCCAGTTTCCTATCTTGCCAACTACAGGCTTTATTATATCCCCTATATATATAATACATTATATATACGATAAATGGGATTGACATAAAGCCGCCGAAGATAGACGGCCGACCATGGGTGGGCAATGAGTTTCATGCATTTTTGAGGGGAGTGAATATTTGATAGACCAAATTGATACATTGGTGAATTCAGATGAGTATTCAGATGGATTTAATCCCAGATGTGATTAAAATTTCTAGAAAGAATTATAGAGAATCTAATCCTGCGACATTGACAATTTAAAAACAGATCCCAGAATGAAAATCTCTCTCAAGATGGGTACGCTTGCGAGTCGGGATTCTCTCAATTTCCACCCATAGCGCAACTCATGAGAGGGTCGAATCAAATAGTTTTTCTCATGCTCAATTGGGTAGTTTAACTGTTTTACCATTTTTTTAAACCTACTGAGGGTCATTTGACATTCACGAATCTCTTTTACATCAGCTCGAGCATTATCAGATTCGCCAAACAGTTTGAGCAAGACATCCAGAATGGAACCAGGAATCCAACTCAGATAGGGTATTTTTTTTAAAAAAGATTTCAGGAAAGTCTGTTGATGAAGACCAAACGGAGAATAAAAGGGTGGGAAGGACATCAAAATAATGCCTTTTGAAGAAGTGAATTTCCTCAAAGTAGCCATAAACTGATATTTGTTCTTCAGGGATATGTGCTCAATGACATCTCTGAGAATGATAATATCATAATCATCACCAAGAATCGACTGAGCCTCATCCAACAAAATATCCTGCTGGATAAAGCGCAAATTTTCATGGGTCTTCTCCCATTTAAAATCTCGAACCTCAACACCAGTACAGTTAGCACCTGCTTCAGCGAGAGCCGCGGTAAAGCCACCATCCCCACAACCCACATCCAACACTTTCTTACCTGCTAACGGAACGCCCCACTGAGCAAAAAGAGGGATATAATGCAGCTCTGCTAATTTGCTCTGATAAGTCCAGTAATACGCTTTCCAGGTGGGGTAGGATTCTGGTTTGAGATGTGTGATCGCCATTGTTCAATATAGTCACCCCAAAAACAGAAGAAATGAGTAATTAACGCTGCATTTTATGCTAAACATTATGGTGTAATTCTTTAGCATAATTGTCATTTGGCAGTCATTCCGAAATTTATTGAATTCTTATGGCATATATTTTGTTAATATGTATAAGCTTAAATGAACACCTTGACAAGTGCTCTATGAAAATGTACATAAAACCGTTCGAAAATGGATTCACTTCAGGGGCTAGTATTCAGAATACAGGCAGCTATTAAAGTGAATAAAACCAATACGGAGACACATTCTAATGGGAGTGTTTAAACTTAAAAAGGGCTACGATATACCTCTGCAAGGCAGCGCCGAGCGACGTGTAGAAAAAGCCCCGAAAACCACAGCGGTTGCAGTCCAGCCCATCGATTTTCGCGGCTTACGACCTGCGATGAAAGTCGAAGCCGGAGATAAAGTCAGCCGAGGATCAATTCTCTTTGTTGATAAGCAGAAACCTGAGATTCTTTTTAGATCACCAGCTGCGGGTACTGTTCGCGAAGTGGTACGTGGAGAGCGACGAGTAATTCAACGCGTCATCATTGATGTTGCTGGGGATACTGCTGAAAAATTTGATAGTTATACTGCAGACCAGGTCAATGCGTTTTCAACCAGCCAGGCCAAAGAATTGTTGCTCAATAGCGGACTCTGGCCAGCCATTCGACAACGTCCATTTAGCAAGATTGCTGATGTGGAGGCCTCACCAAAAGCCATCATAATTTCGGCTGTGGATTCGGCTCCCTTGCAGGCAGAATCTGATATTCTCCTGGATGGTCAGGAAAAGACCTTTCAGTTGGGTATCCAGCTGCTTTCAAAATTAACGGAAGGTAAAATTCACCTCTCCGTCTCAGAGAAAACCAAAGCATTTTTCTCAAACATTTCAGGTGTTGAGCTGCATGAGTTTTCAGGTCCCCACCCTGCTGGTAATGTCGGGGTGCAGATTCACCACATTGACCGCATCCAGGCTCCAGAAAAAGTCTGGTATCTTTCACCTCGGCATGTTTCACAGCTGGGCAGCTTTTTGAGTACTGGAGAATATCCTGGTTCCAAGACATACGCTCTCACTGGATCAGAACTGGAAAAAAGATACTATGTCATTGGAACAGAAGGCGCTCTGGTAAGCGATCTTGTCAGCACAACCCTTCAAAATAACACCCAACGTGTTATCTCCGGAAATGTACTCACTGGTGCTAAAAGTTCATCGCTGGGCTTTGTGGGTTTTTATGATGATATGATTACCGTAGTCCCTGAACTTGAAGGTAGACGGTTTTTTGGGTGGTTACGCCTGGGACTTCAGGCCAATAGCTTCTGGCCCATGTTCCTGTCAAAATTGACTCCTAAAAAGAAACTCGCTCCTACAACAGATATGAACGGTGAAGAACGTGCTTTCGTCTCCACAGGCGAATACGAGAAGGTCCTTCCCATGGATGTTCTACCTGTTCATCTCTGCAAAGCCATTTTGGTTGAGGATATTGAACTCATGGAACAATTAGGCATCTATGAAGTTGCCGCGGAGGATCTCGCTTTGTGTAGTTATATCTGCCCCTCGAAGATTGAGTTTGGTGATATCATTCAAAAGGGTATTGAAACCATGGAAAAGGAGGGTTGATTGAAATGAAATCTCTCCTACAATTTTTAGCAAACCTTGATGTGAAACTCAAGGAAGGTCCTTTTAAGATCGTCCATCCCATGTTTGGTGCAATCAATACCATGCTATTTACACCTGGTCATGGAACCACAACTGGACCTCATATTAGAGACTCCATTGATATGAAGCGCTTCATGGGCATTGTTATCTTCGCCCTGGTGCCAAGTATTCTGGTTGGTTCATACAATGTGGGTGCTCAAGCTGGCGTAGAAGGCTTGTTTGCAGCCTTTATGTTTGGCTTTATAAAATTGCTTCCCATCATTGTTGTCACCTATGCAGTTGGTCTGGGCTGGGAAATGATCTTTGGTCATATCAATGGTCATGACATTCATGAAGGTTTTCTGGTAACTGGTATCTTATTGCCTCTCACCCTGCCTCCTACCATACCACTCTGGCAGGTTGCCGTGGCGGTATCCTTTGGGACAGTCATTGGAAAGGAAGTCTTTGGTGGAACAGGTATGAACTTGTTGAATCCTGCCTTGACTGCACGTGCCTTCCTATTTTTCACCTACCCTGGAAACATTAGTGGTGATAGCGTGTGGGTTGCACTAGATGGATTTACAGGAGCTACTCCCCTGGCTGCCGTTGCAGCTTCAACCGGACCTGCTGTCGAGGCTTTAAACAGTGCTGGCTTTTCAGTGAGCAATATGTTCTTTGGATTTGTACCGGGTAGTATTGGTGAAACCTCAACCATTGCTATCCTGATTGGCGCTGCCATTTTACTCATTACAGGTGTTGGAAGCTGGCGTATCATGCTGGCAACCGTCATTGGGGCCTATGGTATGGCCCTCATCGTTCAATTTTTTGGCGGTGATGTTGCTGGTGGCATGCGAAGCTTACCAGCTCACTATCACTTAATGATGGGTGGCTTCATGTTTGGAGCCGTATTTATGACCACCGACCCTGTATCTGCCGCAGGAACCAACGCTGGTAAATGGGTTTATGGTATTTTGATTGGCGTCATGGTCATTCTGATCCGGGTATTTAATCCAGCTTATCCGGAGGGTATGATGTTAGCCATTCTGTTCGGAAATGTATTCTCGCCACTGATTGACCACTTCGTGGTTCAGGCGAATATCAAAAGGAGGCTGAATTATGGCAAATAAGCCTCGTATAACCAAAGCATACACCCTCGGTTTTGCCGCAGCAGTAACCATGGTGTGCAGTGTGTTACTGGCATCCGCAGCGACCTTGCTAAAGGAACGTCAGGATCAAAACATTCAATTGGATATAAAGTACAATATTCTCAGTGTTCTCGGTCTTGCAGAATCCAAAGATGTTGAAGCTCAGACTATATTTGACCTCTATGACAATAAGGTTAAAACTTTTGTTGTGGACGTTGAAGGTAACAAAGTGAATGATCGTAAGGCTGAGGAAATTGATCCCAGAGCGGAACCAGATCTACTCCCGGTTTATGCACGACAGGATGGAGATGTGATTACTGCTTATTGTATTCCTACTCAGGGAAAAGCCCTCTGGTCGACGGTAAAGGGATACATCGCTCTCGAACAAGATCTCAATACAGTAAAAGGTATTACTTTTTATAGTCATGGAGAAACCCCTGGTTTAGGCGGTGAGATAGATAAGGAGTGGTTCACAGAGGCTTTTAAAGGGAAAACCATCCTTAATAAAGCTGGCGAAATCGTTTCTGTTGAGATTGTTAAAGGAAAAATGCGTTCAGATGAGAAAAACCCTGAACATAAGGTGGACGGCATTAGTGGTGCCACACTGACCACCAAAGGATTGAATGAGTTTATTAAATCTACACTGGAAAAATATGAACCTTTCTTTAAAACCCGTCGGGGAGGCACATCATGAGCCTACTGAGTAAAAAGAATATGGTCTTCCTCAAAGATCCGCTCATGGACAATAATCCCATTTCTACTCAGGTGTTGGGAATATGTTCTGCGTTGGCGGTCACTGTACAATTACAAACTGCCATTGTTATGTCAATTGCAGTAATCAGTGTCATTTCACTATCAAACGTATTGATTTCACTCATCAGGAATATGGTTCCTTCAAATATTCGGATCATTATTGAGTTAGCGATTATTGCTTCACTGGTGATTTTGGTGGATCAAGTGTTAAAAGCCTTCCTCTATGATATCAGCAAGCAATTGAGTGTATTTGTGGGATTGATCATTACGAACTGCATTGTGCTGGGACGCGCTGAGGCTTTTGCTCTGCAAAACAAGCCCTGGCCCAGTTTCCTGGATGGTGTAGGGAATGGATTGGGCTACAGTATGATCCTCATAGTAGTCGCTTTTGGGCGTGAACTACTTGGTTCAGGAACACTGTTTGGTTTTCAAGTTATCCCTGACGCTGCTTATGCAGCAGGATATCAGAATATGGGACTCATGGTTCTGGCACCGGGAGCGTTTATTCTCCTGGGTTTGATCATTTGGGTTCAACGTACCATTACTGGTACGGTAGCGGAATAGGAGGTTGATGATGGAAAATCTTATCAGCCTGTTTGTTGAATCCGTATTTGTTAATAATATCCTGCTGGCCTACTTCCTGGGCATGTGCTCATTCCTTGCTGTATCTAAGCGAGTGGATACTGCTATCGGACTGGGACTTGCAGTAATCTTTGTTGAAGTAATCACGGTTCCCGTGAATTGGGCTATCTATCATTATTTGCTGGCTCCAGGTGCACTTGCCTGGGCAGGTCTGCCGGATGTAGACCTAAGTTTTCTGGGTTTCATCTCCTACATCGCTGTCATTGCTGCCCTGGTTCAGCTTGTGGAGATGATCATAGACCGCTATAGTCCTGCACTGTATAGTGCTCTAGGTATATTCTTACCTCTCATTGCCGTGAATTGCGCCATTCTGGGAGCATCTTTGTTCATGGTGGAGAGGGAATACACTTTTACCGAATCTGCTGTATTTGGATTAGGATCAGGAGTGGGTTTTGCTCTGGCAATCGCAGCCATGGCAGCCATCCGAGAGAAGCTTCGGTACTCCCATATACCTGCAGGTTTACGCGGCTTAGGAATCACAATGTTAATCACCGGACTCATGGCTATGGCGTTTATGAGTTTTTCCGGTATCAGTCTGTAGAGGGGGCAGTATGAGTATTCTAGGCTTAATATTGCTAAGCACTCTTGTATTTACAGGGACGATTCTGATCCTGGTGGTCATTCTTAATTATGCCACATCCAAACTGGTCACTTCAGGAGATGTGAAGATCCTGATCAACGGTGATGAGGAAAAATCCGTTACTAGCCCTGCCGGACAAACTTTGTTGCAGACTCTGGCTGCGGAAAAAATCTTTCTACCATCAGCTTGTGGTGGTGGTGGGACCTGCGGCATGTGTACCTGCCAGATTGATAGCGGTGGTGGTGAAATATTACCCACTGAAAAGCCGCACCTTACTCGCTCAGAGATTAAGGATAATGTCCGTCTGACCTGTCAGGTTAAAGTTAAATCTGATATGGATATTCGTATTCCAGATGAGATTTTCAATATCCAGAAATGGGAGTGTGAGGTTGTCTCAAATGAAAACGTCGCCACTTTCATCAAGGAATTTGTGGTAAGACTACCCGAAGGTGAAAATCTTGATTTTCGTGCTGGTGGGTATATTCAAATTGACATTCCACCTCATAAATTGGATTATTCTGAATTCGCTATCGAGGATGAATATCGCGGTGATTGGGATAAGTTCAATATGTGGCGCTATCATTCTGAACTGGATGAAACCATCTTTAGGGCATATTCAATGGCCAATCATCCAGCCGAAGGAAACATTGTGATGCTCAACGTACGTATCGCCAGCCCTCCCCCTGGAATGGATGTTCCTCCAGGTCTGGCCTCCTCCTACATTTTCAACCTGAAACCAGGTGATAAAGTGATGGTCAGTGGCCCCTACGGAGAGTTTTTCGCCAAAGATACAGAACGCGAGATGTTGTATGTTGGTGGAGGAGCAGGAATGGCACCTATGCGTAGCCATATCTTTGATCTCCTTAAATCCAAGGGTACGAAGCGTAAAATATCTTTCTGGTATGGTGCTCGATCCAAGCGTGAAATGTTCTACGATGATGAGTTTAAGGCACTGGCTGAGGAGTTCCCAAATTTCAGCTATCATGTAGCCCTGTCTGATCCTCTTGAAGAAGATAACTGGGATGGCCCTGTTGGATTTATTCATCAAGTCGTTGCAGACAACTATCTTACCAATCATGAAGCAGCTGAGGATATTGAATATTACATGTGTGGACCACCCATGATGGTGGACGCTGTGGATAACATGTTATACAATATGGGTGTTGAAAAAGAGATGATCGATTACGACAGTTTCTAGCTCATCACTGCTTATAAGTACTACAATAAAAGGTTCGGGTTATCCGGACCTTTTTTGTTAGATTTAATGACAACTAGGAGGCTTTGAAATGAATCCAAAAATTAATCTGTTTTCGAAATTTATTTTTGTCGCATTATTGGTTTGTCTCCCCCTCTCCCTGGATAATTGCAGCACCGACAATGTTGAACTCCCCCAATTCTCTTTTAATGGCTCAACCATGGGAACGACCTACCATATTATTATCACAGGGCGTCCCATTGACACCAAGGAGCGCAGTGCCATTGCGACCAGTGTAGATAGCGCCTTGCTGGATTTTAATCGTATTCTTTCCACTTACGAGGACCAGAGTGAAGTATCTCGTTTTAATCGGAATGAGAGTATTCATCCAATCCCCGTATCCCAAAAACTATTGCAGGTGGTAAAGGCAGGTCAAGATTTTTGCATGGCTTCAGACGGAGCTTTCGACATCACTGTCATGCCCATAGTCAATTTCTTCGGGTTTGGTTTCGAACCGGGTGAAAATCGTTTCCCTACAGTAGATGAGATTGACTCCTGGCTCCAATTGACAGGTTGTGACAAATTGGAAGTAGGCGATTCAGTATTAACTAAATCTGATCCCAGAATCACAATTGACCTCAGTGCCATTGCCAAAGGTGATGGATCTGACTATATCGCTAAATTTCTCATTGATAAGGGTCACAAAAATATATTTGTAGAAATTGGTGGAGAAATTGTTACTCACGGTCTCAATAAGGATAGTGAACTCTGGAAAATCGGGATCGATAGACCTACTTTTGGTGGGTCACCAGGTGCCGATCTACAACACGTTATCCAATTAACAAATATGGCCATTGCCTCCAGTGGGGACTATCGCAATTATCGTGAAGTTGAGGGCAAACGCATTTCACATTCAATAGATCCTCGAACCGGTTCTCCCATTGCTCACAACCTGGCTTCAGTGTCAGTCATTGCCAACACGTGTCTCATTGCAGACGGTTTGTCAACTTCCGTCATGGTCATGGGCCAGGAGGAAGGGTTGAGCTGGCTGGAAAGCAAGGATGGTGTGGAAGGCTTGTTAATCACTCGAGAAGCGGATGGATCATTCAAGGAGTATATGACCAGCGGTTTTAAAGAGTATATCTTTGAATAATCTATAGCTGGTGTTGTTTGATCCAGTTCAATACAAATCTTTGAATATCTTCCCTATTATTCATAGCAATATCATTTTGCTCCAAATAGGGTCCCAGGGCTCGTTTGAGTAGATACAACTCCATATCAACCGGGTCATAATCAGAGGTCTTTTGGCTGAGTCCTTTAGTATCCAAAGCTTTAATCACCCCAAGCAGATATTGACTAATCCTGGCCATTTTTACATAGTTTAAATTTTCAGGTTTATCACTATCCTGATGATAATGCTCCCACCGCCCGCAGGTGAAAAACAGATAGGGTTCACCGTTTTTACGCAGGACATGATGATCACTCAAATCCCCCACATATCGATTTAGTGTGGCAATATTCCTGAGACCATCTGGTAGCTTTGTTTCGGTTAAGACCTCAGCTAAATCCGGGTGGCTCTCTGCTCCAAAAATAAAGAGCAGTTCTTCAAAACCTTCAAGGGGGACATCATGACCCACGAGATCTAGAACCAATCCAGCATGGATGGGATTCTGCAGCTGTGTTTCATAGAAATTTGTGGAGCCCATGTGGTTTGATAAAAAGCGTGGAGGCTCTTCAGCATCCGGAAAAAGGAAAATAATATCTCTTTGCAAATTGATTTTTTTTAATGCTTTCAGCAATTCAAGCCAAATGGCTATTGCAGCTGCATTATCATCTGCTCCAGGCTGATCACCACAGGTATCATAGTGGGCCACCAGGAGGATTGGCTTCAAGCTCCGGTCAAATCCGGGAAGAACACCAGCAAGATTTGTATAATGCGTTAATTCAACCTGGTAAAACAATTCATAGGAGTTCTCAAAATAGGGTTCAAGACCTGAACTCAGCATGCGCTCCTTGAGATATTCAACGGCCTTATCATGACCGGAAGTGCCCACCTTGCGAGAGCCAGGAGCAGCTAACTTTTCAACATCAACCTTTAACTGTGATAACATTCAATTCCCCATTTAAAATACAGAGACCTCAGCTTAATCTTCCTTACTACAATGGCAATGAAAATTGCTGGGGTTTATAGGTGAAGTAGTAATTTCTCGATAGTTACTGGCGCAGAACCCTCATAGTGATTATTCACATTGAGATAGACATCCATCCCTGATTGATCGACCATTTTTCTAACAAGTCGGGCAATACCTGGTATCTCTTTATCCTTACTAGCAACGACCTGGTTCCATGTTTTTCCTGTGGTTTTTTCAATGCCTTGACGATCGGGTCCAAGAAGGCGAATAATGGAGGTTCCTTTCAGTAGTGGAGCATACTTCTCGTGGACTACCTGGATGTCAGGCATGTAGTAACCCTGGCAGAAGGTGTGACCAATATTGTTTTCAGCCAAAATCTTAAAGTAATTTTCATTCAGGAAATTAGGATTTCGCATTTCCATGCAAAGTGGTATGGATGTATCTATTGTTTTTACGAAGTTTATGAATCGTTCCAAAAACAACTGTGGTGAAGGCATTTTTATTTTGTTGAGATACTCAAATTGGAGATTTATGACACCTATTTGCGGATGCATTTCTGCCACAGAATTGAGAAAGGTCTGGTAAAGGTCCGGTGATAAGAAGTGGGGATTTTCTACCAGCTCACCAGACGTTTGACTCTTGTATAAGTGGGTGAGGCTCAGGCTATTAGGAGCCTTTACAACAAACCGAAATTCAGCCGGCACTGATCTCACATATTCTTTAACTACATCAGCTCTGGGCAAAACAACTTTGTCAATGCCAAACAGCGACCAGAACCATTGATCGATCTCTACTGACTTGTACTTTCTGGCATATTCCTGAAGAAAATTCTCAGGCTTTTTTGACTGGTAAACCAGGCCTTCCCAGGAAGGATATTTCCAACTGCAGGTACCAATATGTAAGTGTCCAGCCACGAGAGAAGATAGATGAATTTCTGCTAATTTGAATAAAAGATCAGGTGGAATACCAACTCGTATACTATCCCTTTACCCACAATTTTATGTCTCTTACCGCTTTATGAAACTCAGGATATTAACGCCAGTTAAAAATATCCTCAGAGAATTTGGCGTGGAGCGCAAAATACAGATTATGGTACTGATAATCCAGAAAGCTAAAATCAGCATCTGAATAATTTTTCAAGATGTACCCCACACCGAGTTGTATGTTTTGATAAACCAGATAATCGACTTCTGCAGCGAGACCGAATGCGCTCTCACTGGTTGGAGACATGTATATAAAGCGTGCATCAAGAATACCGCTCAGTTCATTTGTATAGGCATACTCAGCTCTTGATTGAAAGAAATAAGTTTGAGTGCTGACACTTTCATCAAAAGCAGCATCATCATCCAGGACAAACCTGGTGGCAAAACGTGATGCCAATCCGATTTTATTATCAATTTGCCAGTATGAATGTACTGAGAAAATATAGCGGTCCTGACGGATTGGAATGGCGATCTGGCTGTTACGATCTGAAACATAGGCCATCTTAGCCAAGGCGTTGATCTGATCAGAGTCCTGTGGTCTATATGCCACACCAGCCTGGTAGTTTTCACGGGTTTGGGAGCCCATATTGCCAATCTTATATCTATTTTCCCAGTGATCTAATTTTGCTATGGCACCAAAACCAGCAAAGATTCGCATGTCACCACCAAGAGTAATGACGCGTTGAAGACTATTGGCATCATCCCTTACCTCATACTTACCAATGGCTTTCCAGGGCATCTCAGGTAGATATTCAAATGAAAGGGCCATGGCCTGATGACTGGGAGTTGGAATCTCAAATGAATCGACAGTGGCTGTATTCTCAAGGGAAACATTCACAACCAGGTCCTCACGTATATACCATTTGTTCTTCAATCCTAGTGTGGCACGATTACGTTGATCTCCGGTAATACCACCAATCTCATATTTACCTTCTATATCGGTGTTCTCACCAACACTGGACCTGAAGCCCAGGACACTCTGACGATTGACCCCAGTACCCTGAATAAAGCGGTATTTCCAATAGACTTCTAGTTGTTCTGTAATTGGATAAACGAGTCCAACACTGGTATTGGTAGGTTTGGTCCTGTTGTTGAAACTCAAATTCTGTTCATGTTCAAAAACAGCCTTGATGTGTTCCAGCAACAAGACATCATACTGTGCTTTTAGAAGATTGGAGTAGTCCTTACTTAACAGACTATCTGAGGCATCAAATTTTTCCCTGAGCGAATTCTCATACCCAAATTTAAGGGTTGAATTTTCTTTGACACGACGCTCCACATGCATGTTAAATACACGACTCTCATGAGTATTGTTGGTACCTATTGACCCATTCTGATCAAAATATTCAGAAGTAATTTTACCGTATTTCTTGGAATCATATTTTGCCTTCAAACCATATTTGAATGAGCCACGTTCAGTGTTAGCACCTACCTGTGAGGCATTCACAAAATCATCACCCACTGCGCGAATGTACCCCTTTAGATTTAATCCCGGGTACATATCATTTACCTGGACTGCTGTCTTGATGGCACTCCCGACGGTGACACTATCTACAAAATCATCGGGATTACGGGATTGACCAATTTCTGCTGAAACGGATATCTTATCATTTACCGGTACGAGTGCATCTACACCATATAGCATATAGTTTGCTGTGGCGCGTTGCTCGGTAAGAAAAGTGGTACCTACCGTGATTTTATCATTGGGACCTAATTTGCTCTTATGGCGAAATCCACCAATCCAGGATCGGGAATTCGAACCCTGGAATTCATAGGATACCACAATAAAAATAGGATTCCCTGCGCCATCTAAGGAGGCAACGGGTTGTTTGAACATTAAGGTTCCATCAACATAGTTGATTTCATAATCAAAAAAGCGGGTGAGGTTTTTGGTTTCCAGTACGATCTCAGGATGATATCTGTCTTTGGTAACGATTCGTATTTTTTCGGAGAAACGAGTTACGCTACCATTGTTCAGATAGTAGAAACCACTAATTCCCTCACCCCTAATTTCTTCCTGCTCCATGGATCTATCCGTGGCAGTAGTAAAAACTTGAATTTCGTGATTCTTATAAAGATATGAACCAAGTAATCCATTAAAGGTACGGTTATAGGCGGTGAATTCATTGTCTGTCATCTGGGTGTTAAAATCACCAAGCAGCACAAAGGATTCATTTTGTTCAAGTTTAGCAAATAATTTTGACCTGGACTGAGCGTCAAAGGTGATGGTACTTGCATCACCAAATAAGGGATACTGTTCCTGGGGATCAACATCGACAAAGAGTTGATCGAGATAACCTCTATCTGTGTCCAGAGAGGCAGTTAAGCGTAAACCAGGTTTGATGCTTCCCTTGGCATAGAAGGCGGTACGTCCACCCAGCAGCACATGGTCACCCAGTTGGGTGTTATTTCTGTTAATGATGCCAAAATGTGGCAAAGAATTTGGATCCTGATCTTTTCCCAGCGTAGATAAACTACCCGAGGCTGCACCAACCAGGATTAAGGGTTCTTCAGGGATACTATATCTTACTGCAAATAATTCAGTATAACCTCGCGCCTCAATCTCAAGTGTTGAACGTTCCGTCGCTTCTGTCCCAGCTTGAATGTTGACTGTCATAATCCCAGCTATCACCTGGGCCTGGAGTCCTGAACTATTGTCATCAAAGTCTTTGTCCAACAGACTTCCTGCAGAGAGTTTCAGCGTACTCACTTTGATATTCTGGAGTTGATATCCCCACTCATCCATGAACTCAAATTTATATGCGCCAGTGCTGCGTCCGTCTGCAGGCAAGAGGATCTCGCCAGAAATACTATTAATTTTTGCGACTGGTCCCAGAACGTGGATATTTTTTTGGGCAGTAAAGATGCGGTCTCCTGCTCCAACAACTTCCGCACGTAGGGTGACAGGGCCAGGAGGGACGCTGACACTGAGAAAATCTAAAAGTCCATCGATTCTTATGATCTCATCGGCGACTTCGACATCATTTACAAATAGTTTGACCGGAGCACCGGCTTGACCGGCAACGGTAACTGCAAGCGTATTCCTTGCACTCACAGCATTGTCCTTAGGCTCCAACATGAGTACTTGAGCAAAAAGTGTGGTAGACAGGAGTAGACCAGCCAGTATTGAAAAGAGTCTATTCATTGCCAGATTCCAATTCTTGTAGATTTACTCTCAACACTTTCTCAATATTGCTGGACAGTGCTTGTCCTTCATTAAACAGTTGAACATTCATAAAGAGTTCACGTACTCCCACGACTCCTTCAGGAGCATTAATCTGAACTGGTGAGACGATTTCCAGGCCACCAACTTCAAGTGTTTGACCCCATGTTTTGAAGGTACCTGCAACATCAACATACTCTAAATCTGTTGGAAGCGCTAGTGTAATAGCGATGGAATCAGCAGTAGCATAGGCTGGGTAACTCATGTTCAGCAACAATGTTGATGATTGGTTAGCTGGAATACTCAGGGCAGAATCAGGTGCCATAGTTTCAAGGGCATTCACTGGAATAACAATCTTCTGCTGCAGTGATTCTTTAATGACATCCAGTTCGAGAAGGGCAGCTTCACCGACTTCAGCATTCACCAATACTTCAACCCGACGGTTGGTTGCTCGGCCAATCCAGGTTTCATTGTCACCAACAGGATAGTGAGGACCTAATCCATGAGTATGAATATTCTCAGGATTCAAATTATAATTCTCGATGAGGAAGTTCTTCACACTGATGGCTCTCCAATCGGATAGCAGCATATTGAATTCCAGGCTACCACGGTCATCGGTGAAACCTTCGATAACAATCTCAATATCTGGCTGCCATGAGAGGAAATCACCCAGTTTACGTAGACTTGGTTCGGCGGAAGGTTTGAGATCTGCAGAACCAACATCAAACTGTGTACCCTCAAGGATCATGTTGAAAGACAGGGTTTCAACCAAGGTAGAAATACGAGTTTCAAGCGTATCAGTTACGATCAGGTTTCCATCTTCATCCATGAGTTCAAGGTGAGCGGAAACAACACCAGTGTTCTGGACTAATTCATAGTCATCTGGCTTCATGGCTACGTCAAACTCGGTATGCTTCTGAGCATCCCAGTCACCGAAGGTCCATACATCACGTTCTTCGCCACTGACAATTGGCTCCAGATTTGTTGAATCAATAGTAGCAGTACCAGGTTTATAAATAAATCCTGGGGGCAATTCCTGGTGGAAACGTACACTACGTACGGGTATTTCACCTGTGTAATTAATGTCATACATAAACTCAAGCTGGTTGAATTCAGAATCTTCTTCAGCGGCATTGTAGAACACCATTTCTACACGACGGTTCATTGAACGACCTTCGGGTGTGCCACCATCTTGAAGTGGCTCGGAAGCACCCATTCCAGCAGCAGTGATACGAGATTCACTAATACCCATGGTCTGAACAAGGTAGGTTCTGATAGCTAGTGCTCTAGATTCAGAAAGCTCCTGATTATCTCTAAAGCCACTTCCAGGAGCGACTGGGAGATGATCTGTATGACCCTTGATATCCAGGTTGATCTGGGTCTGCCATTTCATTAAATCGCCGATATTCCTGAGTTCATTAAAAATTTCACTCTGCAGTGTTGCGGAGCCAGAAACAAAACCGATTCTGACCAACAGGCTCCAAGGTTTGTACACGAGGAGTCTAAATTCTTCTGTGAGCATCTCTGTTTTCATTTCCAGAGTTGACTCTTTGCTAAGGACACTGAAAAGCTCTAGTTTTTCTAAAGGAATGTTGATGTTAATGCTATCCCCTGAAAAGAGCGTAGCATTCCATGAGTTTGCAGCCAATCCAAGAGAATCAACAGTGGAATCAATGGAGAAGAGTCTTCCATAGGAAGGCAGGCTGCTATCGTCAACGCGCAAGGTCAAATCGCCCAGGGCTGCTTTTTTAAAGATGAATCTACCAAGACTATCGGTCATGGTGGCTCTGGAGTCATTCAAGAGCATGACCAGGTCAGATTGGACTTCTTCACCTGGATCAAAAATACCATTACGATTCTTATCGTAGAAGGCGGTACCAGTAAGTGTACCAGGTACTGAAATTTCACGCAGGGCGAAATTCGATTTTGCTATACTTGCAGCAGCGACACGAACCATCTTACTCTGAGTATCACCAAGATAATCTGGAGAATCGAGGATAATCTCGCTCAGGGCTGGGAGTGTACGTTCGTTAACTCGGATGACATGCATACCAGCTTCAACATCAGGAACACTGTATTTTCCATATTCGTCTGTGATGATTCTAGCACCATTCTCCATTATGAGCTCGACATTTTTAACTGTCTCTTCATTCTCATCATGAATTCCATTGGCGTTGGTGTCATAATAGACTTTACCGATGATAAGACCACGGTCACTAAACAGACCTGGTTTTACAACAACATCAGCAGTTGCGAGATTGGAAATCACAGGGAAGCCCAGCAGGGTGTGTGCCCTGGCCATAACTTCATTTGTGTTGGTTCCTTCACGGCTATTCATACCAGCAATAATACGGTATTTCATCGTGAAGGTATCACCTGGTTGTAAGGTATCACTTATTATCCAGGACATTGCCAGACGTTTGCCGACTGCTTCCTGGAGAGTAGGATCACCAATTTTTGAACCATCCAGGTAACTGGTGTTCTTGCGGAATTTAAAACCATATGGCAGCACATCTTCAACAACAAAGTCATGAACGATGTCATCAGCGCTGGTATTGGTCATTTTGACTGTATAGGTAACTACATCGCCGATTTCAATAACACGACGATTACTCTGTTTTGTGACTTTCAAGAAGGGGAAGATGATCTTCGTCTTCGCTCTGGAGTTAATATTTCTGTCACTCCAGGTACTATCGATTGTACTTGCAACCAGTGCCTTATTCTCAATCCATCCTAGACCAGCATCAATTGTGATCTTGGCATCGAAATCGATGTGGAGTGAGTCCCCAAGTTGGATATCGCTTCTACTGAAGCTCATCTCATTTGTAATGGGGTCCAAACCTTCGTAGATCGTGTTCACATCAGTTACAACTGTGTTGGCGATCAAATCTAGTCCGGTGGGCAGATAATCAGTTACAAATACAGAATCGTTGAACGTCACGTCCTGTGTACCAAAGTCCAGTCTGTAATGCAATGTATCACCGACAGCTGCTTCAAGCTTGTCCACCGTTTTGAGCATAAAGAAGGGTGAACTTCTCAGAGTAACATTGGCATTTACAACATACAGACCTGGGGTAGTCAGATTAACATCAAGACCACCATCGCTATATGAACTAATACCATTGTAAACGACTTGGAGACTGTAGGTACCTGGTAAAAGATTCGTGAAGAAATATTTACCGGTAGAATCCGTGTATGTCGAATCAGTCATATGATGATCAGAGGCCTTTGGAAGTGTAATTGTAGAATCAGTGACTTCACCATTTACGATGACGAGGATGCTATCTTCGGCAATGATCTCGCCTGTGATCTCGTCATATAGGAATCCAGATACAGAGTTGAGATTGGTAACTAGGCTACCTTCGCTTGGTGTATTAATCTCAATTTCTTGTACTGTTTCATAGGCAACTCCATTATCCCCAATCATGGTATAGATAATCTGATATAGATCATCCTGATAGATAGGAATAAGGTAATACCCATTTGCATCGGTGCTGTCATGCCCTGCATAGGCACCAGTATCGACACAACGTAATTCGACTCTTATATCCTCTTGTGGAATACCTTCATAATTATAGATAATTCCATCAAAGGCACCGATGATAAAGGTGACTTGAGTCGTGTCATCAGCCCATTGGGTAGGTGCGAAAATGGCTCTTGCATAAGGAGTAGCCGTAATAGATTCAAAGGTAACTGTATCAGCAACCAGTGTACTGTAAGCCACACCATCAATTGTCGATGTGATCGCTAATGAGTCAGGAATGGTTCCTAAATCAGTATAGAAGTTCACATCTACGCCATCTGGAACAGGATTGCCCAGGAAGGAAAATACCTGAGCTGCCAGAGTTGATGTAGCAGCACCATTTCCAAGAATTGTTCTAGGCTGTGCATTCACAACAATACTAAGGGGAAGAATGTTGGTTGTAAGTGCCACGGCGGGAATTGCGTCTGATTCATTTGAAACCATCCAGGCGCGATTTCCAACTTGTTCACCATGACCCAACATTTCATCTACAGTTGTTGTGATCTGGAAACTTTCAGCTTGTTCAACGTTCAGCGCTCCGATAGACCATTGGAGTGAGTGGGAGGCTGCATCATAGATATAGTCTCCAGTTGCACTAAGGAAAGTGACTCGAGAATCGAGCGTATCCAGAATGCTTACTTCGCTAGCATGATCGGTACCCCAGTTAGCAACATCAATTTGATAATTGATGGTATCGCCAGGAAAGACTTCTAAATCTGCAGTTTTAGTAAAAACAAATTCAGGAGCTGCCTCAATGATAGCCAACCAGGTTGCTGTAGCCTGTAGTTCTCCATCTGCATAGATGTATGCAGTATTAGGTAATTCCATACCATTGGGTAGGGGGTAAATAACCTGTACATCAATGGTAAACTCATTCGCTGGTTCACTTTTCTTAGTGAGCAGGCTCGATTCACTCGATGACTTACCACTATTTTTATTAGCAGCAGTTCCTGGCTCAACTGGTTCAAGATCACCAACATACCATGTCACTGAGTGACTGTTAGAATCATAGACACCACCGTTGGTGGCGTTTAGGAAATCAACTTCTGCAGGGAGTGAGTCAACCACGACTACGTTCACTGCTGTAGTATCTCCATGATTCTCAAATGAGAGATCGTATGTGATAAATTCACCTGCTTCGATAACAGCAGTATCACCTACGAGTACAATGTCCATAATTGGAGCACGTACAATTACCGTGTGTATATCAACACTTTGTGCACCTTGGTCACAACTAATGAGACCTCTAACCGGAATAACAGCAGCTCCAATAAAATCATCAGGAACCTTCGCTGTAATGTCTATGATACCATTATCACCAGGATTCAGATCATCCAGATTCCAGGTAATAATTCCAGTTTCAGAATCATACGTATGTTCACGTGAAGCATTGAGATATTCCAGATCAGTTCCCAGTGAATCAGTAAGCAAAACACCAGTGGCTGTTTCGGTTCCCAAATTGCTATAGTCTAGTCTGAGCTGTAGGGTGTCCCCTGCCACAACAGTACTGGTTCCACTCATATCCAGAACGAGTCCAGGAGCTGAGAGTATTTCAGTTAGAGCTGTAGATTGGGATACACTTCCTTCAACACAAGAAAGGTGTGCAGTGTTTTCGAGCGTGGTACCATCGACAACTGGATAGTCAACATAAGTGACAAGTGCAATTGAATCGGTGGCACTTGAGGCGATCTCATTCACATTCCAGAGAATGCTGTGAGACGCTTCATCATAAGTAAAATCACCAGTGGCAGAGCCTAAGGAAACATGTGCGGGTAGGGTATCAGTCAAGGCTACATCATGAGCCATTGAGTTTCCAGTATTACTCATAATAAATGTGTAAACCAGTGAGTCCCCTGCCTGGACAGTTGCAGTTGATCGTTTCTCTAGTACCAATTCCGGGAAAGCTGCCAGTGACACAACATGGTCACCCCAGCTGGTTCCAGCATTGGATGTTGAGATCCATGCTCTGTTCGTGATTTCAGGTCGGGCCTCTAGTAAGGATCCGACCGTTGTAACTACATTCAGGGTAATAACATTTCCAGCATTCAGGGTACCTAGCGTCCACTCAACCGCGCCATTTTCGAAAACGCCACCATTGGATGCAGATACAAACTCCAGGGGTTCTGGAAGTGTATCAAGCACTGAGATGGTATTCACAAGATCCGGTGAAGTATTATCGATGGTAATCGTAAACTCTACCGTATCACCAAAAGCATATTCCTGATCAGCAGCCCATTTACTAATGGTCTGAATCCAGGGATTTGCAAATGAGTGAACTGAAGCTTCTTTCGAAACTCCCTGAGCATTCTCAACTGATGCAAGGTTGGTTAGGTCTGCATTGGCAGGCATAGTCGCATCAACGATAACATCCAAGGAGACGCTAATAGAGTCTCCCGGCATCATTTCGCCAACATTCCAGGACACAGAGCCATCCACAAATGATCCCGAGTGGGATGCACTTATAAATGAAATGTGTTCTGGCAATTCGTCATTAATGATTGTTGCAGTTGATGGGATATTGCCAGTATTGTATACATTAATACTATAGTGAACTGTATCTCCAATAGCGGAGACATCTTCAGCTACCATTTTTGTAATCAATAGATCTGAATGTGCACCGATGTTTACATCAGCTGATTCGCTAGCTAGAAGAAATCCATCAGGAATGGCCAACCAGGCTGTATTCGATATTACCTCATCGGCCAACAGATTCTCATCTACCAGAACTCCAAGCTCAAATACCAGTGTTTGGCCTCCAGCAATGCTGTCGACATTCCAAACTGCTACTTGATTTGATACACTGGCTTCAGGGATGCTTGAAAAGATATCAAGACCGGAACTCAGTGTGTCTGTGATGGTAAACGGTGCAGGGGAAATGTTTCCCGTATTTGTAACAGTGATTGTATAGTTCAAACTCTCGCCTGGTGCAACAACAGTTGCACTAGCGGTTTTGGAGATTTCCAGCAGATACCCTTCAGATACGATTGTAGTAATCGTATTTGAGTAGCCCACAAATGTTGTTCCACTACCATCTTGATGGGATGATTGGGCAACATTTATGATCTCGGTACCAACTGGAACCTGACCAAAAACCACGGCTCCCATGAGGGAGATTAAGGCGAGAATTCGTCTCATCATCCGCTCACGGGATTCGTGTGGAGGGTTTTGAACCTAATAATCACTAGCTAACCTTCGATAACCTTATTTGACAGTTACCTGGAAAGTCAGTGTATGAGCAGCGGCAGCAGCCATTGAAGGAAAACTCCAAACAACATCTGTTCCTGTGTAGGCAGCTCCATCAGCATCATCATCATCATCTACTGTTGGATCACCGTCGCCGTCGATTGTCATACTGTCAAGCACATATGCTGTGTTCACCAGATCAATAGCATCTGAAACGACTACTGTTGTGGCTTCGCCAGTACCGACATTTGTAACAACAATGGTATAGGTCAGCGTTACTCCAGGTGCAGCAGAGTTCACGTCACCGTTGAAATATTCTGTCCCACCATGGGTCACTGATTTAAGCAAGGTCAGAGTTGGTGCAGTACATGTAGTACCAGCAGTATCTGTACCTGTTGCAACTACTGGAGGGGCTTCAGCAGCTCCACCCTGAGAAGTTGCAGTGAAGGTGGTTGCGTCCACTGATGTATCACCAGTTCCAACAGGAATGGTTCCAACAGCAATGAAGTTTCCAACTCCTGCAGCTAGCAAAGATCCTGTCTCTGTTACCGCAAGGTTATCAATTTCATTCTGAGTTAGTATTCCATCATCATTCAAGTCTACATAAAACACCCATGTGACATAAGTTGAAGCGAAAGACAGATCGAAATTATCAGAACCGTTACCACCATTAGTTACGGTGAAGGCATACTCAAAAGTATCGCCTGGATCACCGACGAAAACATCATCAACACCTTCTGTACCGAGCAGAGCTAATGCTACACCATATGTCTGTGCAACATCTACTCCTCCAGCAGGAAAATTAGTTTCATCCGGATATTCCGGTGTATAAGGATCTCCTGCAAGATTCTCGTAGGTAAATGAAGGACTATTCGCTGGGAAATCGATAGGATCACCCGCTGCAAGGCCAGCATCTGCGATAGCATCAAACTGGATACATATCGTAGCAGCACCATCTAGGTCCGCCAGGAATAGTTCTAGAGTGTCTCCACGGAAGTGATAATCTCCGTAGGGAGCTGCAGTAGCAATTGTCAGAAAGTTGGATCCACCGTCAATACTTACAGACGATAGATTCAAAGTAGTGTTAGATGGCATTACAGTCCGGTAAATAGGATTGTAAGCAGTTGCAGTTCCATCGTTATCGAAACAGGAAATAAAAGTGATAGCGTCACCAGGAGCAGGTGTCTCATCACCAGTTTCGATAATTGTAGTACCGTTGATGGTAGCTTCCTGGATAGTTGTGACCAGGGTGATAACATCAGTTACAGTTCCGTTAACCGTATAACCTGCGGTTGCTGTGAGCGTTACAGTATGTACATCGCCCTCAGCTCCACCATCAACATCAGTTACCTTGATTAACAGGTCATAAGTACCAGCCATTGCCAATGCAGTTGTACTGGAGACGACCAGATCTGTACCGGCATCAATATCACCTTCACCATCAACATCATGGTAAATCTCGATATTGTATGTACCACCAGCAGGAACTACGGCACCAGTAGCTGCTAGGCCAAAGGTGTCAGAACCGTTACCATCATTGGTCACGGTCACTGGATACAGAGTTGATGTCATAGACTGGATTGTCTGTGACTGGTTTCCACCTTGACTCACACCAGCGACTTGACTCACAGTAGTTGTGACCACAAGTGACTGGACCTGCGTCATGGCATTTCCATTGGCATCATCGTAATTACCAATCGCTTGATTGGTGATGTCAGTGCCAGCAGCTGTGATGGCACTTGCTGTCGCTACCATGCCAAACATGGTAATTGCGACGATTAAGAAGCGTATAGGTTTCATTTTAAACCCTCCTTTTGTTAGCTTCTGTTTGTGTTTCATATTTTTGGATTCCATCTTGGAATCATCGTTTTTAATAGTTTTGATAATCATTTGTTTACCTCTACCAGAAACTCCATGGTTGATACATCGCCAGGAGCTAGATCTTTGGAGATGTTCCACATGATGTGAGTGATCATTTCTGGTGTTGCTTCACGCTTCACCAGGATACCCTTTGAATTTCTCACTGTATAGAACGGAGGCCATGCCATGTAGGTATTGCCCTGATTCATCGAATAGGTGATCTCGGTATCCATACCCCTGGCACTATTCGGGACATATGTCACACCAGCGGGAATTGGATCCACAATCTCAGGATTCTTCATCAGACCATCACCTACATTTGAGGCGGTAATGACGTAACGGAGTGTGTCACCAGGGATGTAATTAACCAGGGATGCATCTTTCATTTCAGCTGGAGTCAGGTTGACTTTTTGATCGTCAATATGAATATCCAGCTTTGGAGTTCCCTGGGCCATAACCATCGAAAGAGTTACAATGGCATATATTGCGTATTTTGTAATATTGCCTAACACATCTTTCATTTCTCTCTCCTTCAACTCGATTTGATTACCTACCAGATTGCTCTTCATTTCATTTTTTTTTGAAGTTTTCTGAGCTGATTTTTCACCTGTTCTTGATGTGAGAATTGTCACATTAAAAATGGATTTAATCATCTGGTCAGTGTGATTCTGAACCGAAGTTTTTCTAATTTTCCAAGCTCCAGTCAGACTGCTGTTCTCAGCATTCATTCCGGCAATTGCCATCTCGGATGATTTCAGCCAATTCGTTTTTGACGAGACAGAAGTTCTCTCTCTCGTTGTTTGGCTACTGTATGTTTCGTTTCTCGTTCTCATAATCTCTTCCTTATATAAGTCAAATGACATGCCACCCTAAAACACACCACTTATCTTATTGTTTATTATCCTTTTAGATTAATTTATTATATGGGTAATTTGTAACTACGGATTCGAGTGTCACAATTTCTTGACGAATACTGTCACATTTTGCATATTTTTATTACATCATCTGAAATATGGCTAAAATTTTACCATGTAGAATTCGGGTCATTCTAGATGGTGCTGAGTAGGGATTTCATCAAATTTCTTACCAAATATTCATTCATTATTCATATTCGTTTTACGACTGTATGAAAATTTAATCGGGAAGAATATTTGAGATTAAATCCACTCGTGGAGGTGATTATTTGAGTTGAATATTGACGTGATGATAATCAAATGTGACATATTTTATACACTGAAGTGAGCCTAGAATTAATAAATAATTCGATTTTTTCTGGAGTCTTTCAAAATCAAATCAGGCCTATGATCACATCAATTTTAGGTCCAATTATAATGTGCTTATTTTAATACATGCCACTCACATGTATATGTATTTTATAATACGCTAGATACGGCTCAATATTATTGATGAGAATTATTGTCATTAATCTTGAATTATTGAGGAAAATAGTTCGCTGACCTGGGATGCCCCTACGACAAAGTATCTGATGACAATGATTATAATAATGCAGTTTCGATGTAACTATTCTACAGAACCATTTCTGGATGATATAGGTGATAATCTTATGTGTTCCCCATTACACCTGGTGATCCCCCGCACTGCCAATAAAAACCCTGAAATCTGTTTTCAGAGCAATAGCTACACTTTGATGTCATTTCATATTATTTTATATATTCACAAATATATTCAACTTTTTTATCGAATATGACACGATATATTTATGTGCTTATTGTAATATGTGCTATTGCGTAATTACCGTTAGTAATTGATGAATACATACTAATCACATATTCAATCTATTGGGATCTTCCCATTCCACCAATGGTCCCTAAAATACATAGTGAATCTTGAATATATCATTGATGATTATGATTTATTATGTCACCAAATTATCAGCTTATATGTCGATTAGTTCCAATTTTTACTACTTCACTAAGCACTGCCAGATCCCTAATTACCTTCTTTAGGGTTTATCCTTAATATATTTTATTACCTACTCATCAATCTTGTATCCCGGGTAAATCCTATTGGTAAATTTCATCAGAAATGACCAAATTCCTGTAATTAAATCAGTATATCATTATGATATTACATTATATCTAAACTTGCTTTTACTAAATCTCTTAACTCGTTACTATATTGCTCTATATAACATAATTACAATATGTTATATCATATTTTATCATATTGGCATGGGTATTGAGTATATGTTAGACTTAATGACGCTGCAAAAGCATTGAGGAAACATAATGAATAGAGATGATGGAATGGTTCAAATCAGCGATGAGTTTCAGAGCACATCTGCTAATTCTTCTCATTACAAATTCCACTTTCTGAAACTGCTTTTGAGATAGCTTCCTGTACATCTAGTCAGATTTTATCGCATCGGATAATCTTCACTGACTTGCCCCCTTGTTGATTCCCTGTCTTCAAGGGGGTTTTCTTTTCTGAAACTAAGTTTATTGTTCAACTCTCAACCACTCCATATATATTGGAGAAGTACTTAATATTTTCAATTACAGAGGACACCCCGATGCCTACATCATCCACACTTAAAAACTATTCTGATAAATTATATGCCAACGAATCTCTTAATTTCTTTCTGGATCTGAATGATGCAGATCTCAGTGGGCGCTCCATTGTCGAATTGGAACCTGCTCTACAACTTGCTCTTGATGAGATGCAGGAACTTGAAAATGGTGCTATTGCTAATCCCGATGAACACCGAACCGTCGGTCATTATTGGCTGAGAAACCACACACTGGCACCTCATATGGAAATTCGCACGCAAATTGAAGAGACCATAAACAGTATTAAATCTTTTGCCGCTACGGTGCACCAGGGTCAATTACTCAATCCTCAGGGCATAGCTTTTTCCAATATTCTATTAATCGGTATAGGTGGATCTGCCCTGGGACCCCAATTCATAGCTGATGCCCTAGATCCCAAAACAGGTATGAATATCCACTTTCTTGATAATACAGACCCCGATGGAATAGATCGTGTGCTTTCCGGCTTGTCAGGTGTTCTGTCTGAAACCCTCGTCATTGTCATTTCTAAATCTGGTGGGACCGCAGAAACTCGCAATGGTATGCTTGAAACCCAGAATGTCTTCATCAATCAGGGACTGGATTTTGGCAGGCAGGCGGTAGCTATAACTGGACAAGACAGTCAACTCTATAATCTAGCCTCCGAGGACAACTGGCTATCCATTTTTCCCATGTGGGATTGGGTTGGTGGTCGAACCTCAGTGATGTCTGCAGTAGGCCTCCTCCCTGCCGCACTGCTCGGAATAGATATTGATGCCCTTTTAGCCGGGGCTGCTGCCATGGATGAACTTACCCGCTCTAAAGATATTTCTATGAATCCTGCAGCCCTCCTGGCTCAAGCGTGGTTCATCCTCGGAGATGGCAAAGGTAGTAAAGACATGGTTGTCTTACCTTATAAGGACCGGTTACTCCTCTTCAGTAGATATCTGCAACAGCTGATTATGGAATCTTTGGGGAAACGCCTGGATACTAAAGGCAATATCGTCCATCAGGGTCTGGCTGTATATGGCAACAAAGGATCAACGGATCAACATGCCTATGTCCAGCAACTGCGGGATGGATTGAACAATTTTTTCGTGACCTTTATCGAAGTGCTTTCAGATCGAGAAGGATCTTCCATCCTAGTTGATGGAGAAAACAGCAGTGGTGACTATCTGTTCGGTTTCTATAAGGGCACCCAGACAGCTCTCAGCAGCAGCAATCGCAAATCCATCACCATCACCATCCCCGATGTATCACCTCGCAGCATTGGAACCCTAATCGCGCTCTATGAACGTGCTGTTGGTCTCTATGCCACACTGATCAACATAAATGCCTATCATCAACCTGGTGTGGAAGCTGGCAAAAAGGCCGCAGGAAATGTTCTTGAAGTCAAAAACTCCCTGCTCAAGCTATTAAATGAAAGTGATGATTATTTAACCATACAGAACATCAGTGAAAAGCTGTCCCTGGCCGGGCAGGAAATTCTTATCTACCACATTATCCGTCACCATGCTGCCAACCATGACCTTGACATCATGGGTTCGCTCATGGATCCAAGCACAGTAAAAGTGAAACTCGTGTGATTCCGGACACTACCCACGCAGCTTTATTGATTTAAATCAACCAAAGGTTACCATAGCTCATGCCAGGCTGGCTCATCATTTCATCAAAACAGAATTTGGAAATCACATCGAATCTCAATTTCTCACAACAGGGTTTGAAAAAACGCCATCGTAAAAAAGCCCATGAGATAGAGCCAGGAGATTACTTCTTCTATTATATAACAGGGGAACAGAAATTAGCTGCCGTTGTGAGGATAGACTCCTTTGTGACAGAGGCTTCAGACAAAATCTGGGTCAATCTGGGCAAAGATCCAGAAGAGTGCTACCCTTGGAGATTTCAAATATCTCCCCTCCTCATCCTAGATGAGTCTCACTGGTTGAATATGTCTGAATTCTCAGATAAACTGCTCCATTTTAGAAAATGGCCAGCCAAAAACTGGCGCTTGGGCCTCCAGGGTCAAATCCATGCCCTCCGTGATGAAGATACCCAGCTTTTACTCCAGGCTTTAACCAGCGTAGAATAATTTATTGAACAGGCCGACACGAATGAGTTCGGTTCAATATTTGCAATAAGTCAGACAAAAAAACTAAACATATCTCCACTCATTTTTAAGGGGTGGACTTTTATTTGATAAATGACAAGAGTCTGACTAGATTAGTTCTAAATAACCAAAAGGATCTATCATGACTTTCAACTTAGAAGCAAAAAAACATACATTGCGTTTGTTCCACCATAACGTTGCCATCGTTTCTTCTGGAAAAGGAGAAAACGCTGTAGGAGCAACAGTTACCTGGTTCACTCAGAGCAGTTTTGAGCCACCCTTGGTAACCATGGCGGTCAAAGCAGATAGCCGATTGTATGAAGCAATCAGCAACAATAAAAACCTGATCATAAGTCTTGTTAGAAAAGATGATAAGGGTCTGGCAGGTGCATTTTTTAAACCTGGCCTGTGGGAGAATGAAACCTTTGGGGGTTTTCCTGCAAAGGCTCACGAATTAGGGGGAGCCATACTGGATTCTAGTCCCGCCTGGCTGGCCTGTGAAGTAAAAACCATCGTTGAAGAGGGAGATCATCATATCATCATCTCCCAGGTTGTTGATTCAGGTATTCATAAAGAAGAAGATCAAGCCATGTGTCTCTCTGAGACAGGCTGGCATTACGGAGGATAATTTTCATGCTAACAGGTTGGGAAAAAGCGGTATTTGTACTTGTCTTACTGGGATCACTGGGAGCTACTCGCACCACGTTCGGTAACATGTTCAAGATTATTGGGAGAGGAGCAATGCCCATCAATTGGTCTGCGATATTCAAACGCATTCCATCTGGCATATTGGCTTTTCTTGGAAAACCGCTCTTTAAAACCCGACCCCTGGCAACCATTGTCCATACAGGTGTCTCCTGGGGATTCATCCTCTACATGTTGGTTAATCTCATTGATATTATGTATGGATTGGTTAGCGGCTTTCATTTCCTACCTGAATCCATTGCAGGAAATATCTACCGTCTATTTGTGGATATTTTTAGTGTAATTGTGCTTTTGGGAATTATTTATTTTCTCTTCAGGCGCTTTATACAAAACGATCCAGCTCTGCATATCAATGAAACAGTAATGCTCAACAAAAAAGCCCGCAAGGGTGTGTTCAATGACTCCGCCCTCGTGGCATTTTTCATCTTCTTTCATGTTGGATTCAGACTGATCGGTGCATCATTTGAACTAGCGCAGAAGGGTAGTGATGCCTTTCAACCCACTGCATCTGCCCTGGCAAGCCTTTGGGCGGGATTCAATCCTGGAACCCTGGTATTCAGCGAACATGTGGCCTGGTGGCTGGCTATTGGTCTTATTCTGGCCTTTATCCCCTATTTTCCCACAACCAAGCATGCCCACCTTTTCATGGGTCCGCTCAACCATATGATCACCTCTAATGAGCACACCTCCGCATCCTTTGAAACCATTGACTTTGAAGATGAATCATTGGAACAATACGGTGCCGCGCTTCTAGAGCATCTACCTCAGAAAAATATCCTGGATGCCTACGCCTGTATCATGTGTAATCGCTGTCAGGATGCCTGCCCTGCTTATATCACAGGGAAACCACTCTCACCATCAGCTATTGAGGTAAATAAACGCTATTACATACGGGATCATGTCTCTGATCTGGCAAAAGGAGTGGAAACAACTGACCGCCTCGCAGATTGGATGCTTTCTGAAGATGCAATTTGGGCTTGTACCAGTTGTGGCTATTGTGTAGAAGTTTGTCCCGTAGCAAACGAGCCTATGGTGGATATTTTACGTGCTCGTCAGGATCTGGTGATGATGGAGAGCAAATTCCCTAAAGAAGCCGTCACAACATTTAAAAACCTTGAAGTGAATGGTAATCCCTGGGGACAATCTGCCCAGGATCGTGAAAAATGGATCGGTGAACTTAACGTTCCAAAAATGCGTGAAAAGGGCAAGGCTGAGTATCTCTATTGGGTTGGGTGTGCCGGTGCCTATGATGCGCGCGGTCAGGAAGTCTCACAAGCCATGGTCAAATTGATGAACCATGCAAATGTTGATTATGCTGTCCTGGGAACTGAAGAAACCTGTACCGGTGATTCAGCTCGTCGCCTTGGAAATGAATATCTTTTCCAGATGATGGCTCAACAAAATATCGACACCTTTGATAACTACGATGTGACTAAAATTATCACTCAGTGCCCTCATTGCTTAAACACACTTAAAAATGACTACAAAGCTCTAGGAAAAAAATACGAAGTAATTCATCATGCTGAATTTCTGGCTGAGCTCGTAGATCAGGGCAAGCTTAGCCCCTCCAAAGCCAGCAACGCCAACATTGCCTATCATGATTCATGTTATCTCGGTCGTCATAATGACATCTATGATGCTCCTCGAGATGTAATTAAGGCAATTCCTGGAGTGAAGCTGGAAGAGTTCCCCCGTAACATGAATGAAGGAATGTGTTGTGGCGCCGGTGGTGGTCGCATGTGGTTGGAAGAGACCCTGGGTGACAAAACCATCAATATTGAGCGTATGGAAGATGTGAAGGCTGTCAATCCAGATGAAGTGGCCACAGCCTGTCCTTTCTGCGCCACCATGATAAATGATGGCATCAAGGCCGAGGAACTGGACACAAAAACCTCTAGTAAGGATATTGCTCAATATCTACTGGAGTCTATCGCGGAATAGATTCAAAACTACCCAGTCTATCAAGGTGCTTTGATTTCGGTTGAAGCACCTTTTTCTTTTTTGTCTGAAAAAGCATTTCCATTCAATCCCCCACTGCTTAGACTCGCTCATGATTTCTCAAACTGATAACCCCCGTTGGAATGACTGGACCTGGCAGCATGCCCATAGCTGCAAAGACCTGGTAACTCTTTCAAAGTGGCTGGAAAGAGCTGGTGGCAACATGCATATGCCCCAGGACCTGTTCCATGAGATTACCTCCAACTACCGTATGGGAATCACACCCTATTATTTTGGCTTGATAAATCGATTTGATGATACCGATCCAGTGTATCGACAGATAGTACCCGCTTCTGAAGAACTCAACATTTTACCTGAGGAACTCCTCGATCCCATTGGAGATGAGAACCCCGCACGCGGATCGCGGCCGTTGAAAGCCCTCATTCATCGCTATAGCAATAGAGTCCTGTTGATCCCAACGGCCCAATGCGCCGTATATTGTAGATTCTGTTTCAGAAAGCGACTGGTTGGAGATACGGCGCACAACGCCCGTGAGGAAGATCTACAAGCAGCCTTTAAATATATAAGATCCCACCCGGAGATTGAGGAAGTCATCCTCACGGGCGGCGATCCGCTCACGCTTGGAAATCAGGCACTCCTGGCTATTCTAAATGAACTTGGTAGTATTCAGCATCTTCGGGTCATCAGGATTCATACTCGTCTCCCTGTCGTCAATCCATTCAGACTCACCCCTGAATTGGGTGAGATTATCATATCTAGTCAGAAACCGATCTGGGTGTCAGCTCATTTTAATCATCCTACTGAAATTACTGAGACAGCTCAAAAACACATCCTGAACTGGGTATCCATGGGTATTCCTTTTTTGAATCAAAGTGTGCTCCTCAGGGGTGTGAATGATTCAATGGAAGTGCTAAAGGAGTTATTTCTGTCCCTGATTGAGATGAAGGTAAAACCATATTACCTCCACCAGGCTGACATGGTCCAGGGCACCAGTCATCTTCGTGTGTCACAACAACGGGGACTGAATTTGCTAAAAGAGCTTCAGGGCGAAGTTCCCGGCTATGCCCTCCCTCACTACGTCAAGGACAATTCAGATGGGTCCGGCAAAATACCATTGCAAAATCAATGGATCTGATCTGCTCCAATTGACCTGTAGCCATTTGACTCCATAGATTCATCCCAGTGAGCACGATCATATCAAGTGATAATGCGCTTGACTCTCAGTTAATAATATTAAATTAGCAGACATTAACAATTGGAGGATAATATGATAAAACGTTACCTGTCTATACTTTTAGCAATCAGCCTGGCACTTTTCATGTGGTCGTGTAGCGATCCTGAAGAAGATGACAGTGAAGCTCCAGCAACACCGATGAATTTTACTTCCTCCGATGCGCTTTCTGGCGATGGTGGTGTCTATCTCACATGGGATGAAAACACTGAAGATGACCTTGATGGATATACCTTGTATCGAAGCTATGGAAGTGTTGATTTTACCTCGATTGCTACCTTACAGACAAATTATTATATGGATGCTGGGCTTGACTATGACACAGAGTATTCATATAAACTTACTGCTTTTGATTCAGAGGGAAATGAAAGTGGTTATACGAATGTCGTTTCAGTTACTCCTATCAATCTGGATCCGCCGCAAACCCCGACCAATCTGCAAATCATGGCTCACAATAAACCTACTGAATTTCAGGTGAATGTAGAGTTGACATGGAATCATAACACCGAATCAGATTTTTCGCATTATAGTATCTTTAGATCTGATGCAGGGGGACTTTTCCCAACCAATTCAGAGTCCTTTCTTGAATCTACAACGGATAACTTTTACATCGATGAAGCGGTTACAGCTGGTACGACGTATCACTATAAGCTCATTGCCTACGATGTGGGAGGGGTACTAGAAGCACCAGCCGCTGGACCAGTTTCTGATACACCACTTGAGGTGCCAACGCTGGTTTCACCCATTGATGGGAACTCAATTAACACACTGACCCCTACCTTCCACTGGGTTAATGTCGATAATGCGGTTAAGTATAAGATCATTGTAAGAACATCATCTCAAACCGGCGATATCTTCGAATCTACCATTGACGCAACTTCAGACTCTGAGATGACCATCACATATCCATCGAACGCCACCATCGCACTTAGCAGCAATACCATATATTATTGGTTCGTGTCAGGTTACTCACAGGATACAGAGGATATTAACGTCTTTACTCCAGTTACAGGATTTCGAACTCCTTAACAGAATTATGAAATAGACAAAAAAAGCCCCATTTCTGGGGCTTTTTTTTATCTATAATTGTACCGCCTAGATACTGATATCAGCTCCACCAGATTTAGCCAGCATCACCATCACTGCCTTCTGGGCATGCATTCGGTTTTCTGCTTCGTCAAAGATGACTGAGTTCGGACCATCCAGGGTTTCCTCGGTAATCTCCTCACCATAATGTGCAGGGAGACAATGCATTACGAGAGCATCTGATTTGGCATGACTCAGCAAATTAGCATTAATCTGGAATCCATCAAAATCATCCAATCGTTTTTGACGCTCTGCTTCCTGCCCCATGGAAGTCCACACATCAGTATAGAGAACATCGGCATCCTTGGCAGCCTCAATGGGATCTCGGACCACTTCGATTTTGCTGAGACCGGCAGCCTGTGCTTTGGCCAAAGTCTCAGGATCTGGATCATATCCCTCTGGGGCAGCCAGTACAAAATGATAGGGAATGACGCTGGCAAAATTGAGGAATGAGTTGCAGACATTATTTCCATCACCGATGAACACAACCTTCTGACCTTCAACCTTACCGTGATGTTCATAAATGGTCAACATATCCGCCATGATCTGACAGGGGTGATTATAATCGGTTAATCCATTGATTACTGGTACTGTGGCATGTTTCGCCATTTCTAGCATATGCTCATGCTTAAAAAGGCGGGCCATTATCCAATTATTATAGCGCGAAATCACGCGGGAGATATCCTTGACAGACTCACGTTTTCCAATACTAATATCATTGGGCCCCAGATAAAGAGCATGACCACCAAATTGAACCATCCCCGTTTCAAAGCTCACCCGTGTTCTTAACGAGGGCTTTGCAAAAACCATGGACATCGTTTCATTGGCAAAATAATGATGTTCTTTTCCTGCCTTTACGTCTGCTTTTAACTGTTTAGCAATACGGAAGGTTTCATAGATCTCTTCCTTGCTAAAATCCGTTACGGCTATAAAATCTCGCTTCATTGGACCTCCTTTACCTTAATTGATAAAAAAAACTCCGCCTATAGACGGAGTCTTTAATGTGTGTATTTTGATTTGATATTGTGTCTTCAATTAGCTTTCTCTAGAGTATGTATTTACTCAAGTCCTGATCTGCCATGGTGTCCTTGAATGTTTTGGTAACCATGGATTTGGTGACTTTAATGCTCTTTGTCTTGTCATTAGGTAATTCAAATAGAGTTTCTTCCAGCAGTTTACTCATGATGGTATGCAAACGCCTCGCGCCAATATTTTCAACGCTCTCATTGACCTCAAAGGCCACTCTGGCAATCTCTGCGATGGCATCTTTGTTAAAAGTAATTTTGACATCTTCCGCGCCCACCAATGCTGTATACTGTTTCAACAGTGCTGACTTGGGTTGGGTGAGAATTTGGATAAAATCATCTTCAGTCAAATTTTCAAGCTCCACACGAATTGGGAATCTACCCTGCAGCTCCGGTATGAGGTCAGAAGGTTTGGACATATGAAAAGCGCCAGCTGCGATAAATAGTATGTGATCCGTGGTCAATGTGCCATATTTGGTCTTAACTGTACTGCCTTCAATAATAGGCAGAATGTCTCTCTGGACACCTTCTCGTGATACATCGGGACCACTGCCACCTCGTTCAACGGCGATCTTATCTATCTCATCAACGAATACGATACCATCCTGCTCAGCTCGACGAATGGCCTCATGCTGAACCTTTTCCTCATCAATGAGTTTGTCAGATTCTTCTGCAGTGATTAAGACTCTGGCCTCGGTCACACTCAGACGACGCATTTTCTTCTTTTTAGGCATGGCGCTGCCCAGCATATCCTGGATATTCATACCCAGATCGTCCATCCCCATGGGGCTGAATATTTGCATCATGGCATTGCTGCTGCCGTCTTCTTGTACCTTGAACTCCACCTGGCGGTCTTCAAAATCACCAGCCATGAGTTTGGCATACATTTTCTCGCGGGTAGTTAAATATCTAGCGTAATCATCAGACTCTTTGTCCGGATTATTTAATGGTGGCAAAAGCAAATCCATGATCCGTTCATTGGTCATTTCAAGGGCTTTTTCACGAACTGTAATCTCATGCTCCGACTTGACAATATTGTAGCTGTTGTCCACCAGGTCACGAATCATTGAGTCTACATCTCTACCCACATAACCGACCTCAGTAAATTTTGAGGCTTCAACTTTTACAAATGGAGCCTGCACCAGGTTGGACAGTCGTCTGGCTATTTCAGTTTTACCAACTCCAGTAGAGCCAATCATGATGATATTATTAGGGAGAATTTCATCACGAATCTCAGATGTAACCTGTTGACGTCTCCAGCGATTTCGCAGGGCAATGGCCACGGATTTTTTCGCACTATCCTGACCAATAATATATTTATCCAATTCATGGACGATTTGCTTGGGTGTAAGTGAAAATTTACTCATGTATACAGTGTTCTCTTATTTCAATTCTAAAATATTTATTTTGTTGTTGGTATAGATACAAATGTCGGCTGTGATTTCCAGGGACATACGTACAATCTCCTTGGGGGATTTTTTCCCACTGGCGATAAAGGCACGTGCTGCTGCTGTAGCATAGGGACTACCGGATCCGATTGACATGACACCATCATCAGACTCAACGACATCACCGTTGCCAGAGATAATCAATCCATGATCAATATCCATAACGACCAGCATGGCTTCAAGATTTCGAAGCATTTTATCCATACGCCAATCCTTTGCCAGCTCCACAGCGGCTCGCACAAGATCACCACCGAATTCATCAAGCTTGGCTTCAAATTTCTCAAACAGTGCAAAGGCATCGGCAGCGGATCCTGCAAAACCTGCCAGGACGTCACCATCATAGATGGAGCGGATTTTAACTGCTCCATGTTTCATCACAGTATCTCCAAAGGTGACCTGGCCATCTCCGCCCAGGGCGACTTTGCCATTGTGTCTGACTCCCAGAATTGTGGTTGAGTGAAGATCAGGAAACATGTTCATATCGGTGCCTCTTTTTGCTATTCATGGCTTCATTATTTTAAAGCCGCTGAATATAAATTAGCTCTTTGTTGCCGCAATCCTTTTTGGGAGTAGAATTGCTGAATAAAAAAGGGGTGGTTGCCATTACGACAGCCACCCCTTGGTTATATATACAGGTAATCTTCAGGATAATTTGAAAGTCTATTTCATTTCCTTTAGATAGTTGAGAAAGTCTGATTCTGGTGTCAAGACAAGCTTGGTCTTGTCATCAAAAACTTTCTTGTATGCATCCATGGTGCGTGTGAATTCATAAAAATCCGGATCCTGTTTGTAGGCATCAGCATAAATCTTAATCGCCTGGGCCTCACCATTTCCACGGACTTCCTGTGCTAATTTGTAAGCATCAGCCAAAATGATCTCACGATCCTTGTCGGTTTCGGCTCGGATTTTCACAGCCTCTTCATCACCTTCGGATCTGAACTGTTTTGCCATTCTCTCACGCTCAGCTTTCATGCGATCAAAGACAGCCTGTTCATTCTCGCGGGGCAAGTCAGCCCGCTTGATACGAACATCCACAATTTCAATACCGTAATCAGCAGCCGTAAAATTAGCATTTTGGGTCACCTTATGCATGAGTGAATCACGCATAGTGGATACAATTTCATGCATGAGATGAGTACCCAGCTGAACCCGCAAGCTTGAATAAATGATATCATCTAAACGAGATTGAGCCAGAGCCTGGGTACGCATAGTCTGCATAAATTTCAGAGGATCAGAAATTCTCCACTGGGCGTAGTTGTCCAGGATCAGGTTTTTCTTATCCTCAGTTAATATAGTATTGGGTGCACTATCGTATTCCAGCAGTCGTCTTTCAAAAACAGTAGCTGACTGGATAAATGGGATCTTAAAATTCAATCCTGGTTTCACAATATTGCGAACAGGTTTTCCCAACTGAACAATCACGATTTGCTCTGTTTCATCGACGATCATGACGCCGCCCCATAGAACCAGAAGTGCTAAACCGAGAATGATAATTAATCCGATATTTCTCATTTTGCACCTCCTTTCACTTTCTCAAGGCTTAGAACATTCACCAGGCCACCTGCATCTTTTCCATCCACAATATATTTATCAAGACCTGGGAGAATCTCTTCCATGGTCTCAAGATACATACGAGTCTTGGTGACATTTTTAGCCACACGATACTGGTATAGCATTTGAGTAAAACGTGATGCATCACCCTCAGCTTCTTTGATACGTTTTTGCTTATAGGCTTCAGCTTCCTGAAAAGCCTGGGCGGCCTCTCCACGAGCCTGTGGGATGATTTCATTCTGATATCCCAGAGCAATATTCACTTTCTTCTCTTTTTCTTCCTTGGCAGATTGAACATCCTTGAAAGCGGCATCAACCTGTTGAGGTGGGGTTACATCCTGTAACTTGATCTCCGCGACATGGACGCCAGCTTCATAGCTATCTAACACCTTTTGAAGCAGTTCTTTTGTGGCTGCTTCAATCATTGCTTTTCCAGTAGTCAGAGTTTGATCAATGGGCTGAGATCCTACAACCTGTCGGATTGAGGCTTCTGCAGCATGTGAAACAGCCCGTTCTGGGTCTGCCACACGGAACAGAAATAATCCCGCATCTTTTATTTTGTATTGGACTACGAGATCCACGCTAACAATGTTTTCATCACCTGTGAGCATCAACGCTTCAGAAGGCACATCCTTATACTGAGCAGAGTTTGATGTTCCACCAGCTCTGACAGTACGAAAACCCAGCTCCAAACGCCGAACTTCTTCAACATTTACCAAATCAACAGTTTGGATAGGCCAGGGAAATTTAAATCGTAAACCTGGCTCCGTAATATCAGAGAGTTTTCCGAAAGTTTTTACAACCCCATTTTGCTCAGGGTCTACAACATAAAATGGTCCGGCAAAAAATATCCAGACCAGTAATAATAATAACACTGGATAGATAAAAGTCTTCATTCCAAAATCTGGAATCTCAACCTCACTATCACCAATAACAACACGCTTTCCAGCCATCTTTCTTTTCTCCTTTTGTTATAGCCTTTGAATATAGAGAGCGTCGTATTGAAAGTCAGGTGAATACGGGAATCAGATCAATTCTTTTCCACCATCGAATGGATTCTCTCTAGTTTCTTGTAGGATTCAATTACCGTGTCTTTTATTATCAATCGTTATGAATCAGATGAACAAACTCATCAAAGATATTCTCACTTTGATTGTCGTTTCCACCGTATTGGGTATATCTGCACAGGCTGTGCTCCCCAATGGTATTGGACTAAGAACTGAGATTACAGTGATTGGTGATGATTCTACTGGAGTTGCAGTGCCTGCCGTCTCCATAAACCCAAATGGCGAAGGTGAAGCTGCATCCAATATTTCTCTTAACAATGCATACTCAGCCTTTGAGAGTAATGCAGCCTTATTTATTGACGCACGCAGTCCAGAGGATTTCGGTACGGGTCATATAACACGCGCCATCAACTTACCTGTCCATGCTTTTATGGATTCTCTCCCCTACCTGGAGAAACTTGATCCCGGTAGGCACATCATAACCTATTGTGATGGAGAAGATTGTAATGCCTCTATTGATCTCGCTGCTGATTTAAAGATGATGGGCTTTGCAAATGTGAATTTCTTCTTTGGCGGTTGGCAGGAATGGCGGGATGCTGGCTATCCCATTGAGAGTAGTCCCTGATGCGCACCAGCTTAGATATTTTCCTTGGTGGCAAATATGGTGAGTGGCTTGTTCGAAGCATTCAAATCGGATTGGGGCTACTTTTTATCTACGCCAGTCTGGATAAAATCTGGAATCCCGGTTTATTTGCCAAATCAATCGCCAATTATAGACTGTTACCCCTCCCCCTTTTGCATATCTCAGCCATTGTCCTTCCCTGGCTTGAGCTAATCTGCGGGATTGCCTTGGTCATCAATAGATACCAGCGGGCGGCTTATATCATAATCGGCAGCTTGCTGCTTGTCTTTGTCCTGGCAATCACATCAGCCATGGCCCGAGGTCTTGATTTTAATTGTGGGTGTTTCAGCATGGGTAGCGAAGAATCAAATGTAGGATTGCTGAAAATCTTTCAGAATCTAGGATTGTTCCTCAGTTGTGCATTCATTGAATATCGTAGATGGGTGGTTCACCCGAAATCTTAAGTCTGGTCTTCCAGACTGAATTAACTTTTTAAAGCTTCCTCTTTCAGCTCGACTGGTGCTTCGGCGAGAAGATCTGCATTCTCAAGATAACGTTTTATGTGATGTGCCAGCATGCCACCATGATAACCATCCATAATGCGATGATCAAAAGTACCTGTGAGGGGTAGAATTTTCCGGATCACAATTTTGCCATCCCTGACGACTGGTTTATCCTCTTCCTTACCCATCACCAATACAGCAGGTAATTTCGATCCAGGGAAAAGTGCAGCCCACCCTGTGGACAAACCATGAGAACCAATATTGGAGAGGAGAATGGATCCAAAGGCATTGTGACTTAATCCCATGGATTTGATCTGCATTCCTAGTGTATTGGTTAGAAAACGGAACAATAGAAAAGCCATACGACGGAAGGGCCAGGGAATTTTAGCCAAAAATGACTTATTCTCCATGGTCTCATTATCATCCCCACTCCTAGCTTTAGACACCCGGGTGCGGATTTCATCAGCAATTTCAAAGACCGTCTTTTTGTGTGCGTCATACAACTTGACGCTGGTCATTTCTTTGCCCCCGTGCATGTTGACTGCCACAGTTACAATGACCTCATCCCTTTGTATCAGGGTACCTCTTTTTACAAAGGCATTCATTTCAGGGATATCCCAGCCGATGGCGCGACCCACGGCAGCCGCCACCATATGGGTCATGGTGATGCGTTTTCCATCTGCACGACTTGCAGCAATCATCTCCCAGGCATTGGTTACATCGACTTCCATGGCACCATAAATTTTGCCCTCATTTGGGGCTCCGTATACCGCTGTAGAAATGATTCTCCAGGGACTATTTAATTTTTTCATGCTCTCAAGATAGGACTTAAATAATAACAACCAATCCCAAATGGATAGGTTTTAAAAACCTTGAAATGACTTGGAAATTGTTTTGCCCGAGGTGGGTACAAAACTATATTGCCTCGCTTTTTAAAGGGTTTCAACTTGAATGACACCCATGCCATATGGCCGCGTAGCTCAGTTGGTAGAGCAGTTGACTTTTAATCAATTGGTCGTAGGTTCGATTCCTACCGCGGTCACAACCCTCTAGTCCTTGTGTCTCAACATCTGATTGAATCACAGGGATTTTTCATTTCTATATCATTATAACTTCAAATTGTCATAGCTGGTCCTAGAGTTTGCATATGGGCGTAGCCCTTCGAGCGAAGATTCATAGTACGGTGCTTAGACGAATCACACCCCTGGAAATCCATGATCATTTGCTAATCGGCACTCATTGCATTATCTTTTGACCACTCCTTACTCGAAAACAATCAGTTTTCATTCCTTCTGATTTTGCGGCCTGATTAAAATCATAGCTTGCGGGGAAATCATGAAAATATTAAAAGTTTTATTATTGATATTCTGATGAAATAATCAAGATGGTGTATCTGAGGTAGTCCCCCTTACTTCAATGCATCTCAAGGGGCTGGCCTAGGCTGGCCCCTTTCCATTGGTAACTCAGGAATAAATTCAAGGGAGCGACTGTTTCAGCAATATAGAAAAAGATTATTGCCTTGTTCTTCAATACAGCTAAATAAAAGCATGGAATCGCTCCCAAGTCAATCAGCATCAAAACTCATTCAATTAAGAAGTTCCTGGAGGAGCTGTACAGGTCAAGCCATTGCTCCAGATATGTTGAAACTCCTGGATGATTACATTAACAGTAAAACACAAGGTATTCGAGACGACAAAGTTCGATTTGAATTGGTAGCCGCAAGAGCTGGAGATTCTGAAGAATTAAGAGGGCTGGGGACTTACGGCTTTATTCGAGGAGCTTCTGGATTTATAGTAGGAGCCGTCGAAAAGCAGATAGACAATCTTGAAGATTATGGATATTTGATGGAGGATATAGTTTTATTCGCCACAGGACTCGGTTTGGCATCTTGCTGGCTTGGTGGATCATTCAGAAAAGATAAGTTCTCATCTAGAATTAATGTTCAACCACACGAAATAGTACCGGCTGTGGTCTCCATAGGTCTTCCTGCTGACAACAGAAATATTATTGATCGGATCATCAGAAACGTTGCAGGATCAAAAAACAGGAAAGATTGGGAAAGTCTTTTCTTTGAATCAGATTTCCAGACTCCCCTACAACGCGAGAGGGCAGGGAAATATGCTCAGGTTTTGGACATGGTTCGATTAAGTCCTTCGGCATCAAATAAGCAACCCTGGAGATATGCTCAGGATGAGAATCAATTCCATCTATTCTTGCAGCGTACACCAGGGTATCGGAAACCAAATCTATTCTGTGATCTCCAGAGAATCGACATGGGAATATCAATGTACCATTTTGAATCCGTCTGCAAGGAGCTCAACGTGGGAGGACAATGGATACACAGGAAGCCGTCGGCCCCTCCCCCTGAAAACTGGGAATATATCCTATCCTGGAGGGGTAGCTGATTAACTGGTATGTATCTGTCTATCGACACCACTTACTAATTGTGGCTAGATAGCTTTCAATCAATCTCAAATAAAAGCCAGTGGATGACATTGAGTACAAACTTCTTATTATCATAGCCTGTGTAGTTGAATCCAGCACGCATGGTTTTGAAAAATATTCTCACCTCCTGAGCCGTAAACATGGCAGCCTCACCCGCGATAACAATCCTCCCCTCACCGTACTGTCGCGCAATAAGTTGAGACTGACCAGATACCGGGAAGAAGGTTGAAGGTTCTGTGGCTAAAACTTTTGCCTCTGCCCGTGTGTAATAATTCTGAGCTGAATTGGAAAGTTGCAGGACGGAAGTCCAGGTCGAATCAAAATTCAATGACTGACCAGTAAATGTAATCACCCCCTGGATGGCAGAATCCTGAGAGTTTGCCTGAAGGATAGGATGCTTTCCAAGTCCGCCATTTTCCTGGGTGTACTCCAACCAGGAATTCCTCCCTATTTCAGGATTTATTCTGAGTGTATCAACAGTCCACACACTTTCCATCCCCACACCCCATGCCTGGGCCAGATCTGCGGAGGCACTACCAAAGGGGTCATGATCAGCAATGAGTAAAAGTGAACCCCCTGCTTTGATCCAATCTGTAAGCACAAGAATTTCGCTTTCTTCAAAGGCACTGGTCATCCCACCATCTTTTTGCTCCTCACCCATGGCATTTGATATGATGAGCAAATCAACATTGCGTAGTGCTTTTTGTGTGAATCGACCTGTGTGTGTTATTAATATAATGCCATCATTTTTGAGGAGTGTGGCGAAGGGTTTATAGGTTGACTGGATATCGTGGAAATTCCCATGACCGGCATCAAATAAAACAACTGGAGACTTCTTGAGGTCAAATTTTGGGGATACCACAGTCATATCAGTGTGCATATCTGGTCTCTGATAGACACAGGAGACAAGAAGCAATAATGGTATAATTGATTGAATTGTGCGCTTTATTTTCATGGTTTCCCCTTTAGGTATCAATCTGTAGTTTTTTCTTGCTTAGTTTAAACATCAAAACATATACCAGCAGAAGGGACTATAATTTAATATCAATAATATCAAGTACTTGACTATTTGCTGATGGGCAATCCTCTTAGTATAAAAGTATGATTATGATATATGCTATATAGTTTCGATACTTGACAACGCTGTCTATTGGGCAACTTGGGGAAATCTTGGCTCCGCTTTGATTAGATCAAGATTTTGTGCTCTGCAATCACATCACCTAGTACCCTGTGAGCACTCTCAGCTACTCTGGGGTTGCTATCAATACTGTCCCGCAGGGTGATTAATCCCTTCCAAAGGGCCCAGCCCCGACCTCGTTCCCAGGTTTCTTTGTCAAGTGGAAGCGCCTTGTGGAACGACGCCAGACTCTTCCCATAGAGAAGCGTCCAGGCAATTGTCAGATCACACGCAGGATCACCAATTCCTAAACCGCCCCAGTCGATAATCGCACTTAATCGACCAAGCTGTACCAGCAGATTATCCGCACTAAAATCCCCATGTACCCAAACTGGATTCTCTTGCCATTTTGATTCCAGTGCGGTCTCCCACACTGCGATGGCACAATCCGCATCAATCGTATCCTGCAACAATTCAATGGTTCGACGTGTCTCAGCATCATAGGTAGCAAGTGGACCGCCACGGAAAAAGTTGTGTTTACCTGGAAGAGGTCCGCCTGTTGTATCAATCGTATGCAAATCAGCTAGAAAGTTTGCCAGTGACAATGCAAATAGGTTTAAATCGCCAATGCCTTCAATTCTAGCATTTTCACCTTCCAGCCATTGGTTTACGGACCACCTCCAGGGATAGTCCTGTGTAGGGTTTCCCAAGGCTATCGGGACAGGTATGGGGAGTGGCAACTGCAGTGATAGCCTTGGTAACCACTTATGCTCTTTGATTACTTGCCCTGCATAGCACTCAGCGCTGGGTAATCGAACTGACATGGTGTCTCCGAGGTGAAAGGTTCGGTTATCATGTCCATCGAATTCCACTGATTTGACAGGGAGATTTGCCCATTCTGGAAACTGAGCGTCAACTAGCTTCCTTACCAACGATGAATTAATATCGACCTTTGGCTTTATGATTTCTTCTTGCACCATATCATAGATTGTAGACATCTAGGACATTGGATGCAACTACCCAGATAAACTTCAGTCTAGTCCCAATATGTGATCAATCAGCACAATTACATCACTCACGCTTATCTGACCATCATGATTCAAATCTCCCCATTGATACAACTCACCTGAAGGCAATACTTCCTCTATGGTGGTGGCATCTCCCAGGAGTTGACCATCATGACCATGCTGTGATACATCAACCGCTGAGCCCCCATCGAAATTCCAATATGCAAGAAGTCCTGCTTCATTGCCAGTCAGCGGATTAAACATTCTAGCTTGAATATCATCCTCAGATAGACCGTAATCCCAAACCCGGAGTTCATCTATGGCCCCGTTAAAATAACCATATATCAAATCGTTTTGGAAGTGACGACCAATCTCAATCGTCGTAAGGTTTGCAGCATAGCTACCCACCTGTGAATTGAGGGTCGCAGCTACAAGATTACCATCAACATAGATTTTTTGTATCCCATCGCTGAGTGTGGCTACCATGTGATGCCACACATTTAAGTCCACGGGTTCAGTCATTAATGCCTGCGAACATGATTGATCAGTCCGCACACTAAAATATGCATATGGAAATGACTCTCTTACTTTGGCCAATAAAATAATTGCGCTGTTGTAGCACCCGATATTCTGAGATCTCTGACTAAATATTATATTCTGCCCTTCAGTTCCTCCACCAACCCCTTCCACCCTATACCAAGCTTCAATGGAAAAATTGCTACCATCGATGATGGCACTGGGCAATGAAATGAAATCACCTTCCCCGTCCAGCATAAGCACACGATTTTGCGAGTGTAAAGGTCCTACCAGAATCAGCATAAGAATTAACAGCATATATTTTTTCATTTTATACCCCTTGTATATGGTCGGAATCTCGCCTTCGGTGTATTTTACCCAGCTACCTTTTGGGATTTACGATTGGAAATATTGAGCTCTTTCAATTTCCAACAACCTTAAAAATAATACTTCACAGTGAGGCCATGGTTCAGAATACGATCGGTGGACAAGCTACCCCATGAAATTTCAGAAATCTGAAGCGTGTAAATTATTGACTGTTCAGCAATTTTAGCGTCAAATAGAAACTCAACCCCCAATCCGAGCCCTTGCTTGTGCCCTGTAGCATCTAAAGAATAGTGCTCATCGTTCTCTATTATATCTGGATGGGCATACTGATCCAGGTAACCAGTCAAGGAATATGATTCATAGAACGCTCCGCAATAGTAGAGCACACTCTTATGGAATCGATAACCAAACAGGAGGTTGGACCGAAATGAGTTCACCCGCCAATCATACTCGGCCAATCTTTGATCTGAATATGGTCTATCGGAAGTATAGAGTTCATCAGAGTTCGATGTAAAGTTGTAGCCAATTGAGAGGGTAGCACTTTTATTCCCAATACTTGCTTCCTCACGCCTTTTACCTAATAACTGAGTTCGCAGCAGTAACCCGCTATAGATGTCGTAGGATAGTTCAAGATGCCTATTTACGGCCACCCCCATATGAGGCGAAATGTAGAGTGGTTGTTTTCGACTACCCAATTTTGGGTTGTTTAATATGGGCGGAACAGCTTTAGCATCAGGGATCATGACAATTTCATTCGCAAACTTTGCGCTAAATCCCAGGGAAACCCCATGTGGCTCTACTGACAGCTCTGGGGGATCCAGTCGCGAAGAATACAACGGCACAGTAACTGGTGCCTGGTACGTACAAGAAAGGAATGAAGACAACAGAATAACCCCAATAGCTAACACCGTTATCTCACGGGTAGATAAACTTCTGTGTGTCAATCCATTCCCATGGAATACGGGATTTGCACTGCGATAGATAATTGCTTCCATGAGTCTATGCACTCTGTCCACCCCTTTTTGAATCTTTTAACCTGCAAAACTTTATGTTCATCGCACCCAAGCATCACCGACATGAGTGGTTAGAGCTCAGCTGGGTCCAGGTTGTGGTTTTCACTTTATATATAGGATCTTCACCACCTGGGAATGTTCGTGAGCTTGAAGCCGAATAAAATACATGCCCGCGCTCACTTGTCTTCCAGAGTGATTCAGCCCATTCCAGTGAACCTTATATGAGCCTGGTTCTTGATTTGAGTCAACGATGACTTGCACCGTCTGACCTGCAATATTAAAAACCGACAGTTTGATATCTGCAGTAAAGGGTACTGTATAGCTAATGCTGGCCCTGGGGTTGAATGGATTAGGATATGCCACCAGACCAAAGCTTGATGGAAAAATGTCGTGCTCATTTATTGAAACTTGAATTGGGTTCATGTCGCCCCAGGATACCCCATCAATTTGGTAACCAATTAAACTTTTAACCGCACCTGGATCCATGAATTCTGCTGCAAGCCCAACTCCATAGCGCCAGGTTGAGCTGTAAAATTGATTCCCCTCTATTAACAATAGCTCAGGACTATCGTCCACCAATTGGTAAAGAAACGATATCTCGTCGTCTGGGTTAACATCAGAAAAAGAGACAGTCATAGCTTGGGAGGTTGGGGCAGAATAAATGTTGGCGCGATCAAAGACATGAGTGAACCTGGAAATTGTGTCTACCGTTACCCCTCCACCATAAAGTTGGTAATCATGGCCCCTGCGCTCGATGACATATTCTGTAAAATCTGCTAACTCGCTCACCGCAATCACCTCTTCAGTACGTACAGAGTCGATATAATGATGAGAAGCAGACCATTTCCATTTATTTCCCAGTGTCAGAGGATAGAACTTTCTCAGATCCGATCTGGCGTATCCATTTATTTCAAAAGACAAAGTATCTTCGATAGTTAGCTGTTGCGGTGAATTATTGGTACGAATGATGAAACCGGAAGGATTGTTGGTATGCCTGTCAGAGAATGTTGGAGGAGAGAACCCACCAGGGTACATAAATGTTTGTATTATGGGATCCGAAGGGTCCATGCTTTCCATATCATGGGAGAGCGTATCCGTCCAATCGATGGTATCCCCGGGACCAAAAACAAACTCATCAAAGTAAAAGGACAATTGATTTTCTGATTGATGAGTAGAGGTGAAGGTCCATTGTGTTGGTGCATTTTCATCAACAAGGCCCAAAACTTCAGCAGGTAGCCGATAGGTGTGCGGTCGATCGTCTACCACAACTGGAAATTCATACTCTGAATTGTTAAAACTCAAGGAAAAAGCGGGACCAGCATAGGTGACAATGGGTGAGACCGGGTTACGATACAAAAATACGATCCATTTTGCCACACTGGGATCAAGCGCTCCCAGGCTAGGGGGATAGCGATAGATGATAACCTGATATGGATAGTGGGCAAACTGGCTCACCACATTGAGATTTTTGATGGCATTCCAGGCTGAATCAGCGGCTTGAATTTCCAAAGTATCCACCAGTGGAACTCCAGTTTCTCGCCAATGCTGAAGTGATTGTGGCTCTCGAATCGAATCTTCCTGGACATAAAAAGAATCAGCTGATATAAAACTATCTGGTGCAAATATCTCACCCAGCCCCATCCAAACATAGGTACCGTGAAAAACAGTATCTCCAGTACAGGGATAGGTCATAATTGTATACCCAAAATCTGCTGCTGGTTGAACCTCAAGCTCCATGGGTATAAAAACAGTGTCTGCATCCACACAGGCTGGATAGTTGAGGATTGTCCCTTGTTCAAATTCCTTTGATTGATAATCAACTATAAAAAGACCAAATGAAACTGAATCTTCAGGAAGCGTTATAACGGATTGAGCTGATACACTTAACACAATGAGTAGCGTGCCAATAATTTTATTCAGAAATTGATGTTTAATAAACATTTAAACCCCCAAAAGTATCGCTTGTTTTCAAACGACCCCAATTTTCACGAGGCCAATCTAACACTCAAGTCTGTATACTGCAAAATTTTCGTTTTGCATTCCCGTGCTGGTCCAAGAGCCCGTTAGGGAGTGTGAGTTTACCGGTTGCAAATCCTCGGTAACGAGGACTGGCCACTGCTGGATCGCACTTTCTCAAGGTTTTAATCATCAATATCTGTGGACTGAAATGCAACGTTTTTCCACTCATTATCTTCGTTTATCCAGATTGATAAAAATCGTGATGAATAGTTAAAATGGTCCTCTCCATTTTTACCCTTTGCCTTCCATCGACCGACTACAACAGCGGTATCTCCATAAAAATGAATGTCCAATTGATCTGTTTTAGCAATGCTCCAAAATCGTTGATCCGACCTATAAGATTCCAATACATCAGTTTTTGTCTCAACCTTTCCACCGGGTTGAATAATTGTATAATCAGAATGTAACAGATTGTCTATGACGTCTAGATCCAGGTTTATGTGTGCCTCTGCCAGAGCATTTTCAGCCAGAACAACTTCATTATACCGTACAGATTCTATGTGATTTACCATTTTGGGATCCTTCAAATCTTAATGCCTCGCTTTCTTTATTATCAGTATCCATCCAGATCATAACCAACTATCTCAGGAGTCTTTTGGTCAGGAAATGAGTAGCATAACCTTTTGGAAAATCGGGAAGGGTCGCCATGAGCGTGTAACCCATTTTCTCATAAAAAGCCTTGGCTTGCCAGCTCGCTGATTCTAAAAGAGAAAGCTCATACCCATGTTCAATGGCAAATGTTTCAGCCTCTTTCATCAATTTAGTACCAATTCCACTTCCGCGAGACTCCTTTGACACCCAAACCAACTCAACATGAAGCGCATTCCAGAAACAAGTGGCTCGTAAACCACCAATAATGTTATTCTCATCATCACGTACAAAGATAGAAAACTTTGTTTCTGGGTCGTCTTGTTCAAGATCCTTTACCCGTTCGTGATTGAAGTTTACCAGCCCCTGACTTATAAATTCTGCGTCTTTGGATGAAGGATTTGTGGTTAATTCAATTTTCACCATTGCTCCGTGTGGTTAAACGTTTTAGGCCGTCCAATTCAAAAATGTAGCTTATCAATGCTTATCCACGTGTCGAAGACACCGCCAACAGCGGTGGGAGAAGCGTAGACAGGTTTACCAGTAGTTGTTCCACAGGAACGAAGACTGGCCTTTGTTAGGCATTTTCTTATTTACTCTGAGTCGTATCTTTTGGCAAATAACTCATCAATTCATCATATCGGTCTGACCCTGGCCAGATGAAGATGCCTTCCCGCTTACTCCGATAGATTGCAGCTCTTTCAAGAACAGATTTGTTCCTTTCACTCAGTAAAGCCATGCGTGTAAGTCGTCAAAGTAATTCGGACAAGATCACTTAAAAAATAAGAGACACTTTCCGGCCATCCAAGATGTTACGCGAACTCCTCTTGGTGTCGCAGTTTCAAGTTAATTCGCTTCATATCGAGAAGCGTTTTCTGTTTAATGATCTGTCTCTTTG
>JABHBL010000019.1 GCA_018673925.1 Fidelibacterota bacterium
AGCAAGCTCCGTCTCGGATTTGTTATCTACGGAGCAATGAATAGAAAAGATTGGCGTACCATCAATATTGATGATATTGGATTTAACACGGGTGATATAAATAGTCAATTGATACCAACACTAGGTAATGAGGTTACGAAAGCCATAGGGACGCCTAGGGAATATGGCAACTCACTCGTTGACGATTGTAAACGTGGAATGAATTCTCTACTTCCCTTCAGTAAAAGCGAACAAGAGTTCCTCGATCTTATCTTGGATCAGGGAAAGATAGATGGCAGCATTTTGACCTCAGACCCAGTCCTGCGGCAGCGGATTGAATCACATCCATCACTCAAATGGAAAGCACTCAATGTGACGAAACACAAGGGACTTTAACCCTCCCATTTAGCTAATACCCACTTTCTATCGTACCTAAAATTTAACCATATTTAGATATGTCCTGATTACATGTCGATACCATAGACATGTAACATCGGTAGTAATTTCGGCTAATTGAAAATACAGGCTTCGGCTATATTAAAATATGTGATGAGCTAAATGATAATATCTCGCAAGTGGAACATATCGTTCGCGGCGACGTGTTATCAGAACGTGTCGCTATTTTCTCATTTCGACGACACGTTCTTGAGATTTCAGCATAGAAGATCTGTCTCAAAAAGGGTGTCTCACTATTCAGGCACTATTTTGCAGTCTCAAAAACGGCGGTTCTTGAGATTTGATATCACCCGTAACGAAAGTACCACTAAATCAGATCAAATAAGGAGATCTTAATTGAGCAATATTTATTTAAAGCAGCCCAAACACGTTACAACACTACAAGGTAAAAACTCAGAGTCTTTATCGCCTCCACTCTCTTGGGAACAAGCTATATTGAAATTTCTTAAGTATGCCGAGCTACGGAAGATCTCTCGTCAGCATGCGAGCAATATGTCTTCAAGATTGGTTCATTTTCAAAAGTTCTGCGAGTCAATTGAATTGCAATCCTTTCAGAGTGTAAATGTTGGACACGCCCGGGAATATCTCGTTTATCGAATGAACCAACAAATTCATAATAAGTATAAATTTGCGACTGAGAATCTCTCCACCACCCCAGCAATTTCGACAATCAATCGTGAGATTAGTCTATACACTCGCTTCTTTCAATTCTGTTTAGAGCATGAGTGGATAAAACACAATCCTTGGCGGCCTGTTCAAAGATTTCCGGACCCAGTAAAACGACGACCTCGCTATTCATTTAATGAGTCTGAAATCGAATCAATATTCTCAGTCGCAGATGAGTTCTACGACTATTACTATCTGTTATTGCATACTGGCATCCGTCCAACTGATGGATTCAGATTACGGGGCAATTCTATTAAGGGTTCTTATTTAACCTTCCAGATGGCTAAAACTGGTGACTGGATGGTAAACATACCTATTCCATCATCGGTGATATCTCAGTTGTCAGCTAGAATTAGCGCTGCACAGACTGATGATGATTTAATCTTCCCTGAACTATCTGCTGATCGCCAGCGAAAATACTGTAGGCGTAGAGTCCAGGAAGTATTTGAACCTGCATTTGTCCGGGAGAAGTTTATTAACTTGCATACATTCCGCCACACCTATGCGCACAATATGTTGGATCGTGGGATGCCGAAGGAAGTGCTCCAGACATTTCTTGGGCATCGATCAATTAGAACCACTGAGATTTATGCAAACTGGGTGAAAGGGAAAGACTTAGAGATTTGGGTGAATTGAATTAAAATGAATTATTATCTCTGCACATTATAGCGTATAACACGATATTATGCATACTTTATAATTACTTAGCAGAGAGTGTAAAGGTGTTTGAAACTCATACAATACATGTCGTTACCAGCGACATGTTCTATAAACGTGTCGTCATTTCTCCCTTTCTGCGACATGTTACGGTATTGCCGAGTAAAACGGAGCAATTATTGGACATCATTAGGAGATAGCCACAATCCGGATTCTACCCGATCCACCTGTTGAATTGCCCATAGTACCCAAGAATCCAAGTCATCTCCATCAGCATGATTCTGGACAGCTGCAATGTAGTCCCGAGTAAGAACACAATTGTTCCAGGTAGCAGCATTATCAAACAATTCTTTCACACTTTGCTTTTCCTGCTTACGCTTATTCCGAATTTCTTGTTCTCTTTGCACTCTTGCTTCGTATTCCCTATTCTCAATTTCTCGCTCTTTCCGCCTTACCTTTTCATGTTCAGCAGCCTTAATCAGTATGAGGATGAAACTATTGAGCATGTCTTCTATGCGTTGTGTTTTATTGTCTTTGACGCTTTTATCTCCATAGTAAATATTGGTTATCTGCAAAGTCAATCTACCGGTTGGGACATAATCATACATGGGTTCGTAGGAATACCTCTCCCTCTTTTTACCTGAATCATCTGCTAGAATCCGCTTTGACGCTTCCTGAATAGAGATATTGAACTCCTCACCGTCAACATTTACGATTGTAACCCCATCATACCCGCCAGCCAATGATGTCTCATATCCCCTCTTCGACAGTGCCTTGATTAGCGCATCCATGATGAGAAGTGCTCTACTAATGCAGCTTTTACTCACGGAAATATTCAGCCCTCCCCGTTCTCCGTAACATCTTTTGTAGCGGTCAGTATTTGGGTTACTTAATTTTGCTTTAGATATCTGGACCAACGGGTGAGCATTACTGAGTTTGGATTTAACAATGACTGTATTCATTGCCATTGACTCATATTCTCTATGCTTTCTGACAGCCTCACTTTCAGGTTTCAAGTCAGGTTCTGCCCATTTACTAATCGTGTAGCTTTCAAGACCTCCTTTATTATCTGTTGGTAATGGTTTAGTCTTTGTTCTCTTGCCGTATTTCTTCTTAGCCCAATACCCTAAGCCCGGTTTGGGAATGTTCATCTTCTTGCAGATCTTTGCGACAGCAACATCTGAGATCCCGAACTCTTTCGCTATCTTGACTACTGGTTTTGACCATACTAATTTGTATAGTTCTTGTCGACTGATAGTAATATCATCGGTCATTTCGCACCTCTTTAGGTTATAATTTCTATCGCTATGAATCGAATTTAAGATGTATGTTTATGGGTGCAAGTGGTGACACATATCAGCCACACTCACCATATAAACTATTGTTATTACAGTACTTTCATTGGGCTCATAACCCAAAGGTCGTAGGTTCGAATCCTACTCCCGCTACAATGAAAAAGGTCACCTCAAAGGGTGGCCTTTTTTATTTGTAAGAGTAGTGATGAGAACCTACTCGTTCGATTACGACGACATAAACCAGTGGTTTATGGAGGAGGAACATGGAAGGAACGAAGTGACTGAACATGAATCCTACTCCCGCTACAATAATAAAGCCCCCTTCATGGGGGCTTTGTTGTTGTATGGAGATTGGATTAGTTCCTAATGGTTCGATCCGTAGCGAGGTTGCCCGTGGCAAGCCCGCGGAGGAAGACGAGCGAACGGAGTGAGTCGAAGTCAATCCTACTCCCGCTACAACGCAAAGAGCCTCGTCATTGACGGGGCTTTTTGTGTTTTATGGGGTTCAGATGCAGATCTGCTTGTTCGAAACGGAGCTTGGATTCTGAGAGAATCAAAGCGGAGTAAGATGGAGCGGAGCGAACATCAATCCTACCTTCATGGACATTTCGAGAACCTCAATGTCCGCTTGATCACCTAAAGGGTGGCCTTTTTGTTGTATCAAGATTGGAAGCGTTCCTAATGGTCCGATCCGAAATGAACCTGCCTGAGGCAGATTCACTCAATCCAAATAAATTTTCAAATTATCACTGATACAGGTGGAATGATTTCCAGATTGCAGGGTAATAGTTTGGTGGGGTACTGCCATTGAATAGAGGGTAATGTCTCGGGTGTTGTCCAGTGATCGAGTCAGCATACCCAATCCAAATCCAACGACAATGAGTGCAGCTGCGTGGAGCACTATGCTCCAGTCTCTGGAGTAAGTAGATGGGAAAGGAATTGAAGGCACCTCAATTGGAACTTCCAGAGCCCTCATCGATACCAGATCTGACCTCATGCTGTCAATTTCACCAGAACATACTGAACATTCGAGAAGATGTCGTTCAACCTCTGCATCTTCAGCAGGTTCCAGGGTTTCCAGGACATACTTCAACAGGATATCTTCATCTATATGTCTCGTTCTTTTCTCCATTATGTGAGTCCTTTGTCTTTCATAAGCTTGCGACAATGTCTAACGCCATAGAACAATCTGGATTTTACTGTTCCCAGAGGTATATCCAATAAAGTTGATATGTCCTTGAGTGTTTCATCTCCATAAATGCGCAGAATGAGTACTTCCCTATGTGCCTCATCCAGGGAATGAATAATGTCGAACAATCCCCTGTTCCGATCATCACGGATCAACTTTGCCAGGGGTTGCAGATGGGCATCAGGAGGATCGGTCTTGCCAAGTGCCGACCAACCAGAATACTGTTTCTTCAATTTGAGAGCAGTATGATATGTAACCGTTGTCAGCCACCCTTTAAAGGTCCCATTCTGATGCTTTGGAGGTTTACGAAACAGCTCCAGCATAACCTCTTGAACCACATCCTGGGCAAGGTCATAGGAACCAGTCAACATGCCTGCCAATCGTGTCAGATCCTGAGTGTGGAGATCCACCAGACGTTTCCAGGCGGACCGATCCCCCCGTTTTGCCAGATTATATTCCTGCCAATCGTTCAATCCTGTAAATACCTCTCCTGCCGGCACCAGTCCTGGATTGTTTTATGGTTTGAAATTTCAGCCCATGTACTACCGATAGCATCGCGACTTTGATCCTGCAACAGCTCGAGGCAATGAGCCCGATACCATTCAAACAGCTCCACAGAAAATTCAGGATGGGTGCTATCCAGTTCCCTTACCAACGCGAGTATTCCCCCGGCATAATTTCCCATTAATCTAAGTCCAGCACTGGCTTTGGTGCCATATCTTAAAGTCCAGGCTTCCATACCACTGGTCCGAAAATCATTTGTCCACAGATCAGCCACTCGCAACATTTGCTTACGATATGATTTGTCAGTAGGAGTCACCAGGGTTGCCAGCCCCAATTTGCGACCATTTTTCATTCGTTCTGAGATACCCTCAGTCAAATACAGGGTGTGAGAGAAGTAAACAGGGATATCCTCATCACTGCCTGCTTCAATTATCCGGTTTATGAGCACATCATCCCAGGGACCCCTGGTCGTTTTTTTAAGTTCTTCAAGATCTGCGTTTGTAATAAATCGAGGGACTCCCTGGCGAATTACATGGAATACATACCAGTTGGTATTAAGGAGTGATCGATTGACAATTTTCACATCAGGGCGATGGTTGAGAATACGCTGCAATATCCAACCCGGGTATGTATCGTTGTCCCCATTCGTAATCAGGATGGCATTTTCTTCAAGATTAATGAGAAGATTATAGTTGTAGTCCATCACTTCTTCAGATATGCCCCCACCTTTGAGCAGACGATTTAAGGCATTGTCCATTTTTTCCATTTCGTCTCGCGACATGAACTCCGTTACCAGATTAAACCATGGATCCATATAGTTAGGATCAAGTTCTGCTGCTCGGACGGTCAGAGCCAGATCACTATCTGACGAGGGCATTTTGTGTTTACGCATACCTGCCAGATAGAGCAGAGTTGGATTTGCGGGATACGTTTTGATCCCATCCATCAGGAGTCTTTTATAGTCTGCATGACCAGCATAACGAGCAGCGTACATCCAGTTGGCATAGGCTTCTTCAGAAGGAAACACCTCATAATAAGCCATCCACTCACCAGCAATACGGTTGTAGACAGAATCAGAAAATACTTGAATCCGCTTACTCACCACGTCCTGGGGGCGCTCCACCTCTTTAAGCGTAGAACCGCTATCCCCACAGGCTACCAGAATGATGAGAGACACTAGTAAAAATAATTTATTCATAAAGACCTCCTCCATTGAGATGATTTTACATACCACATCATACCCTATTAGGCATTGAAACAGGCAAAAGGTTCACCACTTTTTCTATATTTCATTTTTCAATACCCCGGGAATGAGGATTTCTCACGGACTGGTTTGGGATGAACCCATCTACTGCGGCTTAAATGATGGACTTTTAGAAGGGATTAGCGATCAACCGCCAAAGTGAATCATACTCTAAACCCAGATGGGTTGATGTACACTCACATTACAGCTGGTTCAAGCAATCTAATACTGCCTAGATCGGCATCAATCTCAGCTTCTACACCTAGAGGGATGGTGAATTTATTTTTTATATGACCAATCATTGAGCCTCTGAATGCCGGTATACCAAGTGGCTTGATGTGATCCTCCAGCACTTCCTCTAACGTGAATGAACTATAACCACTATCTGCATCGCAATCAGTACATTTTCCGAAAACGAAGCCTACAATTTGATCCAGCACTCCGGCCAATTTGAGTTGCGTCATCATTCTATCAATCCGGTAGATACCTTCACCCACATCCTCAATGAACAAAATGTGATCCTGCCAATCCGGCAAATAATCCGATCCTACGAGTGCCGTAAGCACGGATAAGTTTCCGCCCACAAGTCGTCCACGTATTTTCCCAGGTGTTATGGTTTGGACGCGATCCTTCACCTGAGTCAGATTGTCACCGATATTATCCGGGTTTTTATAGGTGATCGCTTCAGCATCAAACAAGAGACGTTTTACATAATCTACGGTAAAGGTATTCCACCCGGATCGACCGGACGGACCGTGAAAGGTCACCATACCAGTTTTGGCATAGATGGCCAGTAATAGTGCCGTAACATCACTAAACCCCATGATGATTTTTGGATGCTTCTGGATCATTTCATAATCGAGGTATGGCAATAGCCTTGCACAACCCCATCCTCCGATAAAGGTGAGAATGGCATCCACTTCAGGATTTCTGAACATTTGGTTGATGGCTTCAGCGCGAACTTCATCTTTGCCGGCCAGATAACCCCATCGGTCCATGGCATGCTCATCCACATGGAGCTTCAAATCAAGTGCTTCAAGAGTTTCTTCAATAATCTTTAATTTATCCCTGCTGCGGATAATGCCAGCTGGACTGACCAGACCTATTACGTCCCCTGGTTTGAGTCTAGGAGGTTCGATCACATCATTCTCAATACTGGCGAACGCCATATTCGGCCGAAACGTTGATAGTCCAAGTCCACCAAGCGCTAATAATTGTAACATGTCACGGCGATTAACATTCATTGCATTTCTCCTGACCCTCTAATAGAGCACATATTTATAGAAATTGTGTTGAATCTAACTTATAAAAGTGGTCTTATCATGCAATTGGAAATACAAAACAGGCAGAAAATAGATAATATTTTTATTATAAATTGTTGTTTACTTTCAGTTTTTGTTGTTCATATTCCCTGCGACGGTCAGAAATGTCCACGAGGACGGAAATGCTTTTTGCAGATGTATGTAAAAAAGCCTGACTAAAAAAAAGCCGCTTAAAAGCGGTAAGTTTAAGAAAGAGGTACAAATGACTGATCAACTAGTCAACGGCGTGGTCAAATGGTTTAACGATTCAAAAGGCTACGGTTTTATCCAGCAGGAAGATGGTCCAGACGTATTTGTGCATTATCGCGCAATCAACGGTTCAGGACACGTATCATTGAAAGAAGGACAAAACGTTACTTTGAATGTTACACAGGGCGAAAAAGGTCCACAGGCAGAGAACGTTACTGCTGTATAATTCTTTAAATTAAAGAATTTATAAAAAGCCGGTCTCCTAGGAGACCGGCTTTTTTTTATCCAAAAATTCACTTCAACTGCTAAAACTTTAGAATGGAGGAGTTTCCTCGAGAATGTATTTGTTGTAACTACGTTCACCGAAGTATTCGTAACCAACATTTTCTAATTCGCCCCCAAATAAAGCACAGTGGATAAAACCATTTAACTCTACCTGCTCAGTATGGAATATCCCCCGCGATGGATTCTGCTTTAATAGAACCAAAATCTGTTCATCCTTTGAACGATACTGGATGATCCCTTCATGAATATTGGTTTTTGCTAACGTGCGCTTCTGCCCCAAATCTTGAATCATCATTTTTGAACGGTACCAGGTTCCACCCCTCGCGCTCACAAATGGTTTTCCCTCATATAGTGCAATACTGTCATTGTAGGCAAAAACCGTGAGGTGGTTATCCTCATCTGAATTGAGCCATGAATCTATTTTTACACCTATCTCTGCATTGTAGCCATAATTACTGTCAATGAATCCAATACGCTTTATCCAGCCTGGAATCATCTCCCTCGATTCGATAAATCCATTGATAAAACTACCTCCACCACTGTGGCTGTTTAACATGACTCTAGCTTGAGGATATATTGATCTGAGTGAATCGGTAACCTGAGTGATCATCTCGCCAAAATTTAAGTGTGAACGTTTCCAGGCCGGCCAGCTCAGTTGTGGAGCCTCGAGATAGGCCACCGTGTATCTTTCGTGAGTATGTTCTCTTAACCATTTGATTTGGGCATCAATGTACTGAATGTTGAAATGCCAATCGTCCATTTCATTTTTCTGTTTACCCATGGTCCATTCGATGCTATTGCCGTTGGGTAGCGCATATAGGATAAGGTTACGCGGTGAATCAAATAAACCCTCTGTATCGTAGGGATCATCAATCACCACTCGTATACTGTCCAGGATATAAAATTCATTATAAGGAGATTTTGGTTCAACACCAATGAGTCCATCGGCTTCTGCCACGACTTCACTACCTTCTTGAGCAGGCATTCCAGGAAGTCGTATCTCGAGATCATCATTTCCAGGGAGATTTTTGGAGCTGCTGCAATTGAAAATGACCAATCCAGCGATGATGGTTATCCAGAGCAAATGTTTCATGATACAACCTTCCTTCCCCAATTAAGGTTTCAAAGTATCAGCTCGATTTATACCCAGTATCTACTAATAAGTTTTTATTCTTCCTGGCCTCAGCGACCAGGGCATCACAGCGCTCATTCTCAGTATTTCCGGCATGCCCCTTGACCCAACGAAATTCTACCTTATGGTTCTTGAGCAAAAGGATGAGCTCTTCCCACAGATCAACATTTTCTGGGCGTTTTCCGTCTGATTTTTTCCAACCTCGTTTTTTCCAGCCATAGACCCAGCGTTTGGATATGGAATCCACCACGTATTTTGAATCCGTGTGCAAGACGACTTTGGAAGATTCATTGAGTGCCTGTAATGCTACAATTACTGCCATCATTTCCATGCGGTTGTTGGTGGTGAGTTGATAACCAGCAGATAGTTCTTTACGTTTGCTGCCCTTTTGAAGAACAACACCGTAGCCACCTACTCCCGGATTGGGAGAAGCGCCTCCGTCGGTGTGAATAATTATTTCTTCATTAGAATCTGGTAGAGATGAATTTGATCCGGTTGGTCCATTATTAGTTTGAGATTTGATGAGATCAATTAGTTGTTGTGCTACAGGGTCTTTTGCAGCAAGGACACAATCTCTTAGCCATTCTATAGCTTCATTCCTCTGGGAGAAACTTTTATATTTTGCACCCTTAAATCCTTTTACCTGGAGGGAAGCTTTATCCCATGAGTCAAAGATTCCAGGCTGATGCCCCTGAAATACTGCGTATACTTTTTTACTCATACTGATTTAAGAAATGACCCGTTGAAAAGTGGATTTCAGTGTTATTTCTCACTAGAGGAATTTGAAAAGAATAAAAACCGCCCCAAGCACAAAAATAGCTCCAAAAAACCGATGATAATGAAGTACAAAATTGTCAAAGCCGTGATTCATCTTTTCCAGAGGAAGCAGTATGAGACCTCCAGAAACCCATGTATTAAGTTTTTTATTGATACTTTTCAATTTGTCAGGAGCAAATGCTAAAAATCCCCATACTGGTAGTCCCAATATGATAGCGACGATGAGAAACCATTTTAAAGCTTCAAGGAGAATCCCCAAACTCATGCCTTCTTCAACATTACTCGTAGCTGCTAGAACTTCCTCGGTATTAGGCATTCGATTTACAATTAAGAATAATCCAATCACCGATACTATCATCATTATCACGCCTACGGGAAGATGATTTTTGAAATAAAATGAATCTGTCTCGTGGACAACATCAAGAGGTTTGGTCCATTTTGACCCTGAATACCATTTATTACCAAGATGTGACCAACGAGCAATCACTTCAGGCTTAAAAAATAAAATCGCGCCTACCACAATTGCCAACAATCCACCGACAATAAAAAAGAGTTCTATCATTTCAAGATACATTTCAGCCATTATGAGCCTCCCAATTATATCGATACCATCATATTTTTAGATCGGCGTTAAACTAATCAATCATTCCAAACAATCCAACGGCTTGCTTTAATTCGATTTAAAGACTAGGTGAACTCATTTTTTCATTGTAATCAGTCCTGTTAGAACGCATCCTGCACGCGCTTTTTTTAACTATTTAATTTTGTGGTGTTTCCGATGGGGAAATCCACGTTGAGAGGACATAAATGCGCAAAGAAAATTTTAGAAATATCGCCATCATCGCCCACGTTGATCATGGAAAAACAACCCTGGTAGATGGTATGCTTCGCCAAAGCGGTATTTTCCGTGAGAATCAGGCACTTACTGATAGAGTCATGGATAATATGGATCTGGAGCGTGAACGCGGTATCACCATTAGCGCAAAAAATACTGCTATTGAGTACAATGGTGTGAAAATCAATATCATTGACACACCAGGACACGCCGATTTTGGCGGCGAAGTTGAACGAGGATTAAACCTTGTTGATGGCGCCATGTTGCTGGTTGACGCCAGTGAAGGTCCGCTACCCCAGACTCGTTTTGTAGTTAAAAAAGCCCTTGAAAAAGATCTGCGCATCATTCTGGTCATTAACAAAATTGATAGACCCGATTCACGTATCGCCGAGGTTATTGACGAAGTCTTTGACCTATTTATAGACCTGGATGCCACCGAAGAACAAATCGACTTTCCTATTTTATATACTATCGCCAAGGATGGTGTGGCACATACTGAACTCGAGGATGGTTCAACTGATCTCCGCCCTTTATTCGATACTATTATTGATTACATCCAGGGACCTGAAGCCATTGATGATCATGTCCCACAATTTCTCATAGCCAACCTGGATTATGATGCCTATGTCGGCCAAATCGCCATCGGTCGCCTGAAAAACGGTGTGCTCAAGATGGGTACCAACTATCTCCTGGCAGGTGAGCACAAACAAACCCCCAATGTGAAATTTTCAGCTCTGTATACATTTGAGGGACTTCGTCGCCAGCAGGTTGAAGAAGTTGAGGCCGGGGATATTATCGCCCTCGCTGGTATCGATACCATTACAATTGGTGATACAATAACTTCCGTTGAGAATCCAGCACTGCTGCCAAGGATCCATGTAGATGAGCCCACGGTTTCCATGATTTTTTATGTGAATACCAGTCCCTTTGCTGGTCAGGATGGTAAATACTTGACCTCCCGACATATCCTCGCCCGTCTTGAAAAAGAAATGCGTCTCAATGTTGCCTTGCAAATTGAGCAGCTTAAGAATCGGGCAGACGCTTTTGAAGTCAGAGGACGTGGAGAGTTACAGATGGCAGTTCTCATTGAAACCATGCGACGTGAAGGCTATGAATTTATGGTTTCCAAACCTCGTGTCATCACCAAAGAAATTGATGGGAAGGTATCAGAACCAGTTGAAATGCTTTACCTTGATATTCCAGAGGATTTTGTAGGGGTGATGTCAGAAAAATTGTCTGTTCGCAAGGGTCGTATGGTGAATATCATCAACCATGGAAGTGGACGTGTGAATCTTGAATTCCGCATCCCATCCCGTGGACTTATTGGATTTAGAACCACCTTCATGACCGATACAAAAGGTGCAGGTGTTATGAATACCATCATGGAGGGTTATGAACCCTGGTTTGGACCCATCCCCCAGAGAAATACTGGTGCCCTGGTTTCAGATCGCCCAGGGAAGGTAACTGCCTACGCCAGCCTCAGTATGGAAGATCGTGGTGAACTGCAAATTGAAGTGGGAACCCATGTTTATGGTGGAATGGTTATTGGTGAGCGAAATCGTCCTGGCGACTTGGATGTAAACATAACTCGTGAGAAAAAACTGACCAATATGCGAAGTGCTAATGCAGATGCTACAGTAACGCTTAGAAAACCACATTTGATGACATTAGATGAGTCCATTGAATTTATCTCCGAGAATGAATTGGTTGAAATCACTCCGGACAATATTCGTATCCGAAAAATGGAACTTGATCCACAGAAACGTCTTTCCCAAGCCCGGAAAGAAAAACGAACAGAGGATTGATGACTTTTCAATACCAGAAAACCAATAGCTATTTTGCTCAGGTCGCCAATGGTCTTGAGGAAATGGCTGCAGCTGAGATTCAAGATCTCGGGGCTTCCAAGGTCAATCAGCGCTTCAGAGGTTTACAATTTACAGCTGATGCAGAAGCCATATACAGAATTAATTATGGTTCCAGACTGCTTACCAGAATTTTAGCACCCCTGATTTCCTTCGATTGTCATAGTACAAAATATCTATACAAGACAGCTATGGAAATTCCATGGGAAGAGTTATTCGCCCCTGATCAAACCTTTGCCATTTTTGCACAGGTCAGTAATAGTGCCATAACTCATTCGCAATATGCTTCCCTCAAGCTCAAGGATGCTATTGTGGATCGCTTTCGTGAGAAGCTAAGACGTCGACCCAATGTTGACTCCAAATATCCTGACATCTGGTTCAATCTCCATATTGAGAACAACCGGGCGGTCATTAGTCTTGATACCAGTGGAGGTTCATTGCACCGCAGGGGTTATCGTCTGGATACGGTGGAAGCTCCCATGCAGGAAACTCTGGCAGCAGCTATTGTTCAGATGACCAAATGGGAAGGCAAAACCACATTTATCGATCCCATGTGTGGCTCAGGTACACTCCCAGCAGAAGCATATATGTCTCTAACGAATCTCCCTTCAGGCTATTTCAGAAAGCGTTTTGGCTTTATGAAAATGCCCGATTTCAACAAGGGACTCTGGACACATGTACGTAAAGAGATGGATGGCGCTTTTGATGCCCCACAGGAAATACCCATTCAGGCATCGGATGTTGATCCCAGTGCTCTGAGAGTAGCCAAACGCAATCTCTCTCATCTACCTCGCGGAGTTGAAATCTACACACATCGAAAAGATTACCAGGAAATTACCATACCCCAGGGAGCCACTCTGGTGATGAATCCACCCTATGGTATTCGTTTGCAGACTGGAGAAGATCTTTCATCGATGTACAAGGAAATGGGCGATTGGCTCAAGCAGAAATGTGCTGGAAGCGAAGCCTATATCTATTTCGGTGAGCGGAAATACTTGAAGAATATTGGTCTGCGTCCTGAATGGAAACGACCACTGAGAAATGGTGGTCTGGATGGTCGACTCGCCAAATTTGTGATGTATTAAACATATCGATTGACAAGGCGTATACCGCTGGATAACATAACACTGATTTTTGTAAACGTCTCATAGCACAAGGAAGCCCGTGAAAGTCGGGCACAGTCGCGCTACTGTAACCAGGGACAATGCTGATATCGCCATGAATCGCAAGATTCATTGCTACTGCCACTTCAATTTGAGGGAAGGCATCAGCGGAGGATGATCTGGAAGTCAGGATACTTGCCTAAGAGAATTTCCATGAACCTTCGCGAGAAAAGGGACCGGCATGATGCGCCTGAGAATCAGGACACATTCGAAAATAAGCCCCAACTTGAGACGGGGCTTTTTTTATGCCCTGTCGGCAATTGCACTACTTCCATCTCCGGTGCTTTCTACAGAATCAAATCCTAATAGTTTATTCCTACAAGGTCAAACCCTGGACCTCAACGGTCAGATCATCCCATATGTATCCCTGATATTCCAGGAGTCAGAAATTTTCCTCCTCTCCGATGAATATGGCCGCTTCAGCTATAGTTCAACCTTTGCCAAGAATGATTCTGTTTTTATTCAACGCATAGGGTATAAAAATGAAACGCTACCAGTGGACGAGATCTTCCGTCAGCGAAATATCCATTTGACACCTGATATTCTTATGATGGAATCTGTAGAAGTTGAAGCAGATGCCAGATCTAATCAGAATTTGGCAGTTCTGGGCCATCATGCCAAAACCCAGGGTTCAGCAGCAACGGATCACAAAAATATGTTGGCTCGAATCCCAGGTATTTCGATCAAAAGTTATGGTGGTCCCGCTGGTATTAGTACGTTAAGTATGGACGGTGGACCAAGTTCACATACGCTGGTCATGGTAAATGGTATTGATATTAGCTCGGCCCAGAATGGTGAGGCTGATCTCTCACAATTGCCTCTCCCCTTTATTGAAAGCATGAGCTATATCCCATACGACATAACCCAATCTGGAGCTGGTGGTATTGATGGCGTTGTCAAACTTGAAACGGGTGATCAGCGGACCCATTTTAACCTCAGTCAGGGAAGTTTTGGTCATCTAGCATATGATTTCAATCTAAAGAAAGAGATCTCAGGTTTTTGGACTTCTGTTCAGGTTGGTCAACGCAAGGAAGATGGGAATTATCCTTTCACTTGGGACAACACTCCCGCCACCAGAAAGAACAATGGTCTAGAGCAAAACTTTGCTGCTTTGTCGCTTAGGAAAATGCTTAGATCAGATGTCTATTTGCAGGCTACTTCAATGAGTTCATATCAATCACGAGGTGTAGCCGGTTTGCGGTGGTCTCCAGATAATATTTCTCACCGTAGTGATCAACTAACTCTTCTGGGTTCTACACTGGGATGGATTCGTCAACAAGGTAGCAGTCACCTTCATTTTGCATATCGACATTCAAAAGAGCAGTATAATAATCCATACCTGAACGTCAGGAGTGACCATCGCCTATGGGGATATCAAATCAATCTTGTTGACCAGCGACAGTTTGGATCCAGGCTTGAAATGAGCTCGAAGCTATATCTCAATCAGGATAATATTAATAGTAATAGCACAGGGAATCATGCTAGATCCACTTTATCTGCATCTCTTGCTCCCACTCTGAATTTGCATGAATTGCTGCGAATTACACCCACATACAAATTGCACTATAGTCCTGATCTATATGAGGAATTTCTCAATGATCTGCAAGCTAGTCTCCCTTTACAGTGGGGACCACTATCACAATTAGCTATCAGTTGGGGTGAAGTATTCAAGTATCCAACTTTCAATGATCAGTACTGGGAACCAGGTGGTAACCCAAATTTAAAGCCAGAGGAAACTGGAATTACGACACTTCAATCCAGTTTTGATCTAAGCAACTTCGGCATTGTACACCTGCAATGGCAAAGGAAAGAAAGTACCAACCTCATCCAATGGATGCCTGTTCTCTCCTATTGGCAACCAGGTAATGTGAAATCAGCAACACGAGAGAGTCGCAAAGCGCTGTGGCAACTGGTTCTACCAGAGAGAGACATTTCAGCATTTGCTCACTATACCCTCATCAAAACTCTTGATCATGAAATGAATCTGCCTCTGAGATATGCTCCTGAAAGGACTTCTGCATGGGGATTCACCTGGACGCCCTCCAATTTTGAAATCAATCTACAATACAACTATGTGTCTGATCGCATCAGTATGTACGGATATCCAGAAGATGTTATCATCGATGCAACTGGGCTTTGGACTGGCAGTATTGCACATACCTGGGATGGCAAGCTTGGTCACCTGACACTTGTCATTTCTGCTGATAATCTGGAAGATACATCCTATGAAACTATCAAGGGATATCCAGAACCTGGACGTTCTTATAGAATATCCACAAAATTTTCTAAATAACCCTCAACGAAAGACTTCAACTCTATGAAACACTCAAAATCTGTAATCATTTTGTCCACGCTGCTCATTCTCACACTGTCCTCTCTACATGCTGGTAAATATTATGTCCTGTGCGAAGGTAATTTTGGTCAGGCTAATGCCTCGCTCTGGTCAATAGAAGAATCCCTCCAGGCCATTGATGGTCCACTCATCTGGAACGCATCCAGCAATCCACTTGGGGATGTGGGGCAGTCTCTCACGCTAAACGATCATACCCTGTATATCGTGATGAATGGTTCGCATGAAGTACGTATCATCGATCTTGAATCTGATGAAACTCATTCGGGAGATATTGAAATTCCGGATGCCAGTCCCCGGTTTATGGCGATTCATCGTGAATCCGGCCTGGGATACATCAGCAGTTGGGGTTTGGGTGGTCTCCTAGTTGTAAACCTGGACAACCATGCCATTGTAGATACCATCTCTATAGGGGCTTTACCAGAGCAGATCCTCATCGTAGATGATGAAATGTTTGTGAGCGTGCCCATGCGAAGTGATTGGAGTGCATCCAACAAAGTGCTCAGATTTAATTTGTCCGGAAATAATCCTGAGGTCACCCACACGTATGATGTTATTGAGGGCCCTGGAGCCCTGGCAAAACTTGGTGATCAACTTTATGTGGTATCTCTTTATTATAACGATGCCTGGGAAACATTTAGTGGGACTTCCAGGATAGATTTAAGTGATCAAAGTGTCACAACAATGGATCACGGTCTATATACAAATTATACTGCAGATATGGACATTGTCGAAGGAGTAGTGTATCGGACATTTGGTAATTCAATTGTGCCAATAAATGAGGATTTGAGTCTGAATTCTGCTAGAGCCATCGGAAATATTAGCGGTATCTATAGCCATTCAGTCTCAAACAATAATATCCTCATTGGATCAAGTGATTTCGTCGCGCCCGATTTGGTTTCCATTTTATCCCTTGATGGTCAGGAACTCGCCAGTTTTAATGTGGGGGCACTACCCAGTCAAATGGTTTACTATTCACCAGATATTGTCTCTACTGATGAGGTTATTGGGGCTCCCTCATCCTTTTCCCTCGGGAATAACTATCCCAATCCATTCAATCCATCTACATCAATCCCCTTTAGCCTCCAATCTTCAGGTGATGTGAGATTGAGCATTTTCGATATCAACGGCAGGATCGTGGCAACTCTCATTGAAAGCCATCTTACAGCGGGTAACTACATTTCAAATTGGGATGGAACCAACAGGCAGGGTAAGGCTGTGAGTAGTGGCATTTACTATGCAATTTTACATTCAAATTCCCAATCAAGTTCAATCAAGCTCAACCTTATAAAATAATTAGATTTGAAAAATCCTCCCCTCTCCATCGAGAGGGGGATTTCCACCAGCTATGCAGATGGCTGATGAATAAAGGGAATCATTAACTTTTTCCTTTCCCCTCACCTGTTCCGCTTTAAAATAAAGCCACAAATAACTACCACTTGTTATTCACAGAAGGGTTATTCATGAAACGATCTACTGCTGGTATTCTTGCATTTGCAACAATCTCATTTTTCCTATATGCATTCGGGGTTGATTTCTTCGATGCTATCTGGTCTTTTCCCTCCCAGCGCGCGGTTCCATTTATGGTAATGGCACTGGTTGGCTCCGGAATTTATGTGACCATATATCTTGGATTCCCTCAGATCAAACGCTTCTGGCATGGGGTTCAAGTCACCATGGGTATCTATGATAATCCTGAAGATGAAGGCGATCTGAATCATTTCCGTGCATTAACCACAGCCCTTTCTGCCACAGTTGGTATAGGTAACATTGCCGGCGTTGCCATCGCACTTTACTATGGTGGTCCTGGGGCCCTGCTCTGGATGTGGATCACAGCCTTTTTTGGCACTACCTTGAAATTTGCTGAGAGTACCCTGGCTCTAAAATATAGAGAAATGGATGTGAATGGCGACACTGCTGGTGGTCCCATGTATACCATTGAAAATGGTCTCGGAAAGAATTGGCGCTGGCTGGCAGTTGCATTCGCTGCCTTTACCATCATCTGTTCCATGGCGACCGGAAACGCCATCCAGTCCTTCACAGTTTCAGATCAGATTTACTCTGAAGTATCTCAAGTAGTGGGTTCAACACACTGGCTGACACTAAAACACGCCATTTTCGAAGGATTTGATGTTTCAGTACAACAAATCATTAACGGTTTGATCATGGCTACGCTGGTAGGTCTAGTCATTATTGGTGGTATCAAGCGTATTGGTAAAGTTACTGGCTATCTCGCTCCCATTATGGCGGGTGTTTACATTGTTGCCGCCCTACTAATACTCCTCTCTCATTTTGATCAAATTGGGAATTCATTTGCTCTGATCTTTAAAATGGCAATTAATCCACCAGCTATGGCAGGTGGTGTTGGTGGTGGCGTATTGCTGGTGATGCTCCATGGTATTAAACGGGGATTGTACTCAAATGAGGCAGGGCAAGGTAGCGCTGCTATTGCTCACTCCACTGCCAAGACCAATCAACCAGTGCGTGAGGGAGCTGTAGCCATGCTGGGGCCGTTTATTGATACCATCCTTATCTGTACCTTAACTGGACTTGCCATCATCTCTACAGGCGCCTGGGAACACACAGAATTTTTCGTAAGGATTAGCGTCCAGGATGCAACCCTGGCAGATTCCATTGTAGCGTCTGGTGTTTTCGAAGGACGCGAACTCTTGAATAGTAGTTTACTCACTTCATTTGCGTTTAGAGAAGGTCTGAGCTGGATGATTGGCTGGGGCGATAAAATTATCACCATATCCATTCTGCTCTTTGCCCTTTCAACTGCAATTAGTTGGTCTTTTTATGGTGATCGTTCCACTGAATATCTATTCGGACCCAAAGCCATACTTCCCTATCGATCAGTCTATGTGTTTTTCGTGTTTCTAGGAGGAATCGCTGGTCTCGATGCAGTCTGGAAATTTGGTGATGCAGCCTTGGGCTTCATGACTCTACCCAACCTGTTGGCAATTATTTTACTCTCCAAAAAGTTGAAGACCATGAGCACGGAGTATTTCAACCAGGAGCATGTCCCATACAAATAATTCTATTTATTAAATAGAGACATACATGACGACTATTCACGACCAACTCATTCTGGACGCTGGTTCCATTGCCAGGTCCGCCGGTGAACTCATCCTCAACTTGAGCTCAGAGGAAAGACAAATCTCCTACAAAAGTGCTCGAGATATGGTGACTGAGGTAGATCAAGCTTCTGAAAATTATATCGTGTCTGAGATAAGTCGACTTTATCCTGATCATGAGATATTAGCTGAAGAAGGTAGTGGGTCCACAGCTAGGCAGTCCTCCTACAAATGGATTATTGATCCTCTGGATGGGACCACCAATTTTGTCCATGGATTTCCAGTCTTTGCTGTATCAATAGGAGTTTTGTTTGAAGATGAACTCTTCGCAGCTGCAGTTTACGATCCCAATCGGCAAGAACTCTTTACCGCAGGTAGGGAGCGAGGCGCCTTTCTTAACGGCTCACCCATTTCAGTGAGTAAAACTCATGAATTAGGCAAATCCCTTCTGGCTACAGGATTCTCATATTTTAATGATGATTATTTCAAACTAAATATGGAGCTTTGGGCTTCAATCTATGGGAAAACTCAAGGGATAAGAAGAGCCGGCGCAGCAGCAATTGATCTGGCCTGGTTGGCCTGTGGTCGCCTGGACGGACTTTGGGAATTCAGCTTAAAACCATGGGATATTGCTGCGGGTGCATTGCTAGTTAAAGAGGCTGGAGGGGAGGTATCAGGACCTCGGGGTGAGGACCTGGACTTAAATGCAGGTCATATCATTGCAGCCAACCCCAGCATCCACCCTTACATTCTTGAGGAAATCAGTCTCTTTAAACACAGGCTGTAATTGGCCGGCAATGCATCCCTATTGTTTACGCGGGTTTTTCCAATAGACTTCTTGATTACCAGCGCGGTGATTCTCATAACGAGCCATGACGAATAATAAATCTGATAGACGATTCATGTACTGGATGATTTCAGGAGTAATTGCTTCATTCTGATTCAAGGTGATAATAGTGCGCTCAGCTCTCCGACAAACAGTTCGGGCAAGATGAAGTGTGGCTGCGGAAGTTGATCCGCCAGGGAGGATAAATTCTTCGAGGGCAGGAAGATCAGCATTTATTTGGTCGATATGTTGCTCAAGGACTTTCACCTGTTGTTCCGAAACAAGACCAGTGATCATTCCTGCTGAAGCCAATTCACCTCCCAGATCAAACAAAGTATGCTGAATATCAGATAGAATCTGAGCAGACGCTATTTCTTGATCTTGTGAAAGTGCAAAACCGATGATGCTATTCAGCTCATCTACCTCACCATAGGCTGTCACTCTTTGGGAGTCCTTTGAGACTTCTTCGCCATTTGCTAGACGGGTATTCCCTTTATCCCCAGTGCGTGTATAAATTTTTGTAAGTCTCATTGTGAAGTACCTCTATTGATGACATGCCATCAGCTGAAAACATTTCTAATTACAATCTCCAGCAATACAACTGCTGCCCATAAGATAGTAAACACAACCGTGGACCAAATGGATAGAGAGGCTCTAAGTATGCGATAATTGCGATCCACCCGCGTAAAAAGAATTCGTATGAGATTCGCTGCCCACCCAACACTCATGAGTACTATTCCAATGAGCATAACCGTTACTATCAAGGAATCACCGGCAATGTAGACCAGTGGGTAAAATGCAAAAAACATTGAGACCAATACCACACTGCTAGTAAACCTTGGACGCTCAAACACCAATCCGCTTAAACCCGCTTTGTCCAAACCTTCATTCTCTTTGGACTCTATCATGACAAAGAGCCCGACTAGTGAGACAAAGAGCAGAATTCTTTGCAATCCTATGAGTTCCTGGGATGGCTGGAAAAAATTCTCAAGACCTGTTCCCAGCAACAAGGTTTCCTGAGCTAAGAATAAATATAGAAACTGCTTGGCGATACTCCTGCTACGGAGTCCAAAAACCAGCAATCCAATCATGGCTAACCCAATGAGTATCAGCTGTGGTGTTGCAGGTGGGTATACATTTGATATATCCAACACGTGGCCTGGAATGCCAGATAAAGTGTAATGACCATACCAGGTGATGAGCATCCCATAGAGGGCAATCAGAGGTGCTGGCACGGTTAGTTTCGGCCATCGTTTTTCAAGATGGACCACCAGAATAACCAGAAAAAATAGATCAGGAAGCAATTGTACCTGACGCTCCCACAAACCCATCACAGCGGAAACAAACCAGACCCACAGGAGGTTCTTCTCAGCCGTACTGAGCGAGTAAGACTTATCAGATACCGTTCTTTCAAGCTCCAGCAGCACCAGCCAGGTTCCACCCATTATAAGAAACCTGCTTAAGCTCCATTCAACAAAAAGGTGATGTGAAAGTGGCGCAAGCACTACCGCAGCCAGATAGAGAATTAACGAATACATATGAGCTGAATTCTTGGAGGTCCCTGAGTAATAGGCACTCAGGTGTAGTGCAAAAAGCATCATTCCCAGATGGAAAATTATTCCCGGGGCAACCAGGGGTAAGCGGAGTTGTGGAAATATGCCTGCAACCAGTACAATAATGGAAACAAAGGCTAACTGATGCTGCCGAGCGGCTGAGATGAATCTTCCAGAGAATTGCAGGAGAATTCCAGATATTAGCAGGTATCCTGTTACAGCAGCACTGATCAAATTAAATTACTCCATGGGCTGGGTTTACATTTTACCTAAAGTTCAAAAGGATCGTCTATCAATTCCATATACACATTATTGGTATCATCGTGGAAGGACAATTTGATATAGTGTCGACGGTCTTTATCAAAAATATCATCTCCCTTTTCAGTACAATAAAGAATGATGTGACCCTTATAGTGACCATATTCTCGTTTTAACTCGGCATGGTTAACAAAGATTAGATTTGTGTAAGACTCACCTTCTCTAATAAAGATTTCACCCTTTTTATGGCTAAAGTCGGTAATCAGCTCGGGCTTTGATAAGAGCGACATATCTTTACCTATCCAGACGCTTAGCAATTCAAAATGGAATGGGAGAAAAATTGAATTTTTTATTAAGAATCCCGTTTCCTTTGCATCAGTTACCTGCTGAATGGTTTTACTCATTATAATTCTCCTGCTATAAATTTTTAAAGATTAAAAAATACCCACCAGACGATAAAAAAGATCGGCAGCAGGATAGGAATAGAATATTTGAAGATGTAGCCTAAAAAACTGGGCACATCGACACCAGCCTGTTCAGCAATATTTTTTACCATAAAATTTGGAGCATTCCCAATATAGGTCATAGCACCGAAAAACACAGCTGCTACAGAGATAGCCATCAGGTAAATGATTGAATTCGAATCTCCGGCTACTGGTGATTCAACCCCTGCTGAAAAATGCTGTACATCACTTATTGAGCCAATATCCAGACCAAATTTACCCAGGGATCCTGCTAGAAAATTCAAATAGGTCGGTGCATTGTCCAGAACACCTGAAAGTGATCCTGTAAACCAATAGAAGCGCGATACGGTAAATTCCGCTGCGTTATCCTTTGCATATGCCCCAATCAACTGCAGTGCCGGGATCATGGTTGCAAAGATACCAATAAACAGAAAGGCAACTTCCTTGATGGGTTCAAAGTTGAACTCATTTCCTTTTAAGGCTTCCTTGTCCCCTGTTTTGTAAGCAATAAATGCGACACTAAACATGATGATTTCTCTGATTCCAAAGGGGACATGGAACATTTTCTGTAAACTTGGGAATCCAGTTATCACAGCTGGATCCATAAATACTGAAATGATGACTATTGCCAGATAGATAAAGTTTTTCCCACCATGAATTTCCACAGTCCTACCCTCTTTGGGTACAACACTGCTGGCAGGGGTCCTCATGTCAAATGCGATGAATACACCAATCACAGCCAGGGTGGTAACCAACCAAATGTGCCAGACATGACCAATCACCCAGAAGAAAGGTACACCCTTAAGAAAACCTAAAAATAGCGGAGGGTCACCAATGGGAGTGAGGCCGCCCCCAATGTTACTCACAATAAATATGAAGAAGATGACGTGATAGGGTTTCAGGCGACCTTCATTTAAGCGCATGAAAGGTCTGATAAGCAACATGGATGCTCCTGTGGTACCAATAAAGTTGGAGAGTATGGCACCCCCAAGCAGGATAAGTGCATTAATCCAGGGTTTCCCGGCAGTATTAAATTTGACAAGTATTCCACCTGAAGCCACAAAAAGAGCTGTGAGTAAGGCTATAAAGGCAACATACTCTTCCAAGGTGTGCATGAGACTCAGCACACCGTGATCCATGAGAAATCCGTAATAGACAGCGACAATAGCGCCTAGAGTCATGGCAAATTTGGGATAATGATGTTCCCATAGATGGGGATAAAAAAGCGGACCTGTAGCAATCATGATCAACAAAATGATAAATGGAGCCACCAGCCAGACGGGTGGCAAACCACTATGATGCCCAGCTTCTTCATCCTGATGCAGCTCACTTTCATGGCTCACTATTTGTTCTGTGGCTGCTTGTTCGCTAATGCTGCCATGCTCTTGAGCCATAACTGGGCTGATAATCAACAATGCCAAAAATATCAGTTTACCAAAAACAACCGTCCTCATGCTTCGTTCCCTTTTAATTCAAATCGATTCGAGCTTATGTATGTGTAGATCGACTCTGATTCGCTCCCCTGGAACATGTCGTCCATATTTTTCCAGAATGAATCAAGTCTTATTTCATATTTCTTTTCATAAAGATATGCCTGAATCAACATATCCAATTTGTCAATGCGCTTTACAAGTTTTGCTTCAGGAGATTTTACGGCCTCGAAATCTTCCCAGAGATCACGAAAATAATCTCCCTGCCGAACACCCCTGACAATTTGTTCAAATGCTGCTGCTTCAGCTTGGTATTTTACACTTTCCAGAACATTATCCTGTGGGGTCAAATCTCCTACAATTGATTCTGCAATGTCGTGGACGAGAGCCATATTTAGCGCTCGCTCAACACTCACGCCAGCCGCTTGTATTTCAGAGCGTAGATGCATGATGAGTATTGACATCCCGTAACTATGGGCAGCGATTGATTCAACACCAACTTCTTCAATTCCAGCTTGTACCCACCCAGATCTTGGGATGGTTTTGAGCTGATAGATATGTTCAAGACTTGATATCAGTTGATGCGTTTGATTATCCGTGGTGGTATCATTCATAAGCGAAGAAGATAGAATAAAGGGGAGTGAATACTAAAACGAATTGCCTTTTAAATGGGGGCATCTGAGTTTTTAGACCAGGTGAATTGTTTCACTAATCGCAGGGGCAGGTTCTCAAGCAGAATACGCTAAACCCCTATGTATCAGTGCATAACAGATACCTTGTGAAGTATAATTTTGCGGATTTAGCTATGTTTCACGCTTAAAGTTACTGTTGAGGTGAGGCGATTTCGTACCAAGCTCAGTAATCTGTCAAGTCGGTCTAAGGCATCTCGAATTTTACCTCAGGATGACGGATAATCAATACAGGGCAATGGGATTTACGTACTACTTTTTCAGCAGTTGATCCATATAAGGCGTGACTGAATCCACTCAAACCATGGGTGGCCATTACGATGAGATCCACCCCCTCTTCCTTGGCAAACGAGACAATTTCACGCCAGGGTTTCCCATGCAGATTTGTTGAATCACTCCTAATTTCGGCGGGGATTTGTTCTTCTACTATCTTTGCCAGAGACTCGTCAACATATCCGCTGAGTTGCTTCTCAATATCTGGATAACTATAGGTCCCCCAGGCAAAATCAACAGGGGCAACAATGGGTTCCACGACGTGCAAAACATGCAGACTAGCCTGGTATTTTTGTGCCAGATCAACTGCGAAGGGTAGAGCATATTTCGCAGACTCTGAGAAATCAGTTGGCACTAAAATTTTGGAATACTTCATTTTGTGACCTCCAAATTTTTGAGGAGGATATCAGGCTGAGAGTTGCCTCCCCAGTTCCAGACCTTTCTGAAAAGCTTTCAGATTAATCTCTAAGAGATGTCTCTTCTTAAAGATAAGCGGTAGAACCTGTTGAACCACCATAGGATCTAGAAAATCTGAGTATCCAGCCAACACACCGAGAATGACAACATTTGAGGTTTTTGTGTTCCCTAATTCTTTGGCAATCTCAGTTGCAGGAATTGGTATTCTTGTGATGTCTTCACGCTTTGGCTCAATATCAATCAACGAACTATCCCAAAGAATGGCACCGCCTTCAATGACATCGTCCTCGAATTTCTCCAGAGATGGTCGATTCATGGCAACCAGCACGGTGGGATGGGTAACCAGAGGTGATCCAATAGCTTCACGTGATAATTTGACGTGACAGTTCGCAGTCCCCCCCCTCATTTCAGGGCCATAAGAAGGAATCCAACTCACTTCCAGATCTTCTCGCATCCCAATTTCGCTTAACCAGACACCCAGGGAAAGCACCCCCTGACCGCCAAAGCCTGCAATTTTAATTTCCTGATCAATAGTCTCATTGAGCTTCATTGAGGCCGGGTCAAATTTTACTTTGTCCTGATCCAGACCAATTAGTTTTGGAACTCGGGCCGGTGTAGCAAGATTCTGACTTAAATCCAGGGGTTCAACCTGTTGGGCGATATCTTTAAACACTCCCAGAGGGAAGTTCTGCATCAGAGTTGATTTGATCCACTCTTCTGACTGAGGTGCTGTCATCTTCCAACCTGTTGGACAGGTGGACAACACTTCAATAAACGAAAAACCCTTTTTCTCGATTTGATTTTTGATCCCACGTCTAACTGCCTTACGTGCGGCATTTTTTGAGCGGACATCGGCCATCATGACCCGTTCCACATACACGGGCGATTCTAGACTGGCAATAATCTCTGCCATGCGGATCGGATAGCCCTCGTTTTGCAGAGTTCTTCCATAAGGTGTAGTGGTGGTCTTCTGACCTATAAGTGTTGTTGGCGCCATTTGACCGCCGGTCATTCCATAAATGGCATTATTCACAAAGAATACTGTCATTGCTTCACCGCGATTGGCAGCATGCAGTATCTCATTACCACCGATAGCGGCCAAATCTCCATCACCCTGATATGAGATAACGATAGATTCAGGTAAGGCACGCTTCACACCAGTGGCTACTGCGGGGGCCCGGCCATGGGCAGACTGGATGTTCCCGGCATTGAAATAGTAATATGCAAATACGCTACAGCCCACAGGGCTCACAAATATGCAATTTTCAGCGACCTCATAGTCTGTGAGAGCTTCGGCAATCATTTTGTGCAGGATACCATGACCACAACCAGGGCAATAGTGTGTCTGTTCTTTATTGCTTCCAGGACGCCGTTCATAGGTGTCGTAGAAGCCCTCTGATTTTCCTAATATTTTGACGCTCATATTACCCTCATCATGCGTTTGATCTCATGAACCAATTCCTTAATGGATGGGACATTACCACCCATTCTACCGTAAAACTCCACTGGTTTTGCACCATTAACTGCCAATCGAACATCATCAACCATCTGTCCATTACTCAGTTCAATCACGCTAAATGCTTTGACATGATCCATAGCAGCTAATTCTGCAATTCTTTTTGAGGGATATGGCATAAGTGTTATGGGACGCAACATACCAACCTTTACACCTTCAATTCTCAATTGATCAACCGCGGTATGCACCATTCTGGAAACAATACCATAGCCTACTACGATAAAGTCGGCATCATCAAGCCGATATTCCTCAAAACGAGTTTCGTTATTTACCATAATCTCGTATTTACGCTGCAATTTTTGGTTGTGGCGTTCAAGATCATCTGGATCAAGTTCAATGGAGCTGATAAGATTCATTCTATCTCCATCAACTCCTCGTATGGCCCATTTCTTTTCAGCGAATTCTTCAACCGGTTCCGGAAAATCAACAGGTTCCATCATTTGACCAATAAAGCCATCCGCCAAAACCACGGCAGGGTTCCTATATTTGTCAGCCAAATCAAATGCTAACATGGTGAGATCACACATTTCCTGGGCAGAATTGGGCGCAACAACAATATTTTTGTAATTTCCGTGACCACCACCCTTGACTACCTGATGGTAGTCGCTTTGTTCTGGAGCAATATTACCCAGACCTGGACCACCTCGAGTAATATCTACAACTACACAAGGGAGTTCGGCTCCGGCCAGATATGACATTCCTTCCTGTTTCAAACTAAAACCAGGACTGGAACTGGCAGTCATGGCACGAATTCCTGTACCTGCCGCTCCATAAACCATGTTGATAGCTGCGATTTCACTTTCGGCTTGGAGGAAGGTCCCACCCACCAGAGGCATATACTGTGCAGCCGCGTGGGCGATCTCACTCGCCGGGGTTATTGGATATCCATAATAAGCGCGGCATCCGGCTAAAATAGCCCCTTTGACAATCGCTTCATTTCCTTTTACAAATTGTTTAGCCATACTCTACTCCGCGAAACTTAAATTTCTAAAATTGCTCAGAATAACTTGTTGACCGCAGGCTTCACATTCTGCCAGTCCTTTCACTGAATCTGTAACATTTAATCTGCTGGGTACATTCTTAGTCTGGCAGATATAGGCTTCTTGAGCCTCTGTCCAATTCTTATACACCGTAATTGCACCTGGCTCTGGACAAGCATAAAAGCAGATACCGCAACCCGTACATCCTTCACCATCATATTCAGCTGGACTATAACCATGCGTATTAAAACTATTTGCTAAGTGCAGCACATCTACAGGACAGGCAACGACGCAAAGATTGCATCCTTTGCATTCCTCGATGTTGACTGCAACTAGTCCACGAGCTTTAGCCATATTCAGAACCTCCTAAGATTCATAATTTCTCACTGTAAAAGTTTGCTCTCAAATGATTGTCGTCTCAATTCCTCACGAAAATCCGGATGAGCTATTTCTATAAGAGCCTTAGCCCTTTCTCTTAATGTTTTCCCATGCAGATGGGCGATGCCAAATTCAGTCACAATATAGTGCACATCCCCCCTACTGGTGGTGACAGCTGCACCAGGCTTCAGATCCAATACAATGCGGGATTGGGTGCCCTTTTTGGCTGTTGATGGCATTGCAATAATGGGTTTTCCACCAATACTCCGTGAAGCACCTCGCATAAAATCTACCTGGCCACCGATACCTGAAAAATTGGTGCGCCCCATAGAATCTGAACAAACCTGACCTGTCAGATCAATCTCGATGGATGAATTAATGGCCACCATTTTGTTGTTCTGAGCAATGATATAGGGATCATTCACATAATCTGTAGGATGAAACTCCATAAAGGGGTTTTCATGGATAAAATCATAGACATGTTGAGAACCCATGACGATACTTGAGACCACTTTACCAGGGTGTAGCGTTTTTTCTTCGCCATTAATCACACCTGATTCAACCAGCTCCACGACCCCGTCGCTGAACATCTCAGTATGGATCCCCAGGTTACGCTTCTCTTTGAGATAAAACAGAGTTGCATCTGGTATAGCACCAATACCCATTTGCAGAGTTGATCCATCTTCGATCAGACTGGCTATATATTTTCCTATAAGCATATGCCGATCAGATAGTTCGACTTTGGCAGCTTGAAAAAGTGGCTCATTCGCCTCAACGATAAAATCCAACTTTGAAGCATGAATAAAATTATCCCCATGAACCCGGGGCATCTGCCGATTCACCATAGCCACAATAATTTTTGCCGTTTTGCAGGCCGCAATAGTCGTATCCGTACTCACTCCGAAGCTGCAAAATCCATGTGAGTCCGGTGGGCTCACGTGAATAAGAGCCACATCTACAGGAATGTGACCATTTTTGAATAATCCAGGAATTTCTGAAAGAAAAATGGGTGTCCAATCTGCGCGACCAGCATTTACTGATTCTCTCACATTCGTTCCAGTAAATAGAGAATTTAGACGGACATGACCTTCCATCTCAGGGGTGACATATTTGGGATCACCCAGAGATAAGATATGGGTAATAGTAACATCTTCTAGTTCCATGGCCCGTTTTGCAAAGGCGTCTACAAATATCTGAGGTGTAGCTGCTCCGGCATGTAAATAGACAGAATCTCGGGATTTTATGAGATTCATTGCCTCCTCGGGGGTTCCTATGCGTGAGCGATAGTTTTCAGTCCAGGCCATTATATTTTTATTCCAAACAAGCGATTAAGGACGGGTTGCATATTTCGTCCCTCGAGGGTGTACAAACCCTTTTTGAGGACGTGGGAGTCTTTCATGGCTTTTTCGATGCCCATTTCTGCTATCTGAATGAGATACTTTGACAAAACATTGGAAAGCGCAATAGAGGTTGTTCGATTTACTCCTGAGGTCACATTCGGAACACAATAGTGGATAACGCCTTCATCTATATAAACCGGATCCGAAAGTAAGGTGGGCCTTGATGTCTCACTTGCACCACCTTCATCGACAGAGTAATCGATGAGTACGGATAGATTCTTCATTTTTTTGACCATCTCCCGTGTGATAATCTGGGGAGTTTGAGCGCCTCTCTCGAGAATGGATGTTACAACAACATCGGCAAAGGCAATGCATCTCTCAACTGCTGGTTGATTGGCGTAAATTGTAGTTACTCTGTTACCCAATACATTTTTAATGATGCGCAACTGTTCAATATTTTTATCCAGAACGTGAACTTGCGCCCCAAGACCAATAAAAGCCTTCGCAGCACTTGTCCCCACCATTCCTGCACCAACAATGACAACGGATGCAGGAGCGACTCCAGGGACACTACCAAGCAGAACACCGCGTCCCATGGGATCACGACCCAGATAATTACCAGCAATTATTGGAGCCATTTGACCGGCGAGTTCACTCATGATATTGAGGATAGGTCTGGAACCATCTTCCTCTTCCATGATCTCCATACCGATCAGGGTGATTTTTTTATCGGTTAAGCCTTTAAATACTTCTGGTGAACTGACAGACAAATGCTGAAAGGTCAGGACAGTCTGACCCTCAAGCATGAGTTCCAGACATTCTTCATTGACGGGTAACAGTTTTAGAAGGACGTCAGAGCGACCATAAATTTCTTCAGAGCTAAAAACGATTTGAGCACCCTTGTTGATGTAATCCTGGTCAGCGAAACCACTCGATACTCCTGCACCAGATTCAACAAAAACGTCGTGACCTCTCTTAATAAGAGATGTTGCTCCCCGAGGTGTTAAACAGACACGCCTCTCATTCAAGCGACTTTCATGCAGAATACCAAAATTCATAGCCATCTCCCAATCTCATCCCCCTTGTTTTTGATACAAAATATTAAAGACAAACAGCGTGCCAAGTGTCCAAAGTTCGTAAACAAGATATTACGAATCCCCCGACTACCACCCATAAGTGTGAATCTGATAAAATTCTTTGGTGGATCAGAATACAATGTGGACTCGTAGATTCCTATATAAACTGGGAGTGGTTCCAGCATTAAGATCGACTTTGAGTTATCTGACTTACACTACAAAAATCAAATGAGCATTTTTAATAAGGATATCTCAACTATTTTAAAGCATGTATAATCAGGTTCTAACACTCAAGCAACGTCCCGGTTTCAGAGATATGATGCAACATCGCGTTCATGAAATCTTGCTGATTTCCAGCTTGTATGATGCCTTCAAGCTCGAAGAGGATGGTCGTCTCGGTGAAATGATCTTCACAGAGTACCAGGACATGAACCTAAGCAGCGCACCTAGAATCACAAGGGTCTCCACCGGTGACCATGCTCTGAGAAAACTGAGGGCCCGACATTATGATCTGGTCATTACCATGACACGCATCTCAGATATGAATCCATTTGAGCTTGGCCGTAAGATCAAAAAGAAACATGAGTCCATTCCAGTCATTCTGCTGGCATCCAATCGTCGCGAATATAAGTGGGCTACACAAAGAGTTGATAGTCTTGAGGGTATTGATAAAACCTTTATCTGGCATGGTGATTCAAACATCTTCACAACCATCGTGAAATACATTGAAGACCGGATGAATGCTCCCCGAGACATTCTCAAGGGTGGAGCGCGAGCAATTATTGTGGTTGAGGACTCTCCCAAATACTATTCCATCTTTCTACCCATGCTTTATAGCGTGATCATCAACACGACTCAGAAATTGATGAAACACGAATATACTGACGAATTGCGATTGTTCAGAATGCGATCCAGACCAAAAATCCTCTTAGCATCCACTTTTGAAGAAGCCACGGAATTATATCGATTGTATAAGAATAATCTCCTGGCTGTAATATCAGATGTACGGTATCCCCGCAATGGTGTACTGGATCCAAAAGCCGGTGCAAAATTTATAAAAATTGTTCAAAAGAAAAATGCCAGCATGCCCATTATCATGCAATCAATGGAAGGCAGCAATGAACAGACAGCAAACGAATTAGGCGCTTATTTCATAGCCAAATATTCTCCACAACTGATTAAAAGTTTGCAGGATTTTGTTATAAAGCATTGTGGATTTGGCGATCTGGTATTCAGTACCCGAGAGGGAAAAACCATTACGAAAATCCGCCATCTAAATGCACTAAACGCCGCTTTGGAATCTGTTCCCATTCAGAGTATTGAATACCACGCGAGACGAGATCATTTCTCAAACTGGTTGGCAGTTCGCGGTTATTTTGATCTTGCTGATTTTCTTAAGCCTGTAAACATTGAAGAATTTGAAGATCCAGAAGATTTCCGCAAGGTTCTACTGGATGCAATTGAACGACAACGAGTCCTCCAGCATTTTGATAATATTGGCTATTTCGATGTCGACACATATGATCCAAAAATTACTGCAGTTAGAATAGGCAGCGGATCCATAGGGGGTAAGGCTCGAGGGCTGGCCTTCCTCACAGCCCACAAACGTCGCTTTGATTTCTCACAAAAATATCCTGAGATTAAGGTTGGGGTTCCTCAGTTCGCTGTCATTGCAACAGATATCTACGATAGATTTCTAGACATTAATAAACTACGACTGAAGGCCTTGGAAGCTGAGACCAACGAGGAGGTTGATGACCTTTTCCGGAAGGCCGTTTTCCCAGGCAATTTTGCTGATCAACTGCATAGTTATTTGGGACATCATGCTGGTCCACTAGCAGTAAGATCATCCAGTCTGCTGGAGGATTCCCTCTTCCAGCCATTTGCCGGGATATATAGTACTTATATGCTCCCCAACTGTGCCCCAGCCCTTGACACACGGGTCTTTCAATTGCTGGAGGCCATCAAGCTCGTCTATGCCTCTGGATTTCATAGAGAGGCCATTGCTTATCTAAAATCTACAGGCAACCGACCTGAGGATGAAAAGATGGCTGTGGTTATCCAACATCTTTCCGGGCGAAAACACGGTGATTATTATTACCCAAGCTTTTCTGGGGTATTACAAACTCTCAATTACTATCCCCAGGGTGCCATGCAGCGTGAAGAAGGTATGGCGACCATGGCACTTGGGTTGGGTCGTACAGTTGTCAATGGTGAAAAAGCATTAAAATTCAGTCCCAGAAGACCCAACGTCCAACCTCAATTTTATGATGAAAAATCTATTCTTAAAAACAGCCAGAATCACTTCTACGCATTGGATACAACCCACTGCGAGTTACCACTTGAAAGCGGTGAAAGTTCTAATTTGATGAAGCTCGATTTAAAAACTGCTGAGGAGCACGGCAGCCTGGACCATATCGCCAGTGTATATTCATTCCAGGATGGTCGTTTTCGCGACAGTTTGTTTGAGGTCGGTCCCCGCATTATCACCTTTGCCAATATACTGAAATGGAAATCACTACCCCTGGCGGATATGCTCAGTGATTTGATGGATTTTGGGAAATTGGGTATGGGCTGCGAGGTGGAAATGGAGTTTGCTGTGAATTTATCAGAAAAACCAGGTGAACCAGCAGAACTATCCATATTGCAGATAAGACCCATGGTCACCTTCGAACGCCCCCATGTTGTTGACATTGGACAGGCTGAAAAGCAAGATGAACTTTTTCACAGTGAAATTTGTCTGGGAAATGGTGACAATGTCGAGATCCATGATTTGATTTATATCGATATTGACAAATTCGACATCCTGAAGAGTCGGGAAATTGCCGAGGAAATAAGAATCATGAATCGGGAATTCAGTCCTGAGAAATCCTACATGCTCGTAGGTCCAGGTCGTTGGGGTACTGCTGACCCCCTATTGGGCATTCCAGTTAACTGGAATTATATATCCAATGCCAGATCGATAATCGAGGTGGGATTGCCCGATTTATATGTTGATCCATCCTTTGGAAGTCATTTCTTCCAGAATATTACATCTCTAGGCATAAGTTACTTCACCATTCCCCCGCGACTTTTAGCTGAGAAAATGAATTTAGAATGGTTTCAGAAGCAAAAGCCTGCTAATGAAACCAAATTCCTCAAACATTTTCATTTTGATGAACCCTTCATCATCCAGGTCGATGGTGTCAAGGGCGAAGGTCACATATGGAGACCGGGCTGCTGTGCATCCATGGAACTGAACGCCTAGCTCTTTCTTTATTGAGTATCATTTTATTTTTTTTAAGTTCAAACCAAAATCTTATAGTACGAATGGAGGAAACATCAAAATGCGTAAAAGTCTTATTTCATTGTTCGCTGTTTTAGTGATTACTACAGGTGCTTTCGGACAAAATACAGGTCTCGGAATTGGGTTATCAACAGATGGTCTCTCAGCAAAATACTGGATGGGTAGTAGCAATGCTGTTGCTGTAACTTGGAATTTTGGGACTAGCGTGGCTGCAGATTACCTGTTTGATAAGCCAGACATGTTAAATCTTACAGATGCCACCACTCCAGTCTACTATGGTGCTGGATTGAGTCTTGGTACGCATAAGGGTATAAATGATGACCTCGAAGAAACAACTGAGTTTGATCTAGGTGTTCGTGGTGTGATTGGTATTGGTTATTATCTCTCCGCTTATCCAGTTGATATTTTTATTGAAAGTACTCCTACTTTGAAACTATTGGGTGGTGGTGGATTTGGTTTTGGTGGATCTCTAGGCATTAGATACTTCTTCTAAACCATAGTAAAGAATTTTATTCCAAGCCTCATTCTATGAATGGGGCTTTTTTTATTTATGGTGTCCGCAGTGCCAAAGGTCTTTGCCATAATGTTAAGATTAACATAAGATTCTTTTATTGAAATCCCGTCTAACGTGGTTAGTATTGGGCATACCACCTGCTCTTATGATCCTTATTGTAAGAGTATGGTACTGAGATAGTTAGCTAAACAAATTTGTGAGGTCGCTAAGTGACAGATACAACACATAATTTTCATATACCCGTCATGGGAACTGGCCATTCAATCGATACCCCTATTCGTCTGGCCCATTTAGGAATCACTTCGGTAATATCAATCATTGATGACATTCTGATGGAGCGTTTAAGAAAATTCTATACGGCTAAATATGAATTACCCTACGATCCTATTTCGAGCCGAGAACCTGATGGCCGGGCCAAGAGGATTACTGCCTACCTGGATATGGTCCAGGATATTGTTGAAATGAAGATGGCCAACATTCGTGCCCTGCCTTTCTTTGAACAAAACGAAAAAACACGCTATTTCGAATTATTACCTGATACCAGTTCCTTAAAGAAGACTTATCATGACTTGATGGAAACCAAACCTGGACAACTTCGAGATAAGCTTTCTCAGGAGCTTACCAGAAGAATGAAACCTGGTAACATTGATGTAAATATCATGGTTAAAGTTGATAACATCAATACTGACAAGCATGGGTCACCTCTGGGAGAAGAATTTTCTGATGCTAAGTCTGCGTTGCGTGGTTTTGCTAAGAGCAAAGTTGAATCTGCAATGATCTTTTCCGCAGGAATCAATCAAAGTCTATACGGCTATATGACCAAATACAAAGATTTTTACCGGGATCATACAGGTGATATTAAAAAGAAGATCATCCTTAAAGTAAGCGATTTTAGATCAGCCATGATTCAGGGGCGCTATTTGGCAAAAAAAGGAATTGAGATCTCAGAATTTCGAATTGAATCAGGGTTGAATTGTGGTGGACATGCTTTTGCATCCCCTGGACATCTACTACCCATTCTGCTAAAGGAGTTTAAGGAGAAAAGACAGGAATTAGGTTCCCAGTTTCAGCCAATCATCAAGAAATTTTATGATAAGATGGAATGGGAATATCCTGAAGATCTAAACCATCACCCCGAGATTACCGTCCAAGGTGGTATTGGCAACCATGGTGAAGTCCAGCGCCTTGAAAAGAATTTTAACATTGATCGCACAGGTTGGGCCAGTCCATTTCTTTTGGTCCCTGAAGCTACCCCCATCGATACTGTGACCAGAATGCAGCTCATGAATTCAACAGATGACTCTCTCTATTTGAGCGGAGCTTCTCCTTTAGGTGTTCCATTCAACAATTTAAAGGGATCAGGTTCAGCGAAGTGGGGAGCTAAACGATATGCCCAGGGCAAACCAGGTTCAGGTTGTCCCAAAGGATTGTTAAAATCCAATACTGAATTCACTGAAGAGATGATTTGTACTGCATCCACACAATACATGACCCTCAAGTTGGCTCAAATCGATGATACTATCGATCCAGGAGCCGAAAAGGAACTAGCTATTGAAAAAGTTTTAGCAAAAGAGTGTCTTTGTCAGCATCTGGGAAATGGAGCGCTAATAAGCTTGGGAATCTCCCCTGCCACACGCTCTCCCCAGGCAATCTGCCCTGGACCGAACCTGTCATGGTTTAATCGTAACTACTCCCTAGAGGAAATGGTCGATCAAATTTATGGTAGGGGTAAGGAATTGCTGTCAGATGATCGTCCTCACATGTTTGCCAAGGAAATCCAATTGTATGTGGATCATTTTAGATCATTATTGGATGAAGCATTAGAGGGATTACAGAAACCGAAATTTCTTCAGACCTTCTATGACAATATGCAGACTGGCTTGGATTACTGTAAAGAGATTGCACAGGAAGTTGCCTATAAAGGTGAAAACCTTCCTTCTATTTCAGAAGCAGTGGAAACCCATGGTGATCGGTTGGAGAAGTTCTACCAACAATTCAAATCAAAGCTGGGAGTGGAAACACCCGCTTAACCTATTAATACTTGGTTTTTACAGATAAAAAAAGCACGGTATACACCGTGCTTTTTTGTTGAACTTCTTAAGAACTAAAGTGCTTAGACAACACCCTGATCCATCATTGAATCAGCCACCTTCAAGAAACCGGCGATATTGGCACCAGCGACATAGTCACCTTCGAAGCCATAACGTTTGCCTGTTTCTAGTGCGTTGGTATGAATGCTTTTCATGATGTTATGAAGGCGTTCATCCACTTCCTCGCGTGTCCATGATAAACGTAAGCTGTTCTGTGACATCTCAAGGCCTGAAACAGCAACTCCACCAGCATTGGCGGCTTTGCCTGGGCCATAAAGAATCTTAGCACCTTGATAAACTTCGATTGCTTCAGGAATTGAAGGCATATTTGCACCCTCGGAAACCACATAGCAACCATTCTTGATCAAAGCTTCAGCTTCTTCTTTGTTCACTTCATTCTGTGTTGCACAGGGTAAAGCTACATCACATTTAACATGCCAGGGGCGTTGGCCTTCATAGTATTCACCGCCGAACTCATCAGTATACTCTTTGATGCGTCCGCGACGATTATTTTTGAGGTCCATAACCCAGGCTAGTTTTTCTCTATCAATTCCAGCTGGATCATAAATGGTGCCTGCTGAATCTGAGAAAGTGACTGGTTTTCCACCAAAATCTAATACTTTTTCAGCAGCAAACTGAGCAACGTTTCCACTACCAGAAATAGTGACTATCTTATCTTCAAGGCTTTCACCTCTGGTCTTCAACATTTCTTCAGCGAAATAAACAGTTCCGTAACCAGTCGCTTCTGGACGAATTAAACTGCCACCCCAGTTTAGAGATTTACCAGTCAAAACACCTTCAAAAGCATTTCTGAGCTTTTTATACTGGCCAAACATAAAACCAATCTCACGACCACCTACACCAATATCGCCTGCAGGGACATCAGTATTGGGTCCAATGTGACGGAAAAGTTCGGACATGAAGGATTGTGTAAAGCGCATCACTTCAATATCAGACTTACCTTTGGGATCAAAATCTGATCCACCCTTACCACCACCCATTGGGAGGGTTGTAAGTGCATTTTTGAAAACTTGTTCAAAACCAAGAAACTTTAAGATACCAAGGTTAACGCTTGGGTGAAAACGTAAGCCACCCTTATACGGTCCGATCGCGCTGTTAAACTCGACCCGAAAGCCTCGATTAACCTGGACTGTTCCAGAATCATCCACCCAGGGAACGCGAAACATAATTACGCGCTCTGGTTCAACGATTCGCTCAAGGATTTTAGCTTCCTTGTAATGTGGATGACGATCAATAACCGGCATCAGTGATGTTACGACTTCCTCTACAGCCTGAATAAACTCTGGCTGTGCCGGGTTCTTTGCTTGGACACCGGCCATAAATTCTGCAACATGATTAGACATGCATACCTCCTAAAAGTTGGATTTCAGTTCTCCTACTGCTCTCCTGATGCCGCATGTCAATAAATGCGAGCGAGACGCCAGTTACTGAATAATCCGATGTTTGTGCCAAATAATTCATTGTCTTGTTAGTGAGACAAATCTTGTGCCATTTATGTGTAATTTTGCGAAAATTGACAACGCGCGGATAATAATCTCATTCGGATGAATTTCATCACTTTTATTATGAGAAACATCCCAGATGCAGAATAATTCTAACGTATTTAAATTATTGCTTTCTTCAGCATATGACGCCTAGCAATTAATTTGGAAGTCAAGATCAACATTCCTATGTTGAGGGCTAAACAAGAAGGAAATATCGGTGAAATATTCACTACATGACCTGTTGGACAATGTGGATAAGGATTCCCTTGAGCATGAATCGACTCTGATCCAATATTTCAATGATTTAGAAATCCACCCCCCAGATGATCTAGGTATGTGGTCCCGTGACCTCCTTAAATATGGTGATAATATCCTGGCCACAGGAAGTCGTGAAAGTCTTACATTTCTTTTAGAGCAGGGCTGGAACCCATCCTTCACCACACTTATTAAAGCATCCCACATTCAAGATGAATGGTTTAAGCTGGAAATGGAGATAGTACGCAAACTGAACTACACACCAGGCTATCTCTTTAATCGCAAGGCTGAACAGCTGGGAAAAAAAACTCTATTTAGCTTTAAAAAAGGTCGTCAGTGGCAGCAACAATCCTGGTCCGCTGTGCGGCAATCAGTCAACCATCTTGCAGCAGCTCTCATAGATCTCATGGGTAGCACCAGTCCCCGAATTGCTATCCTTTCCGAAAACCGCCTGGAAGTCGCAATTACCGATATAGCATGTCTTACCCATGGATTTGTGAATGTTCCCATCCAGCCAGCTGCTCCCCCGGCTCAAATTGAGTATATCCTGGCCCATGCTGAGATTGAAGGGATCTTTATTTCAGACTCCCAACATTTACGCTCCATTGAAAGCATTCTACCTAATCTACCTGCGATAAAGCATATCATCACTTACAACAGTGTCGCCACAACCAATCCACTGGTGAAATCTTATAAACGATTACTCGATGAAGGGGGTTTGGCAGATGCCCTGGATTGGCTGGAAGGTATTCGACTTTCCGTCACACTCTCAAATATTGCCAGCATTATGTATACTTCTGGGACTACGGGATATCCTAAGGGTATAGTTTTCACTTATGAGAATATTATTTCTAAACGGTTTGCTCGAAGTCTCGCACTAAATCTGGGTACTAAGGATCGTTTTCTTTGCTTTCTGCCCCTCTTCCATACCTTTGGTAGATTTCTGGAGATGTGGGGGTCCATATTCTGGGGGGCTGAGTACACCTTCTCCAGTGGAAAAGGAGTTCAATCTCTACTCAGCGATCTCAAAGCAATCAAGCCTACTGTACTGATTAGTATCCCCAAACGCTGGCAGGACATCTATGACAAGATTGGTACCAAGGTAGATCTCATCAACGATGAATCCTCGGCTATCGCACCCGCAGTGAAGGAAGTAACAGGTGGATCGCTTCGCTGGGGACTTTCGGCAGCTGGCTATCTACCCCCCGAAGTTTTCAAGTTCTTTCAAGCTCATGATCTACATCTCCATAGTGGTTATGGTATGACAGAAGCCACTGGCGGAATTACCATGACACCAACAGATGGATATATCGAAAACTCTGTGGGTATTCCCCTGCCAGGTATGGAGATAAAACTGGCTGACGATGGTGAACTCTGGATTCGAGGCGCCTATGTATCAAGTAGTTACTGGAACCCGGTTGATCCAGATGATCGTCCTGACGGGTGGTTCAGTACTGGGGATATTTTTCAATCACTGGACAATGGTCAGATCGAAATCATTGATCGAAAAAAGGAAATCTACAAGAATGCCAAGGGTCAGACCATTGCCCCTCAGAAAATTGAAAACATGTTCAGGGAATTTGACAGTATACATCAACTGTTTATAGTGGGTGACCACATGCCCTACAATACGGCCCTGGTGCGGTTAAATAGGAAGCACAAAGATCTCAGGGATATTTGGTCAGATAGACAGAAAGTTCGCGACTATGTGGGCAATGTTATTCACTCCGTAAACTCATTTTTGGCTCCTTTTGAACGAATTGTCGACTTTCGACAGGTCGATCGAGATTTTGATAAAGATTTGGGTGAGTTAACTGAAAAGGGAACCTTTAAACGTGTCTCAATTTTGGAGCATTTTAAGGATACTGTAGAATCCCTTTATGAAAGATCATTTAAATCTTTCTTTATGGAGGATCTCGAAATCCAAATCCCCAACTGGGTCTTTTTGCAGCGAGGGTGGACCCAAAATGATCTGGTCTTTAAAGACCACATTCTCAAGCATAGGAATAAGCGACATTCATTGAGAATAGAACCTGGTAAGGATGAGATAAGAATTGGGGCTTTTTTCTATCAATTCCAGGGAAAGATACTCCAATTTGAAGATTTCATAAGACAGCCTGCCTATTGTATAGGGAATCAGGAGTTAGAGGAGTTTTTGGATTACTCCCATTTGAGAATCAAACCCATCAACTTGAAGCCCATCCTCCTACCTGGCACCTGGACCGATCTAGATTTTTCCGAAAAGGCCAAATTGCAGGCTGAGGCAGAGGTCGAGAAGGCTCTAAAACATTCAGATTATTCATTGGAAGCATTAAAACCGGTTATCAAGCTGGTTTACTCACAAACACTCAACCCCTCGCAGTCAGCCTACCGCCTACTGAATCGGATATATTCAAATTCAAGTGAAAGTATCAGACATATCGTCAGGTATGCTTTTCTGCGCCTTATTCGATCCGATGATCTGGTGCAGGCTCAATTTGCCGTCGAACAGGTTGTTGCCCTCTTCCCGGCCAATGATCTTGAAAGAATAGTCACCTATGCCCTGGGCAGAAAAGTGCTTTTTAATCTGGACACAGGCAGTTCATCTTGGTCCAATATCAATATTCACAAGGTCAAGCTGTCTGCTAATTATTTAAAATGGTTGTCAAATCAAGAAGCTCAAGCAGAAAAGTCCTCAATCCTGTTTGAAAATGTGCTGGGAATTCTTTATTCATGGTCAAAACAGTTCCCCCAATATTTTGCGACCATTAGAACGGCTATGATCAGCTCCAGTGTCAACCTGCCAGCAAAAAGTAAAATCTCGGTAGAAATCCTTAAAACCTATGCAGCATTGAATGAGAATTTTTCTAAATCCATGCAGGATATGGATCCAGAGACTACCACAATTCAACATGAGCAAACACTGGATTGGGATGATGTCCTACTGTTTGACAAGCCGGTCTCCACCAAGCATCGTCAACGTATCACGTCAGCTTTTGTCAACACATCAATTCTCAATGAATCAATGTATCTATTCTTTGAAGGCAAGCAGCTATCCCTTGATAAAATCCCACCCCAGGGCATCTGGATCAATTTGTTGGGAAGTGCACATGGGAAAACTGTCTATCGTGTGACTATCCAGAGCAGTGAGGGCAGCTTTAAATTTGTGTTCAATTTGAACGACGATCTTAGTTCAGATCAAATCAATACCGAATTATTCTGGCTCATGGCTTGCGCCCGAGATAGCCAATTCAATCAGTTGGTTGAAACACTGGGCTCTTATAAGCCTGAGCAAGATCTATGGTCGGAAGAGTTTATTTCAGGGTTGACAGTAAGGGAATATTTGAAGCAATCAGAATGGGCCGGGTCCTCGGATGAGATGCCTTCACCGGAGTATATATGGCCGCATTTCGTTTGGACCTCAGTCCTTACTTATACAAGTTTCTGGAAGAGAACTCGATTCAGGAAGATCATTTCAGTTCCAAGTCCGGGAAAAATCGTGGTTCCAATTCATGATTACCATCTTGGTGGTAGGCTGGTATCCATTTCCGGCATCACAGAGGTATCATCTGAACTCGAATTTATTGAGAATCTTGAAAAATTATTTGTCCGAGCAACTGAAAAAGAATTTCCCAAATTCAAACTCAACGTGGGAACTGATATCGTATACCATGCCGTGCGGGAAGCCCTGGGTCAAAAACATTTCCCTGCTTTTTTTGAAGCAATACTTGCCGATAGGGCCATAACTCCCTCCCGAAGGAAAGATCTTCTCAGTTTTCTTTCAAACGTAGAGGAAGAGGGTTTCCAGACCAAAACAGTCTACTTTGCCATCCGCCGATATCACCGTTGGCTGCTGATCAATCAGGATGCGACCTTAAATGCAAAAGCTCATTTCCTGAAGGGCCTATATAAAGATTATAATATTCAGGACAGTGAACCTGAATACCCAGATGCTCGGGTCCAACTATTTAAGGATACTGTATTTTCTAAGTCTGAATTAAAGCTGAAAGAATATTTAGCACTCTTGGGACGTAACTTACGTCACCGCTCTCTGGATGGCGGGAGCCTCCAAAGTGAAATCAGCCAGTATATTGGATCAAACAAGTTGGATGATTACTGCTCATTTTTTCTTAAAAGACTAGCCTTTCCTGAATTGCCCCCTAGCGAGGATATTGAGCTTATTGCTACTCGCTCCACGGCTATGGATGAGATAGAGATTATGATCTCACGGCATGATAGCAAAGGAACCACTTTTCGGATTAGACGAGCCATGCATCCCAAGGAAATCATTCAGCTACAACAACATTTTGTAAAAGCTCGCATGGATGTCAATTTCACTCATGAACACAAATTCCTGGTGGCATTAAATAAGAAAGGCAGTGTCATTGGTGGTCTTTTCTATCTGGATCAGGGTGAAGAAGTCATATACATGGATAAGGTGGTAGTCTCAGACAACCACCGCGGTGGTGGGGTCAGCAGGGGTCTTCTGAATGAATTCGTAAATAGGATGCGAAATGCTAAGAAAAAGATGATTACTACAGGATTTCTTCATCCTGGATATTTCTATAAATTCGGTTTTATAATTGAAAAAGACCAGGGAGGCCTGGTCAAATACTTATAAGACGGTGTAGTTACAAAAGAATTTAATCCTCTTTTTCACCCTCAGCATTATCCGCATCGTCTTTTCTCTTATCCTCAGCTTCAAGATAATTCGTCATCACTTTTGAGATGGTTGCCTGTTGAATCGCAACCATTAGCTCATCATCACTAAATGGTTTTGTGAATATCCCATGCGTGCTTGCTTCTCGAGCTGAATCGAGGGTTGGTGTATCAGTGTGGGCTGTTATGAAGATGACGGGGATATCGGTTTCTCGGGAAATCTCTCTTGTAGCTTCAAGACCATTCATCTTGCCTTTAAGAGTAATATCCATGAGGATGATGTCAGGGTAGTGTTCATTAGCTTCAGCGATAGCATCCCGTCCATTGTTCACAATCCCAATAACTTGAAAACCCATTGCTTCAAGCCTCAGCTTGATTTCACTGGCGACAACGATCTCATCTTCAACAATGAGTATCCGTGTATCTATTAACTGCATTTACTATTTTTTTTCAAGTTTATCCCACATGAACCTTAGCACAAATTTTACTGACTATAATCGTCAAATTTATTATTGGCTCGTGATCAACCTAATAATATTTGCCCTAATATTCTAGAGGTGATGATGTTAAAACATAAAAGCCCCGGTTTTACCCAGGGCTTTGTATCGGTCTGATCCCCGCTTTTATAATATAGACTTGATGTACTCAGTAGTCAGTGATTTGGGTCGCTCGAGTGGTAAACCAATGGCCCTATCCCAAACGGTGGATGCTAACACACCCATGGCACGGGAAACACCAAACAACACCGTATAAAAATCGTATTCATGCATTCCATTATGAACCAGGAGTACTCCTGAATGTGCATCTACGTTTGGCCATGGATTTTTGGCTTTACCTTGCTCCAATAAAATGGGTGGAACAACTTCATACAGCATACTCACCACCTGGAAGAGTTCATCTTCAGGCATATGCTTGAGAGCGAATTCACGTTGCGCTGAGTAGCGTGGATCCGTTTTGCGCAGAACAGCATGACCATAACCTGGAACAACGTTACCAGAAGCAAGTGTATCCCAGACAAATTTCTTCAAATCTTCCATGGTGGGAACACCGCCACCCAACTGATCTTTTACATCCATGATCCATCGCAGCACTTCTTGATTTGCCAGGCCGTGTAGTGGACCAGCCAAACCATTCATACCAGCTGATAATGCATAGTAGACATCCGATAAAGTAGATCCAACAAGATGTGTTGTGTGAGCTGAGACGTTGCCACCCTCATGATCAGCATGAATGGTCAGGTATATTCTCATGAGCTCTCTAAACATCTTGGTGTCAAAACCCATCATGTGAGCAAAGTTACCACCCCAATCAAGTGATGGATCGGCAGGAATGACTTTGCCATCTTTGTAAGAACGAAGATAAATATAGGATGCCAGGGCTGGCAGACGCGCTAATAGATTCATAGTATCTTCATAGACGGGTTTCCAATAATCCATTTTGTTGATGCCCTTGCGATATTCAGCAGCAAAAATTGATTCAGTCTGCTGAGCAACAATACCAACTGAGAACTGGGTCATGGGATGTGTATCTTTCGGAAGCGCATCTATAGCCTTGTATACATGATCAGGAAGCTCTCCACGATCTTGCCACTCCTTGGTAATCTCAGCAATATTCTCTTCCGTTGGTAGCTCCCCGGTCATGAGAAGATAGAAGAGGCCTTCTGGCAATGGTTCTTCACCCTCAGCGGCATGAGGGAGTTTCTCCTGGAGATCTGGGATAGTGTAACCACGAAAGCGGATACCCTCATCTGGATCCAAGGCAGAGGTTTCGGTAATCATAACTTTTACTCCACGCATACCGCCGTATGCTTGAGCAACAGTTACATCACATAATTTTTTATCCCCATGATTCTTCCTTATCTCCCCTACTTCTTCGAGAAATTTCGGGATGATCTCTTCTAACTTGCTTTTTAACAACGACATATTTCAAAACTCCTTAATAAATTTAGATATAAGGCAAGAATGCTTAAAGTAAACTATTCTCTAAAATATTAATGCTGTTTGGCAATAATTACTCTATGCTAATACTTCTGCAAATATAGTGCCCGTAAACAGATATGGCGGAAATATTTTTTGGCTATTTGTGTAGTGGTGGAATCCTGTTTTTGGACCCCTTATTGATTTCTTTTTAATATTCTGTTCTTAGTTTCCACAATGACTGATCCTTCAATCGAGCTCCCTGCTAACCTAGAAAATCGACTCCGAAAACAACTCGGTCATGAATTCGAGCAGTTCTATTCAGCTCTGAGAAAACCACCAGCAATATCAATACGAATGAACCCCGGGAAACCAACAGATCAGTACTCCAGTGCCACTCCCATCGCCTGGACCGAGCAGGGAAAGTATTTGGAATCTAGACCAAGATTCACAGATGATCCCCTGTTCCATGCAGGCACATACTATGTTCAGGAAGCTTCATCCATGTTTCTCGAACATGTACTAAAAGGAGTTATTGATCTCGAACAAAACCACCGTGTCCTGGATCTTAGCGCAGCACCCGGTGGAAAAACTACCCACCTTCAATCTCTCTTAACAGATAATTCCCTCCTGGTAGCCAATGAGATCATTGCTTCCAGGAATAAAATACTTCGTCAAAATCTTGCCCGTTGGGGTGGTGATAATCATATCGTGACTAGGAGTGATCCAAAATATTTCAAAAAACTACCCAATTTTTTTGACCTGATCCTAGTGGATGCACCTTGCTCAGGAGAAGGTCTGATTCGAAAAGACCCCAGGGCTATCGAGGAGTGGTCTGAAGACAATGTGTTGCTTTGTTCGCGACGACAACAACGCATCCTGGCTGATGTATTGCCTTCCCTGGCTACAGGAGGCATCCTTATATACAGTACTTGTACCTACTCTGAAGCGGAGAATGAAGCCAATATGGAATGGCTGGAGCAAGAGTCTGGTTTAACGCCCCTCCCGCTAGATATTCCTGAATCATGGGGCATTGTCCATAGTGGTCCAGACAAGGCCAGCTACAGGTTTTACCCGCACCGCATCAGGGGTGAAGGATTCTTTATCGCAGCTTTCAAAAATGTTGATTCCCCATCTGCTCCGGGGAAATCGAGGCGCAAACCAATTCGTTATCCTGAATTGGCGACACCAGAAGACCAGAAATGGTTACACTCTCCAGACCGATATACCTTCCTGACTCGGGAGGAACACCGACACGCCATACCCAAATCAATTTATGAGGGTTATCTCGCAATAAATCGGTCCCTCCGCATTACAAGCTCAGGTCTTTATATGGGAAAGGTGTATCATGGTCAACTCAAGCCATCTCCAGAATTAGCGCTCAATCAATGGCTATCTCGAGATATCCAATACATCGAACTTTCAGCTGATGAAGCTCTTGATTATCTGGCCCATATAAATAAGAGTCATGGAGAAGATTACCCACCAGGTTTTAATCTGATAATTCATAATGGGTACGGGTTGGGTTGGCTACATGTCCTTAAAACGGGACAAATTCGCAATAAGTACCCGGCTGCCTGGCGTATTCTTCAGCGACATCCTAAATATTAAACATAACAGTAACTATTACTATTAACTTGAATTTGGCAGTACTTCGCTTACTTTTATTGGACTATGGAACCAATAAAACAAAGATATAGCCGTCAGCGAGAAACCATCCTTCAGATCGTACAGAGTACGCTCGTACACCCCAATGCTGATTGGGTCTACAAAGAGACCAGAAAATTGATTCCCAACATTAGCCTGGGTACAGTATACAGGAATTTGAACCAACTCGTTGAAAGTGGTCAGATTCTCAAGCTAAAAGATGAAGCCATGGTACGCTACGATGGAAATACAGGGCAACACGATCACTTCAGGTGCTCCAAGTGTGGCAAGTGGTATGATGTGGAGCTGATTGATCAATCCATCTTTAAATCCTTTGCTGAGAAACATGATTTTCGGATTGAGTCTTTTAATCTTGAATTGGAAGGTACCTGTAAGAGCTGTCTCGACTCGTGATGAGGACAAAAGTTGAATAAAAAAAAGGAGAGCATGCTCTCCTTTTTTTGTGTCACATTATATTCTATTGAAACTGGATATTATAGCCTTTACTGGCCCAACCCATAATTCCCATACGCAAATTCATCACATCCTTATAGCCCTTATCCAAAAGGATCTTGGATGCTGTAGTGCTGCGATTACCTGTGGCACAGTAAATCAAAATTGGTTGATTCTGATACTGCTCTAATTCACCTGCTCTAGCTTGAAGGTCTTGCAAAGGAATCAATATAGCTCCCTTTATATATCCCCTACTAAATTCATTGGCAGTTCGGACATCTAATAGCAAAGGTGGATTCTTCATTACTATTTTCCAGGCTTCTTCAGCACCCAATTCACGATAGTTGGATTGGCGTAATTCTACGACCTCTATTTCTCCCACCTTATCACCAATTGTAAATTGATAGCTACCCGTTATTTTCATTTTGAAGAAGGGCTGATCCAAGGTGTTGTCTTTAAGAACGACACTTACACCCAATTCAGCTATATCGAGGGGATATTCTATCTGGGCTTTACCCTGATCGTCAATGTAGAATTTTACGTAGTCACCGCGGTAAACAACCAGCTTCGTTGAATCACTTTTCATACTTATAGGAAGATGGCGATAACCACCCTGAACCTTACCAGACACATCTACAGGAGAACCACTACCTCCACCTGAATTATCACTACATGAAAACATCAATACCCCACTCATCAATACTATGCTAATAATTTTAAATTTCATCTTTCCTCCTAAAGCTATAGATGCCTTATATATGCAAAGGTGACAATATAAATACTAATTAAATGTTTACTGAATGACTATTGACTTGAGGTTCAGGATTCAGATCCAATATCATCGCCAGGAAAATCCAGTGATAATTATCTGGACGATATTCACATCTGATTTGTTGGATATTTTAAGTCCTGGAGAGCACTTGCCCAAGCCACGCTTGAATGTGTTCCAGCTCTGATTGGGAAATTTCATGACCCATAGCATATTCATGATGTTCCAGGTCTGCAATGGGATCCCAAAATGAAACAATCTGACGACCAAATTCTATCGGAATGACATTGTCAAGGGTACCGTGACCTGCAAAAACTGGGAGACCATTAAATCTTGTAGTATCACCGGAAAGCTCAACCATATCTTCAGGCAATCTGCCACTCATGATGAGCAAGGCTCGTAGGAGTTCTGGTTTTTGCAGACTTATCAGATTTGAAATAGTTGCCCCCTGGCTAAATCCAGCCAGGATTATCTGTTTTTCTTGGATAATCCCATCCAGTTGCATTTTGCTAAGAATATCAATCACGCCCAGGGTGCTCACTTTTGCCTGATCAATGTTAAATCTAAGGCTGCCATCAGAGAGCATATCAATATCAAACCATGAGGCACCACCATAAGGAGTTAGACCACTGCCCCGGATGCTCAGCACCTGGATATCAGGGTCAAAGTAAGATGCCAGACCCATGAGATCATACTCATCCGCCCCATAGCCATGCAATAGCACTAGTGTGGCTCTAACCTGCTTCAAATCTCGAGCAGGTCGATGTAGGACACTTCTATCATTAATATCTAGCTGTTCAATATTATTCATAATTGGATTGCGGTTTCAGTGATGTATGGTTTGAACCAAGCGGGGATGTGACTCCCCGCCTGAAAGTTGAATATCTACTCGCTATCCATAAAAGGATATGGAAATTCTGTTGGTGGCAAGAAATTTTCTTTGATGGTTCGTTGAGATATCCAACGGATCAAGTTAAAGATTGACCCTGCCTTGTCGTTGGTTCCAGATGCTCGACTTCCACCAAAAGGCTGTTGCCCAACTACTGCGCCGGTGGGTTTGTCATTGATATAGAAATTACCCGCACTGTGACGCAATTTTTCAAGCGCGAGCTCTACTGCATCCCTGTCTTTGGCCAATACTGCACCGGTTAGAGCGTAAGGGCTGGTTCCATCTACAATATCCAGGATATCATCCCAACTTTCGTCATACACATAAATGGTAACCACAGGACCAAAGATTTCCTCTTCCATGGTTTTAAAATGAGGATCAGTTGTGACAATAGTGGTCGGCTCAATAAAGAAACCAACAGAATCATCATAATTACCGCCTGTAATTATTTCTGCATCCTTATGCGAGCTTGCATAGTCGATGTATGCAGTGATATCAGAGAAGGCTCCCTTATCAATAACTGCATTCATGAAATTGCCAAAGTCTTCAACATCGCCAACTTTTATTCTGGCAACTTCGGAGATATAGCTCTCTTTGAAATCAGCCCACATGGAACGAGGGATGTAAACTCTCGAAGCAGCTGAACATTTCTGACCTTGATATTCGAAAGCTCCTCGAATCACGGCGGTTCGCAATACTTCCATCTCTGTGGATTCATGGGCGACGATGAAGTCTTTCCCACCAGTCTCCCCCACAATACGAGGATAGGTTTTATACTTAGCGATGTTGTTGCCAATTGTTTTCCACATGTTTTGAAAAACAGCAGTAGAACCTGTAAAGTGAATCCCGGCGAGATGTTCACTCTCAATAACCTGGGGACCTACAACCGAGCCCTTGCCAGGAATGAAGTTTATCACGCCATCTGGTAATCCAGCTTCCTCAAACATCTTCATCAGGAAATAGCCTGAATACACTGCGGATGAGGCTGGTTTCCAGAGTGCCACATTTCCCATCAGAGCTGGTGCAGTGGGTAAGTTTCCTGCAATTGACGTAAAATTAAAGGGTGTAACAGCAAATACAAATCCCTCGAGGGAACGATGTTCAACTTGATTCCACATTCCGTCGGGTGAATAACCAGGCTGTTGAGCATAGATTTCCTGCAAATATTCCGCATTGAAATTAAAGAAGTCAATCAGTTCGCAAGCTGAATCAATTTCAGCTTGAAAGGCATTCTTACTTTGTCCAAGCATGGTGGCTGCATTAAGAATGTGACGATAAGGACCCGCCAATAAGACTGCCATTTTCTTGAAGATGGCTACACGTGATTCCCAGGGCATAACCGACCAGGTTTTCCAGGCTTCCTGTGAGGCTTCGATAGCCTGAGCAATTTCTTTGCTGCCTGCCATGTGGTATTTTGCCAGGACATGTTTATGATTGTGGGGCATCACATTGGTTGATGTTTCACCTGTGAATATCTCTTTGCCGCTTATGATGACAGGGATTTCCACAACCTCTGACTTCATTTTATTTAGTATGCTTAATAGTTCTACTTTTTCCGGCGAACCAGGTTTGTACTCTAATATTGGCTCATTGACTGCTTTTGGGACTCGGACTATTTTATCAGCCATCTTTTACTCCTCATTACATCGTACATTTAATAATTTCCAAAATATCATCGAATATTTTGACTTGATATTCGCAAAGCAAATTCCAATCCAATCTACACCGAGATGATATCAGATTTCCTCAGATAAGTATATTTTGTAGTAGAAATCCAGATCTGCTGGATCGGCAAAGATACCAATGACCTCATCTTGATAGCTCTGTCCCAAAGGCACATTTGATCTGATAAACAACTCGCCCTTATCATTTCGAAAAAGACCTGATCTTGAACTATTTAATTCTTTTCGAAGTTCAGCATCGAAGGTCTTTATCAGCCTGGCAACATCACGCATAGAATTTGTCATGAATCTTTGTCCTGGCCATTTCGAGTGATAATTTCTCTTAAATCTGACAGATGGCCATCCAGTTTTTCTGTATGATTCTGCCACTGACTTCGATCCCCACCGTGTCCTGATTTGGCAGGATCGCGAATTTCACTCTGGAGAATACTGAGGAATCCACGAACTCGATCTAGATTTCGTACAATTCTATCCCCAATTTCCTGTGGAGAGGGGGGTATTGATTTCCTGCCTGGCACTAAAAGATTTTTATTTAGTCGTGTGTAATACGTTTTCGCATGCGGGCAATAATATCCTGGTCTTCTTCCTCTTGATCTTCGAAAGACTTCTCAGGATCTTCGTCACCCTCTAGGACTTCGTCTTCAGATGAATCGGACTTTTCAGAACTTTCTTCTGGAGTATCTTCCTCAAAGATTTTGCCAGCTGTGAGCTTACCAATTAAACCGCTCACTTCACCGTTGAAGTCTTCAACTGTTTTCTCTAGACGTTTGAGGAGCTCGTCCATTAGATCTTGTCCATAGATACTATTGATGCCATCCAGCATATCATTTAGCTGGCCTTTCAAAAACGTCATACGACTTTCTGAATTATCAAAATCAACAGGTTCCTCAACGCTCTTAGCTTCTTGAGGTTTTTCGTCTTTTCCCGGCATTCTGCACTCCTGTGATATTATTCTTAATAAAATGTTACGTCAAAATTCGCTTATCGGCATAGGCCCTTAAACTAGAATGAATCCCCTCCTCAGGCAATTATTACATCTGAGGATATAATCAATTCCGGGGAGGTCTTCTTAGATAAACACCTTCTAATTCTATATGTCCTTCAACCGTCTCCATGCCTTCCTTGGAAGAAAGGAGTGAATAATTAAGATTGGTGATTGCATCAGCATTTTCCTGGAGGCATAGATACAGCATGGATCTAAATAGATCTTCAAGAGTCGCCTCATCATTTCCCACAATTTTGATATAGCCACTCTCGATAAATGCTTGATTCGCTTTGGGAATATATAGAACAGGGAAATTATTTGATCTTCGAAGTGGCTTAGGCTTCCAGGGAGTGACAATATGATCGACAATAACATCTTGAATTAGCTTTGGTTCAAATTTGCGGTTCTTGGTGATAAATTTTAATAGAGGGACTTGTACTGGATTGGTATCTGGATTTTCAGCTGGAAATGCCGCTAGTCCCGCTGGACCAAATGAGGCACCAATATAGTAGCTTAGCTTATCACCATTCATATAGGCTGCGGGGATATCGCAGTACCAGGCACCACTTTCTTCATAAAAAGTTAGTTCCTGATAGACCATTTTACCCTGCTCTCGAATGAAGAGTTTGACAAAATCAGGATCAGCAAGGTAGTGAGGCAAAATGACTTCCAGCTGTCCAGGGACCCCCTGGAGAAAATGATCAGGTGGATTATGGTAAATCTCAAATGAAAACCCCTGAGAACAGGAACCAAGCAGGAGAAAGGCTACTACAATGGCTCTAGTTATCACTGAATTGAATTCCCGCAGTGGATAAATATTGATAAAGTCTGAAGTTATAATCATCAACCAGTCTCTCTATCCTGGCAGCACTAATCAGTGTCTGTAAATAATACTGTTCTCGTAGTGCTTGTATTTCATACTGCCTACTCTCAAAGTAGCGTACTCCACCAATCATGATAGCAGCATAACCGGGTATTTGATAAACCCACCCCTTACTCCATATAATTGCCAGATAGGTAACACCACCAATTGAGCTGATCATTGAAAAGACGCGCCTTGAGCGAAAGTCCTTCAAGAATCCAGCTTCCCTGGCTAGATGTTCCTCATAATCGACCAGGACACTTTCCTGACCCAGAAGATGCAATGATTGTGAAAAACTCAGTGCTTCAGTGCCTCGATACAATTGCCAGGAGGAATCGGAAAACACTTCAAGTTTCAAGCTACTGCGTTGAAAAGCATCTGGCACTTTCAGTTTCAATAATTGGCTGTCAAATTCTGGATAAACTGTCAAGCTATCAACCTGACCAAATCCAGCTGTCATAAGGAATAGAAGCAGGGTCAGACACTTCAGATGGATTTTAGTGGAAATTATGCTGTTCATTTCGGGCTGAATTTAGTCAATTTTCGCGGGGCTAATAATGCTTTTATGATCAATTGATCTTTGTCTGTTTCAACTTCTCGGGAAACAGAAAATAGCTAACTCGATGTCATGGTTTGTTTTACCTTACTCCACGTAGCCCAACAAAAAACACAGCATATCTAAAGGAACGCCTCCATGGACCCTGTCACTCTAGGATTTATACTCTATCTCATGCTTATTCTGGGAGTCGGATTTTATACTGCTCACCTCACCAAATCCATGAAGGACTTTGCGTTGGGTGGTCAACGTCTGGGACCCTGGGTCATCGCCTTCTCAGAGAGGGCTTCCGGGGAATCAGCCTGGTTAATTCTGGGGTTACCAGGGGCCGCATTGGTGGCAGGGTTACTAGAATTGTGGACAGTTGTGGGCTGCATTTCCGGGATCATTTTTTCTTGGTTCTTTATCGCCAAGCGTCTGAGAGAAGCGACAGAAGAATTTAACGCTATAACCTTGCCTGAGTTATTTGCGAAACGTTTTGGGGATGAGCGAGGTATACTCAGAATTCTGGCTTCCCTGATCATCACCTTCTTTTTCACCTTTTATGTAGCAGCCCAGTTTTCTGGTGCTGGAAAAGTATTAAACGTCACTTTTGGTATCACGCACATGCAAGGCATGCTTATCGGTGCCGTCATCATTGTGTTTTACACCCTAATGGGTGGTTTTCTGGCTGTGGCCTGGACAGATATGGTGCAAGGCGTTATCATGATAGGCACCCTGGTCATATTGCCTCTGGTGGCATTTATTGAAATTAATGCACTCCAACAAGTTGATTTTCATTTCAATGGAGCCAGCCTGTTCGCAGGAAAGGCGGGCATGGCGGCTTTGGCAGCCGCCATTGGCGGGCTGAGCTGGGGATTGGGCTACATGGGGCAACCTCATCTTGTTACGCGGTTTATGGCAATCGACAAAGCCTCGAACATCAAAATCAGCCGCCGCATCGCCATTTCATGGGCTGTGCCCGCCTTTTTTGGAAGCATGTTTATTGGGCTCACTGGATATTTTCTACTCCAGGCTGGCAGTATGAGTTTTGAAGGTCAACAGTTAACGGCCGTTGCCTCCTTGAGTGATCCAGAAAAGTTGATGCCCATTATGGCTCAAAATCTTTTGCATCCCTGGGTTGCGGGAATTTTTATATCTGGTGCTATTGCTGCCATGATGTCAACTGCAGATAGTCAGTTACTGGTTTCTACTACGGTCCTCACCGAGGATCTCATAGGCAACTATTTTCAGAAACTGAAAAATCGCTTCGACTTGCTCACCATTGGGCGTGTACTTACCATAATGATCGGATTATTAGCTTTTTATCTGGCCTGGCAATCTACCAATCTTGTGTTTGAAACGGTAAGCTATGCCTGGGGTGGACTTGGAGCATCCTTTGGACCGGCACTCCTGTTGACACTTTGGTGGAAGCGAATCAGTCGGGTAGGTGTTATTGCAGGAATGATTACTGGAACGCTATTTACTGTTATGGATCTATTCGGTGATTGGGTAAGCGTTCGATTTTCAGCATTTATTATTGCCTTTATCGCTGTCTATCTTTTTTCAATTCTCAAACCGGATGAGACCTGAGAATAAATTTCGGCTCAATATCTAGCGGGCATATATCTTCAGTGAATTGCTCAGGGAGTTGGCCAGATCAGTGGCTGCTTGGCTCACCATTTCTCCACCAACAGGAGCCACGGTTTCACCCTTCCTGGCAAGTCGTGCAGTACGTGAATTGAGCGCTCGGGAGTCTCCTTTTATAACTGCCCACTCAGTAGAAAAATTTGATTTTCCTTCAAAAGCTTCACTTTTAATAACTTTTGATGTGCGTACATCCACAATCCTGTAGGATCCCTTGATCACTGCCTTAGTCGTGCGGGTATAGTGTCTGACCTTCGCCTCAACGTCAGCGTAAATATTGCGAGTCTTGGTCTTACCCTCTTTATTTTTGTACTTTTCAGTATCAACAACTACCCGCTTTGCTTCTTTGTATTCTCTATTCACAGTCTGTACCGGGGTATAAATAATCTGTGTTATTTTTCCCGTTAATATTTCATGGACACCCAGTAGGGCTCCTACTTCCATGGCGGTTTCTTCATTCACCATGCCGGAGAGTCCCAACTTTTGCTCAGCAATTACACGATCCAATTGATCACGACTGATAAGCTCCAGAAATTCCGTAGCCGAAGGATCTTTCATGACCGAGGTCACCATTTGATCCACCACCAACTCTTCGATGGCTCCATACCTTTTATTCTTACCACTTAAATCTTCAAAGGGGAATACAGCGATTCTTTTTACGCCAGCTTGCCTGGTTGCCTCATACCTGGATTCAGAATCCTTATATCCTGGAACAAAGCTGAAAGCTTTTTTGAATTGTTTTGCTGCGGCTTTTTGCTGGGATAAATCAAGTGAGAGGGAGAGGGCTGCACCGGCAGCATAATGAGATTCAGCTGCCAATTGTTTTGCCTCGGCAAGCTGATCTGAATAATCAACTATTTCCAGTTCCAGGAGTACTCCAGTTTTAGGATGGCGAACTGGAGGCAAATTCTTGACAGCATCGTGAAGATTCACTAAGCTCTGGTATTCACGAGCTAGACCATCATATCTGAAGTCATCAGAGCTGGATTCCAACTCAGAAATTCTATTTTCATGAACGCGATTTGCCATTAGAAAAGCATCCGCCATAAGAATCTGGCTTTTGTCATAATCCTGACTCATTTGAAGGCTCCGCGCCAACACAAAAACGGCTGCATCATAATCTGCCCGGCCATATGAATCGCGTGCACTTCTTTCCAGCTTCGCATGTTCACTAAAATATGTACAGGAGATTGTACTCAACAATACAACCAAAATTCCAAGTTTATAAATACTCCGCCCTGCTTTCATAGCTGATCTCCTAACTGTGTCATGCCTACCCTACGAATCCTTACAGATAAACAATATAAATGAGTCACCCCAATATTTATATACTATTGACGATTTTCCTTCAATTATTCTAATATAAATCATTGACATGAGCCCTATTGACTACTATTTTTATCATGATTTTACAGGGACATCGGTCTGGTCGTATTCCCCCGCTTCCGGATTTTAGTTGTCCCTGTTTCTTTTTCTAAAAGAAACCAAAAAAAAGCGACCAAGGTCGCTTTTTTTTATCCCACAAATGTTGCATTTATTTTTTTAAAGCAGTCTCCTCGTCATCAACGATGGTAAATACATCATCCAACTTGGATATCTTGATGAGGGAAGCGATTTTCTGCTGCGGTTTCACCAGGAAACACTCCCCACCCTTAATCGTTGCCTGGCGTTTGGCAAAGAGTAATCCGCCCAGACCTGTACTGTCAACCATTCTGACATTTTCCATGTTGATGATAATATTCTTGAAGTCTGCTTCAGCAATCGCCATGAAAATATCACGCTTAAATGCCTTCACTCCACGAATGTCAAAAGTTGTATTTTGAACTCTCACAATGAGAGTATCATTTTTAAATTCTGTCTCAAATTTCATTTAATGGGATTCCCAATTGCACAAAAATATTTAGTGCTTTTAACTCTATTAGATGTCTTAAAACCATCAAGACCAATTCCGAGCTCAATAACCGTAAGCCTGAATATATTCGGTGTTCTTTGGGAGGGCAAGGTCATAACGGCACTATTCTGAAATAAAATATTGCGTTTTATTCTATATCAACGTTCTCAAAATTCTATTAAAATGTTTGCTATGGAAAATGGACTCAGAATAGCGCGCAATTTTTTGGGCCTGGTCATTAAATTGTCCATAATCCCCTGTGTTTTCTATATCTCACCTGGACTGATTCATGATCCAACTCCTGAAACTCTAAGTTCGCTTCTGGGAGGGATATTCATTCTACTTGGTCTATATGGGATGATGAGTTCTGATCTATTAATTCTAAGATTTGGAGATGGTAAACTTTACTTCTCTACAAAAAGTTCACGTCTAGTGGATGTAGGGTTATATGCTAGAACGCGACAACCATTTTTTTGGTTTTTCTCGATCTACCAGTTTGGAATATTATTTGTACTCACAGGTTTCGACGGGTGGGTTTTGCTGCTTTCTCTCAGTATTTCTTTGATTTACCTCCTTTGGCTTCTCCTGGTCCAGGAACCGCTCCTATCTAGGACTTTGGGTAACTCATATCTTCAATACAGAAAAAATGTTCCCTTCTGGTATTGGAAATTTAAGATAGCCGAAAATCTCAAAATTAGTTTTCGCTCACAGTTTGTGTGGCTTATAGGTATGCTGATTATTCGGCCATGGTATAGAGTTAAAGTTGAGGGAGTTGATAATATTCCTCATAACAAACCCTTTCTAATCGTATCAAACCATGAGTGCTATCTGGATCCATTCTTGTTTGCCATATTTGTACCCTATGAAATTAAATTTGTGACAACTGCTGATATCTTCACGACCCATTTGATGCGATTTTTACTCAAGGGAACTGGTAGCTTTCCCATGCGCAGACATAAACAGGACTTAAAATCAATCCGCACCATGATTAGAATGATAAAAAAGGGTCAGGTTGTATGCATTTTCCCAGAGGGTGGCAGATCAACAGATGGTTCTCCCCTACCAATCCTTAAGGAAACCTTAAAATTAATCCAACACTGTAAGGTACCCATATTACCAGTTCATCTGGATGGTGCCTATGAGATATGGCCCAGATGGGCGCCAAATCGCAGGCGCGGGAAGGTCACTGCCTCCTTCAAGCCCTTAATTCCACTAGAAACTCAATCGGATTTAAAAGATTTAGAGCACCAAATCAAAACCCAAATCTTTGCAGAGGAGAAAATCTTCCGTCCTGTGAAAAGTAGAGCAATTACCAGAGGCATGGAGCACTTACTATGGGCATGTTATAAGTGTCATACCCGCAATTCAATTGAGGTCATTTCAGGTCATAGTGTCAAGTGTAACCATTGCAATACTGAGTGGCTGGTGGCAAATGATTATTCTTTGAAAACTTCCACAGAAAAAGAATCTATCTCCAGCATTCAATGGATTAATAAAATAGAAAATGATGTTTTAGAATATCCCCTTAATCTTGAGCATTCATTTGCCCTGGAAAATGGTGAATCAGTTCATCTCCACACCCCTATATTGAGATATACAAATGAGAAGACTGTGGTTGAGGGAAGTGATTTAAGTTTGACACTCTCAAATCAGAGAGTAGCACTATCTGATAAGCAAAAATTGATTCACTCATGGACTCTATCGAGCATCACGATATTTACGATGGATTATTTCAATGCTGTTTCTATCGGTGTAGGGGGTGTCAGGCATAGCTTTAAACTTCCACCAGACGAGATCACTCTAAAATGGCAGACTTATTTTGATATTCTTAAGGCTGAAAATCGAAAGAACGATGATAATTCTTTCCTATAATCCTCTCAGTTTTCAAATTAATTAGCACTTTCCCCCTTTTTAATCTCCCTTATCTTTGCGGTCACATCAAGATAAGAAAGGGATATCGTGAGTAAGCCATTACCTGAAATCACCGTTAAAGCAGTTTTCCTCGGCATAATTCTATCCATGGTCCTGGCAGGCGCTAATGCCTATCTGGGTCTCTTCGCAGGTATGACAGCCTCTGCTTCAATTCCAGCTGCTGTTATCAGTATGGGTGTTTTAAGTTTATTCAAGAAGCACAATATTCTTGAGGACAATATCGTTCAAACAGCTGCATCGGCTGGTGAGTCACTGGCTGCTGGTGTCATCTTCACCATTCCTGCCTTACTACTCATGGGATATTGGGAAACCTTTGATTACCTGGAAATAGCCAAGATCGCCAGCGTGGGTGGATTAATTGGTGTCCTATTCACAATTCCTCTGCGTCGTGCCCTGATTGTAGAAGCAAAACTGACCTATCCTGAGGGAATTGCTACTGCAGCTGTGTTAGAAGCTGGAAATGCCAAGAGTAGCGGTGCTGAGGATGAGGTCCAGGGTGGTTTACGTTTGCTTACCCTGGCCAGTGTATCAGCAGCGTTGATGAAACTGGGGCAACAAGGCTTTGCCCTTTGGCATTCTGCCATGGAGGGTGCAACTCATCTGGGTCGTTCCGTCTTTGGATTTGGAATGGATTTATCGCCTGCCTTGATTTCAGTCGGCTATATCGTTGGTAGAAATATCAGTATCCTGGTTTTTACCGGTGGACTCATATCCTGGTTCTTCGCTATTCCCATTTACACTGCAGTTTATGGATACGAAGGGGATGCTCTGGATGCAGCAAATACTATTTGGGATACAAAAATCAGGTATCTGGGTGTGGGTGCCATGGTTGTAGGCGGTATTTGGTCCTTGATTAAACTTTTCAAACCACTCATGATTGGGATACAAGCGAGTTTAAAAGCATACAGTAAAGTTCAGAGTGGTGAAGAGCTAAAACGTGAAGAAAATGACATTCCCATTAAGTATGTGGCCATTGCTCTGCTGGTTCTCATGATCCCCGTCTTTATGATTTATAATGATATCCTGCCAACACCTCAATTGGCCATTTTAATCACCATTATTATGATGGTCTTTGGATTCTTCTTTTCAGCCGTAGCCGCTTATATGGCTGGAGTTGTCGGCTCTTCAAATAACCCAATTTCGGGGGTTACTGTGGCCACAGTATTATTCGCATCACTCCTGCTCCTGGCCATCCTCGGATCTGGATCGCTGCAAGGTGCGGCTGCTGCCATCATGGTAGGCGCCGTAGTATGTAATGCGGCTGCCATTGGCGGTGATAACCTCCAGGATTTAAAAACTGGACATCTGGTTGGAGCAACACCCTGGAAGCAGCAGGTCATGCAGGTGATTGGTGTCTTAAGCGCTGCCATCGTGCTTGGCGTTGTACTCGATATTTTACACACAGCTTACACTATCGGTTCGCCCACCTTATCTGCACCTCAGGCCACTTTAATGAAAGCTGTGGCAGAAGGTGTTTTCCAGGGGAACCTGCCCTGGGACATGGTCATTATGGGTGCCATCATTGGTGTTATTATCATTGCTCTTGATATTCGTCAGGAACGCAATGGATCTGATTTTAGAATACCAATCCTGGCCGTGGCAGTTGGTATTTACCTACCCATTTCTTTGACCACTCCCATTTTTATTGGTGGAATGTTGGCTCATTTTGGTGACAAAATGGGTGCAACCGACTCTACCAGGAAGAAGGGTTTACTATTAGCAGCAGGAATGATTACCGGCGAAGCTATCATGGGAATTCTGGTGGCATTGCCAATTTTCCTCACTGCAGATAAAGATTGGTGGCCTAACTATGATGGTTTTGGCTGGCTGGGACCTATTCTGGTAGTGGCCATTGCCATTTGGTTCATCACCACATTGAAAGCTGATAGAACTCAAGTCGGAGAAAATTGATGAAACCGGTTCGCAGAGATTTTTTAATAGAACTTCCCAAGCCTGAACTCCACTGTCATCTCGATGGATCTTTACGTTTGGAGACCATGCTGGATCTGGCTCAGAAGGATAAGATTGAATTACCAGCCAAAGATGTAGATGGACTCAGAAAAGCAGTAGTCGTGCAAAAACGAGTAAAAAACCTGGAAGAGTACATTGAAAAGTTTCAATTTACCCTGGCCGTACTCCAAACTCCTGAAGCCCTGCAACGCGCAGCATTTGAACTGGCTGAAGATGCTGCAGCTGAAAATGTTCGCCATCTGGAGGTTCGATACTCCCCCATTCTCCACAAGGACAAGGGCATGACCCCCATGGAATCGCTGGATGCGGTTATCAAAGGTCTTCGGGAAGCAGAACATGAATTCAATATCAGTACTGGGGTCATTATTTGTGGGATCCGAAATTTTTCTATAGAATCCTCCATTGAACTTGCTGAGCTAGCCATTGCGTATAAGTACAGAGGCGTTATTGGTTATGATCTGGCCGGGGCTGAAGAAAATTTTCCTGCCAAGGATCATTTAGAAGCCTTCTATCTCATCCGAAACAACAACGTCAATGTGACGCTACATGCTGGTGAAGCCTATGGTCCACAGTCCATTCATCAGGCCATACACTACTGTGGTGCAAACCGAATTGGCCACGGAACCCGTCTCAGGGAGGATGGTGATCTCATGAATTACATCAATGATCACCGCATTTGTCTCGAAGTTTGTCTGACTTCCAATTCTCAAACCGGAAGCATTGGCAAAATGAGCAATCATCCCCTCAAGTTTTATCATGATTATGGATTGAGATTAAGTCTAAATACGGACAACCGACTCATCAGCGGGGTCACTCTAGTTGATGAGTATATGCTGGCCTATGAAACTTTTAATTTCAACATGCTAGATTTTAAGGATTTTATCATTAGTGGGTTTAAAAGTGCCTTCCTAGAGCATCGTGAACGCACAAAATTGATCAAAGAAGTTGCCCATCAGATAGATGATTATCTAGGTATGGGTGCTCATAAATACTGATCAACCCAGTTTTATTTTTTATTTCTAAGCAATCCTAGTGAAGGATTATCAGGTATATCCGTGTGGCAGGAAGAATTGCAGCCACCGCAGCTAATTGACTCACTTTTAGGAGTCTTCCCCAGATTATAGAAATACTTCACTGTATACCAGAAGGCGATGGCGACAGCAAGGATCACCAGCAGGATATCAATTAACTGAGCCAATTAAACATCCTCCCAAAGTAGCTTACAGCAAAAGCTAAAGAGTAAGCAAGCCCTAGTGAATAGGCGATTGAAAATAAGGTATAAGCCCAGGTGCCCGTTTCCCGCCTAATGGCTGCCACCGTAGCCAAACATGGCGTGTAAAGTAAAGTGAAGACCAGGAAGCTTAATGCCACCAAAGGGGTCATCCCTGAAGACCTTAATCCACTGATAACACCCTGACTTCCTTCATCGACATCCTCACCAACGCCAAACAGGACACCATAGGTTGAAACAACAATTTCTTTAGCGACAAAACCTGTGATAAGTGCCACGCTTTCTCGCCAGGTAAATCCAAGAGGTCTTACGATGGGTTCAAAAATTTTCCCCACGCGTCCAATCCATTTTTGCTCTGTTATATCTCCTATCTCCTGCTGACGGAGACTAGAGAGCTGTTGGTTCTTCTCGCTGCTTAATTCTTTCTTCAATAGCTGATACTGCTCAAGAAGTTCCAGATAGCTGGAGCTGGATTCATAGACTATCATCTCTGAGTGGTACCCTGAACGATCCTGATCGACAGATTTTTTAAATTTTGATTCCAGGGCTATAAATTGAGAGTCGTACTCTAGTGTCAGAGTGGTTCGTTCGCTTCCATAATCCCTATCCAGTTCAACCTCAGTTGGGAAATACCCCAGAACCCAGATGATGACTGATCCAACCAGGATAACGGTCCCCATTTTCTGGATAAAAAGATAACCACGCTCCCAGGTATGCAGAACAAGTGAACGCAAGGTAGGACGTTGGTATGGGGGTAACTCCAGGACAAATGGTTTGGACATACCCTTCAAAATGGTTCGGCTAAAAAGCTTACCACTTCCAATAGCGGCAACAATACCTAGGATATACATTGAAAATATTACTGTTGCGGCATTTTCAGGAAAAAAGGCACCAGCTACGAGAACGTATACAGGTAAACGGGCGGAACAACTCATAAAGGGGTTTATGAGAACTGTGAGAATTCTATCTCGGCGTGATTCCAGAATACGGGTCCCCATTATTGCCGGTACATTACAGCCAAACCCCATAATCATAGGAATGAAGGCTTTTCCATGAAGACCAATATTGTGCATGACCCGGTCCATGATAAAGGCTACTCTGGCCATGTATCCTGAGTCTTCCAGCACGGCAATAATTAAGAATAAAATAAAAATATTGGGTAAAAATACTGCAATGGCCCCCACACCGCCGATGACGCCATCCACCAATAAACTGGCAAACATACTGTCAGGTAACAAGTCTGAGATAAAATTCATAAGAGCGACAAGACCCCTATCAATCCAATCCATGGGTATCGAGCCTATGTCATAAGTCAGTTTAAACATAAGCCACATGAAAAGACCAAATATTGGCAAACCCAACCAACGATTTGTGAGGACTCGATCTATCTGGCGACTATAGTCCACAGAATCTACCAGACTTTCAACAACACATTCACGCATAGCACCTTGAATAAAACCGTACCTGGCACTGGATATGATGGCGCGACCGGTATCCTTGAATAATCCCTCAATCCTGCCAACGGAGATCTTGGCCTGGTCAAGTATATCTGTTCCATTGCTATGGAGCCGAACTTCATCACGAGTTTGCTTGTCTGATTCTAACAGTTTGATACTGGTCCATCGACTATGCTTGTCAGTGACATCATTCACTTGAATGAGTTGATGGAGTTTATCAATTTCTATTTCAAGATCTCTGGGATAGCAAATATCAATTAAACGCGCTTTCATTGAAATTTCGGTGCTCACACGTAAGATCTTCTCCTTAAGAAGATCAATACCCTCGCCAGTGCGCCCAACTACAGGAACTACGGGGGCACCTAAAAGGGTAGCCAGGGTATCCACATCAATTTGTAGCCCCTTTTCATTGGCCATATCCATCATATTGAGAACCAGGACCAGAGGCTTCCCCAATTCTATGAGTTGAGTGGTAAGAAAGAGGTTTCGCTCAAGGTTTGAGGCATCAATAATATTTACTACGACATCAGCCTCATCATTTTCCAGGTACTGGCGAACAACTGTTTCCTCGGCAGAAAAGGCGGCTAATGAGTAAGTGCCAGGGAGATCAATAACGTCAAATTTGTGGTCTGATTGATTGTAGTGTCCTGATTTTTTCTCAACAGTTACTCCAGGCCAATTTCCCACCCGCTGCTTTGCACCAGTCAGGGCATTAAATATGGTGGTTTTACCACAATTGGGATTTCCAGCGACTGCGATGTTAAAATTCATCTTAGACTATGCGCTCCACAGCGATTTTTTCCGCATCCATCCCCCGTAAGGATAGGTGATAACCTTTTACAATAAGTTCCATCGGATCCCTGAGGGGGGCATATTTATCCACACATATTTCTGCATCACGTGTAAGACCCATCTCAATCAGTCGATGACGAAAATTCTCACTTCCCCCAATTTCGGTGATGCGACCTTTTTCACCCGGCTTTAAATCACTGAGACGTAAATCATTTTCATCAGATATATGAAGCTTATGACGTGGTCTTTTAAAATTAAACATTGGATGTTTCCATCATTTCAACAGGTACTCTTTGGGATAGACTCGCATCTACTGGGGTTTCTTACAATCAGAACAGATTCCAAAAATGTGCATGGTATGAGTCGAGGGAGTGAAATCATTTTCTTCACAAACTGATAGCTGTTGGGCTTCCATTTCCAGATTAAAGAATTCGATGACCTTGCCACATTCCTCACATATGAGATGATCATGGTGTTCATCTTCGCCCTTACTTCGCTCAAAGCGCATCCGACCGTCTCCAAAATCCAATCGGGTAACCAGATCCTGCTCTGCTAGAGCTTCAAGGGAGCGATACACAGTTGCCCGGCTCACATTTTTTTGCTTCTTGAGCAACTCCAGGTAAATCTCTTCGGCATCAAAATGCTCATGGGTTGCATCTAATAATTTTAAAAGAGCAATTCGTTGAGTTGTTGCCTTTAGTTCATGCTCTCTGAGCACTTGTTTTAGTTGTTGATTTTCTGCTGCAGACATAATCTCTTCTCCTCTCATTTTAAAAATAAGAATGAATCTCATCTACGCAAGTGCAAATAAGTCTCATTTAAATTAAGAATCTATTAGATGAGAACTCTGTGGGGTGTTGCTCCCCCAAAAGTTGGAAATGAAAGGGTGTATTGCTTACTTCAGGATATGCAGGTATTCAAGAATCAATCTGTAACATCAAGATTAGCAAACTTGGCAATCAACTTCTTTTTGACGTTACCCTGGAACATGACCGTGACTTTAGCCTCTGGACCAGCTCCCTCAACTGTGAGTATTTTGCCTTTCCCAAAGATTTTGTGGCCTACTTGCATGCCAGCCACATAAACCCCAGGCTCATGTTGATTGAGGGTACCCATTGCCCGACGCATACCAGTTGTCTGTTTTGGCGCAGGCTTTGTGGGTTTGGTTCGAGTCACTTTTACTCCAGGTTTTTTGCGATAGTCCTCGCGGGTAAAATCGCTGATACTTCTTGTTGAATAATCTAATAAATGAGCTGGTATTTCTTCGAGGAATCGCGAAGGACGGCTATACATCGTCTCTCCATATCGCTGCCTCATTTGAGCACCACTTAAATATGCACGTTCCATGGCTCGTGTCAAGCCTACATAAAAAAGTCTTCGCTCTTCTTCAAGAGCCTCATTATCGTCAATTGAACGCTGTAATGGGAAGAGTCCATCTTCCATTCCAGTCAAAAACACAACTGGAAATTCAAGCCCTTTTGCGCTGTGCAGGGTCATCAATGTGACCTGTTGCTTATCCTGATTAAACTTGTCAATATCGGTAAGTAGAGCGACCTCTTCCATATAACCCGTCAAATTGGGCTCTTCAGCTCTCTGAGCATATTCAGACACTGCTGAGAGTAATTCGTAAATATTATCCACACGAACTTCACTCTCTGCAGTTCCCTCTGCTTTGTACTGGTTGACAAAACCGAGTTCGTCAACAAAGACGCGAGCCCACTCCTCCAGATTCAACTCATTGAGTAGGCTTGAATATTTTCCAATCAACTGCACAAACTCGATGACCTTATTAAAAGCCCGCGAGGTTAAGCCGTATTCCTGAGCACGGGTGGCAGCGCTAAAAAGGGAAATGCCCTGATCAATGGCAAAGGCATTGATGGCATCCTGACTGGTCTTCCCTATTCCCCTCGTAGGTTTATTAATTATCCGCATGAAACTGATGTTGTCCAAGGGATTTACAATAAGTCTGAAATACCCCAGGACATCTTTTACTTCCATACGATCATAAAATTTGGTGCCGCCGATAATCTGGTACGGTACACCATTCCGCCGTAATACATCTTCAAGTGGTCGGGATTGGGCATTTGTGCGATAGAGTAATGCTACATCCTGGAAGCCATGTTTATTGCGACGACAAACTGACTGGATCTCATCCACAATGAGACGGCCTTCATCCAATTCGTTCCGCCCTTCAAGCACCTTGATGATGTCGCCATCGGCACTTTCAGTAAATAATTCCTTGGCGGCTCGCTTTTCATTGAGTTTGACTACGGCAGATGCTGCAGCCAGAATAGTTTTAGTGGATCGGTAGTTCTGTTCAAGCTTAAATATCTTTGCCCCTGGAAAATGCTGCTGAAAATCCAGAATGTTTCCAATATCAGCTCCACGCCAGCCATAAATGGATTGATCGTCATCTCCCACCACACACAAATTCTTATGCTCGTGGCTCAACGCTTCCACAAACTGGAATTGAGCCTTGTTGGTGTCCTGGTACTCATCCACCATTATAAATCTGAATTGATCCTGATATTTTTTCAAGATATGCGGGTTCTTTTCAAAGAGTTCCAGAGGTTTTAACAGGAGATCATCAAAATCCATGGCACTGCTATTTTTGAGCTCCGATTGATAAATCCCATAAATCTTGGCCACGGTATCATCAAAGGTGGACATCGCAAGATCAGTTGCCTCAGCCGGAAATATCATCTGAGACTTGAATTGCTTAATATTATAAAACACGGAGTTAGGTTTGATGACATCGATTGATATTTGAAGGTCCTTCATGATCTTCTTGACAACTTTTTGGCCATCTTCATCATCATAGATACTAAAACTTTGCTCATAGCCGATATAGAGTGCTTCACGTCTGAGTATTCGAGCACAAATGGAATGGAAGGTTCCCATATTGACATGAGATCGATCCGCTCCCAGTATGCGTTTGATACGTTCACGCATTTCTCCAGCGGCTTTATTGGTGAAGGTGACAGACAGAATTTCATGGGGCTGGGCAGTCCCACTATAAATCATATTTGCTATCCGATGGGTTAATACACGGGTCTTTCCACTACCGGCGCCGGCGAAAATAAGAACCGGTCCTTCCAGGGCTTCAACTGCAGCTTGTTGTTGAGGATTTAGTCCAGCCAGGACATTGTTCATCTGTTGGATCTCCGGCGTTGATAGCGATTCACTTTATTATTGTGCTCGCGGAGGGTTTTAGAAAAATCGTGAGCACCAGTGCCATCATTTTTTCCGACAAAATATAAGAAATCTGTTTTTTCAGGGTTGAGAGCGGCATGGATGCTGGCTAATCCAGGGTTGGCAATCGGACCTGGTGGAAGCCCCCTTTTTAAATAACTATTGTAGGGATCATTTATTGCAAAATGTTTGCGCTGCAAATTTCCATTCCATTCGCCCCGCCGCACCAGCATATATATCACCGTTGGATCGCAACCGAGGAGCATATTTTTTTGAATTCGATTGTGATAGACTGAGGAAACCAATCTTCGTTCATCTTCCCTGGCTGTTTCTTTCTCAACCAGTGAGGCAAAGGTGATAAGACGTTGGAGATCAAATCCCAGAGCTGCTGCTAGTTCAAGCATCTCTGGATCCACACTCTCCCTAAAGTGTCTAACCATTTTTGCCATCACCATAAATTCATCACTATTTTCCAGAAAACGGTAGGTCTCGGGAAATAGTGTACCTTCGAGATGTGTAAATCCATCCCCGGCAATACTGAGTAGTGTTGAATCAGTGAGAAGGCTCATCATTTTGAGTGAGTCCAAGTTTAATTGGCGGCTCAGAATTCCGATGATTTCATCAGAGCGTAAACCTTCTGGGATAGTGACCGTAACCTCTATTGCCTTTGCATGTGCTAGCGCTTCTATGGCTTCAGTATTTGTAAGCCCCTTTGGAATGGAATAGGCACCGGGATAGATGGCTCGAGTTCTATTAAGTAATTTTGCCGCTACCTTGAATGATTCTGGTGAGGATATAATATCTGCCTCGTAAAGTTGCTGGGCAATAGAACTCAACGAGCTTCCATCACGAATAACTATATGGGCAAGTTCGTCGTCAGACTTGTCTGGTCTTGAATCAAAAACAAGATAGAGACTAGTAATGCCCGCCAGACAGAGAATAATGAGAGCTGTAAGAGCGTAGCGCATAATCCTTTTCAAGCACAAATTCCTTTCTAAAGTCTATCAATATAGAAGGGGTCATTTGGCATGTCAACGAGTGTAAATATTTAAACAAATAAATGATTTTTATTTGCGCACCTATTTGTCACCATCTATATTCGCCGCGCTATGATAAGTGAAGGCAACAACGACACCAAACACTGGCTCTCTGAGTTACCCTTTACGAGAACAAATTATTTTCTTTTCATAGCAGGGCTTATTGTCATTATTCTTGGATATGTGTTGATGGGTACAGGCGAACTAAACAGTGTACAAGCACTCTCGGTTTCGCCCATTGTACTGCTCATTGGTTACCTGGTAATTATTCCAGTCTCCATCATGTACAGGAAAAAAGACTAAGCCATTTGAAATTTTTGGGATCGTAGTTCAGCTTGGTTAGAACGCCGGCCTGTCAAGCCGGAGGTCGCCGGTTCGATCCCGGTCGGTCCCGCATTAAGCTCCTGAGAAATCAGGGGCTTTTTTGTATCATGAATTATTACATATACATATTAGAAAGCAAGACTGGCAAGTTTTACATCGGGCAATCGGCCAACCTTGAAGCGCGATTAGAAAGACATAATAGTAATCGTGTAAAGTCGACCAAATTCAAAGGTCCTTGGAAAGTCATATATACTGAGCGCTATTCTTCTCGAAGTGAAGCTATGATCAGGGAGAAGCAGCTCAAGAAATGGCGGAGGGAATTGCTTCTGAACCTTATTAAGGGTACAAGTCAATGAATGGAGGTCGTCCCGACCAAGCGTCGGGATCGGTCCCGCATTAAGCTCCTGAGAAATCAGGGGCTTTTTTGTTTCTAGTATCCTTCCTCAATCAAATACCAACTTTGACTAATTGAAAAGCAATTTGGTTTTCTTATGTTAGTGGCCTATCATTTGGAGCCTCAGCGTATGAATCGATATCAGTATTTTCTCACATTTGTTCTCGTTGCAATTCTATTTTCCTGTATTTCGAACAAACCAGTGAGCACCGATTATGACTATTCCAGTATGGATCGGACCACAAAAAAAGCTTACCAAAGTGTAGAACGATTTCTTGCCACTAACACTAAGGCAGATTCTCCTCTCCGATTGAATAAATACACGAAAATTGATACCATCATCGTTGACTCTGATTCGCGGCAACTTCAAATCCATTTTAATCGGAATTTTGCCAACATACCTATTCGAGAAAATGTGGTCAAAGACGTGCATTCGAGTCTTAAAGATTTTTTAGGTGGAAAGTTTAAAGACTATAGTCTGAAAATTTATGCTGTTGATTACCCTATTGAAGATCTCATCCCAAATTATTTTCGTGGTAGCAAACGTAGTTATGACCGCAGTAGGATGCCTATGCCTGAGAATAGGTCTCTCCCATTGGTCCGCAACTTGAGCCATAAATGGACCCCTTCTTCTGGTCTATATAATCGTAACATTGCACTGTGGCACAGTCATGGTTGGTATTATGAGCAAGAGCTGCAGCGTTGGGAATGGCAAAGAGCTCGCGTTTTCCAAACTGTGGAAGATTTACTCCCCATGTCCTTTACGCTAAAGTATCTGGTTCCCATGCTAGAAAATGCTGGTGCCCAAGTTTTTATGCCCCGAGAGCGTGACCTCCAGACCAATGAAATCATCATTGATAATGACACACCAGGTGTAAAATCGGCTTATCAGGAATATGACTCAAAATCAGAAAAGTGGAAAATGCTGGACCAACCAGGATTTGCCATTGGTACTCCACCATATGTCTCAGGAGACAATCCCTTTTTTATGGGAACATCCCGTCACATCAAGGCAGACACCAGTGGAAGCGCCAAAATACGTTGGATACCCAGCCTTCCAGAAGCAGGAAAATATGCAGTCTATGTCGCCTATAGTGCTGCCGACAGCAACATAACAGATGCCCACTACACTGTTTTTCATACAGGTGGTCAAACTGAATTTATAGTCAATCAGCAAATCGGTGGTAGTACCTGGATATACCTTGGAATCTTTGATTTTAATCAGGATCTCAATGAGGATATCCATCGAGTTGAACTCACCAATAAAAGTACTGAATCAGGTAAATATGTAAGCGCAGATGCGATCCGTTTTGGCGGCGGAATAGGAAACGTATCACGTGAAGGTCAGGTGAGTGGCCGACCAAGATTTGCTGAAGCAGCTCGTTATTATCTGCAATATGCTGGAATGCCAGATAGCCTTGTTTACAATTTGAATGAGGATGAGAGCGATTATAAGGATGACTATCAATGCCGTGCAGAATGGGTCAACTATTTGCGTGGTGCGCCCTATGGTCCAAATTTGGATCGTCAGACCCCTGGGTTAAAAATCCCTATTGATCTTTCCTTCGCTTTTCATACCGATGCTGGATTTACACGCAATGATACGGTTATCGGCACCTTATCCATATACAGTACAGAGGACTTTGAAGAGCGTGAAATTTTTCCTGATTCCATGTCACGAATGACCAACCGGGATTTGGCAGACATTCTACAGACTCAAATTGTCAATGATATTCGTGCCAAATATGATCCAACCTGGACACGCCGCATGCTTTGGGATCGAGGATATAGTGAGGCTTACCGGCCCAATGTACCCTCCGTCTTATTGGAACTCCTCTCCCACCATAATTTTCTTGATATGAAATTTGCAAATGATCCTCGTTTCAAATTCGATGCAAGCAGGTCCATTTACAAAGCTATGGTTAGATACATTTCCACCCAATGGAATCTTGAATATGTCATCCAACCACTTCCAGTTTCGCATTTTCAGGCAACCTTTACTGAAACTGGTGAACTGAGACTTCAATGGCTGCCTGTGCTTGATCCGCTAGAGGTGACTGCCTCCCCTGAAAAGTATATGGTGTACACAAAGGTTGAGGATGAAGGATTCGACAATGGTATTGTTGTCGATAGTCCCTATCTCGATACCCCTGCTCCTGAAGAAGGTCTCATATACAGTTATAAAGTGACTGCCCTCAATTCTGGTGGTGAGAGCTTTCCTTCTGAGATTCTCTCCGTATGCAATATGGGTGGAGATAAAACACCTGTCTTAATTGTGAATGCCTTTGATCGCATCTCAGCAGGAAGTACCATTGAGACTGATGAATACCTCGGGTTCGTTGATCTCTGGGATGAAGGTGTCTCAGATGGTTATGACATGAACTATATAGGCTCCCAATACGATATCCTGGCAGACTCACCATGGCTAGATGATGATGAACCCGGGCATGGTGCCAGTTTTGGGGATATGGAAACAACCCTCATCCCGGGAAACAGTTTTGATTTTCCTCATTTACACGGGAAATCTTTACGCGAGGCTGGCCATTCATTTGTCTCATCAAGTGATGAAGCCATCTGGGATGGTCAATTAGATATAAACAATTATACCTTGTTGGATCTGATTTTTGGGGAGGAAAAGGAAGTTTCTGGTCCAAAGGATTTCAGCCCAAGAGATTTTCGTGGGTTTCCCAAGGCATTTCAAGAGAAAATCACTTCCTATACCCGATCAGGAGGAAATCTTTTTCTCAGCGGTGCCTATGTAGGATTTGATCTCTTTGACAATGGGAATGACTCACTGGATATGCAATTCGGTGAAGATATCCTCAAATATAAATTTCGAACAGATCATGCGGTGAAGACCGGTAAACTTAGTGTCGTCTCTCAAGATTTGTTCCAATTTGAAACCACACAGACTTTAGAGTTCAATACCCGTTTCCACCCATCAATGTACAAGGTAGAATCACCTGATGCCATTGAGCCCTCTGTTCCAGAAGCGCTCACCATACTACGCTATGGCGAAAATAATACTAGCGCCGCTGTTGCAGCCTCAGGGGAGTCTAACATAGTGGTATTCGGTTTCCCTTTTGAAAGCATCATTTCAGAAACCAGCAGAGATGAGGTCATGGCCTCGGTTCTTAAGTTTCTTGACTCCAAATAAATTTCAAGTGGCATAGAACGATGGGATCTCATCCAATAAATTTAGCCTTTAGATTTTTGTTGGAAATTTCAGCTTTGATATCATTTGGGCTGTGGGGTTGGAAACTCTCAGAATCAGGATGGCGCTATCTCCTTGTTCTGGTTGTCCCTCTCATATTTGCATTAGCCTGGGGTGTTTTTAATGTGCCAGAGGATCCCAGTCGATCCGGGAATGCACCCATCATCGTCTCTGGTGCTGTTCGTCTCGTTTTGGAGCTTGTTTTTTTTGCCCTGGCCAGCTTAGCTCTTTTTCAGCTGGGATATCAAAATTTATGGTGGATTCTAGGCTCTGCAGTCATACTGCACTACCTGATTTCATATGATCGCATCATGTGGCTTCTTGCACGATAAAAACTCATGGAAATTGAATTAAAAACACAGTATTGGGACAATCCCAAAGCCAGGAATGCATTTAAAGCATTTATCCTGAAAATTCACGGTCTAGATTTCACTGAATGGGAATCCCGAGGATATTGGGACAATGCCTATACCCCATTTTCCTATTTTAAAGATGGGCAAGTCATAGCCAGTGTTTGTATCTATTTGCTCGATGCAGTAATAGCGAATAGAAAAACTAAGCTAGTGCAGATATCCGGTGTGGGAACGCACAAGGAATGGCGTAGACAGGGTTTAAGCCGGGAGTTAACCAATTTGGGACTGCGTTGGGCCAGAGGTCAACATGATGGTGTTTTCCTATTTGCCGATGACGAAGCCATTCCCTACTATAAGCACTGTGGATTCTCTCCCCTCGATGAAACTCTGGAATACTGTCATGCTGAACCAGTTCCAAAAAAGCAAGGAATCATTCCTCTAGATCCTTCAAATCAATCGGATCTGGATAAAATTTATCGATATGCAAAAAATAGAACACCAATCTCAAACAAATTGAGTGTATTCAGTTCAAAATTACTCATGTTTCATGCACTTTATACCATGCGTAACAAGATATATGAGATTCCAGATCTGGAATGTCTGGTATTTTTTGATAGGGAAGGCGGATTGGTAAACGTTTATGATATCCTGGGCAGGACGATCCCTTCCTTCGAGCAGGTATACCCCTACCTTGCTTCGGAGTTAGACAATAGGATCAATTTTCACTTCCATACGGATAATCTTGGAATCAAGGGAATCAAAACGGAAATCACGACGGGGAATAACACCTTTGTTAAGGAATCATTCCCCATATCGACCCCCGCTTTTCCTTACACGTCAAGGGCTTGACAATAAGTGGAAGCGCGGTATAGCAAAAATTCTACTGTTAAACTTTAGGACCTGCGGCTATCACTTCAGCAGTAACACCATCCTCAAACTGCTTAAAATTTTCCACAAATTTTACCGCCAGATTCTGATAGCGTCTCTGATAATCTTCCTTATCAGCCCAGGTTGAGATAGGATCAAGGATTTCTGAAGGTACATCAGGACAACTCTCAGGAATTTCGAATCCGAATACAGGATCTCGTCGAAATTTTACTGCATCAAGTCCGCCATCCAGAGCTGCATTTAGCAATGCCCGTGTATATTGGATACTGATACGACTTCCGACTCCAAATGGTCCACCTGTCCAGCCCGTGTTGATCAACCAGCAATTCACATTGTGCGTGAGCATTCGGTCTTTCAGCAATTGGGCATACACATAGGGATGGTGTACCATAAAGGGTGCACCAAAACAGGCACTGAATGTGCTGATCGGGTCTGCTCCCAGACCAATCTCTGTACCACCCACCTTGGATGTATAGCCAGAAATAAAATGGTACATAGCCTGATCAGCGCTTAATCTGGAAATGGGAGGTAATACACCTGAAACATCACAGGTGAGCATGAAGATATTTTTAGGATTGCCACCGCGAGCACCTGGAACAGCATTGCTGATAAATTCCAAAGGATATGAGGCACGGGTATTTTCAGTATACATATCGTCATCCAGATCTAGATGTCGAAAACGACCACCAAAGACCACATTTTCTAGAATAGTACCAAACATTTGTGTCACAGCATAGATTTGTGGTTCAGCTTCCGGATTCAGGTTGATCACCTTCGCGTAGCAACCGCCTTCAAAATTGAAGACGCCATCATCACTCCAACCATGTTCATCATCACCGATAAGTCCACGATTCACATCCGCAGAGAGCGTAGTTTTGCCTGTCCCGGATAAACCGAAGAAAATGGCCACATCTCCTTTTTGACCCACATTAGCTGAACAATGCATTGTCAGGACATCTCGTTTGGGCAGGAGGTAATTCATGATTGTGAAGAATGATTTTTTGATTTCTCCACCATATTTTGAACCACCAATAATGGCTAATCTCTCTTCAAAATTGAGAATAATGAATGTTTCACTATGCAAATCATCATATTCCGGATCTGCTTTGAAATCAGGGGCTGATATCAATGTGAATTCAGGCACATGCTCCTTAAGTTTTTCGTCATCACGTTCAACCACAAACATATTTCTGGCAAACAAACTATGCCAGGCATACTGGGTAATTACGCGAATTGGCATACCATAGTTCTCATCGGCTCCCACGTAACAATCCTGTACAAATACATCTTTGCCCTGGAGATAACCTTTGAGACGGTTTGACAGGTTAGCGAATTTCTTTTTCGTATAGGGTTTATTATGCTTACCCCACCATATATCGTTCTTGGTTGAAGATTCACGAACTACGAACTTATCATTCGCCGCACGTGCGGTGTGTTCACCTGTATAGACCAGGAGAGGACCATTATGGGCAATCTTGCCTTCTTCTCGATCAAGTATCTCTTCATAAAGTTCAGAAGTGGATAAATTCCAAAAGACATCGTTCAAATGTTTTAACCCGTGATTTTCCAATCCATGATCACTGGCTAAGGTTCCAGCATATTGAGATTTTTTCATTTCATCGCGTAATTGACGTTTCATTACATTCCCAAATTTTGTGATAATTATTGTCACTACAAGAATAAACATGTGATTTCAACATGCAAATATTTGTTTCAAAAAAAACTCCGCCATTTGGACGGAGTTTTGAAGCTAAACTGTCTATATATTATTGAGGAAATCTAACCTTTGTCCACACCTCGATATCATTTTGATCCATTCCTGATCCAGGGCTACCTCCACCTCTTTGACCGCCGCCACTCTTACCACCCCCCATGCCGCCAGATCTACCTCCCCTTTGACCACCACCCATGCCACTATTCATACCACCGGAACGACCACCAGATATGGCAGGTCTCTCAATAGTGGATTCCAGACCGAGTCCCAATTCATCCATATTGAATTCATCACCAAGCATGGCTAGAGGAATCTGGTATTCGATAAAAATGGTTTCATCAATTGAGTTGGCAGATGCCAGGAGATCTGCGGGCCCCAGACTTTTACCTGCTTTGGTTTCAGTAACAATTAGAGTCAAATCCCCGTCAAACATATTAGGGAGCTCAAGTCTTCTTTCTCGATCCTGGTTGCTCCGCTGTTGTCCTCTACGGGAGGCTCCAGAGCGTTTCTCTCCAGACACTATACCCTCAAATTTGATTCCAAGATCTTGGCGCTTCCCGCCTTTTGCATCCAACCAGAGTACGAGCCCACCCATGGCCAGTTGACGCCTGAAATCCTGGTCAATACTGCTGATGGCAACATACAGATAATTTTTATTATGACTCAACCCAAGAGCAAACTTCTCTCCTTCTGGAATCTGAAATCGACCTGTCCATTCTGATCGCTGACCATCGGTTCTAAATTCTTCTGTAGCGACGTGGCTGAGGTAGGTGGTACTACTGCAGGCATTCAATATGAGTAACAGGGTTATTAATACTGAGATATTCAAAGTTTTGTTCATTTCAATTCCCTATTTGATATAAGATCCATGTCACACCTTTGACATGGATATCTCAAAATGGTTAAGATGTGGTTTTATTATTGAAGTAGTCGAGTAATTTTCTTTATGAGAATCGCTGAAGCCTGCTGCACCAGTGCTTCATCACAAAATCGACCCAAAGAAATCCTGATGGTTCCCAGCTGATAATTCAAAGGAATGTGCATGGCTTCAAGAACACCAGAACCTTTCCCGTCGGCGCTATGACAGGCGGCACCTGCTGAAAGCATGACCTCATCTAGGTTTGCCAGGATATCCAGGGCATTTAGTTGAGCAAAGCTGACACTCAGCGTATTGGGAAGTCTCGCTGTATTGCCGGCATTGACCCGAATTTCAGGAAATGCCTGCTTTAAACTTGCTTGCAGTCTATCACGTAGATTCTGTTGTCTGAGAATCTCTGATTCTAGTTTTTGGGAAGCAATTTCTGCTGCCATCCCCAGACCCACTATCTGAGCTACATTTTCAGTTCCTGCCCGCATTCCGTTTTCATGATTCGCACCATGTATGAGGGGTTCCAGATCCACCCCTTTCTTGATGTAGATCGCGCCAACTCCTTTGGGTGCGTACAATTTATGACCGGCCACGCTCAAGAGGTCACAATCTAAATCGCTAACATCGACGGGAATTTTTCCAACAGACTGGGCTGCATCTGTATGAAATACAGCACCGGCAGTATGGGCGATCTCGGCTAACTCATCAATAGGTTGAAGACTACCAATCTCATTGTTGGCGTGCATCACTGATACCAGAATGGTTTTTGAAGTGATGATCTCTTCCAGGTCATCAACCTGGACCACGCCTTGGCCATCGACAGGAAGATAGGTGATTCTGAAACCCTGATGTTGTAAGTATTGAACCACGTTGAGGATGGCGGGGTGTTCAACTTTTGACACAATAATATGCTGACCCTTACCAGCCTGTCTGGATGCAATACCTTTGAGCGCCATATTGTTGGATTCTGAGCCTCCAGAAGTAAAAATGATCTCCTCTGGCTTACATCTGATCAGACCAGCTACTTGCTCTCGAGCAAAATCAATGGCCTGTCTATTGTATTTTCCGAGACTATGATTGGAGGATGCGTTTCCAAAATGCGAATGATAAAAAGGCTCCATGGCTTCAAAAACCATTGGATCTATGGGAGTAGTAGCATTGTAATCGAGGTAAATATTTCCATTGGCTAATAACATGGTTCACTCCTTTCTAAATGAGATGAATGAACATTTGAAATTAACCTGCGCATGCAAACTCCCGTAGAGAAATCTAACGAACTTAACTTTCTCAAAATATAGTTGTCTAAAAGCACAGAAAATTGAAAGGAACCCAATTATGTACAAAATCACAAGACGTATCATCCCCTTACTCCTCCTGGTAGTCGCTCTGCCCACATATGCCTTGAAGGGACCTGCAAAGGAAGGAGCTGGTCAGGGGAAAGCGGGTAGACTTCAGGAAATGCAGCTGACTGAAGAACAGGAAGATCAGATGCAGGATCTGCGTTATGCCCATGAGAAGATCCTTATTGGTCTAAAGGCTGATTTAAAGACCGCCCAACTTGAGCTAAAAAAACTCAAACAGGCAGATGAGCCAAATAAGAAGAAAATTCATGCTCAAATCGAAAAAGTTGGCAAGCAACGCATAGCCATAGATAAGGCCCGTGCAGATCACCACCTTGAAGTTCGCAAAGTACTGACTGCTGAACAGTTCAAGGTTTTCAAGAAAAAGATGAGGACCAGGACTGGTCACAAAGGCGGCCGTAAAGGCGGACCTGCCGGAGATCGAGACCAGGGACATCGACCCTTTCGAAAATAAATCTTCTTCCTCCCTAGAAGTGAAAAAGCACCCCGCTGTATGGGGTGCTTTTTTATTTTTCCTCAAATTGAATCCAGCTTGTTAGCTGATCGAGCCTGATTCTGCTTGAAGCTTGAAAAAGGTAATTTCAGAGGGCACTCCGAGACGAAGTGGAGGTCCCCAGTATCCAGTCCCCCTATTTACATAGACCTGCGTCTTGCCCTGTCTATAAAGACCGGCATAGTATTTATGTGCTCTTGCTACAGCCAGATGAAAGGGCATAAACTGACCACCATGAGTATGTCCGCAGACCAAAAGATCAATTGGCAGATTCTGAATCATATCGGCGGTTCCTGGCTGGTGAGCAAGCATAATACTTGGTATATCCTCAGGAACACCACTCATGGCCTTATGTGGGTCGCTTTTATGAGATTTGATAGTATGGTGAGCCATGAGATCCGTGACCCCAACAATGGCCAGTGAAGACTCACCTCTAGTCAAAATACGATGTTCGTTTTTAAGATGAATCATCCCCAGTTCACCGACTTTATCCACCCATTGTTTAGCACCTGAATAATACTCATGATTACCCGTGACGAAATAGGTTCCATATTTTGATTTTAAATCGCGCAGTGGTTCAACATCTGCTGACAATCGATCAACGGATCCATCCACCATATCTCCCGTGAAAAAGATTATATCTGGCTGGAGGGAATTGACCTGGTCAACAACGGTTCGGGCATAGTCTGCCTTGATAGTAGGACCAACATGCAAATCTGAAACCTGGGCAATTTTCAAGCCCTGGAATTCTGCAGGTAGATTTGGGATGGCAATGTTTTGAGTGATGATGGTAGCTTTTCGTCGAGCTTGGAACAACCCAATCCCACCTAATACAGAAGTAACACCTACGATGCCCAGATTCATAGACATGAGTAGAAATTGTCTGCGTCCGGGATCCAATTCAATGCTACTGGGACTAGTGTTGGTAATTGATTTCAGAATTTTGAAAGAAAGCGTGCCCGTCACCCACCCCAGATCTCGGATAATAAAGGCTATAAAAGCGAGTGAAAACAAACCCATACCAATAAACCCAAGCCACAAAAAAATATCGATGAGAATATTCTCCAGTCCCCTGGATCGGAAGATCATCCCTGCGATAGGGGCTACGGCCAACAGGACAATAACTGCCCAATATATATAAAGACCTGCACCTGAAACATCAAAGGGAGCGACCACTCTGGCACCAACATACCCATACAGCAGGGTTAAAACAAAAACGACGACAATAAAAAACACAACTTATCCTTTTCCTTCCCCAGAATGAACTAAATCAAAACCTGCAATGAGTCAATCCCTTTCTGATCCAATTTGCGGGGTGTTTTCAAGCGAAGCAATTCTATATTGTGCCACGTTCACTGCAACAATAATTAAATCTCGAGGTCATTGCTATGTCACTGCTACGTCAAGCATTCATGAAGTTCTGGAATTTGGAATTATACTGGAAAGTGTTTATTGGAATGGGTGCTGGAATTATCTATGCCTTATTAATGGGCGAGCAAGCCATGAACGTTGCTCCCCTGGGTGATATGTTCATGCGATTGCTAAAAATGGTCATAGTACCTCTCATTTTCTTTTCCATCACATCTGGTGTTTCAGGTATTGGTGAGAATAAAAGTCTTGGGCGTTTGGGTGCAAAAACCTTCGGCTACTACTTCCTCACATCCATGTTGGCCATTCTGATAGGTTTAACACTTACTAATGTTATTCAACCGGGTGTTGGCGTGGATATTAATGCCGGAGGCAAAGACTTTGATCCATCAAGCCTGAGTCAACCAGGAAGTCTGGGTAACATACTTATCCGTATGATTCCGACAAATCCTATAGCAGCTGCAGCAAAGGGTGATGTTCTCTCGGTTATCTTTTTCTCAATCGTCCTGGGAATGGCCATCACTGTTTTACCTGAGAAACAATACAAGTTTATGCATGAACTATTTGATACCTTTTTCAAGGTCATGATGAAAATGACTCAGGGTGTAATCATGTTTCTACCCATTGGTGTGTTCGGATTAATTGCAAAGGCTGTTGCCAGTACTGGTTTTACCCTATTTAAGGCTGTGGGTTGGTACATGGTGACAATTGCCTCTGGACTAACCATTCATATTTTTATTGTGCTTCCCATAGTTTTTTATCTTTTCACCAAGATCAATCCTATGAAGCACTACAAGGCTATCGCATCTGCCATGGCTACTGCCTTCTCAACCAGCTCTTCTGGTGCCACACTACCTGTGACGATGGATTGTATCGAGAATCGTGCAGGTGTCTCCAATAAAGTTACCAGTTTTGTACTTCCCCTGGGTGCAACCATCAATATGGACGGCACGGCTCTATATGAATGCGCTGGAGTTCTCTTTATCTCACAGGCCCTTGGTTTTGATCTAACTGTGGCCCAACAATTACTTATTGTCATCACAGCTTTTCTGGCATCTGTAGGTGCAGCCGCTATTCCCTCAGCAGGATTAGTTATGATATTTATTGTTTTAGATGCTGTGGGACTGGGAGATCATCCCCAGGCCGCCATCATCGTTGGAACCATGCTGGCCGTCGATCGTCCCCTCGATATGTTTCGCACTGTTGTCAATGTAACCAGCGATACAATGGGTGCTGTTATTGTGGCAAAATCTGAGGGAGAGGAAGTTCTCACAAAGGTCTAGCAATTACTTCAATTCTCATGGCTTTTCAGCCTCGCTGAAGGGTCTAGATTACCTTTATTCATATCAAATTCGATAGCTCTAGGACTTGACCAGCTCTGGAGCTAAATTTGGCGCATCGGGGGAATATTTGGGTGCTTTTTTAAAACTTTGACTGCAATGATGCTCGGCATTTTTTGAACGAGAACTTACCAACGGGAACCCAACTCCTTGCTGCTAAGGCAGGCCTTTCCCTCCCCCCAGGGATCAAGGAAGTCTGATCTTTAAGGGCGGTGCCCACCGTGAATAAACACGGTTCAAAAATGTCACATTGTTGCAGTTTTTTTTATCAGAAATTACTCATATATCCAAAAATATATTTTAGCAACTAGTCTAAATTAAAGATTTCAATGGGCTCCACTGATTCGGCCGCTTCGATTCCAAATATCCGGGTATAAAAATAGTATTCACTCTCGATAGCTTTGATCACTGTTGTGGATTGCCTGAAACCGTGAGACTCTCCTTCAAAGGGTAAATAGGCAACTGGAATTCCATTCCGTTTTAGAGCAGCTACCATGCTCTCTGCCTGGTTCGGTGGGACAACAGGATCGTCTAAACCCTGCATAAAAATGACGGGACAGTCCAACTGATCCGCAAAATTTAGAGGTGAGCGGTCGATATAGAGTTGTTTTCCCTCTGGATACGGACCCACCATACTATCCAGATAGCGGCTTTCGAATTTGTGAGTGTCCCGAGCCAGCAAAGTGAGGTCACCAACACCATAGTAGCTGGCTCCTGCCTTGAACACATCCATGAAGGTGAGAGCTGCCAATGTGGTGTATCCACCAGCACTTCCGCCCTTAATGATCAATCTTTCATGATCTGCCAGGCCTTCATTAGCCAGATGATTGGCAGCGGCAGCACAATCGTGGACATCACGAATCCCCCATTCTCCTCTCAGACGTTCGCGATAAATACGTCCATATCCTGTTGAACCACTATAATTGACATCTACAATGGCAAAACCACGCGTTGTCCAGTATTGAATCGCCAGACTGAATGCACCCGAACTATTACCAGTTGGTCCACCATGACTCAAAACGATGAGAGGCGGCAGATTTTCTTCAGGTGCTGTGTAGTTAGGATTTTTGGGTGGATAATACCAAGCATGGGTCAACTCACCCGGAGCCGTTTCAAAGCTTATATGTTGAGCACGAGAAATATACGTTTCATCAATATCAGTCTCTGCAGCTCTCTGAATAGGATGTGTGGAATTGGCATCTAGATCCATAGCGACCACTTCACCTGGTTGGGAGTCTGTATGACCAATGAAGGCGATGAGGTTCTTTGATCCTCTGACTTGATCAATAGAGCTGAAAGCGGTTTTAATTTCTTTCGATGTGCGTGAGTTTACATCTATTCTAGTTAAGTGTGAGCCCGTCATATCTGAATAAGCAGCAACAAGATCCCCGGAGTTGAGTACGGTATATTTGCTCATACCAAAGACCCATTGAGGAAGACCAAACTCTGCCTCTTTCTCAAGAACACATGTGGTCTGGGTTTCCGAATAGTGATATATATTCCACCATCCGTTTCGATCAGAAATGAAGTAGATACTTCCATCAGGATCCCAGAGGGGTTGAAAAATAGATTCCTGCTTTCCACCTGCTATCCCTTGAACACTATGAAAGCTCCCATCCTCTTTCAAATTTGCCAGCATGAGCTGAGTCCCATCCCAGGGCATGTTGGGGTGATCCCAGATCAGGAATAGGAGTTGTTTACCATCTGGACTGAGCTGGGGATTCGAATAGAAATCATGTCCTTCTGCGATGATACTCATTTCCCCAGTAGCTAGAGAAATATTTACGAGATAATTCTCGATATTCTGGGGATCAGAATGATCCTCACCGACAGCAAAGAGCAACCCTCGATTCTGATCCAGAATCATATCTGCAAACCGATATGTAGATTGATGGGTAATCTGCTTGGACTCACCTTTTTCCAGGACTTCATATATCTGTTGATCGGAGTTATTGATATAAAAGCGACGGTCAGCATTGCAGAGAAATGCTCCGCCCCCATATTCGTGGGTGCGAGTTCGAACATCGCTTTGCAATGAAGTGATTTCACCTATAGCTCCACCTGACCAAGCCATTAAGGCTGTACGCCCTTTCTCAGCAGGTCGTCCCTCTGTCCAGTAGACAGATCCATCATCGATTTGGATCTGTCCCAACCGTAAACTACTCTGTACCAGTGACTTTCCAGAAATGGGAGATTTCCAGGATCCATAAGGTTTACTCATTATCAATCCATACCTTTGTAGTTGGAACACTGATAAATATCGATTTTCCTTACCAATTTTCCGAAGTTTTCAATCTTAATGGTCCTCAACTTTTTCACCTCATCAAAATAGGGAGTAATCTTTTTTGGTTTAAAACGATATTCGCGACGGTTATCCACTACAAGCAACCCGCTTCTCCCCTTGAGTTCTTCTTCCTTGGGCCAGATATCGAATTGGAGAGCATGTTTCCCGATAATGTCCTGGGCATAGGTTCTGGGTTGATCTGGCAAATAGAATTTCAGCAGCGAGCTAGCCTTGTAATTGGTGCTAAAGATAAACGGGGATTCCCCTTCGTTTCTCAGGGAATCTTGTAATGTCTTAACATCCTGCGCAGCCTGTTTCCAACCGCTCCATGTATTCCCTTCTCCAAGGGGAACATTTGGGATGGCTACCACGGAGATGCCAACCGCCAGAAATATGAGTGATGAAAAAACACCAGTTCGCATGCGATTGAATCTATTGGAAGATTGGAAAAGATAATAAATGCCCAAAATGATGAGTGACCAATATGCAGGAGCTAACCAATTCATTTTTACCAGGCTGCGGAAACTAACTGCAGTAAAAAACACTGATGTGACCAGACCACTACTAAGGAGTAGCAACAGTTTGTCCTCCATACCAGTGAAAAGTTTGCGACCATATCGAATCAAGGTGGCTATTACGACGACAAACAGATAGGGGGATAAAATAAAAAACTGTGATCCCAACAGCTCTCCAAAATGTTTCACCTTCCAGTGACCCATCCCTGAAGCACGCTGAGAACCCTGGAATGCAAAGGAAATCCAATCATGTTGAGCATTCCAGATCAGTACGGGTGAAAACACCAGGATTGCTAGAATTATTCCCAGATAAGGATGCGGAGTGACTAGCCATTTCCTTTGATTCTTTGAGACGATGATAAAGAGGAAAACCGAAGGTACTAGCATAATCCCTGAATACTTCCCTAACCAGGCCAGTCCCATAAACAGACCTGCAACATACCACCACTGGGGATGTTTGCTCTGAACCAGTTTCCACAGCGCATATATGGTGGCTGTCCAACAAAAGAGCAGGGGTGTATCAGGTGTAATGACAAATCCATAAAGTTCGAAGACAATAGATGCGTTGAGAGCCAGAAGAGTCCAGAAAGTTTGGCGTGAATTGTCAAACATTTCCTGAATAATGGTTGCCCAGATGATATTCATACCGAGATACCATAGCACTGCGGCTAGTTTAATTCCAAATATGGTCTGGCCAAAAATCAAGGTAGTAAACCAGATGCTATAACTTGCTAGAGGGGGATGATCAAAATATGATAGCGCCAGATCCCTACTCCAGCTCCAATAATAGGCTTCTTGAGGTGTGAGTGGTAGGATGAGGGCCAGGAACAATCGAAACAACGTAAATCCCAGAATAACCTTCCAGGCGCTTGTTGGAATGCCTATATAGCTTTTTTTAAAGGTGATCTTATTGGACATGGAAAGATTCCTATTCTGCTCTGGATTGGTTTCAGGCTAGAAGATAGGAATACGAATTCGTATGTCGACTGATATTGTTTTTTGTTGGGGAAAAAGTAGGGGCAACTGACAATCCCCAGAAGGTCAATTCAGAGAGATTTAATCTCGACCGGTATTGTATTTAAGACGTTCCACAATGATGTTTCGATCTGATTTTCCCTTATATGCTTCTTGCGAGACAATGTCCTTGCGTCCAGGATAACCTGCTTTGGACAGTGTCGTTAGTTGATCCTCATCCTCATCATTGGGACAGAAAGCACAGGAATCACCTTCACCATCTAGCTCGTGGGTAGCAGCGCATGAACTGTGGACTTTATTCTCGCCAGTAAGAATCAAAGCAATACTCATAATGAGCATGGCGCTACCAATAATACCAATCGTAAGTAGTATTATCGTCGTCAACCTTTTACCTCGTAACCTTCATCGCTCAAGTATACACGAAAACGGTCTCGATGTTCACCCTGGATTTCAATTTTCTCATTTTTTGTCGTCCCGCCGGCACTTACGAGGTTTTTTAGCTGTTTGGCCAGTGCCTTCATGTCAGGAACACCTTCCATATCATATAAAATAGTAGTTGGTTTGCCTTTGCGCTTTTCCATGCGCAACCGTACAATCTTATTACCACTCTCACGTTTCCTCGTGGAGTGATCCTTGTCTGCATTGAAGGTCCAGCCTTCACCAACACTGATTCTATTTGATTTCTTGCGACTCATACGCTCATAATCTATTGCTGACCAGTCTGATTAAAACAAAAAGTCCCACATGTTTCCATGCAGGACTTTAATATGACAAGGCTGCAAAGGATTAAAACCTTTGCAAGGTTAAACTCAGGATTTATTGTTGGCTCTTTTTAACGGCAGCTTCCATTTCCTTGAGAACTTCAGTATTCAGAATCGAAGCCAGGGTAGGCATACCAATTTCCTGCAATTTGTAGGTCACACGAACGGAGGGCTTCTCAATATTGATGATGCGTCTCAGATCAATTGGAGTCCCGATAACCACAGCTTCACATTCAACCTGATTAATGGTGGTTTCAAGATCTTTCATCTGTTCATCACCATAGCCCATGGCTGGTAATATCTGACCAATATCTGGATACTTATCAAAGGTTTCAGAAAGTTTGCCAACGGTCCAGGGTCTTGGATCAACCAGACTCTCTGCGCCATACTTTTCAGCGGCTACCACACCAGCACCATACTGCATCTCGCCATGGGTCAATGTTGGACCATCTTCAACAACCAATACATTTTTACCATAAATCACATCTTCATCATCAACAGATACTGGTGATGCAGCATCGACGACGATGGCTTCTGGATTCACGATACGGATATTCTCACGCACGGTGGCAATATCATCTATATCAGCGGTATCAATTTTATTGATGACAATCACATCAGCCATGAGCAGGTTGGTTTCACCGGGATAATAGGTCAATTCGTGACCAGCTCTGTGTGGATCCACAACCGTGATCATGATATCTGGCATATAGAACGGCATATCGTTATTTCCACCATCCCAGACAATGATATCGGCTTCTTTTTCTGCTTCTCTAAGAATGGCTTCATAATCAACACCGGCATAGACGACAGTGTTATTCATGATGTGCGGTTCATATTCTTCCATCTCTTCAATGGTACAATCATGTTTTTTAAGGTCAGCTAGCTCGGCGAAGCGCTGTACTTTCTGTTTTACCAGATCACCATATGGCATGGGGTGACGGATGGCGACCACTTTTTTACCTTGAGCTGTGAGATGATCACAGACAGCACGCGTGGTCTGACTTTTTCCACACCCTGTTCGTGCTGCACAAATAGCGATCACAGGTTTGGTGCTGGGAATCATAGTTGATTTGGCACCCATGAGACGAAAATCTGCACCAGCATAATTCACGATAGCTGCTTTGGACATGACATAGTCGTATGGAAGATCACTATAGGAAAAAACAACTTCATCTACATCTAGATCGTAAATCAAATCCTCAAGTTCTTCTTCATCATGGATGGAGATACCCTCTGGATAGAGGCTTCCAGCTAACTCGGCTGGGTATTTTCTACCATCAATATCTGGAATCTGTGTGGCTGTGAAGGCAACCACATCATAGGCTTCGTTCTCCCGGAAAAAAACATTGAAATTATGAAAATCACGCCCGGCTGCACCCATGATCAATACTTTAACTCGATCGCTCATTGTATCTCCTTTATGTAATTATTTCTGAATTGAACAAAATTTACAACACGAATCAATGCAAAATTCCCGCCAATGATGGCGAGTTTGTACCGCAAATATTATAATCTTATTTATAAATATGTATAGAGAATGTTAGGCTTTATTCAGGCCATCCATTCTTAAAACAATTAATTAGTAATTGTCTTTACTACCTGGAACATTGGGAAACAAGTCACCTTCTTCACGATATGCAAAGTTCGCTAATTCAGGATCCTTTTCCAACTCAGATATAATTTTTGATATTTCACCTTCCATATGGGCAAATTCCATATGGCGATATAGACGTTTCCGATATTCTGAGGCACCTGGAAAGCCCTTTAGATACCAGCTTAGGTGTTTCTTGATATAATTGGTTGCCCGATAATCACCCATAGAGACTGCTTCTAGGTACAGGTGACGGTGACATAATTTTACACGGTCAATCAGTCGGACAGCTCCAGATAAGGTACCCGTATCAAGATATTCATTGATCTCTCGAAAAATCCATGGATTTCCTAAAGCTCGGCGACCAATCATGACACCATCACAACCTGTCTCATCAATCATACGTTTTGCATCCGCCGCACTTTTAATGTCCCCATTACCAATAAGTGGAATACTGATGGCTTTCCGCGTTTCAGCTATCAAGCTCCAATCGGCTTCACCGGTATACAGCTGTTTGGTGGTGCGGGGATGCAAAGTGAGAGCCTTTATTCCTGCTTCTTCGAGGGCTGCAGCAGCCACAGGGGCAACAATACAACCGTTGTTCCATCCTGACCGAATTTTTGCCGTCACAGGGATTGAAACCGCTTCCACTACGGCTCTGGCAACATCATCCATAAGAGGTAAATCTTTGAGGATGGCTGATCCGGCTCCCCTTTTGGTGACTTTTGGAACTGGGCAGCCAAAATTGAGATCAATGAGATCAGGTTTGACAATGTCTTCAATATATTTGGCGCTCTGGGCCAGGACTTCTGGAGTTTCACCAAAAATTTGAACACCGATGGGTCGCTCAGATTCTGTAAATTTCATCATATCCAGTGTCTTCTGATTCTCTCTGATGATGCCGTTGGCAGAGACAAATTCAGTATAGACCAGACCAGCGCCCTGTTCTTTACAGAGCACCCGAAATGGATGACCTGTTACACCGGCCATGGGAGCCAGCAGGGCTTTTGATTTTACTTGGATGGGTCCGATCTTAAACATCTCGGAACATGTTATTCAGCAGAGTCGCTGACAACAAATAAATTTCAGAAAATCAGTGGGAAACAAGTAGGGGAAAATTAGGGTGAAAGTTGTCTGATATATTCCTCACCTCGGCTCAGGACGGAATCGTGATCCTCCGGCGAATGGAGTTTATTCAGCACATTTAGTGTGTATTCTCGCAACCTGCTTAATGCATCAGGTGAAAACTCAGTTTGCCACTGATTTAATGAATAACCTGGCCAAATCTGGCTGTGTTGTTCATGTATGTCTCGGTATTGAGCCAGGGTAGCCTCGGACAGGAGAAAGCTTCCTCCCGGTCCCACTGAATGGATATCTTTCAATGGATCGTTATTCTCATCCAATACAAAACCTGCTGCAAATTGTCTCACCTGACGAATCACTTCATCGGCATAGACCACCGTGGTGGGTGAAAATGCCTGCGAATCAAAATTTCCCCCAACAAAAGGAGCCAGTCCCACCTTACCTATGGAATTGGTAAGATGATTCATCCACAAGGTACCACTGGCTAATAAATCTGGCCCCCATCCGGTACCACTACCAGATGTTCCAGCATGTGGAATGTGATAGTGATCCATCATCTCAGCACAAGCCAGGTTGACCAGCATGGTTTGAGATGTATAGGCGGAAATCATATTCTGCATTTCAAAAACAGAAGGTAGACTCCCTAAAATGACTGGTGTCCCAGGTTTAATTAATTGAGAGAATACCAGACCTGCCAATAATTCAGCATTGAGCATGACTAGGGTGCCCTCAGCACTGATCGGTGCGGTTGCCCCCGACATCCCATAGCTGGAGAAAATGAAAGGTAGACCGTGATCGATGGTAGAAAACATTTTGTCTGTGGTGTCCTCATTTAACACCAGGGGCGTAATTGGATTGAAATATGGGAGCACAAATGGCTTTTGGGAGAGATTACCACGGAGATGTTCCAACATACTGAGAGCCAGATCAAATTGTTTCGGCTCAGAAATTAATATGCCTAGTGGTTTAGTTGTATTGGCCATCATCTCCAGGGTGCCTACTACCTCACCCATCTGGGTATCGTCGTTCTGGATCACCCCTGGAGTTGATACAAGATCAAATTGGGTAAGCGTATTGCCAAGGGCTGTAGCGATCTCAACATGTTTCCGAGTAAAAGGGATGGCGGAGTCATTTTCAGGGTTCTGATACCAGGAGTTGGTCACTCCGATGCCATAAATCGTTCCCGATGGCTGATGCCCTCCCATGGAGAAGGCCAAATTTCCGTCCCTATTATACATATCGATTTGAGCGGGTACAGACTGGAGAGCTTGCTCAACGATTTCACCGGGTATCCGTACAAGATTGTCGTCAAAACCACCAACTGCTTCTGAGAATACTGCTCTGGCGCGTTCTGAATCTACCCGTATCCCAGTGTGGGACAGCACTTTAAGGGAATCCTGGTGAACTTTTTGGATTTGCTCCCCATTGAGGATTGAAATGTGGGGTTTAATATGGTTCAGTACCAAATTAAGTCTATCTCTTTCCTTTGTTTCTGCTCTTATGCTCTTTCGAAATTCGCTTATGATCCTTGGTCATTGCCCTTAACCTCACGCGCTCGAGATGATCAGCTCGAGGATCGCTTTTCCTTTCCAGAAAAGTGAGTTCCTTTTTCATTTTTAAATAATTATTTATTCTTTCTGGAGAGATAACTCCAACTTCAACGGCAGCTATGACAGCACAGCCTGGTTCTGTTTCATGGGAACAGTCTGAGAATCGACACCCTGCGGCAAGTTTATCAATATCAGCAAAACTTTTATCAAGATTATCGTCCTCTCGCCAGAGTTGAAGTTCCCGCATCCCTGGTGTATCAAGCAATAATCCACCTGTTGGCAGTAGAATGAGTTCTCGATGGGTGGTGGTGTGCCTCCCTTTCCCATCTTTCTCTCTTACTGTGGCAGTGTGCAAGAGCTCGTGCCCAACGAAATGATTGATGAGCGTGGACTTGCCCACACCAGATGAACCTAACAATGCAATTGTTTGGCCTGGAGCAATATATTGGTTCAGATTGCTGAGCCCAATCTGCGCTTTTGCACTGACGGCATAGATGGGAACATTCTGGATTCTTTCCTGGAGTGATTCAATGATGGGTTCAGTCATTTCTTCCAGATCCGCTTTAGCCAGGACAATCACGGGTCTTGCCCCACTTTCAACCACAAGTGCAACATATCTTTCCAGACGAGCGGGATTGAAGTCAGTACCAAATGTTGATACTATCCATACTGTATCCAGATTGGTGGCCATGATCTGTTCGTTAGAATTTTTTCCAGCAACTTTTCTGGAAAATGTGGATTTTCGTGGCAAAACCCCGCGAATGGTGGCCTTGCCCCTTATATCAGTTTCATCCACTACCACCCAATCCCCGACAGCAGGCAATTCGGTTTGCTTGAAGGGAGCATGATAGAGTCTTCCGGCTGCTTTTGCAGAGATATCAGCCGTTCCAGTATGGACCTTGTATTCGCTGCGATGTTCAGAAATGACACGAGCGGGAATACCTCTATTATCCTCAGCTTGTCCTAATTTTTCAGCCCAGGTTCCATCCCAGCCATAATCTTCAAGACTCATTTGTGTACTTTCTTTTGCAATGGTTCAACCATAATAGCCCTTGATTTGAGTGATCCAATCCATCTATGGCCTCAATTCTAAGCATACTGGTGTGAAGAACCACAAATAATTAATTTTCTAAATTGTGTAGAGATGACCGGGTTATATGAGTTTCATTTCGGATCTGACATGAGGACCTTGAGTATCCGATCAATCTGAATATACTCGATGAACTTCGCGTGCTTTTTTCCCTGGACCTCAAGTTTTAGCCATTTCTCAGTCAGGTCAATGATGATTCCCTTCGAGGGTGATGCAAATCCTTCTACAGGGCTATAATGTATCGTCACGTGTTTATTCTTTAATTCCTCAAGCATATCCTGGTATTCCTTTATGGATTTGACTTTGTTTTATGTGTGGATCCATTTCACAAGAAAACCGCGATTATTCGTCACTTATTTTTCCACGGTGATAATTTGCCCAGAAGAAGGTAGTTTTGGCCATTTCTTCAACGCCGGGAATAGATTCTTGAGGTGTTTTACTTTTTTTGAAACGCAATAGAAGTGCAATAGCTGCAATCAATAGGATCAACATACCAACGAGAATCATGATAAATGTTTTTGTCTCAAAATAAATTAACAATTCTCAGCACTCCCTTCTTATCACCAAAGAATTGAATTCCCATAATATAATCTTCCCCTATGTCAGGCAAAGGCACTGCTTAGTTCATCAAGAATGTCCGAACAGCCCCCGCCCTTAATGAATTCGGAATGATCCTGAACATTTTCAAATTTTCTGCCAACGATGTTAGAACATTCGAATTCATAATTGCTGACTGCCAAGAATTTCTCCATGGCCTCAAGGGCAGCTGGATTATTAAAATCTAACTTCTCACCAGGCTTCAAATCTTTAAGCATTCCCCTCAACCAAATCGCAGCACCGAGAGCCCCACAGGCACCGCCACTTAGTCCAATACCACCTGCTAAACCAGCAGCCATAACCTGATGTTCATCTGAAAGCCCCATTTTTTTGGCCAATAGTGCAGCGCAGCTCACGGGTTGTTGAGGGACATCAATTACTTCCTCAGCAAGAGTAGACTCAATTTCTTTGTATGCTTCCGGTGCAAATTTCGCAGCCATGCGAAAACAACCGATGGTTCCACCTTTTAGTAGAAAGAAGGTTACCATTTTTAGAGCAGAAGAAGTTTTGTCAATATCGGTGATTTCAAGACAGTTCATATGTTTATTCAGATCTTTAAATTTTTCAACCAACTTTTGGGATGAAATTACTGCCTTGGTTTCTGCCTGAGGTCCAGATCCAGAGAGCCTGTATGCTTCAGCTCCAGCAGCCAGGGCCGCTCCCCATATCATTCCACACTGATAGCCATGTTGCATGATACCACCAGCCAGTGGCATTGATGCCTTCTCCTCGGAGGTCATGCTATTGTCAAATCCCTGGTTGAGAACTCTCAACAAGGCTTCAGATCATGTACCTACTTTCAGGAATGCTCCTGCGGCTCCCATTCCCGTTACATTACTTGTTGTTTTAGCCATCTTCTCTCCCCTTTTTTTTACTCAGCTAGACTTTCTGTGCCAGAACAATGTCCACTGGTAAACCGAACATGGACATCTCTGTCACACTTCTAATATGAAAGCCATTTTCCTTGATACATTGTTCAACATAGATAGGTCGACAATCTACATATTTATTGAAGTTTTTCTGGGTCCATTCATACAGATTGACGATGAACCCATTAATTGCTTTTTTGGACATGGATACAATGCAAAGTCGAGCTCCAGATTTTAATACTCGCTGACATTCTGATAGAACCACAGGAATTTCCGGTGTGTCGAACAATTCTAATGTGAAACTTGAATAAGCGGCGTCAAAGGAATTGTCAGCGTATGGCAGTTTCATGGCATCTCCGAGACACAATTCTACAGAATCACTTATCTCTGCCTTGAGGAGTTTTGAGTGGGCAACATCCAGCATCCCTTGAGAAAGATCAACTCCAAAAACATTGCCCGTTTCACCGGTACTCTCGACCAGCTTAATCAAGCATTGTCCAGTTCCGAAACCCAACTCCAGGACTTGCTCCCCAGCTTGTATATCCAGGATCTGTAAACCCATTTCTTTATATTTTTTTTCAGAGAGACCAGCAAGCAAATCGTACCACCTACTCATCTTGTCATAACTGGCTCTGGCTTCTTCCCGGGATCTGGTTACTCTATTTATGGGTGATGTGGTATTCATTGCTTAGTTCGGCATGTTACTGTCTATGTACAATACCAATTTTTCCATGTGATAGGGTCAAGGATATTTCCCCCATTAATAGCCGTTCAGCCAGCCCACCGAATAGGTCGCGGCGCCAACCACCTGACATTCTCGTTTTGACACCCAGTGTCATTTGCTCCAGGTCTGATTTAGAGGCAACCAGTTTGGGCGCCACATTATTTTTGTCACAGACATGGGTGAGCAGGGCGCGTAAAAGCACAATAGCATTTCCATTGATATCCTCATCAGCCGAATTGTCAGGAACCACTGGGCACTCTGATAGGGGTAGTTCCCTGGCTTTTTTGATAGTGCTTAGAATTTCTTGTCCTGCCCTACCCTGGGCATTTCCTCCAATCCCCCGTGCTCGTTCTAAATCTTTCAAATTATCTGGAGGATTGGAGACCAGATCACGTAAAGCTAGATCCTTGATTACCCATCCTCGTGGAATATTCTGGGTTTTTGCGCGTTCTTCCCGCCAGGTTACCAACCCATGGAGCAGGGCCATACGACGTGGTGTCATATTTCTTAATTTTAATTTCCTGGCCTGGGCCTCAGGTTTGAAATCGAAGCGCTTTGTTTCAGACAGCTCCTGCATTTCTTCTGCTACCCAGGGAGCACGACCACGTTTATCAATATCTTTATGAAGACGTTCATAGACTTTACATAGATGTGTAACATCGGCCAGGGCATATTCAAGGTGACGATCTCGCAGTGGTCGTTTTGACCAGTCCACGATCTGTGAGCTCTTATCAATTCTGGTCTTGGTAAAGGTTTTCACCAACTGAGCGTAAGAAACCTGATCTCCGAAACCACAGACCATAGCTGCAATCTGGGTGTCGAATACTGGCATAAGAGACAGCTTAAAATCGTTCCATAGTATGACGAGATCCTGCTCAGCTGCGTGAAACACTTTTATCATTTTGGGGTTCATGAGAAACTGTATGAGGGGTTCAAGATCAATGTCAGCAAGCGTATCTATAACCGCGGCATGATTACCGTGAGCTATTTGGATGAGGCAGAGTTGTGGGAAATAGGTTTTTTCAGAGAGGAATTCTGTATCTAGTGCCACATAGGGTGGCGTTCCAATAGCGTGAATGAAATTGACTAATTCTTGAGTATTCTTAATTAACAAGTACGTTTGCCTCCTGATTGGTTTCATTTAATGTAGCTTGGAGCTTCTGAATATCCGAGGATGGTCTTTCAGGAAGTGATAGTTCGTGTGATTTTGATCAACATATGGATATACACCAGGCAAAGTTCAAAATCGATCATCTCTCTGGTAAAACAATACCCCATTGTAATCTTAGTAACATTGAATGAAATATTCTTTGACACAGGGGCATGTCCGTCTATATTTGCGCGCTTTAGAATGGGAGTATGAAAATGGCAAAACGATGTGATGTATGTGGAAAAGGTCCAGTTACGGGCAACAATGTGAGTCACTCACACAAAAAATCTCGTCGCAGATGGTTACCCAACCTGCAACGTGTTCGTGTTTCTGTTGATGGACAAAACACACATAAAAAAGTTTGCACTAGCTGTATCAAGTCAGGAAAAGTTGTAAAAGCTGCCTGATTTTTTCCAATATCTAGAAAAATTTAAAAAGCTCCGTGATTCGGAGCTTTTTTTGTACCAATACCACTCTCGATAGGTAGATTTTTACATGTCTAACATTCTTCTAAAACAAGTGACTATGGTATGACTGAAACTGAAACAACTACACCTCAATCTATTGATCCTATTCCAGGTGATCAAGGCTCTCCGGCTCTGGCATGTTATGGGATATCCAAACGATTTAAAAGCATTCAGGCACTGGATGATGTGAGTCTCAGCGTTCCGCGGGGATCCATTTTTGGGTTTCTCGGACCAAATGGAGCCGGAAAATCTACCCTGATTCGAGTGGTTGCCGGTCTCATTGCAGCTGACAAGGGACATTTTGATATCCTGGGTTACTCCAGCCTGAAGGGGCACGGGGTCCGTAAAGATATGAGTGCTCTGGTGGACCGAGCAGATTTTTATAAGAACCTCAGCGCCTATCAGAACATGAAAATCCTGGGAAGAATCACTGGACATGATAGTAATGAACACATCAACCGGCTATTGGACCTATTAGGGTTGTATGATCGTCGTAAGGATAAGGTTAAAACCTTTTCGCAGGGAATGAAACAACGTCTGGGTTTGGCTCAATCACTTCTCCCAGATCCAAAACTGTTGGTTCTGGATGAGCCCACCACTGGTCTTGACCCTCAGGGAATGCATGAAATTCGAGATTTTATTCTGAAAATAGCAGCTGAACAGAATGTGACGATATTTTTGTCATCCCACCTCCTCCACGAGGTTGAACTGATTTGTTCTGATATTGCCCTCATTTTTAATGGCAAGCTGGCTGCCCAGGGCTCAATGCAGAACATTTTTCGTGAGATAGATAATGTAACTATTGAGCTCGAGGTTGAGGATTCTAAAACCACTTTGGCCTTTCTGGAGAAGAACGATCTGGTTACTCAGATTACTCCACTGGCCAACGCTATCAGCATTGAGATTCACTACAATAGGATTCCTGAGCTCATTCGTCTTATGTCAGCCGCAAAGATCAATATTTTCTCAGTCTCCCAGCGGAATCGTCTGGAGAATTACTTTCTCTCACTCATGGAGGGAAAATGATACTCTTTAAACTCACTCAAAACGAACTTTACAAAATTTTCTCACTGGTACGTTCTTATATAGGCATCATCTTATTTACCGGTATTGTGCCCCTCATCCTCTGGGGCTATGGTATGGGAACCTCCCACATTGAAGGTCAGATTGAGAGTTCTGTCTCGGATATGTTTTTTATCGAGGGCTCGCCTACCAACGGTTTTACTGCAGCATATTTTATCATGAATTTCTTCTGGATACATATCCCATTTCTACTGGCACTGGTTGGTGGGGACATCTTTGCCGGTGAACATGCGAATGGGACATTCAGGGTTTATGCAACCAGACCAATCTCGCGAATGAGTATTTTCACATCCAAAGTTTTAGCCACCATGATCTATACCTTCATCTTTGTCTTTTACTTTGGCTTACTCACCCTTGGGCTGGGTTTGATCTGGCATGGTGGTGGGGATATGCTGGTGTTTCACAATGGCGTCCTTATTCTGGAATCTAGCGATGCACTTGTGCGATTTTTTATAGCCTATTTCTTCTCATTTATGAATATGGTTCTGGTGAGTTCCATTGCCATATTCTTCTCAACCATGGTGAGAAATGCAGTCGGTCCGGTAATTGGTACCATGGCATTGTTCATTTTTATCCTTATGGTTTCGTCTCTCCCTCTTGAGGTGTTTGAGGGTATTCAGCCATATCTCTTTACTACTTATTTTTCGAACTGGGAGCAGGCATTTTTTGATCCGATCCCCTGGCCTGATCTATTCAGAGGGATGGGCCTTGTTGGCTCCAACATCGTTATGTTTCTCGGTATTGCACTTATCATATTCCGGAGAAAGGATATCCTTTCATGAGTCATATATATAAAAGCCTACTGATAATTATCATGCTATGCCTTTCAGCAGGCTCTTTTGCCCAAAAGAAATATCCCAGCCAACAGGAGTTGCAGGACCTGATGCTTGGAAACTGGGAGCGTATTGAAGATTATGAGGTAGATATAAAGCTGGCTCTGGACATCCCAGGGTTTCGTATGCCATCACGCAATATTCACTATATGTATAAATTTCCTGATAAGAGTAAAGTCGAGGTGAAAGGATTCGCTATAGTCCCTAAACAAGGCATTCAACCTTTCTTTACTTTTTTACGGGATTCGGTCTCGCTCCAGATTGTAAATGACTCCCTGGTAAGTGGAGAGGCTCTATTTGAAGTTACCCTTGAAGACACGTTTATGAATGAACTGGGGACCATAAACTTTTTTGTAAATCAGGAGACAGGAAATATCACTGAAGCCTGGGTGGTCCATGAGGGTAGAGAATTTTTCCGACTCACATCTGATTATGAACAAGTTGATGGCATTTATTTACCAACATCTACCGCCATTAAAATGACCTTCCCACCCGATTTTAAAAACCTGCAGCGTCTCGGTAAAAAACCAACTGACATGCGGGAATTCGATGCCAGCATGACTGATGAGTGGTTGGACGGTTCCATTAAAATTCAATTTAAAAATTATAAAGTCAATCGAGGTATTCCGGACTATAAGTTTGAGGATGAAACTGAAGACGCTATTCAGGATTAAATCCCCCGATTCTGCGTTTCCTTTTTAGCTAATATTTTATCCAATAAATTGACCGAAATCTCTGGATTTGGGTTGAGTTTCATATCACAGCAAATACATTACTTTGCTTTTAATCTTGAAGGAGAAACTATTGCGAAAAGCAGTTGTAGCTTTAGGTGGAAATGCTATCTCCCCACCTGGCGAAGTTGATTCAATTCGGAACCAGTTCAAGCACACCCGTGCCAGCCTGGGATCTATTGTTGACCTCTTAAAACAGGATATTATTCCTGTCATTACTCATGGTAATGGTCCACAGGTAGGCAATGCTGCGCTACGTACTGAAGAACTGGCAGAATCCATCCCTTATTTACCACTGGGTATCAATGTTGCCGATACTGAAGGCGGCATGGGTTATATGATAGAACAATCCCTGATCAACCGGCTCAGATCAGACGGAATTCATCGACAGGTTGTCACCTTGATCTCTCAAGTTTTGGTCGATGAAAATGATCCCTCCATTCAGAATCCCACCAAGTATATAGGTACTGAATTGCCTGAAGACGAAGCTCGGGAAAAAGCTGCTCAATTTGGCTGGAGTATCAAGAAGTTGGATAATGGCAATTGGAGACGGGTCGTACCCTCGCCTGAGCCTATCGATATTATTAATTCTAAGGTCATTAGCGAACTTATAGAGGCTGGTCATATTGTCATCGCAGTTGGTGGTGGTGGAGTCCCGGCCTTTCGAGATGTTGATGACAACCTTGAAGGTCTTGATGCAGTCATTGATAAGGATAAGGCTTCTGCCCTACTGGGTACCCAGATTGGTGCTGAACTACTCTATATCTTTACCAATGTGGAACGTGTCTCATTGAATTTTGGCAAAGAGAATGAACAACTTCTGGCAAATATTACGCTAGCAGAAGCAAAACAGTATCTGACTGAGGGGCATTTCCCTCCTGGAAATATGGGACCAAAGATCGAAGCCAGTATCAATTTTCTTGAAGGTGGTGGAAAGCAGGTCATTATCACCAGTATTGAGGGCATCCAAAAAGATTCTTCAGGACAAAATGGAACCATTATAACACACTGATTTATATATAAAATATGTCTCATTTATGACTGAGATACTGACAAAAAAAAGAGGAAGTAATACATGAACATTCATGAGTATCAGGCGAAAGAGATCTTTCGGAAATACAATGTCCCGGTTCCCAACGGTGGCGTTGCATATTCTGTTGAAGAGGCTTTAAATGTAGCCAAATCTCTTGACTCAAGCATCTTTGTAGTCAAAGCCCAGATTCATGCAGGGGGACGCGGTAAGGCCGGCGGTGTGAAAATTGCTAAAAACCTTGACGAAGTAACACTGCACGCCAATGAAATATTAGGTAAAACACTGGTAACTCACCAGACAGGACCTGCTGGAAAAACGGTAGGACGTCTACTGGTTGAAGAGGGTATCGATATTGCCAGAGAGCTATATATGGGGATTGTTCTGGATCGGCAAACCGGACAGTTCGTGTTTATGGTTTCTGTTGAAGGTGGTATGGAAATTGAAAAAGTTGCCTCTGAAACTCCAGAAAAGATCATTAAGGAGTGGATTGAACCCGGTATGGGTCTCCAGGCTTTCCAGGCTAGGAAGTTAGCCTATGCTCTGGGTCTTCAGGGAGTTCAAGTCAGAGAAGCTGTCAAGTTTATGTTTGCATTGTGGAATGCTTTTAATGCTTCAGATGCATCCCTGGTAGAGATCAACCCGCTTGTTGTTACAGGTAATGGACATGTCATGGCATTGGATGCCAAAATGAATTTTGATGACAATGCACTTTACAGACAAGCTGAAATACTTGAGTATCGGGATCTCAGTGAAGAAGAACCCTCAGAAGTTGAAGCATCCAGTTATAACCTGAACTACATCAAATTGGATGGAAATGTGGGTTGTATGGTCAATGGGGCTGGTCTGGCCATGGGTACAATGGATATCATCAAATTGTATGGTGGAGAACCTGCCAATTTCCTCGATGTTGGCGGCGTTGCCAATCCTGACACTGTGTCCAATGGATTCCGTATCATTATGAGTGACTCCAATGTTAAAGCAGTCTTGATCAACATTTTTGGTGGAATTGTCAGGTGTGATCGTGTGGCAATGGGTATCATTTTAGCACTTGAAAAGGTGAAAGTGAATGTCCCAATCGTTGTAAGACTGGCTGGGACAAACGCAGAAGAGGGTGCTCGGCTTCTGGCTAATTCTGATATTGATTTTATTGTTGCCACAAGTCTGGCTGAAGCTGCAGAAAAAGTAACTGCAGCCATCAAGGAGTAATCGCATGATTCTAGTTAATAATGACACAAAGCTGGTTGTCCAGGGGATTACTGGCAGCGAGGGATCCTTCCACACAGCACAGATGTTGGAATATGGTACTCAGGTTGTTGCAGGCGTCACACCTGGAAAAGGTGGACAAACTACTGAAACTGGTGTACCGATTTTCAATACAGTTCAAGAGGCAAAAGACAAAGTCCAGGCCAACACATCTGTCATTTTCGTCCCACCCCCGTTTGCCGCAGATGCTATTATGGAAGCTGTGGATGCGGAATTGGATTTGGTGATCTGTATAACTGAAGGTATTCCTACCTCTGATATGGTCAAAGTTCATGAATATATGGCTGGTAAAAAGACTCGTATGGTTGGCCCTAACTGTCCTGGTGTCATTTCACCAGGGGCTGGAAAAATTGGTATCATGCCAGGTTTTATTCATCAGGAAGGCAAAGTTGGGGTTATATCACGAAGTGGCACCCTCACCTATGAAGCTGTGCACCAATTGAGCTCTCGCGGTATTGGCCAATCCACCTGCATTGGAATTGGTGGGGATCCAATTATCGGTTCTAACTTTATTGACCTGCTCGACCTGTTTAATCAGGATGAAGGTACAGAGGCCGTGGTTATGATCGGTGAGATTGGTGGAACCGCAGAAGAAGAAGCTGCCGAATGGGCACAGAAGAATTTCACCAAGCCTATTGTGGCATTTATTGCTGGTACCACGGCTCCTCCAGGACGCCGTATGGGTCATGCAGGTGCCATTATTTCAGGTGGCAAGGGAACTGCATCAGATAAGATTGCCGCTCTTAAAGCTGCAGGTATTGCAGTTTCTGAAAGCCCTGCTGGAATTGGTGAGCTCATGGAAGAAATTTTAAAGAAATAAGGTAATGTCATCCTGGGCTCGCCTGCCTATGCCGAAGACGGTCTCCGTGCAGGCAGGTCGAAGGATGCAAAATAGAATTACCATGTGTCATACTTCGACAAGCTCAGCAAGACACATGTAACAAATAGGAGTAAAGATTTTGGGTAACAAAACATTCGCAATGATCAAACCTGATGCCGTGGCATCTGGAAAACTTGGCAAAGTCATCGATGCCACCTTGCAAGCTGGTTTTTCAATTAAAGGGGGTCGTCTGACTCTGATTACACGTGCACAGGCAGAAGAATTTTACGCTGTTCACCGGGAACGTCCTTTCTATGGAGAGCTGGTTGACTTCATGTCTTCTGGTCAAACATTTGTAATGGCATTGGAAAAAGACAACGCTGTTCAGGCCTGGAGAGATACAATTGGTGCCACAGATCCAGCTGAAGCTGCAGATGGTACAATCCGTAAAATGTATGCAGAGAATAAGGGTAGAAATGCAGTTCATGGCTCCGACTCAGATGAGAATGCTGAGAAAGAGATTGCATTTTTCTTTAGTGGGGCTGAAATTATCGCCTCTAATCTCTAATTATTAGCCTGTATCAGGAGGCAGAAATGACTAATAATGTTCTACTTAAACGCGCTTTATTGATTCTGATAGTTCTAAGCATTATTGTCAGCTGCGACATGTGGAATAGCCGATTTGGGCGTGATGAGGTCAATCTGGGTGAATATATCACCCTCCAAGTTGATGAACCTGTCGAAGGACAGAAAATAAACTGGATCTTTGCCCAATTACCGGATAGTAGCCAATTGCTCGGATTTCTGCCTTCTGATACACTTGATTTAGTTTCTTTTAAACCGGATTTTGCTGGAGAATATGATGTGGTTCTTGAAGTCACAGCAGATGGTGAAACCGAACAGACCAAGTATTTTTATGAAGCTGTCATGAGTGAAGATAATACGCTGGTCGAAGGTGACATTCCAGACCATGTCATAGAGGCATCAAAAAATAACGATACCACCGTTGCAGATACACCTTCTGTAAGTCTCACTGATGAAGGTGTCCAACGACGTTATCTTTCCAAAATGAAATCTCCTGGTGAACCGAAGAAACCACGTAAAAGTATTGCAAAGAGAAAAAAAGCTGCAAAATCAAAACCTGCTGTAACCAGTCGCGGAAATCTTATTCCGCTGGCTTCAAGAACGTATACAATACAGGTTTCATCCTGGCCATCACTTGATGAGGCTCAATCTGCTTCACATGACCTCCAACAAAAATACGGTATTGATAGTTATATCCAGAGAGCCTTTTTTAAGGATAAAGATGAAATCTATTATCGTCTGCGCGTAGGAAATTTCCAGGAATCAAAAGATGCGGAAGCCTACGCCAAAGAAATCCAGGGTATGACCAGCCTCCCTGTCTGGGTTGACTTTGTTCGGCAGGAAATGTAATCTAAATAATTATTAAAACTTCAAAGCGGAGAATCACCCATGCTTGAAACTCAACTGCATTTCAATTTCAAGGATATGTTTCGTGTGCCTCGTTTAGCACTTGGCCGGAGAATGTTGGTTATGCTGGAGGCACTCCTGGCCTCATACATAGTTTATCTTTTCATGACATATCTTGCACTGCTGGTAGAAGGTCATTCCCTTGGAAGTATTTGGAATGATTTTCATCTCATGCCATCCTCTATTCTTTGCCTGGCCGATAGTACAATTGGACACATCCTGGTAGCTCTGTCGTATACGTTTTCGATCATTATTCTCTGGTTGGGACTTACCTCAGTAGCAAAGATTACCATAAAAGAGTATAAAGGTGACCTATTTTATTCCTCCAGAGATGGTTGGAAATGGGCTATGAAGAATTGGTTCCCCGTATTTTTTGGACCTATTTCAATTGGAATCATCGTTGGATTTTTTGTTCTGTTAGCTGCACTCTTTGGATGGTTGGCTCAATGGCCAGTTTTGGATATCATTTTTTATGGTCTCCTCTTCGTCATTTTCCTACCCACGGCTCTCTTCCTGGCATTTTCCGCTCTGGCTTTTGGTGTTGGACTATTCATGTCACCCAGCATTGTTGCCTGTGCTGAGGAAGACACCATGGGTTCCATGTTTGGATCCTATACCTTGCTCTGGAATCAACCAGTGCGTCTAATCACCTACACGCTGATGACGATCGTTGCTGCCATGATAGGGTATCAGATATTTTATGTATTCATTCTATCTGCCTTCAAATTTATCGAAATGGTGTTTGGACATGAGATGATCATGGGCAATGCATATGTCGCTATTAAACAGGTAGGTATGGATTTGTTCGGGAATTACAGCTTCCTACCCTCAAGCATATTTGCCGGATATTGTAGTGATTCTACCTGTCTTTTGATGCCCGATTGTTTAAGCAGTATATATGAACCTATCGCCGCTGGTTGTGGCGGTGGAGGTTGTGGTGGTTGCGCATCTGCAGCACCTGCGGTTGTATCAGCGACAATCACTCAGACAATCACAGGGGTTGTAGTTGGCATATTTACCCTTCTGGCTCACCTGGCTGTACCAGCCTATGCGCTGGCCACAATGGCAACAGGATTCGCCACCTCATTCATCGTACTGACCAAGCACAAGGATGATCAGGATTTGATCAAACGCAAAGATGCTGATGAACGCGCAGAGGCTGAGGCCGCTGAAGCTGAAGAAGAAGCCCAGGCTGAGACTTCAGCAGATGCAGAGGAAGCTAAAACAGATGAGCCTGATACCGAATAAGTCGATCACTTCATAGAAATAAAAAAGGCTGAGTCTGACTCAGCCTTTTTTATTGCGCATTTTGTTTTAGTCTAGCTCCTATGGAACCATTCATTATTTTCTTGACGGGCACGAGGTTTCCCCAGAATCTCATGGAGAATGATACCTTGCTCAATCTTTGAATAGGGTTCTAAAACCTCTTCAAGGGATTGACCACCACCTTCATGACTTTCCTCCAGCGTAGCTACCGTAGTCAAGGGATGAGCGTGGGTGTGCTCTTTCGAGCCTTCCTCATACTGTGGTGATGGCTCAATCTCCTCAACTGGAATCTCTGCTTCCTCTTCAGGTTCATATTCAGGCATGGCCTGTTGGAAAGTCAGAGGCTCCTCATCTATCTCAAACAACTCTTTCTTGAGTTGATCAAGTATCCCACCTACCTCTTTTAACGGTTTAGAGATTGGAGATGATGATTGAGTTCCAGGTTTCTCTGTTGGTCTGGCTCTCTTCCTGGCCTTGTTTTGCTTAGACCAGGCAGAGATAGCCATATAAACGATAAATAGAACTATTGGACCTAGGTTGTCCAAATCCATAAAGGTTAGACCTTACTTCTTGCTATCGGTTTTGTCCGGACCAGAAAGATTCTTCCTCATGGATGAATCAGCCTGGATGTTTTCCATCCGGTAATAGTCAAGAATACCAAGATTTCCCTGGCGGAAGGCTTCAGCCATAGCACGTGGAACTTCTGATTCAGCTTCCACAACTTTGGCCCGCATTTCCTGGGTCTTGGCCTTCATTTCCTGTTCTTCAGCAACAGCCATGGCACGGCGTTTCTCAGCAACGGCCTGAGCAATGTTCTTATCTGCATCAGCTTGATCCATTTGGAGAGTAGCACCGATATTCTTACCGACATCTACATCAGCAATATCAATGGATAGAATCTCAAAGGCGGTTCCTGCATCGAGACCTTTGGAGAGAACATTTTTGGAAATAATATCAGGATTTTCCAATACTTGTTTATGGGATTGAGAGGAACCAATGGAACTAACAATTCCTTCTCCAACGCGAGCCAGGACAGTCTCCTCACCAGCACCACCAATAAGACGATCGATATTGGCACGAACCGTCACTTTGGCCACTGAGAAGAGCTGAATTCCATCCTTGGCGATTGCTGAAACCCGGGGAGTTTCAATCACGCGGGGATTTACACTCATTTTCACCGCATCCAATACATCACGACCAGCTAGGTCAATGGCTGCAGCGCGTTGAAATTCCAGATCAATATTGGCTTTATCTGCTGCGATGAGAGCCAGAACAACTTTGTTCACATCTCCTCCAGCAAGATAATGGGCTTCAAGAACGTTGGTATCCATATCCAGACCGGCTTTTCTCGCACTCACCAGAGAATTGATAATCAGTGGTGGTGGAATCCGGCGAAGTCTCATTCCGATGAGAGTCAATAGGCCGACATAAACTTGTGCAGCTGCTGCACTTATCCACAATCCAATTGGAATGAAATAGGTAAATAGAACTAGAAAGGCGACAAGGCCAATCAGTATGAACATCAATGGTATAGCTTCCACAATTCCTCCTGTGTTAATTATTAAACTTGTTTGTCCACAACCACTCGATTTCCATCTATCCGAATGATTGTAACTTCTGAGTCTTTATCAATAAAGGTGCCTTGGGTAACAACATCTACCCTCTGTCCTTCGATCAGTGCGGTTCCAGCGGGTCTAAGGGATGTTATGGCAACACCACTCTTCCCCACCATTTCTTCTAGTCCCAGACTTCCGCTATATCCCTCAGCCTGAGTTTCGGTTTCTGGTAGACTGATTCTCTGCCAGGCCTTCGTTTTAAGCATTCGTTTAACCATAAGACCCAAGCCGATCAGGCCGCCAATAATGGCAATAACCAATCCCCAGAGAGCTGCATTAATATCACCAGAAGTTGGCGCTATGGGCAGCAGCATGGTAAACATGGCATAAATCATGACAATTATACCAAGAATTCCCACCACTCCGAACCCGGGAATTACAAAAGCTTCGATCCCAAGTAGGACAATACCTCCAATCAAGAACAATAACTCCATCATACTGGCTAAGTCTGCGATAAATGATGTGGAGAAGAAGAGAAAAAGAGCGAGTAATCCCACGGTTCCAGGTATTCCCCAACCTGGACTCTGGATTTCAAAGATAAGTCCTAAAAATCCAAGTGTCATGAGTAGCGAACTGACGATGGGGTCTGTAAGGAAGCGAACAATGGATTCAGACCAGGTGGGAACGACATTAATAATTTCCTTATCTGAAAAACCGAAATGGTCAAGGACTTCACCCATTGAATCCATTTGGTAGTCAGCCATTCCATATTTCAAAGCTGTAGAGGTTCTCAAGGTAAGTAATTTGCCTTCGTTGGCTCCCTCGATGTCATCAAGAAAAAGCGTATCCCCTTCTGCAGAAACCAGTGTATCAATATCCAGGGATTCATCTACCATGGCCATGGCAATATCCGGGTTGCGTCCTTTAGATTCAGCAGTTGAGGCCATTTCCTCACGCATATAGGACTGGGCTTTCTCACCAGCTTTCTGGCTTTGCCCATCTACGACCGTAGTTGCCCCCATAGTCGCTCCAGATCGCATAATGATGGTATCACATGCCAATGTTATAAGAGAGCCTGCAGAGATGGCTTTGGTGTTGACGAAGGCATAAGTCTCTATTTTTGAATTTAGCAGGGCATTCTTCATCATCGTGGCAGCATCCACTCTTCCACCAAAGGTATCCATATCCAGGATGATGGCATCACCTCCGGCTGCATTTAATGAGGGAATCTGGCGTTCAAAGAAATATGCCAATCCCATATCAATGGTTCCCTTTACCTCAAGAATATAGACCTGTGGGAAAATGAGGATGGGTAATAACAAAAGCAGGAATATTCGTCGCATAGCTGATCCCATTAATTTTGATTTCTAGAGCATAATAATTGTGGGCAAAGATAACCTATAAAATCTCAGGTCGGTAAGGTTTTCGGATAAATCAGGGGTCTTCCATACGCATTTGTACGTTACCATACTTGGTATCAATCTCAATCCTCAATGGTGTATGTGGGTAGGATTTTGAATATAGCATAGAGAGTTGAATCTGATTTGCTCGAGACTTCCGAGTACTGTTGAGGGGTGTCAATCGCCAGCCTGGCTTCTCAAAAGGTTTGAAGAGTGATGGTTTGCCAATTTTTTCAACCAGAAGCATCAGCACACCGGATCCACGACCATCCCACATACGATATTGTAATGTATCACCGTGCTGAAATTTGGTAAGAGACAAATCATAGAGAAGACTGGGAATATCTCTCAATCCCTGGATGTCAACTTCCTTATCCTTGCCATTTACTGTAGCGAAGTTGCTGTCACTAAAAGTCACTTCATAGTTCCTATGATAGGAACCTTCATGAATAGCCTTGGTGTGTTTGACAAGACGACCCACATCAATGAGATACTCTGTCATCACAGAATCAGAAAGCGTCCATAAGGTCGATAGCCAGGGAGAAGATTCGATTACAAAGATGCTGTTTAGAACATCGTCCTCCACGGTGTGGATCAGCGTGGCCATGCCTGCTTGAACCAATCCATATTTTACCTTATATGAATAGGTCTGAGCAGATGCCCCTGTTGCAGACAGAAGCATGACAAAGAGTAATATTTTGTGCATCATATTCACAGATTCAGAAGCTAGACGGGATGCTTACATTCCTCAAGCTTTTTGTCTATCCATTCCTAACGATACAATTAAATTCTTCCATGCAAATGAAGCTTCCCAAGCGTTTTATTTCCTTCACCTTTGTCGGTATATCCGGTATTGTCGTCAATAGTGCGATTCTGTATTACGCCAAGGAATATCTGTATGTTCCCATTCCCATAGCATCCCTCATCGCCATCCAGCTTGCCATATTCAATAATTTTTTCTGGAATCACCGATTCACCTGGACTGATCGTGAGATGAAGGGATTTCAGGCCATTCGAACTGGTTTGATCAGGTTTACACTTGTCAGTTGGATTGCCGGAGGGCTCAACTGGATTATCCTGCTCCTGCTACACCACTATGTAGGAATTCATTACATTCTGGCAAATCTCATCGCCATTTTTATAGCATCTATCCTAAATTATTTTTTGAATGATTTGTGGACATTCCGTCACCCGGGTAGTAACGAGAAAGCTGAAGCCTGATCGGTTAGACTGTATCGCCCTTGGCAAACTGCAGGCGATACAATTTTTCATATAAACCACCCGCTTTACTCAAACTGGCATGATTCCCCTGTTCGACAATCTCACCATGGTCCATGACCAATATCTTATCCGCACTTAAAATTGTTGAGAGACGGTGGGCAATGACAATCACGGTTCGACCTTTCATTAAGGTCTCAATGGCGGATTGAACCGCTTTTTCAGATTCTGTATCCAGAGCAGAGGTTGCTTCGTCCAGAATAAGAATTGATGGATCCTTCAGTAGGGCTCTGGCAATGGCGATACGTTGTTTTTGACCCCCCGAGAGTCGAGCGCCATGCTCGCCCAGCATGGTTTCATACCCATCTTCCAGATTAAGAATAAAATCATGGGCATTGGCTTTTTGAGCGGCTGCTTCCACATCTGAGGCACTACTCTCCATGCCATAGGCAATATTGTTGTAAACTGTGTCATTGAAAAGGATGGTCTCCTGAGAGACGATGCCTATCTGTCTGCGAATACTGGATCGAGTGAGTTTGCGAATGTCATTACCATCAATACTGATGCTACCTGCATTGATATCATGAAAACGGGGAATTAGATCCACGACTGTGGTTTTACCAGCGCCTGAGGGTCCTACCAAAGCGACAACTTCCCCTTTTTGGATAATTGTATCCAGATTCTTGATTGCCTGCATATCAGAGTTATCATAAGCAAAATCGACTGACTCAAATCGAATTTCTTCCTGAAACTCTGGTAGATCCTGGCTGCCACTTTCGTCACGAATAGCCGGTTCAATATCAAGAACCTTAAAGACCCGACCTCCGGCTGCTACACCAGTTTGAATACTAATATTGACCTTAGCCAAATTTCTGATGGGTTGATAGATAGCGAATAGGATGACGATAAATCTTAAAAAGTCAGAGCTGCTAATGGTGCCATATTCCAGCACCTGGACACCACCAAGCCACAGCAGTACTACAGCCATGCTGACACCTAGCATTTCAGTCACAGGCAAGGATAAACTCTGGAGGCTGATCTGCCGGAACATGAGTCGAAATAATTTTTGGGCTTCAGTTCCAAAACGCTTGTTCTCATTGTCTTCATTCACAAAAGCCTTGATGATCCTAATCCCCGATATCATCTCGGTAAATCGCGAGGTAATCTCACCTAGTTGGGTCTGTACCCGTACTACCTTACGTCGAATACTTTTGCTTATTACTGCAATAAATAAGGTGGTAATTGGAATAATAAGTATGGAAATCAGGGTCAGTTGCCAGTTAATGATGAACAGGATACTGAGATAGGCGATAATGTAGAGCGGTTCAATCACTAATGGATGAAAAGTCGTGGCCAGTGCTTGATTCACTTTTAGCACATCGTTCATGGCGAGAGAAATGAGATCACCACTGCGGCGGGTTTGAAAAAAACTCAGTGGTTGCTGCAGGAAATGTTGATACAGCTTTAATCGTAGGTCTTGAACTACTTTCGCCTGGACATAACCAGTGAATAGCTTATTACCATAATAGGCAATCGATTTAATCAGATAACTAAACAGTATAACCAAGGCCAGGGTGGCTAGAGCATCAACCGGAGTGCCGGAAAAGAAGTACTCACTGGTTAATTGTTTTAACCTTTCGTTGAGATCAATATTACCAGTCAGGGATTCAGCTGGTGTCACAATCTGCTCATCAGGATTAGCAAAAATAGTCGTAATAAATGATGCTGATAACCACAGCGTCAGAGAATGAAAGGCCACATTGATGATTGAGAAACCCACACCCACGCTTATTTGCGCCCAATACGGTTTGATCAGTTTTAGTATTCGTAAATACATAAGGCTGCTAGTTTAGGAATTCCTGCAGTGCTTGGCGAGAGATTTCACCCTCTCTGAGAATTTTGAAAGGTGAGCTCGAAACATCGATTACCGTGCTTCCCCTGGAAGGGTTTATGGGTCCAATATCGATCATTAGATCAATCTGATTCGCATAATACGCTTCCACTTCAGATCTCGAGGACGCTGGTTTCATTCCGGCTGGATTGACACTAGTTGTGGTGATGGGCTTCCCAAACATTTCAGGTAATTCACGGGAAATGCTATCCCCTGGGACCCGAAACCCAACTGTGCCCATTTGAGAGATCAATTGTGGAGCGAATTCATAATCAGTTCTGCAGATAACCGTCAGAGCCCCAGGCAGAAAAGCTTTGATTAATTCAATGGCTTTGTTGCTAAGGTCTGTGGCCATCTCGAGTAACTGGTGATTAGATGACAGGAGTACAGAGATTGGTGAATTGTCACGGGATTTGAGTGAATAGAGTGTGTCTACTGCTTTTGTGGAAGTCACATCTGCTCCTAAACCATAGAGCGTGTCCGTGGGGTAGACTATAACCTGATCTTCTTCCAGTGCGGTTCTTATTTCAGTAATTTCTTTGGCTGAAAAGGGATTGGCTTCAACGGCAGGACTGATGATTCTCATGAAGCTGACTTCGCTTTTCTTTCCTGACGATCCAGATCCCTCCAACGTCGGTGAAACCAGAAATATTGTTCGGGATACTTGCGAATTTCTTGTTCTAGTTTGGAAGTCAGAGTTTGAGTAAGGTCATGCACCCACTCCTCAGTCATCGTTTCAGGAAGATCATAATCGATCTCTTCAATCTTAATCTTGTAGCGGCCGCGGTGCTGAGTACAGGCCAGGACAACCAATTTGGGTTTCACACGATAGGTCAGTACAGCTGCTCCCCGAGGTGTTGATGAGGGGATACCAAAGAAATCAACTTGAACCCCTTTTTTACCCTTATACTGATCCCCTACCACAGCTAATCCATAGGTTCTCACCAAGGCTTCTTCAAAAGCCGACATGCCTGACCAAGAGTTTACCAACTCCAATTGATGATATTCACGAATCTTTGTCAGAAACCAATCAGCTAGTGGATTTTTTTGAATTCGATAGATGGAAGCTGCGCCATCACCAAGTCCACCTACATAGCGACCAGCCATTTCCCAGGAGCCAAAGTGTCCGGTAAAGTATAGAATTGGTTCCTGTTGTTCTATGGATCCCAGGACATATTCATCCAGACCTGGTGCATCTACGAGAGAACGCGCTTTACGTTGGGTGATCATCCACAGTTTAAGGGTAGAGATAAATCCTTCGCCCCAATGCAAATAACAACCCTTGATAAGGGATTCAATGTCAGCCTCCCCCATAGCGGGAAAAGCCCTACGAATATTCCTAGCTACCGTGGATTTACGTTTGGTGAGCAACTTATAGGCAATCCAGCCAAAGCCTCGGCCAAGACGCCATGAAAGCGCCCAGGGTAGGATAAACAGGATCAGATTGAAAACCATCATCAACAGGAATTCAAGCGTATATCTGATATATACCAGGGATGACACCGATTTATTATTGGGAGCTGCCATAATCAGCTGAAATCTCTATAGCCGAGATATATCCTGAATGGTGATAAACAGAACCATACCCAATAAGAATAACATGCCTACCTGCTGAATGATCAACTTCACATTCAAAGGTAGAGGTCGACGGATAATACCTTCTATACTGATGATGATGAAATGACCACCGTCTAGACCAGGTATAGGTAAAATATTTATAAAAGCCAGATTCACACTGATAATGGCCATGAAATAAAATACATCAAGCCAGCCACGACGAGCCATATCCCCGGCCATCTTGGCGATCATAATAGGTCCACCTACTTGATCCATGGAGGTGGCACCAGTGACCATGGACCAAAATCCACGAGCCATAAGTGTTCCGAACATGTAGGTGCTTCGGGCACCAAAGGAAACCGATTCAACAAAACCCAGATCAGTATGCTCTGTAACTCGACCAATACCAATCATACCAATATCTATGGTTCCCTCTGCTGTGGGTACAGTCTCTTTGACAACAGCTATTGAATCACTGTAACGGATTCCATTTCTCAACCATTCCACAGAAATAGTTTTACCAGGTTGGTCGTGCACAATACCTGTTAGTTCTTCCCACTCAGTCACAGATTGACCGTTGATCATTACGATCTGGTCATTTTCCATGATACCAGCTTCCTCGGCAGGGAAAACTTCTCTTTCCTCTGTGCTCACGAGTGAGCCAACAAATGTCCCTTCAACCGGTTCTTCCATCCCGGTTGAAAAAATAATCGCAGTAAAAATGAAAAAAGCCAGGAGGGCATTCATGATGACACCCCCTGAAATAGTCAATAACTGCTGCCACCTTTTCTTGCTGGTAAACTCCCATGGTTTTCCGGTTATTTCACCGTCCATGGATTCATCGATCATCCCGGACATCTTGACATAACCACCAAAGGGTGTCCAGCTCAAAGCATATTCTGTATCGCCAGCAACGGGATGCTTCCTGGGAATGCGAAATTCAATGGTGGTTGCATTAGCTATACGTTGTATGAACCAGGGAATAAAAAGTTTGACCCAGAGACCATCCACTTTGTTTTGAATGCTCAGGAACCGTGGAGGCATACCAATGGAAAAACGCTCCACCCGGATACCTACCATTCTAGCCACCAAGAAGTGACCTAGTTCATGTATTAAAATGAGAATGCCCAGCGTAAAAATAGCTGCGGCGATGGTTATTAATGTATCAACTGAGAAGAAACCCATTTAGCTTCTTTAACTCCTTTTTATAAATGCCTGCGTCCATCGTTCCAAAGCTAAGATATCATCCAGATTTGGGTGTTCAACGAATTCGTGGGCATCAATTGCTTTTGTTATAAGTTCTGGTATTGTATTAAAAGAGATTTCTCCATCCAGAAATCTGTAAACTGCTTCCTCGTTTGCCACATTCAAAACAACGGGCACGCTGCCTCCCTGTTCCAAGGCATCAAAAGCCAATTGAATGCACCTGAATTTCTCTAAATCAGGTTCCTCGAAGGTGAGGGTGCCCACTTTAGCGAGATCCAATTGCTCCCAATCCTGTTTGAGGTGACGAGGGTAGCTCAGGGCGTACTGAATGGGGATTTTCATGTCAGGTATGCCCAGTTGTGCTTTGACTGATCCATCCAGGAATTCAACCATGGAATGGATAATGCTCTGAGGATGTACAACGATGTCGATCTTTTCTGCTGGAAGGTGAAAAAGCCAGCGTGCTTCGATAACTTCCAGGCCCTTGTTCATCATCGTGGCAGAATCGATAGTAATTTTACGACCCATGGCCCAATTGGGATGTTTCAATGCCTGAGCTATAGTAATATCAGCAAATGACTCAACAGGTAAAGTGCGGAAGGGACCACCTGATCCAGTAACAACCAGGCGCTTTATATCTTCTGATGCTTCTCCTACTAGACACTGCCAGATCGCGGAATGTTCACTATCAACTGGGAACAGATTGACATCGTGTTTATCAAGTAATCCATTGATAAAATCACCAGCCATCACAAGACTTTCCTTGTTGGACAGTGCAATATCTACACCTGTTTGAATACTCTTAATGGTGGGTTCCATACCGGCACTCCCTACCAGAGCGTTTAGCATGGTATCAACATCATCTCGATCTGCGAGTTCAAGTAGACCCGATCTGCCTTGCAGAACCTCTACATGGGGTAAAGCTTGCTTGACTTTGTCGTATTGCTCAGGATCTCCAATGGATACAGCGCTGGGTGAGAATTCCAAAGCTTGCTCGATCAAGAGATCTGCCTGCGAATGGGCGGATAGATACTTGATGCGATAAAGATCGGGGTAGCTACGGACTACATTGAGTGCATTGACACCGATACTACCGGTGGCCCCCAATACAGATATGATTTTTGTGCTACTCATCTACTTGCGCTTCCCTATCATCAGTTCAGTTCCAAAAACGAGACCTGCTCCCGTTGAATTATAAGGAACCAGAATAGATACCCTGAATGTCTCCTTAACCAACCACCCAATATATGGTACTGCCAGGAAAATGGTTTCATCATAATCAGGGATTCCATTTCCATCTTCAACAACCAGATGGTGAAGATCAATCATAGCAATGATGCCTAGATTGAGTTTATTAAAGGCATGTGCATACAATCCGTGTATGGCAATGTCTCTTTGGATATATCCTTCATCAAATATAGAATTCCATGATATACCTATGGCCTGTCGGCGCTTGAGGTCTTCCCCTTTAAACTCAACTTGAAGCCCTGTTCCCACTGAAAAATTTGGATTTGATCCAGGCCACCGGGCGAACTGCACCCAAAGATTATAGCCAGGATTTGGATACATACTTAAGCGAGCCGCTGGCATGCGTTGATATGATCCAGAATTTGAAAATATTTGGGAGCCTGTGAATTGCACCCCAATAAAGTGGTCAGACTCGGTGATGTTTGGCAAATTTGTTACCAGCGTGGCACGTTTCAAATCCTGTTTAAATAAATTGGCATAGTCCCAGGCAGGGAACCCATCTCCAGCACATAGAGGGGAACTTAATGACAGGATGAGGGTGAAAAATATGAGATGCTTGATGGATGAAAATGACATAAGTCGAGTATTACAAAAAATGAAGGATATCCTTCAGGCTAACTAGCCTCGAATAATTCCTCGTGTACTCTCATCAATAAAATCAAGGATATCCTGTACTTCAGGTGATAAGTCGTTGTTTTCCTTGATCTCTTTTACTGCATGAGACACATTCATATGGCTTCGATAGATTTTTGTGTAGACATGTTTAATCTGATTGATGACTTCACTGGGGAAACCACGGCGATGAAGACCAACTGAATTTAATCCGTTATAGGTCAGTGGTGTATTAGATGCCCTTATATATGGAGGTACATCCTTTGTAATTCTGAAACCTCCAGCAATAAAGGCATGTTTCCCAATTTTCACAAACTGGTGAATGGGAACCGCCCCACCGATGATCACAAAATCACCGACCTCAACATGACCGCCCATATTACAAGAATTAGCAATGATTACGTTATTACCAATATCACAGTCATGACCAATATGGCAGTATGCCATTATGAGGACATTGTTGCCAATACTGGTTTTCCAACGATCAGTCGTTCCACGATGAATAGTGCAATATTCACGAACGATGACATTGTCGCCTAATATGGTCTCGGTTTCTTCGTCAGCATATTTCAGATCCTGAGGTATCTCGCCCACAACAGCGCCATTAAATAAGCGACAATTTTTGCCAAGGGTAGTGCGGGCACCCACTAGAGCATGGGCTTTTATGATGCAGCCATCACCAATAGTGACGTTTTCTTCAATAATCGCATAGGGTCCAATGGTAACATTTTTTCCGATTTTTACATTATCGGGACTAATTAATGCCGTTGGATGTATGCGAGATTCCATAATTTACCTGTCTACAATCGAGGCCATCAGATCTGCCTCGACAACCAGCTTACCATCAACAAATCCCATACCCCGCAGCTTGGCTGAGCGGAGTCGAAATTTTACCAATTCTAATTCAAATATAATTTGATCACCAGGTTCAATGAGTTTACGAAATTTGACATTATCTATGGCTGAAAAGAAAACCAGTTTGTTTTCAGGATCCTCTCCAGCATTCAGGAGCAGCGCTCCTCCTGCCTGGGCCATGGCTTCAAGGGTTAACACCCCCGGCATCACCGGTTTTCCAGGAAAATGTCCCTGAAAGAAAGGTTCATTCATGGTAACATTCTTTAGAGCAGTAATTTTTTCACCAGGTGTGAAGTCAATGATTCGGTCAATGAGTAAGAAGGGATACCTGTGAGGTAAAATCCGCATAATAGCTTCAGTATCAAATACGATTTGACGTTCTCTGGGACGTCTCTGAAAACGTTTGGCGAGAATCTGTTTCTCATACTCTTTCTTAAGAAGACGAACGAGCTCAACATTACTGGCGTGGCCACTTCTGGCAGCAGTGATATGACCCTGAATGGGCATTCCCAAGAGGGCAAGGTCACCAATTAAATCGAGGATTTTATGACGAACAGGTTCGGTCTTAGAACGCAATTCTTTGCCATTCAGAATGCCGTTTTCACTCTGGATCAACTTTTCATCAATATTGAATAGTTTTTGTAAACGGGAGAGTTCTGATTCTTCAATTTTTCTATCTATCATAACCAGAGCAGTATCTGCAGAGCCACCCTTGATCAATCCCTGTGCTTTGAGTTCTTCAACTTCGTGAAGAAAACAAAATGTACGGGCTGGGGCAATCTGTTCTACAAAATCCTGTTCCAGTGAGTAGAATGACATGTACTGAGTTCCCAGGGACTGCAATTTGTAGTCAATGAGAAAGGTGACACGGAATTGATTTGATGGAAGGGCGTGAATGTCAACACCTTTGTCTGGATCTGAATAGGTAATGGTTTTATCAAGCACCAGATATTCCCTGGCTGCTTCTTGTTCTTCAAAACCTGCGTCAAGGAGAATATCTACAAAAGGAATAGCAGATCCATCCATCACCGGTGGTTCTTTATTATCCAGCTCAATAAGGATATTGTCAATTTCAAGACCACTGATGGCGGCTAAAACATGTTCTGTAGTATGGATTCGTGATCCATTATGTTCCAGAGTAGTACCTCTGGATATATCAACAACGTGATCAATATCTGCTGGAATGGGTTTCGCATTTGGAACATCTGTTCTTAAAAAACGAATACCTGTATTCTGAGCGGCAGGCTTGAAAGTCATGCGAGTTTGAACACCCGTATGCAATCCTATACCGGCAATTGATACGGCTTTTTTTATACTTCTCTGATTTTCTCGTCTATCCTGCATCTATTTCAATTCCTTCGTTACCAGACAGCGTTCACTTAGTCTTTATTTACTTGTTTTTCAAGCATTTTAACAGTCTTATACAACTCTGGTAATTTTTTCAATATGGCTTCAATTCTTAACTCATCTCTATGCGGACGCGCAGGAAATCCACTGACCATCGTCCCATCCGGGATGTCGTGAGTCACCCCACCGCGAGTGGCGATAGAGACGTCATTACCCACTTTCAGATGACCGATCACACCACTTTGACCACCCATTTGAACTCGATCACCCAAGTCAGTGCTGCCGGCAATGGCAACCTGGGCAGTGAGAAAACAATTTTTTCCAATGCGAACATTATGGGCAATGTGCACCTGATTATCCAACTTGGTACCATCCCCTATACTGGTTGGACCAATGGATCCGCGATCAATGGCACAATTTGCACCGATCTCAACTTCATCTCCCAGAATGACATTTCCAGTCTGGGGTATTTTTTCAATTTTACCGGCTTCTACTGCAAAGCCAAAGCCATCACTGCCGATGACAGTGCAACTATGAATAATGCAATTGCGTCCCAAAACAGAATCCTCATAGAGAACGACGTTTGGATAAAGACGTGAACCTTCACCCAAGACACAGCCACTCCCAATCACGGCATTCGCCTCGATGATAATATTCTCACCAAGTTTGACATCTTTATCGACAAATACTCCTGATCCTATTTCAACAGAATCAGGAATCAGGACTGATGGATGGACAACTGCGGTTGCATGAATACCAGGACGCACCGGGCGTTCTTTATGATTCAACAATTGTAAGGCTTTCAGCATGGCCTGTTTAGGGTTAGCGGTCCGCAAAAGATTTTTAAAATTAATTTCCAAATCCTCTGGGACAATCAAAGCTGCTGCCCTAGTTGTTTCAGCATATTTTAGATATTTTGGATTTGAGATGAAGGAGATTTCATCGGATGCGGCAACCTGGATCTCATTTAGTTTTGAAATCTCCAAGCTCCCATCTCCCTCTAACCTGGCATTGAGAGCTTGTGCCAGTTCACCTAGTTTTAAAGTCAAAGAAATGACAAGCCCCTATTTCTGGAGCTCCTTCAAAACCTTTTCAGTTAGATCAAATTGTTCCTGCGCGTATAGGATGTTTCCTGCGACGACATCAAAGATGAAATCATAGCCTCCATCTTCACCGACTTTTTTAATAGCTGTATTAATTTTTTGCAGAACTGGATCGGCCAGTGCTTGCTGTTTCTGATAAAACTCACCCTGTGGCCCAAGCTTTTGCACCTGAAATTGTTGGATTTGTTCAGCGAGAAAACGCATTTCGTTCTCTTTTTCAGCAACCTTGGTTGAGGTCATCAAGAATTTTTGACGATCATAGTCCTTTTGCATGCTGTCCAATTGAGCTGCCATATCATAGTACTGTTTTTCCAGCTTCTTACCTTCAACCTCAAGTTTGCTCTGTGCTTCGCGATATTCCTCAAATTGGGATAGAATGTACTCAGAATTAATGTATCCAAATTTCTGTCCAAAAGCTGCCATGGACAGGGTTAATAATAGAATTATGCGGATCATGCTCTTGTTCAAAATGGTATCTCCTTAACCAATATGTCTTAAAATTGCTGACCGAAAATAAAGTGATATTCCGGCGTCTTCCAGGTGGGTGTTGGATCGTTGTCAAACCCCCATCCAATATCAATACCTAACATGCCAAGTGGTGGCATGATAACTCTTCCACCAAACCCAACTGACCGTTTCAGATCAAAAAGGCTACTCGAATCAAAATTATCCCAAACATTGCCTGCCTCTGCAAATCCTATCAGGTACATCATGGGACTTGGAGAGAGTAGGAAGCGCATCTCAAGCGTGTACTTGAAAGATGCCATTCCGCCAAAATAAGCGTTACCCTCTAAAGTTCCAACAGATCGTTCAGCATAACCACGCAAGGCACTACCATAGATTAAACCAGCGCCTCCCATGAAAAAGTACTCATCATATGGGATGATGTGTGTGGAATCATCCTCCAATTGTTCGAGAATACCCCCTTCAAAATAGCTACGCATGGCCAGCTTATCTTTCCAGATAGGTGTGTACCACTCGAGACTGGCTTTCTGCTTAAAGAAACTCTCATTTCCACCTAGGAATTTTCCACTATAGACAGAGTTTAGTGTGAGTACAGAACCACTGGTGGGAAATTCTGGTGCATTACGGGAATCCCTTGTGATCGTCTGATTCAAACTAATACCGGAGGTTTGCTCGAGATGAGCAGGATTAACTCTATCAAAAACACTCTGATAGTAGACCTTATCCAGGTCATACCTATCCACGGCAGCTCTGAAGGTCCAGCGACCACGAAAATAATTGTCAGGCCATTGGAAACGTCGACCAAATGTGATTGATCCACCTGTGGTGTGGACATCATAGGGTGTAGAATAGCTCGAGGAGTAGCTTAAATATGAAGAACTACTTCCCTGACTGCGATCCTGATCAAACAGACTAACACCAAGCAAGTTAGGCGTATTGAATAACCAGGGCTCAACAAAGCTGATAGAAAGTGCTTCATAACTGTAAGCTCGCTGAAAGCTAAAGGAAAGCTGTTGTCCATTTCCCCTGAAATTGGGGAACTGCAGACCAACAGTACCAATAAAACCATCGCGTTCACTATACCCAGCACTTGCCGTAGCAGTACCAGTATTTTTCTCTTCTACTTCAAAAACAAGATCGATTTCATCATCATCATAAGGGATGACGTCGGGCACCACATTACCAAAATAATTGAGAATCATGACTTCACGTTGGGAGCGCATGAGGGCGGTTCGACTAAAGAGATCACCCGGGAAAATCCTGAGCTCTCTTCGAATTACGCTTTCCTTGGTCTTATCGTTACCCACAATATTGATATGTCGGATATGAACAGGATTCATCTCAGCAATTTCCAGGGTCAAAGATACAGTATCAGCTGCCACAGGTAATTCAATGGGGATGATCTGACAATACAGGTAACCCTTATCCATATATGGACTTCTCACACCCAGTTCAATGGCTTCCATCAGCTTTTCGGAGTTGTACTGATCGCCTCGTGAAATGCCCAGAGCAGATAAAATATCTTCACTCTCGAAAATGGTATTCCCAGTAACTTTCACTTCACCATATTTGTACTTCTCTCCTTCATAGAGATTAATATCGAAGTACATTTTTTTCAAATCTTCAGAATAGTAGAGACTGTCACCCAGAATTTCGGCATCACGATATCCAATAGAATGCATGTACTCTTCAATCAATCGTTCATCTGCCCGCAGATTATCAATAGAAAATTCAGCATCAGCCCAAAATTTCCACCAGCGTTCCTCTTTGATTAGGTCCATTTTCTTTTTTAGTTTACGATCAGATAGCTGGGTGTTGCCAGTGAATCGAATCTCACCGACAGAAACTTTTTTGTTTTCAACAATGGAAAATTTAACCCCACGAGAATTCTCTTTTTCACCTTCAAAGGTGCTGGGTTCAATCTCTGCGAGAAGGTAACCATCTTCATAATACAAATCCTGAATAATACGCTGGCTCTCATACACAATGAATGGTGTAAGGGCTTGACCTGGGTGCAGGTTCAAAGCTTCATCAATCTTGTCGGCTTTCAGCTTTTTATTACCCTCTAAAACAATCTCTGACAGACGGGGATACTCTTCCACAGAAATAATTAAGAAAAGTCCTTCTGGAGATTCACGATCTGAGAGAATTTTAACATCGGAGAAAAGACCCAGACTCCACAGCTGCTTGACACCCTCTGAAAAATCTTCCTGGGTGGCTTCCATACCTGCACTTAAACCTGAGGCTGCAATAACCACCTCGGGAGTAGCTGTTTTTGTTCCAATTACATCAATACTTGCGATTTTGATTTTGACGGCCGGCTGCTGTCCCCATGCAAAGGATACTAGCAGAATTAGGCTTGCGATTTGTAAAATAAATTTTTTCATACTTAGACGAACGTGTTAGTGCTGTATTTGTTCACTAACTTGTCCATATCTACGCTCCCTTTTTTGATAATCGCGTATGGCTTCCAAAAAATCCTTCCCCTCAAATGCAGGCCAATAGACTGGTGTGACAAAAATTTCAGTGTAAGCCAGTTGCCACAATAAAAAATTACTCAGCCTGAATTCCCCACTGGTTCGGATTAATAAATCCGGATCCTGGATACTGGAGGTATAAAGATAGTTGGAGATAGTATTATCATTAATTTCTGAAACTTCTAGTGTCCCATTCGCCACATCTGTTCCTATGGATTGAACGGCAGTGAGAATTTCCTGACGGCTTCCATAATTCAACGCCAGGTTCAAATTTAATCCCGTATTCTTAGAGGTTCTTTCAATCCCTGCCAACATCCCTGACCGGGGACCCTTAGGCATAGAATCCAGATCACCGATTACAGTGAGACGAACATTATTGCGATGAAGGTCGTCAACTTCTTTGGTAATGGTATCCAACAACAGATTCATTAGTGCTGAAACTTCGAGTTTGGGTCTTTTCCAATTTTCACTGGAGAAAGTATATAAAGTCAGAGTATCTAAGCCCAACTCGCCAGCCAGCTCAGTGATTCGGCGAACCGATTTTACACCAGCTTTATGGCCAAAGATTCTTGGTTTAGATTTAGATTTTGCCCACCGGCCATTCCCATCCATGATGATAGCAACATGCTGGGGAAGATTCCCATGGGCAAGCACTTCAGCTTTTAATTGATCAAACTCTGCTGACATATTTTCGATTATTCCATACCCAATGCAATTCGACCTTCTGGACTGATCATTTCAGGATTCCAGCGGGGTTCCCACACAATATCGACAACTGCCTCACTTACCCCCTCCAGAGCTTCTACCGCCATCTTCACATTCTGAGAAATAACGGTATGCATGGGACAAGCTGTGGCAGTTAGGGTCATCTTAACATTTACACTACCATTCTCGATGCTGGTGCTATAGATCAAACCGAGATCAACCAGATTAACTGGAATCTCTGGATCGTAAACCTTACGCAATGCCTCTAGAATAGTATTTTCGTTGATCATGGTGTAGTGATTCAGCTTACCAATTCATGTAATTTATCAGCAACATCTCTGAACATTTGAGCTGCTTCTGATTCTGGAAGATGGATAACCAACGGTTCACCATTTTCCCCAGCTTTCATAATCTCCTCATTTAGAGGGATTTTAGCCAGAAGGGGAACATTTAAGCGAGTACTCTCTTTGTCTCCACCTCCGGTTGAAAATATTTGTGACACATGACCACAATTTGTGCAGACATGATAAGACATGTTTTCAATAATACCTAAAACGGGTGTATTAACCTTCTCAAACATATTTGCCCCACGCTCCACATCCTTCAACGCAAGATCCTGAGGAGTTGTAACTATCACTGCACCCGTTAAAGCGACTTGCTGCACGAGTGTGAGCTGCACATCTCCTGTACCAGGAGGTAAATCCAGGATGAGATAATCCAGGTCACCCCAGTTCACATCAAAGAGGAATTGAGAGACCATTTTACTAACCATGGCTCCACGCCATATGACAGGAGAACTATCGGTTAGTAAAAAGCCTAATGACATGAGGGACATATCATACTGTCTTACTGGTTGAAGCTTGTTTCCCTCCAACACTTTTGGGACTTCATGGATGCCCATCGTAATGGGTAAACTTGGTCCAAAAACATCAAGATCAAGTATGCCAACACTGTGTCCTTGTTTCCGCAAAGCAGCGGCGAGATTCGCAGCTACTGTAGATTTTCCCACACCACCCTTACCACTGGCAACGGCGATGGTGTTTTTCACACCTGGGATTGATGGTGGAGCTGAAGGTGTTTCAGTCCCCGGCGCTGGTTGAGCAGTAGCCTGTACAATTTCGATACTGACTTTATCATAGCCACCATCGCGTAAAACCTTCTCAATATTTGCAAGGATTTCCTGGCGCACCTCTTCTTTTTCAGAAGAAAATTTGACACCAAGTTCCACACTTTTATCACTCTCTTTTACGTTTTGGATAAGGCCAAAAGCAACAACATCTTTATTAAAACCAGGGTACTTAACCTGCTGTAAAAGAGATTTAAGTTTATCTTCACTCATAGTATTTATATTCCTGTAACTTTCATAGCCCGCTAATATAGTTTTCATTTTAGCAGATGCAGGAAAAATGATACATCTGAGAAGGAAAAATGACTCGCTGATAATGGTTTAAATACACAATGAAAATTAGCGACCTACTCCTTTGATTCAATTTCTAATATCAAAAAAAAGGTCCCCCAACCGGGAGACCTTTTCATTCAATAATGTGTAGCTAAACTATGGCGAGGATAATCAGCCAGTTAGTTTTGCATAGCGAGCCATGAGGACTTCATCAGACTCCTCAACGCCCATGGGGATACAATCGACGGGACATACTTCCACACATTGTGACTCGTCAAAATGACCCTTACATTCTGTACAGAGTTCAGGATCTATCTCGTAGAACTCATCGCCTTCAGAGATGGCGTCGTTTGGACATTCTGGTTCGCAAGCACCGCAGTTAATACATTCATCAGTAATAGTAAGAGACATGAAACCTCCTGTGATTTTCTATCTCAATTTATAGAGCTGCTTCCCAAATTATAGTGAAGCAGCGATTAAGTTTTTATCCCTGTGTAAAGTTAAACACAGCTTCTGAATAAAAGCTTGTACACCAAGTCAATGAACGTGCAAATATGATAGGCACTCGAGCGAATCCCAAACACTATTTGAGTGCTTGACAGGCTTTCTTAAAAATTTTTGAATTTTAATCCAGATTTTAAGATGATCGCTTATATTATCTCACTGAAGTAACCACTTTATTTATTAATTAGATGGAATTCGACACACATAAACGAGGGTCGTAAATGAAAATTGCCTATCTGGATGGAATACGATTGTATCGGGTTTTGTATGCAGGAATCCAAAGCCTATTAGATGAGCAGGATTACCTGAACAAAATAAATGTATTTCCCGTTCCAGATGGAGATACTGGAACGAATATGGCCTTCACCCTCATGGGCATCATTGAGCACATCCAACCCCACAGTAGGCTGGATTTAAATGAATTAAGTGATATTGTAGCTGACGCAGCATTAGACAATGCCCGGGGGAACTCTGGTGTCATTATGGCTCAGTTTTTTCAGGGTCTTAGCATGGGCCTAAAGCCCTTTGCTGAAGTAAATACCAGCCAATTTGCAGCCGCAACAAAAGTTGCAGTGGATGAGTCATATACTGCACTTATGAATCCTGTAGAAGGGACAATATTATCAGTAATTAGAGCCTGGAGTGAAAGTTTCATTGAGGCATCAAAATCCAGTCCTGACTTTCAAAAGGTTTGGAGAATTTCCCTAAAGGAAGCTCAGAAAGCTCTGGAGTACACACCTGAACAACTTAAAGTGCTTAAGGATGCTGGTGTTGTGGATGCAGCCGGGCGGGGATTTGTATGTATTCTTGAAGGTGTGATGAATTTCATGAACACCGGGGACATTCGTAAACTACCAAACATCGATACTGGTTTTTCAGCCGTTGCACTTGATTTAGATGAGTTCGATGTGGACAGTCTCTCCTTCCCTTTCTGTACTGAGTGCATCATTGTAGGGGAAGACATACCCCGAGATAAGGTTAGTCAGACCATAAAAACACTTGGGGATAGCATTGTCATCGCAGGATCCAAGCATCGTGCAAAGGTTCACATTCATACTGATGACCCCACAAAGCTGTTTGAAACGCTGGCATCATATGGAGAGGTTCAACAGGAAAAAGTGGATGATATGCGAGAACAAAACAAAAGTGTGCATTCGCAACAAAAGATCGCTCTCGTGGTTGACTCCACCTGTGATCTTCCCGTGGATATCCTCGAAAAACATCATATTCATGTTGTACCGGTGAGATTAAATTTTGGAAAAGAACAATACATTGATCGAGTGACCATCTCCAACGAAGAGTTTTATTCAAAGCTAGCCAATTCTGCCCATCATCCGCAGACTTCACAGCCACCACCTGCTGATTTTAGGAGGATGTATCAATTCCTAAGCTCTCACTATGAATCAGTGATTTCATTGCACCTCCCCAAGGTGTTAAGTGGCACTTATCAAAATGCCAGTGCGGCATTAGAAAAAGTGACATTTAAAGAGCATCAAGTTATTCTTGATTCACTTTCTGTTTCAGCAGGGACAGGAGTTATTGCGTTAGAACTTGCTGAGGCAATTGATCAGAATATGAGCTTTGCTGAATTGACACAACTCGCTGATGAGACCGTTGAAAAAACGGAAATTTTTATAGCCTTAAAAACCCTGGATGCTGTTCAAAAGGGTGGACGGTTAAGTGTTGGTAAAAAGAGAATCATCGACTTTCTTGGATTGAATCTAGTCCTCAGTATTACAAAAGATGGATTTCTGAAACCATGTGGAGTCACTTTTGGGCGCAGAAACATTTTTAAAAAGTTTGAAAAGTTTGTCTTAAAAAAGGCTAGAGGTAAATCAATCAAGCGAATCGGAGTTGTGCATGGCGTGAATCCAGATACCGCTGAATCGTTGAAAGCAGTTTTCCAGTCTGCCTATCCTGATGCACAGGTGTTTGTATCTGATTTCTGCCCTGCTCTAGGGGTCCACGGTGGTGTGGGAGCTATTGGCATTGCACTTCAATATAATTAGGCTGTAGTCGTGATTTTATAGACTCACCATGGTTGGGTTGATTATATTTTGTCCATGTAAATAAAGGATTAGAAAATGGTTGAACTACTTTTACTCATATTGATTGCATATATAGTAGGATCAACGCCTACAAGCATTATCGTCTCCAAACTCAAGTATAAAACCGATATTCGCGAGCATGGGTCGGGGAACGCTGGTGCTACCAATGTATTCCGTACGTTTGGCTGGAAACCAGCCTTATTTGTGACAATCATAGATGTATTTAAGGGGTGGATGCCGTCCTACATAGCCGGCCATCTAAACTCCGACTCAATTCTATTTGCTTCAAATCCAGATGCCTTGATGATCATTGCCGGTTTTGCTGCAGTCCTGGGACATACTTATACCGTCTTTGCCGGATTTAAGGGTGGTAAGGGAGTTGGTACCCTGGCGGGAATGCTCATTGCACTCTTCCCCATTGCCCTACCCATATGTTTACTGGTGTTCATCATTACCCTCATTTCCACAGGAATCGTTTCTCTGGGTAGTATGCTGGCTGCCAGTGCGCTTCCTGTAACCCTTTATATCATTGAGGGCATTAACCCCGATGTCCAGGTATCGTTAACATTGAGAGTATTTTCACTATTGATTCCACTTTTTGTGATCTTCACACATCGTAGCAATATCAAGCGCATGCTAGATGGTACAGAAAACCGTTTTGAGAAAGCTAGGATATTTAAGAAGAAGACTGGGGAATAAAGATTCAGGGAATGTGAGTATTGGCGTGTTTTTTTTTAACAAGCGAATTGACGAAGGAAACGAATAGAGCTCTACTTAAAAGAGGTTTTGAGGCATTGATGTTGGATATCAGGCTTCCTACTTCTCCTTCCTACAAAGCTACTTCCCCCAGAAGGCGTTCATTTTTTTCTTAACTGTTTCAATCTTCTTAATATCTGCTTTGGCCTGTTTGACAAAGGCACCAGAGGGTTCGATTCGAATTGCCTCGTAATAATCTTCAAGTGCAGCATCATAATCTGTACGATTATTTTTATATCTAGCCTGACCCATCAAGAAATAAGGAAGACCTGAACTTTTATCATAGTTGGCAGCTTTGCTATAGTCACTAATGGCATCCCACAAACCTTTGTGAGCACCTCGGTCAAATTTTTTCTTCCCAGCAAGCACCAGGCTACAGAACTTGTCCTGGTTTGAGCCATCTGCCAGATCGGCAATCTGGGATGCAGCTTTTCGCGCTTCAGTCCAATTGTTACCACCCATGGTTGATAAAGCCCTGTCATACCAAAGATTTGTAGCTAGAGAAATAAGTGAATCAGCCTCAAAACCAGCTTTTATTGCTTCCTTATAATACTTTCCAGCTGTGATGCGCTTCCCAGCTTTGAAGGCGCTTTCATAGGCCAGTCGATATACTTTTGCATTGGCCTTTCCAGCCTCAATAATGGTTTCATAATGAGCCAGTGAAGCTCCATACTTACCCTCTTCAAAAAGAGCTATACCTGGTTTAATATCTGGACCCATAAGAGATGCACAACCCATCAATAACAAGCTCAATACCAATAGGGTTACTCGATTGCTTGTGTTCGTTGAAAATCTCATATTACCTCAATTCTAATCCTAAACAAAAGCGAGGCATAATATCCTCGCTTTTAAAAACTTTAACATGTGATTCGTTGACTAGTGCCAGGTCAATCGTCCCATAAAGGTGGAAACATCCATCTCTTCTTTGTACAGCTTAACCACATCACCTGCATCGGCAGTGGCAGCAATGGAAACTTCTTCTTTATACTGGACTTTCACCACCACACTGACTCTGTCAATGGCAGCCTTGGTTTTATCAATAGCAGATCCACTGGCAGCATAGGCAACCAAAAGTGCTTCATCAAAGCGGTTTCTACCTGATTTTACTATAACCAGCAACTGAAGGATGTTTTTACCGTCTTCTTCATAGGTTTTCATCTGAAAATCAGCATAGTCTACTTCGTAACGATAACTCTTAAATATTTTTAACGCTTCTTTGTACATAGCCGAACTGGATTGGGCCATACCAAATGAAGAAAGGAGTAATAGATTTAAAATAATAATAGTCAGTTTTTTGAATTTCACGATTTTCCTCCACCAATCAAAATTTACGATTGGGCAATATACGTTTTGCTTGGTCTGAATCAAGCGATATGGGATAGCAACTTTGCAATTTCAAAACTTCAAAGAATTGGTTTAGCGCCGACAACAATTTGATGAACCTGATTGCTGCCATAAAAGTACGGCAATTGACGAAAATTATCAGCCTTCCATAAAACAGCATCTGCCTGGAATCCAGGTGATATTGACCCTGTATCTTTCTCGATTCCCATGGATTTGGCGGCTCCTGAAGTGGCTGCCTGGAGGGCTTCCAGGGGCGTCATATGTAAGTAAATCACTGCCAGGGTCAGAATAAACGGCATAGAGAGACTCATATTACTGCCTGGATTAAAATCGGTTGCCAATGCCACAGTAACCCCTGCATCAATCAGCTTTCTCGCCGGTGCCCAGGTACTGCTCCCCAGAAAGAAGGTAGTCCCTGGAAGTAGGGTCGCAACGGTCTCAGATTCGGATAGAGCCGCAATCCCAGCATCTGAAATGGCCATGAGATGGTCTGCCGACAATGCTCCCATTTTTGCTGCAAGTTCAGCTCCTCCACTTGAGACAAATTCATCGGCATGAAATTTTAGCCGCATTCCATGTTCTTGGGCCGTAAGAAGGATCTTTTCTGTCTCCTCCGTTGTGTAGACACCCTCCTCACAAAATACATCGCAATACTCAGCTAAATTTTCCTGAGAAATTTTTGGAATCATATCATTGATGATAATATCAATATAGGTGTTTCGATCATCTCGGTACTCGTCTGGAACTTCATGGGCTCCGAGAAGCGTGGAAAAAGTTTGAAGGGGTGTTCTATTGGAAGCAGTTTTGATAGCCCTGAGGGATTTTAGTTCGGCTTCTGTTGAAAGACCATACCCACTCTTGCATTCTGCTGTAGTCGTGCCATGTTTGAGCATGAGGTTCAGTCTGGTTTCCACCAGATCAGCCAGCTCGGATTCAGATATTTCACGCAACTTTCTTACGGAGTTTCGGATGCCTCCCCCAGCTTCAGCAATTTCCTGATAGGTTTTTCCCTGAGATCGCATTTCGAATTCCAGCTCGCGTGTGCTTGCAAAGGCTGGATGCGTGTGTGAATCGATGAGCCCAGGCGTCATAAGTTGGCCTTGTGCATTCAGAAATCCCTGATCCGTGAAAGATTTTGGGCTGTACTCGGAAAAGAGCCCATTCTCCATAAGCCAGGTACCACCAGTTCCTACTTCCATCAATTGCTTCTTAGGATTCCAGGTCACCCACTGACCAAGATTTGTGATCCCTTTAATGTGTGTATTGCTCATGACTGGTGCTTTGTAATTATCCGTTTATCATAGGTAGTTTGACACCGCGTTCATTTGCTACATCGATGGCTCTCTCATACCCTGCATCTGCATGTCGAGCCACACCCATTCCAGGATCTGTTGTGAGTACACGTTCCAGACGCTCATCCATTTCTTCAGATCCATCCACAAGGATAACCATACCAGCATGTATGGCATACCCCATCCCTACACCACCACCATGATGGACTGAAATCCAACTGGCACCACCAACTGCATTGACTAAAGCATTGAGTATCGGCCAATCAGCAACGGCATCAGAACCATCCAACATGGATTCGGTCTCTCTATTCGGAGACGCAACAGAGCCTGAATCGAGATGATCTCGTCCAATAACCAATGGAGCTGAAATTTCACCATTACGAACCAGTTCGTTCATAGCCAGGCCAAGTTTGGCGCGTTCACCATAACCCAACCAGCAAATTCTGCTGGGCAAGCCCTGGAATTCAATTTGCTCTTGAGCCATATCTATCCAGCGAATAAGTGCTTCATCTTCAGGAAACATTTCTTTCACAAGTTGATCGGTTCGATATATATCCTGTGGATCTCCTGAGAGAGCTACCCAGCGAAAAGGACCTTTGCCTTCACAAAATAGTGGCCTTATGTAGGCAGGAACAAATCCTGGGAAATCGAAAGCATTTTTCACACCAGCCTGTTCAGCCTGAGCGCGGATATTATTCCCATAATCAAAAACGATGGACCCAGCCTTTTTAAAGGCAAGCATAGCTTCAACGTGTCTGGCCATGGACTTATAACTCATTGCTATATACTTATCGGGGTCAGATTCACGCAGGACGTTGGCTTCCGAGAAATTAATACCGTGGGGGTAGTACCCTCGAAGTTCATCATGGGCAGAAGTCTGATCTGTTACAATATCAGGAATAAATCCTCGTGAAATGAGCTCAGGTAGTACATCAGCTGCATTGGCTTCCAGACCGATACTTACTGCCTGCTTGTTCTTTTTAGCCGTGTTGATCCAGGTTAATGCTTCAGCTAAATCTTTGGTGGATTTATCTAAATAGCGGGTGTCCAGGCGTCTTTGAATTCTTGAGGGATCAATTTCAACGACAAGTGCTATACCATTATTCATGGTTACAGCTAATGGTTGTGCTCCACCCATGCCACCGAGACCAGCTGTTACGACTACTTTGCCAGTGAGATCCGATTGGTAATGTTGCTTGGCTAAAGAGGCTAATGTTTCGTAAGTACCTTGCAGAATTCCCTGTGACCCAATGTATATCCAGCTTCCAGCTGTCATTTGGCCATACATCATCAAACCCTTTTTATCGAGCTCGTTGAAATGCTCCCAAGTAGCCCATTTGGGCACCAACATGGAATTACTGATGAGAACACGGGGGGCTTGTGCATGGGTTTTAAAAACTGCGACGGGTTTCCCCGATTGAATCATGAGGGTTTCATCATTCTCAAGGATTTCCAGACTTTTTAATATGGCATCAAAGGATTCCCAGTTACGGGCGGCTTTCCCATATCCACCATAAACGATCAATTCATCTGGATTTTCTGCAACATCAGGGCTCAGGTTGTGCTGTATCATACGGTAAGCAGCTTCCTGGTGCCAACCCTTACAATGCAATTTACTGCCCATTGGCGGTGTGATGGTACGCCCCATACTGCCTCCTATTTTTTAAAGCTGCGATGAATCTGGTCGAAGTAACGCGGATCCTTTTCATATGTATCATAGGAAAATATGATAAGATTACTAAATCCGGCATCCCTGGAATGTGCAATTTTTGCTGAAGAAGTAAAACTATTTTGATTGTATGTGGCTATTCCCATGAAGATTTGATCAGGATTTATTCTCTCCTTTTTCATCATGGTCATGCTTCGTTTAAAATCGATTTCTGATTTGGCATAATTCATGGGAATTACAAAATCCATGCTCCCATTATTTAGCCAGGAAGGCCAATCCTGGAAAAAGCGATTCCGAGCAACATCAGGATTAGGCTTTACAGCTGCGGAAAACTTGATACCTGGACGAATACTCTTAATACTGCTATTGATGTTCCCAATGAACGATGTGAGTTCATCACGTCGAAAATTATTCCAGTACAGCCAGTACTTTTCCTTATCCTCAGGATTGAGACGATACCAATAAGAACCTTTCCCATTGCCAAGGGTGATGGGGTCTACATTGTACTGCATAAGAAATTTTTTGCGTCCAGCTCGATTGTAGCCATAGTCACGATCTTGAAAGCGAACATAATCCAAATGGATGCCATCAAGTTTATAGTTTTGGACCAACTCGTTGATAACTGTGAGCAAGTGATTGTTGGCATCATCATTCAGTGGAGATAAATAGACACCCTCTCGCCCATTTCGTCCATTCTGTGAAATGAATTCCAAATCACCCTTACCACGACCATTGACTTCAACCCACTCAGGGTATCGATTCACAATATGGTCAGGATTTGATGGCATTTTGCGAGCAGACCACGAGAGATACATGTTGACCCAGGCATGAATTTTAATGCCATAGGAATGAGCCAGCGGTATGATGTCACGCAGAGGATCATAATCACCACGGGGTAAAAGAGTGGATCGTGGGACAAGTTGACTATTGTAATAGGCATCTCCACGTCCTCGAACCTGTATAAACAAGTCGGTATAGCCGTTTGATGCGGCAAACTCAACCAGTTTACGAACCTTCTGTGGCGAGGTTATGGAGTGGCGTACTACCCAGATTCCCTGTACTGGTTTTGCTGAAAGCATTGCAGGCAGGGTAATTAAAACGAAAAAGGCAGGGAGAATCCCTGCCTTTAAATATCTCAGAATCATCAAATTCTCAATGAAGAGTCAATGATCAGGATGTTTTCGATTCAGCTTCCGATTCATCTGCTTCTTCAGCAGAAGATTCTGGAGCTTCAACTTCTTCGGCAACTTCTTCTGCAGCTACTTCAGGTATTTCTTCTGCAACTTCTTCAGTCACAGCTTCAACAACTTCTTCTGGAGCCACTTCAGCAGCTTCTTCAACTTCAGGAGTCACTTCTTCAGCGGCAACGGGAGCTGTTTTAGCCTTAGCTTTTGTAGTTGTTTTGACTACTTCACCGGAAGGGTCAAAATCCACAAGTGCTAGAATAGATACATGTGCTGCATCATTCTTGCGTTGTCCGAGCTTAATGATTCTAGTGTAACCACCATTACGATCAGCATATTGTGGAGCAATTTCATCAAAAAGAATTTTAACAACATCTTTATGAGGAATCACCTTTAAAACCATCCTGCGAGAATGGAGATCACCTTTTTTGGCTTTTGTGATCAACGTTTCAGCGAAACGACGAGCTTCAAGAGCTTTTGGGTGAGTAGTCCGAATCTGTTTGTGCAGGAACAGGTTCGCCGCCATGTTAGCCAACATGGCTTTACGGTGGCTGGCCGTCCGGCCTAATTTTCTACCATCTTTTCTATGTCGCATTTATTAAACCAGCCTATTCTTCAGACATGTATTTATCAATGTCCATTCCAAAATGCAAACCAAGCTCAGCAAGTTTCTCATTGAGCTCTGTGAGAGATTTCCGACCAAAATTCTTATAGCGGAGCATCTCTTGTTCTTCTTTACTGACAAGATCAGAAATATTCTTGATCTCAGCAGCTTGAAGACAATTATAGGAACGTACAGATAATTCGAGTTCATCAATACTACGTTTGAGCTCATTGCGAATACGCAGAACTTCTTCATCGATTTCTGACTCAGGCTCGGTGATGAGCTTGATATCTTCGGTAACGAAAATGCGTACATGGTCAATCAGCATCTTGGCAGCATAATTGGCAGCTTCCTGAGGAGCAAGACTTCCATCTGTCTCGATCATCAATTCCAGCATTTCCAGATCTTCATCCTCGGCACCTTGAAGTTGAATAACTTCATAAGTAGCTCTTACAACAGGGGAGAAAATACTATCAATGAAAATGGTACCGATTGGATAATCAGGTAGTTTATTTTCATCTGCAGGAACGTATCCACGGCCTCTTTGAATTCTTAATTCAATGCTTATCTCAGCTTCATCATTAAGTGTAGCGATATGATGTTCAGGATTCAGAATTTCAAACTGATCCCCACCACCACTTTGGATATCGCCAGCAGTAAACATATGAGGTCCCTTGAGAGTCAACTGAACTTTGTCAGGGTTTGATTCAAGAAGCTTGAAACGAACACCCTTCAAGTTAAGAATCATGTCCGTGACATCTTCCTTAACTCCTTTGATAGTTGCAAACTCATGGAGCACATTGTCCATGCGAACACTCGTAATTGCAGCTCCAGGCATCGATGAGAGTAAAACTCGACGTAGGCCATTACCTATTGTAACGCCGTATCCCCTCTCCAGTGGACCAACTATAAAACTCTGTTGATTGTCACTGCCGCCTTCTTTGATCTTAAACGATGTAGGTATGTGAAAGTTAGGCATATTATCCTTTCTTCACTTTATTACTTGGAGTACAACTCAACAACGAGCTGCTCATTGTATTCATCATGAACCTGGTCACGAGCCGGGGCTTCAACATAGATCCCCTCCATATTCGCTTTGTCTAGTCTTAACCAGGGATGAGAACCTTCTCCCTGAACTCGACGCATTGAATCATGGATAAGATCAAGCTTTTTGCTCTTCTCACGGACTTTAATCATATCACCTGGTTTCATCTGATAACTAGGGATATTTACTTTCCTATTATTCACAAGAAAGTGTCCGTGATTTACAAGCTGACGAGCCTGACGACGGGTCCTGGCAAAACCAAGACGATACACAGTATTGTCTAAACGGCTTTCCAGCATAACCACGAGGTTGTGACCGGTGATACCTTTTTTCAGGTTTGATTTCTTGAAATAGTTTCTGAACTGTTTTTCAAGAACACCATAAAGGTATTTCATCTTTTGTTTTTCTTTTAGCTGTAAACCATACTCAGAGGGTCTACGGCGATAAGTCGGACCATGTTGGCCCGGTGGGTAATTCTTAGTCGGAGCTGCGAATTTAGGAGACTCGAAAGCCTGAAATCCGAGGCGGCGACAAATCTTACCGCGTGGTCCATTAAAAAGTGCCATAGTCTATAATTCCTTAAACGCGACGTTTTTTAGATGGACGACAACCATTGTGTGGAATGGGTGTGATGTCCTTGATTGCTGTAATTTCCAAACCTAAAGCAGCAATTGAGCGAATAGCGGACTCGCGACCGCCACCTGGACCTTTTACACGGATTTCAGCACGCTGTAATCCTGCGTCCATAGCTTCTTTTGCTACTTTTTCTGCTGCAAGTGAAGCAGCAAATGGTGTGTTTTTACGAGAGCCTTTAAAGCCGGCAACACCAGCGGAAGCCCATGCAATCACATCACCGTTGCGATTAGTAATACTAATTATTGTATTATTAAAGCTGGCCTTGACATGTACAATGCCTTCCGGCTCAACTTTAAGTTTTTTCTTTTTTCTGGATTTAGCTTGAGCTTTAGCCACTTACTATCTCCTAACCCTTTTTCTTGATTCCGACATTGCGCTTGCGGCCTTTACGGGTACGAGCATTGTTCTTCGTATTTTGTCCCCGTACTGGTAATCCACGACGATGTCTTAATCCGCGATAACATCCAATATCCATAAGGCGTTTGATATTCATCTGAGTTTCATTTCTCAGTACACCCTCAACTCGGTATTCTTTGGTAATAACCTCACGAATATCTCTAACCTGATTTTCGTTTAGGTCCTGAACCCTCATCTCTGGATCTACGCCTGCCTTCTCACAAATTTGGCTGGCAAAATAATCACCAATACCAAAAATGTATGTCAGACCATATTGAAGCTGCTTGTTTCTGGGTAAGTCAACACCTGCTATACGTGCCAAGTGAGTACTCCTTAACCTTGTCTTTGCTTATGTTTAGGATTTTCGCAAATAACTAACACCTTGCC
>JABHBL010000089.1 GCA_018673925.1 Fidelibacterota bacterium
ACTACCTTCATATAAAGCCATCTGAGCCAAAACCTGATTGGTAAAGGATGTAGACATCACAAAGGATGAGTGACCCGTGGCATTACCAAGATTTACAAGACGTCCTCGTGATAATAGTACGATTGATTTGCCGTCAGGGAATTCAAACTTATCAACCTGAGGCTTGATATTAGTTTCAGTAATACCAGAATGGTTCTCTAACCATGCCACATCAATCTCATGATCAAAGTGACCAATATTAGCCAGGATAGCATTATCCTTCATCTTCTCCATGTGCTCACCACGGATCACGTCCTTACAACCAGTGGTGGTCACAAAGATATCACCAAAGCTGGCAGCCTCTTCCATGGTCACAACTGAAAAACCCTCCATAGCGGCCTGTAAGGCACAGATGGGATCGATTTCAGTAACGAATACTTGAGCACCATATCCAGCCATGGACTGGGCAGAGCCCTTACCTACATCACCATAACCAGCAACCACGATCTTTTTACCAGCCAGCATGATATCGGTACCACGTTTGATACCATCAGCCAGTGATTCGCGACAGCCGTACTTATTATCAAATTTAGATTTAGTAACAGAGTCATTCACATTGATAGCAGGGAAAGGTAAGCCACCCTCTTCCATCAACTGATACAGGCGATGAACACCTGTAGTGGTCTCTTCGGAGACTCCCTTGATCTCTGCATGCATCTCAGGATGTTGTTCCAGGATGACTTGAGTTAAGTCTCCCCCATCATCTAAGAGTATGTTGGGACCTTTACCATCGAAGTATAGGGTCTGATCAATACACCACCAGTATTCCTCTTCTGTCTCACCCTTCCAGGCGAATACAGGAACTCCCGTTTCAGCAATAGCGGCTGCTGCATGATCCTGGGTTGAGTAAATGTTGCAGCTGGACCAGCGCACTTCAGCACCTAGGGCTGTGAGGGTCTCGATTAAGACAGCGGTCTGGATGGTCATATGGATACAACCAGCGATACGGGCACCTTCTAGTGGTTTTGTATCTCCATACCGTTTTCTTAGCTCCATGAGGCCTGGCATTTCTTTTTCAGCCAGAAACATCTCATCACGGCCATAGGCGGCCTGGCTTATATCTGCTACTTTGTAGTCTATCGTCTTAGTTACCATATATCTTTCTATTTCTTTAATGCTTTACTGACTTCCATAGTCAGGTTAGTCTTTTCCCAAGGGAACTCATCTCTTCCGAAGTGGCCATATGAGGCTGTTTTCTGATAGAGAGGACGTTTTAGCTTGAGATGGCTGATAATGGCTGCAGGTTTAAGCGGGAAGACTTCCCGAACCATGGCTTCCAGTTCACTGTTGCTATGCTCAGAGGTTCCATGTGAGTCAACCAGGATAGAGATAGGGTCAGCTACACCAATGGCATAGGCCAATTGCACAGTACAGCGCTGGGCTGCTTTAGCTGCAACAATATTCTTAGCGATGTATCTGGCCATATAGGCAGCAGATCTATCAACCTTGCTGGGATCCTTTCCAGAGAAGGCACCACCACCATGGGGAGCATAGCCACCATAGGTGTCCACAATAATCTTACGACCCGTAAGACCAGCATCTCCCTGGGGTCCACCTACGACAAAACGACCTGTAGGGTTCACAAAGGTTTTAAGGGTGTTATAGTCTACCAAACCGGCAGGTAGGACAGGCTTGATGACATGCTCTAAGACATCTTCATACATCTCACCTTTTACATCCACACCGTCTTCATGCTGATTAGATATCACCACAGCTGTTATAGCTTCAGGTAGGTGTGTCTCAGAGTTGTACTGTACAGTGACTTGAGATTTACCATCAGGACGGAGGTATGGCAGCTTACCATTCTTACGAACTTCAGCCAGTCTTTTAGTCAGCTCATGGGCGATATAGATGGGCATGGGCATAAAGGCATCTGTCTCATCAGTGGCGTATCCAAACATCATACCTTGATCACCAGCACCTTGTTCATGCTCGTCATCATCCACACCCTGAGAGATATCACCGGACTGTTTATCAATACTCACCAAAACTGCACAGGTCTTATAATCAAAACCCATCATAGAGTCTGTATAACCGATCCGTTTGATGGTTCCCCGGGCGATACGCTGGATATCTACATAGGCTGACGTAGTGATCTCACCACCTACCATGACCAGTCCTGTGGTTACAAAGGTCTCACAGGCTACACGACCTTGAGGGTCTTTTTCTAATATGGCATCAAGAATCGCATCCGAGATCTGGTCAGCTATTTTATCTGGATGACCTTCTGTTACTGATTCTGATGAAAACAAATATGACATGTCTTAAGCTCCAACTTTTCTATTGATCACAAACCCAATCCCGGATCTGGATGGTTAAACGGTTAATTCAATTTTA
>JABHBL010000090.1 GCA_018673925.1 Fidelibacterota bacterium
GCGGGAATCACCAGTAGTAATGCAAGGAGAATGAGGATGGAAGGATAGCTTTTAGTAAGTCGCATAAGGTTTATAACCCTCTCAAGGTAGGTCATTAGGAATTATTTCAGTTGGATTCTTTCACCGGGAAGATCCGTTGGAAAGCTCACATCATCGTCATGACATTCAACACATGATGGTGGAATATCGTAACGATCATCTGTATGGCATTCATAACAATCAAATTCTATATGCTCGTCATTCAGTTGTAAGCCAGTGATTTCATGATCAAATTCGTCCACTTCAAAATTAGTATGACAATTTGTGCATGTAGGATCAAGCGCAGCTATAGGCTCAGTACCCTCGTGGCAGGTATTACAACTTAAGGGTTGGTGAAAACGGTTTAGTTCCCATCCTGTCCGGGAATGCGTAAATCCATCGGATGGAGTCGAGCTATGACAGCTTTCACAACTATTCTCCATAACTGTATCATGACAATTGCTACATGGATCATGATGTATAGCCAGGGATTTTACTGTCTCAACAGAAGAGGGTGTATAGTTGTGACAGGTAGAGCAATCGGTTTGCCGGTGGCAAGTCTCACATTTGAATCTATATAAATCCACATGTTCTTTATGTTGGAATGACACAGGTTTTTGATCACTCTCTGGTGAGACAAAATGGAAAATATCTGACACAACTATTTCTTCATGATGATGAGCCAGAATATCGGTCGCATCCAGACTTTTTCGAAGGTTGAAACGAAATTTCTTCTGGACATGGCAGGTTTCACAGACTTTTTCCCCAGTCCAACTCTGGTGACAATTCAGGCAATTACGATGATAGGCGCCATTGATTGTCGGCATGGACAGGGATGCATTTTCTGCTTCACTTACATGACAATCGGCACAGGGTTCATAAACGCCTTCGGAACCGTGGTGATGGCAGGTGTTGCAACCCCCACCCATGGTTGTCATCTCAGCATGGAGCTTGTGATCAAAAAGGACTGGTTCGAAAATATTTTCCAACAATCCAATCTTAATTGTATCAGGGATGTTGTCTGTCTTCATCTCAGTTTGGCCACACACGAATCCAGCCATTACAAGGAGAAGAAGCGAAGCCATTCTGACTCTCATGTTGGATGTCCTTTTATTTTTCAGGTGCTGGATGAGCAACTTCCTTGATACGGACAGCATAATCAAAAGGCTTATATGTAGGTGAGTCAGAGTTGTGACATACAGTACAAGTTTTTTCAGTGATGGTTATCAGGCCAACAGATTCACCGGTGATGGTCCCAGCAGCAATAGCAGCTTTGGTTTTTTTGGATTTATACAGACTACCAGCACCGTGGCAAGATTCACAACCTACGCGGCTGAGATCACTATTTTTCTTAACTGCTTTTTTATTAAGCGGATCTACTTCAAGCTGATAACCAGATTCAGTTCCCCAGCCAGTCACGTGACATGAAAGACATTTTGGTGCCTGGTCAGGAGAAACCTTTAAGCCCATTTTTTTTGCGATGGCTTTGGCAGCATCAGTTTTCAGTGTTTCGAACGAACCGGAATGAGGTCCCTTTTCCCAGATGGAATATTGTGATCCAACTTCGGCTTTGCTGTGACACATTTTACACTTTTTTGAGCCGATATGTTCCCCTGTTGCTGTCTGTGCGTACGCCATCCCCACAGCTAAGATTAATAAAACGATAAGCATTCTTTTCATGACAATGTCCTTTCAGAAAATCGAAATTATTGATTTTAGCGTTTTTTTAGTATGTGATTGAGCGATTAAAATATTTCTCCCCACAACAAATACATGATTAAACGCACACTTAATTATAACAAATAATGTGCCAATCAGCATATGTAAATATGTCGAACAGCCGGTCGAATATCAAAATCTAAAGAAATATACAGTGAATAATAATAAATACTTATGCGAGATGAATATATGTACCTAACAAAATATGCATAAGGGGATAATAGTTAATATTAAAGGTGACTAATAGCAAATTTTAGTAAAAAATTTGCATTGTTTCAAACATTAAGTTTAATACATGCTAAATGGCAGTTATATTTGCTTAGGTATCAAATACTGAAGAAATTTATCGAAAGAGAGGATATATGAAGATTGGGATTGCTTCAAATGACAGAGAATCAATTGCTCAGCATTTTGGGAGAACCAGGGGTTTCGTTATTGCAGACGTAGTTGATGGAAAAGTGAAATCAAAGGAATATAGAGAAAATAACTTTACCAGTCACAATCAACCCGGGGGAAGCGAACAACACGGTGAACACGGGCACTCACATTCGAGCATATTGTCAGCTCTCAAAGATTGTGATGTAGTACTCGCACGTGGTATGGGTAGACGCATATACGATGACCTGCGAGGAGCCAAGATTGAATCTGTAATCACCACACTTCCCGGAGTTGATGAGGCATTATCTGCCTATGTGGATGGTACCTTGGTTGACAATCCTGAAAAGGGATGTGTGCACTAGCCGATATCACCAACGGGAGTAAATATATGTCAAATCTGGATCATTTATCTCGTGAACAGTTAATTGGGATGTTGGATGATTTTGCAAAGAATTGGTTGGCCCATGATGGTCTCTGGTTTCAGGCAGTCGAAAAGCAATATGATATGGAAACTGCGATCAATTGTGACCGGGAAGCCTGGAGAAAATTCACGGTTATTGAAGCCAGGCGTATAATGAAACGACATGACATCCCGGAAAATTCTGGATTGGAAGGTTTGAAACTTGCGCTGGGTTATCGCTTGTATGCCCGTTTGAACAAACAGGTGATAAGCGAAGAGACTCAAAATAGTTTCTTGTTTCAGATGCAGGAGTGTCGCGTCCAGGTCGCCCGGGCCAGACACGGCCTCCCAGATTTTCCCTGTAAGTCAGTGGGAATTGTTGAGTACACAGAATTTGCCAAAACTATAGACCCACGGATTGAGACGTCCTGTGTAAGCTGCCCTCCAGATCCTCATCCGGATACCTATTATTGTGTCTGGAGATTTACTTTGAATAAATAATTCATTAACTCCACCCAAAATGAGAATTGTCTTGCAATAGGGGACAATAATAATCATCTTTAATCAACACAATAAACTTGACTCAAATGGGATAACATATAATGATCCAAATTACAGAAAATGCAGCCGAACAAATTAAAGTTCTCATAAGTCAGCAGGATCTATCTACCGAAGGTGGTCTGCGAATTTATGCTAACTCAGGCTGTTGTTCAAATAATTCATATGGAATGGCTCTGGAGACAAAGCAACATCCCGAAGATAATGTCTTCGATTCTCAGGGCGTCCGTGTACTGGTTGATCCAGCTAGCTTTGCTCAGTTGGAAGGTGCCAGTGTTGAATACTACAAAGACGATAATGCCGAAGGTTTTACCATTTCAAAACCCAAGGCACAGTCAAATTGTGGATGCGGTGGCAATTGCAACTGCGGTGGTAGCTGCAACTGTTAAGACCGTAACTCTCCTCGAACAAGACCCTGGCTCATCACCAGGGTTTTTTTTTATCCCAAAACCGTAGGTTTTGGGATAATCCCGGCGTAGCTCGAAGAGCGAAGACGGATAAAATTTATCCCCCAGCATCAACTCTTTGGTTCATAATCCTGTGGACCAGCCAAATATCTCTGTAAGTTTTGGGATAATCCCGGCGACTCGTGAGGGTGAATATCCAAGCTCAAGCAGCGAAGACGGATAAACACACTAGTATAATAAAGTACAGGGTAGCATAAGTTTTGGGGTATTTTCCAGCAATCAATAGCCAACAAACAGCCCCAGATGTCTAGTATACTCATTCAGCAGTTAGAAATATTGCCTCAGCCTAATCGATATTCGTATTAACTCATAAGAAACCTTAATTAGCCCCTATTGTTTGGCTTGTTAGAGTGTGATTTGCTCTTAGCTTATCCATATGTTGTATGACGATCAAAATATTGAGCAATATCCCTGGATGATCAATTTCAAGAAGGACCCCATCCCTGTTTTACTTAAAGCAGCACCTCTGCCCATTCGATATCGGCTGGTAACAGATATTCTGGAAGATTCATCCTCAGAAGAGTATCTGGCATTACAGAAAAATTTGAGAAAGCATAAACCCAGACGGAAACTCCTGGGGGAGCAGAACGCTGATGGACTATGGCCAATAGATGGGAAGATCACTGGATTGGGTGCAGCCCAGATTCAAACGCTGCAGCTTCTGAAACAACAAGAGGTACTGCATGAGCTACTTGACTTCTCTGTAACCCATAAGCAAGAAAAAGTGATGCTGGGGATGCGGGAAGTTCTACGGAGTCTGGCAGAACAAGATCTGCCCCTGCGGCTTCATCATCAAGCTCAAGCTATTTATCTGGCCATTACCTACCGTATTGAAGGCAGTCCAATTATCAAACAGTTAATACGGGATTTAATTGCCCGCCAAAATTCAGATGGTGGCTGGTCAAGTTTAGAGAATGAAAAATCCTCATGCTATTGGAGTAGCTTGTTTTTCCTGTGGACACTGGGTCAATCAGAGAACTTCCGTGACAATCGGGCTATTAAAAAAGGGTTGAAATATATCCAGGCCAAAGTTCTTCTCGATGGTGAGAGCCAACTCCTGCCAGGTATGCTAGTCTGGGATACTCTAATATCTGGTACCAGCGGCTTAAGTATCATCTCAGGGGGTACACTCAGATATTTGGAAACAATCAAACTAATTGATGGACAAAACAAAGAACGCAAGACTCATAAGCTGCTCGATTGGCTTATCGATGCCCAGTTAAAGACCGGATTGTGGCCCAGTATTGTTAGTCGTGATAGACAGGGTGACTTTGGCGTCACTTTACGAGTTCTAAATGTGTTGAAACATTTCCAGACACAACGGGTTAAGGAAACCCTTAAGTACGATTCAGATTTCTAATTATTTAAACAAATATTTTCGGAGCAAACGATGACAGATATAATCCCTTCAACCGCCTTTCCAGTGATGCCTCTGCGCAACACCGTGCTTTTCCCTCAGCAGGTTATCCCGCTGTATATCGGGAGAGAACGTTCATTGAAACTTCTGCGTGAACTACCATCAGGGAAAAAGACTATTGTCGTAGTTGCTCAACGAGAGGGTTCAGTTGAAAATCCAGAGGTCGGGGATCTCTTTGATGTGGGAACGACAGCCTCTGTCATGAAGATATTGGATATGCCTGATGGAAGCCAGAGCGCCATTGTTCAGGGTGGGGAGCGTGTCCGAATAAAAGGTTACTCCCAGACAGATCCGTATTTTAAGGCCAGTATTGAGAACATCGAAGAAATCTATGATGCAGATCTGGAAACCGATGCTATGTCCGCCAATATTCGGACCCTTTTCCGTGAACTTTCAAAAGTTGCTGACTATATCACCCAGGAACACATTTCCCTGCTTTCCAATATCCAGCATCCTGCGCGTCTAGTTGATCGGGCTGTTTCCATGATGCAACTCTCCAATAGTGAGAAGCAGGACATCCTGGAAGAAACAGATGTCACTGAACGCTTAAAAAAAGCGACTGTTCTCATCAATCGGGAAATACAACGTCAGGAAATTGGCGAAAAAATTCAGACTGAGGTCCAGGAAGAAATCTCAAAAAGTCAACGTGAATACTTTTTAAGAGAGCAGATGAAGGCCATCAAGAAAGAATTAGGCGAAGATGATCAAACCCTGGAAATCAAGGAACTGGAAGAGAAAATCCTTGAAGCCGGTATGCCAGAAGAGGCTCTCAAAGTGGCCAATAAAGAAATTGATCGCCTCCAACGAATTCCCCCCTCATCTCCTGAATACACCGTCTCTCGTACCTATCTCGATTGGTTGGTAGAATTACCCTGGAGTAAGGAAACTGAGGATCGAGTAGATATTCAAGAAGCTTTGAATATTCTGGATAGGGACCATTACGGTTTGAAACGAGTCAAGAATAGAGTGCTCGAATTCCTGGCAGTTAGGAAGCTCAAAATGGAGCAGAGTCCTGATGCACCCATCAAGGGACCCATCCTCTGTTTCCAGGGTCCTCCAGGAACAGGTAAAACTTCACTAGGTAAATCAATCGCCGATGCACTGGGTCGAGAATTTATTCGCATCTCCCTCGGTGGCGTTCGTGATGAAGCCGAAATTCGTGGTCATCGTAGAACCTATATCGGTGCGCTACCAGGTCGTATCATTCAGGGACTCAAAAAGGCCAAAACCCGTAATCCGGTATTTATGCTGGATGAAGTTGATAAGCTGGGGACTGACTTCCGCGGAGATCCCAGTTCAGCACTCCTGGAAGTACTTGATCCCGAGCAGAACCATTCCTTTAGCGATCATTATCTCGAAGTAACTTTTGATCTGTCCAAGGTCATGTTTATTGCCACAGCGAACTGGCTGGATCCAATTCCTGGACCCCTCCGCGATCGCATGGAAATGATTGATTTCCCCGGATATATTGAAGAAGAAAAAATCCATATCGCCAAATCCTATTTGATTCCCAAGCAGGTTACTGAGCATGCTCTGGAAGAAGAGCAAATAACCTTTATGGATACTGCTATTGCTGAAATAATCAGTCGTTATACCTATGAGGCTGGTGTCAGAAATCTTGAACGTCAAATTGCCAATGTCTGTCGCAAGGTCGCTCGGGAAAGAGCTGAGGGGAATGAAAAACCCCGACGAATTACCAAGAGCAGTATCACCAAGTTGCTGGGACCTCCCAGGCGCCATAGTGAAATTGCTGAACGTATGTCTAACTATGGAATTGTAATTGGACTGGCCTACACAGCTGTTGGTGGAGATATTCTGTTTATAGAAGCCATGAAAATGGAGGGCAAAGGCGGCTTGAAGCTCACTGGTAAACTGGGTGATGTGATGAAAGAATCGGCCCAGGCGGTGTATTCATATATTCGCTCAAATGCCGAAAGTTTTAACATTGATCCAGAGTTTTATAAAAAATGGGATATCCATGTACATATCCCGGCTGGCGCTGTTCCCAAGGACGGTCCTTCCGCAGGTATTACACTTTTTACTGCCATGATTTCTCTCCTGACAGAGCGTCTGGTAAAAAGTAATCTTGGTATGACTGGTGAGATCACGCTCAGGGGTGCTGTATTACCCATTGGTGGTATTCGGGAGAAAGTTATGGCTGCCAACAGAGCAGGTTTAACGACAGTAATTCTTCCTAAAAAGAATGAAGCCGATCTTGTTGACCTGCCAGATCGAGTGAAGAAAGAAATGGAATTCAAGTTTGTAGAGCAAATTTCTGATGTCATTGAGCTCGCTCTGGAACCAATCGATGAAAAATCCACCAAAAAAGGTAAAGTTAAAAAAGCTAGCTAAAGCGAGGAAATATGTACTGTCCCAAGTGTAAGGGTTACATGAAAAGCATCGAGTTCGAACATGTTCAGATCGAACGATGTACCAAATGCTATGGAATCTGGTTTGACAGATTTGAGCTCCAAGATCTGAAGGTCCTCTCTGGGTCTGAGGCTATTGATATGGGCGATCCAGAAGTTGGAAGAGCACAAAATAGCAATTTTGATGCGATTTGTCCAAGGTGTGAGGTTCCTATGATGCCTGAGTCGGATAAGAAGCAAGCACACATTCACTACGAACAATGTCCTGATTGCAAGGGTGTCTATTTTGATGCTGGAGAATTCAGAGACTACAAAGAGTTAACCATAGGTGAATTTTTTAAGTCGATGTTTAATCGAAACGGTTAAAAATATCACCTCCCCCAGGCTGGGATTTGGATCTTCTAGGCTGGGATTCGAATCCCAGCCTGGATAGCCCCATCGCCAATAAAAAATGCACGGAGACCGTTTTGGACCAGATCATATCATTTATCAAGGTGCAATTCAAACGTCCATTCACCCCAATGCTTTTTGGTTTAGGTACAATTCTTATCATCTTGGCTCTCTTCATTGGAATCAGCGACAACCTACCGGGCATTACCCTGGTTTTTCTGGGCGTGACCTTTTCAAGCTTCAGTATGATCCATCATTGGCGCGAAGCCAGACTCTATGGGACGCTCCTGGCGGTCTCAGCCATCAGTTTCCCTGTCCTTGTATTGTTGCACAATATTTTTGACGGGATTAACCAGCAGATCGGTGAGATTATCGTACTCAATCAATTGTTAGAGGGTCTTGCTGTGATCAGCTTTCTAGCCGCAATATTTCTAGCACCTACTGGAATAGTGATTGGGATATTTGCTGGACTCTTTTATCTGCTGAAGAAACACCTGACTTAAGTCGGGTGGTATGGTGAATCCGCCCTATAAGGAAACCCTGAACCCCCCACCAAGCCCAGTAAGGGCGTAATGCATTACGCCCCAACAACAAACCGAAAAATATCCAGCTAAAAAATACCAAAAAAAAGGTCCCGGATTTCCGGGACCTTTTTTTGATCAAACTGAATTCAAATTAGAAATTAAATTTAACTCCAGCATTAAAAAAGCGAGGTGAACCTAAGAACACTTCGGCTCTTTGAACAGAGTGATTGTTAATGGTGTTACCATCAGCATCTTTGATCTTGAAACCGTTGTACTGACTGTGATCAACAGCATCCTGAACATAAACATCATCCAGGGCATTGAAAACGTGAGCAAACAGTTGAGCTCTCATACCAGCGATCTTTGGCAGATCATAAGCTAAATGGACATCCATTTTCCCATAACCAGGAGCCATCCAAACCTGTTCTCTATCAGCATTGGCATCATCACCGTCGTATTCACGACTGTCAGGATCCCAATCCGAATAGTTATTGTCATAGATGCTGTAGAGTGCCTGTAATCTTAAACCCTTAATAGGAGTAATGGTTGCTCCAACAACATAGGCTGTCTGGGGCATATCACCGATTTTCAGATCCTTAAGGGCATAGTCATAGTCCAGTGATCCCTGACCAGAAACAACGCCAGTGGAGTCGTACATATCATATACATAACGACCAGAGGCATCATCAGTAAATTGCCAGTCGCCAAAGCTTAGAGATGCATCAAGACGTAGCATTTTCATTGGTTGCACAGATGCTTCAATTTCCAGACCTTTATGTGTCTGATTAACACCCGTCAGGAAAATTACATCAGTATCACCACTGGAACCTTGTCCTGTAGTCACTGACTTAGTCAAGTTGCGATCGTTCCAAGCCGTATTGTATACGTTGGCCGTGACAGCAAACATCTTGGCTTTAAAATTCACACCAACTTCAGAACTTACGAAAGTCTCATTTGTTGGATCGGAAGCAACAGTACCATCAATATAGATCACATTATCCATGATCGGTGGCTTCTCCACGAAACCAAAGTTTCCGAAAATGTTTAAGTTATCAGAAAGATGGAACATTCCACCACCCTTGACCTGCATTGCGCCAATAGCTTCTGATTCAATTACTTCATCAGCGACCGTAAAGTGATCCTGGTATGAATACTTGATGGATGAAAAACCACCCATACCGTAACCACTTAATGCACCAGCAGAATAGTTACCCTGGACAAATCCACCAATCCAATCAACCGTAGTTTCATTGTGATAAGCGATGATGTCACCTAGAGTAACTCTTTTACCGTTTGGTGCATTGTCATCAGCGAAATCCAGATAGTAGTCACCACCCATGAGGTCACGGACTTCACGAGCATGTTCGATACCAGCAGTACGCCAGTCGATACCAACTTGCAATTTGAGCATATCGCTCATATCAAAGTTCAGTTTGGAAATCAATCCAATCGTGCTCTGACGGTTGATACTGTTACGCAGGATACCTACGGACTGGTTGTTGTCAGCACCATGAGTACGTACGAGAGCAGATTGATCAACATATACTGTATCATCACTACCTGAGTTGTAGTCGAGAAGTGTGTTCCAGTCGCGTGTCCAAGGACCACTACCAAAGTAGAATCTATAGTCTTCTCCACCAAGGGTACCATCAGCATCTAATGTAGGAATCTTACCATAGGTACCGGTACCACCACCTGAACCACCTGACCAATACAGAACAGAGGATAATCTCATCTTTTCTGTCAAGTTCATGTAATGGTTCAAGTTAATCAGAGGTTTATGAAAGAAGTTTTCACGTTCATTAAGAAAATCAGGTGAATATCTCTCTACGTTACGCTCACCGTACATATACCAGTATTGTTCACCTTCATAATCAGAAGAAATAGGAGCCCAATTCTGGCTGAAATAACGACCGGCATCTTCGCCTGCATCATTGGTGAACTGAGAATTCCATTCCTCCCAGTCACTTTTGCCATCCTCATCAGAATCGGCAGCCTCAAGGGCCGCTTTATCGCCAACCTCGCCAGCGAATTCCTGGTCATAGGACATGATGTTCTGTTTATAAAGATTCTGACCATGACGCTGAGGAGCACCAATTGCATAGAGTTCAAAACGATTGTCTGCACTCACTGAATAGGCAGCACCGAAATAGTACGCCCATGCATCGGTCCAGTTCTTATCGATGAGACCATCACCAGTCTTACGTACGATAGTTGAACTAAAGGCAAACTTGTCAGCAATCAAACCAGTATTATAGTTTACGGTAGCTTTCATAAAATTACCGGCACCATATTCTGCTTTAACACTACCACCTGCATCAAGTTTGGTGGGATCAGTAATGATGTTCATGGTTCCACCAATTGAAGGTGTTGCCAGGTTAACAGCACTGAGGCCACGTTGCATCTGGATTGAAGATGTGGCATCGCCAACACCATCCCAGTTTGACCAATAGACCCAACCGTTTTCCATATCATTCTGAGGAACACCGTTAATCATAACGGCAACGTTGTTTTGGTTAAAACCACGGACATTAATACGGGCATCTCCAGCACCACCACCTTGATTGGTAGCATATACTGAAGGGGATGTGTTTAGAACAAGTGGAATATCTTGTGAACCAAGACGTACTTCCATCTCTTCTTTAGAAATATTTGTGTAAGCAACAGGAGTGTTGGCATCTGCACGAGAGGCTAACACTTCAATGTCACTCATTTCCAGGGCTTGGCTTGAGAGAGCATAATTCAAGGTTGTGGTAACTCCATTTGCAACCTGTACACTCAATGTCACTGATTCATAACCAATGACTGAAGCTGTGACGGTATAATTACCTGCGGGAACACCTTCAATAGCAAAGGCACCCGAAAGATCAGATGCACCACCATAAGGCTGGCCATCAACGATCACATTTGCACCTGGTAGAGCGTCACCTGTATTTCCGTCTGTAACTGAACCTGAAATCGTACCCTGTGCCAGGGCGAGTGCGGGAACCATTACCAGAACGAGCAATACAGTAAATAGATAGCGTTTACTCATCTTCTTGTTTTCCTCCTTTTATTGGACATACGATATTTGTAATGACTGTGATAGACATCACTTGATAGATGGGTCCCTCGGGAATTTTATCCCAGATGAACTCCATAGATTTACTAAAATTCTCCATCCATTACGGCGCAAGATAGACTGACATTTTTTGCCTGTCAACTACCAATTTGTGAGGAA
>JABHBL010000091.1 GCA_018673925.1 Fidelibacterota bacterium
AGGGATTAAGTATCCCTTGTCGTTCAATTGAGGAAAAGGAAAGCCCCAAACAAATGTCCAGGGCTTTCATAATCGTGGTATTTATTGTCTGATTATTTGAGGTACAACATCTTGATCGTTTTCGTGTACTCCCCCGCTTCAATTCGCGTAAAATACAAACCAGTGCTGACAGGGCGATTTTCACTATCCATGCCTGACCAGATTATGTCATGGTATCCAGCAACCTCTTGTGCTTTGTTTACCAACTGCACCACCTGGCGACCTGTAATATCATAGATTGTGATTCTCACGTCAGATAGTTCTGGCAATCCATAAGTAATTGTGGTTGATGGGTTGAATGGGTTGGGATAGTTTTGCTCCAGGTGGAAAACTGCAGGTAGCTGTTGCTCTTCCGCAAGATTCACAACTGCCGCAGTATCTGCCTGCAGCAGGAAGCTGAACGCATAGGTGCCGCACTCTCCCTGAACAATGGGGTTCCAGGCTTCAAAGGGAACAGAGACACGCCGGGTGCCCCGGGTGTCGAACTCGTCAAGAAAGCTGGCATCACTCAGGGCTTCATTGATATCACCCACAGCATGGCCTTCCATCGAGGCATCCAAAAAGTCTTGAACACTCCGGAGCTCTACATTTTCGACAAAAAGCAGGGTGTCATCGCCATCCTGTATCACCGCTGTCCCACCGGTATAAAGACGATAATCACCCCAAATGCTGTCCAGACAGGCAAAGGAATCCACCTCCATGGCAAAGTTGCCCATTCGGAGAGAAATTTCATCGACCTCATCCAGGGCTGGCGTGTTCTCCGCAAGGGCCCAGCCCAGGGTCTGTTCCCCGCAGGCCTCATAGACCAGCTCAACGTAGGGACGGTTTCCAGGTACAACGGGACAGTCCTGGGGACCGCTGGCGTTGGTCAATACCACCTGCCCCTGGAACAGGAGACTGTTTTCCAGCAGCTCGTGTCGTATCACCGTAAAAACACGGGGGGCATCCGATGCCATGGTATAGGTCTCTCCATCCGTAGCTGAAACCTGCCAGCTTATCTCGGTTTCCATGATCTCTGATAATTCCATGTAGAACAAGAGGGAGTCTACATCAAAATCAAACTCAGGTTCTTCCAGCATCTCCTGATGGAAGCCGAAAGCCTCGTTTGACCATTCCAGCACATAGAAAACGGGTTGACCCTCCGGATCTTCAGCGGCTTCCCAACTGAGATCGATATTGTCCTCCATTTCAGCATAAATGTGAAAGATCGCATCGTTCTCAGGTTCCAGCAGATCAAAGGGTGTAGGAGGCTCATTTTCAACCGGCTCCAGATTGGGTTCCAGGAGAAAACTGAAATCATAATAGCCACAGTCCGCCTGAACGATGGGATTCCAGGCTGCAAAAGGCACACGCAGCACACCATGATCAAAGGGGTCCAACTCGGCGATCACATCAGGGTCGCTCAATTCGTGAACGATATCGCCGCTTGCCTCTCCTTCCATGCTGGCGCTGAGGAAGTTCTGGATGCTGCGCAGGTCCACATTCTCCAGATATAGCAGGGTGTCTTCACCATCCTCGATGACAGCGGTTCCCCCCACATAAAGCCTGTAATCACCCCAGATACTGTCCAGACAGGCAAAGGAGTCCACCTCCATGACAAAGCCGCCCATACGCAAGGTCACGTCGGCGTAGTCGTTCACGCTTGACATGTTCCCTGCCACCATCTGGCCCAGGGTCTGCTCGCCACAGGCTTCATAGACCAGCTCGATATAGGGGCGGTTCCCAGGTACAACGGGACAGTCCTGGGGACCGCTGGCATTGGTCATCACCACCTGTCCCTCCAGGAGCATGGTCCCTGGATGGGCCACATTGAAGTGGACACTGGACGTATCTGCCTGCAGACCATCGCTGACACCGAAACGGAGGCTGTCGCGGCCCACAAAATCCTCATCACTGGTATAGGTGAAATTGGGCAGAAGACCACTCAGTGAGCCATGGATGGGATCACTCACCATATAGATATTCAGGGGATCCCCGTCTGCGTCCCAACCTGAGAGTGTAAATTCAACAGGTTCACCGGGAGCTGCGAAATGAAATTGCTGAACGGCCACAGGAGGCGTGTTCTGAGGATCGACAGCTACGTTCATGACGATTGCCAGCCCCCGGTGTGGATTCTGGAGGGCGTTTGTATGAAACCAGACCGTGTCTGTGTAGCTTCCTGACGCCATGTCCAGGCCATCCACGGTGATACTCACCGAAGAGGAATTCCCTGGATCCAAGGTAAGGGAATCCGGTTCAATGATGATCCAGTCTGCCGCGCTTGTGGCCCGCAGGGTACCCGTGTGCCCCCCACTGTTGGACACATCAATGGTCTGTGTACCAATTGGACTGATGCCTTCGGGATAGGTGAAGGTCAGGGTTTCGTCCGAAAAGCTGAAGATTGGCGCCGCCTCTTCATCATATCCAGATAAACTGCTGCTGAAGACGCCTGTGGACCCCTGGGAATCAGTGAGGGTGGCGGTGAGACCGGATTCTGGAGACCAGCTCCCGCCGGTGAACATCAGGCTGGTATCGTTTGAATATGGATCTTCAGCGGCTGTGTATTGGGTGCTTCCCAGAAAGGTTTCACCTTCACCGTCAGGGGATGCACTCATGAAAAGTTCCATGGTATAACTTTCTCCGGGTACACCGGTGGCCCGGCCCAGGACCTGCAGGGTATCCCCACCAGAGTTGGTGCTGAAAGCGACCAGGTTGGCCCGTGGGACGAACAGATGGGTCAGATTGCCGATCCCATCGCCGCCATTTGCGAAAATGCTGTTGCTTGAGATAGTGTTGCCGGTTCCCGTGCAGACCAGCAGGTCGACCCCAACACCGCCATTGTTGGCAATGATATTGCCGGCCAGGACACCATTGTCGTCGCTTCCGCCGATAAGGTTCCCGCTGCTGGGACCTGAGATCCAGATGCCCGAGTTCAGATTCCCCAGATCCTCACCTCCTGATCCGATCCCGATGTGATTCCCCTGTAACACGGATCCGTGGGTGTCCATAAGCAGGATACCCGCCTCTCCCAGATTTCCTCCGATCACATTGGAGGTGATGGAAACCTGGCCAGGGTTGTCGTGGAGTTTGATGCCGCTGTTCTGATTACTCAACACCCCGCTGCCGTTTGCCGCCACACCGATCAGGTTTTGACTGATGCTCACGTCCCCGGTGGCAGATCCTGAGACCTCAACTCCGTGACCATTACCCCCGCTGATGAGATTGCCAATGAGGCGGGTGCCGGTTGCTCCGGAATGAATACTAACCAGAGTTCCCGTGGTCCCTGCCGTGACACTTCCTGTAGCGTCAGTGCCGATATAATTGTTCTCGATACGGGCATCTGATCCATTGGCCACATCGATCCAGCCGATGACATTTCTATCAGTATTGCCGGGAGCGCCAATGGTATGCCCTGACGTTGAATCGATGGTAATATTCCCCAGTTCTGTGGCCATGACGGTCATGTTGTCCCCGTTCAAGGCCAGGCTGTTGATCTTAAGGCCACGTACCCCGGAACCATCACCCTCCAACACGATCTGGGCTTCTATCTCTGCATGGTATTGTCGATTCACACCCTGGGAGAAAGCATTGCTGTTCTCCACATAATCATCTGCCTGACTGCCATCCAGCATGATGGGGAATGTGGGTCCCAGATAGGCATCTTCGGTGGAGATCAGATGGTTGGTGTTGGTGAACTGAAATTTCACATGGAGGAGGGAATCCTGATAGTACGGGGGGCGATAGCGGGACTCCATGAGGACAGCCCGGAGACTGGCATGGCCAAGGGATGTTTCTGCGATCCCATCGCCGGGATAAATATCTTCAGAGTCGCCTGCCCGGGTCACCGTAAGACCGTCGACCATGCGTTTGGAGAATTGGATGGGCACCCGGACAAGTTCCCGGGCATGTGGGTAGTTGCTCTCACCAACGGCACCAAGATTATGGAAGCGCACATAATACAGGTAGGCTGTATCATCGCAATACTCAAAGTTCCGTGAGGCATCATCATGGTCGATCAGGGCTGCATAGTAGATGTGATCCACCCAGACCGAAGCATTGGGGTCACCCTGCCCCACACTCTCTCCGGGGAACGCTTTTACCAGAATGCGTTGGGACCAGTGGATCAGATCATCACTGAGTGAATAGTAGATGCCCCACTCATCTCCCTTGGCCGTGGTCCCGATAAGCATGAATTTGTTGAAGAAGGTGTTGTAGGTGAGGCTGCCGTGCATATAGGCGATATTGCCTTCCCATGGCGTATTCTTGCCCAGGGGTACCATGGTCGAATAATCGGGATTGTCCAGATACGGGTTTCCCAGCACCACACTGAAATCGGTTCCGTCCCAACCTCTCCAGGCAGCCGGATCAGACAGATCATGGGACCGGAAGAGATAGGGGTAACGTTCCAGAGCGCCAGCGTAACCACTGGCCTCGGCAATGAAATAGTAGTAACCATCGTGTTTGATGATATTGGTAGGCTCGATCACTCCGAGCCGACTTCCTGCAGCCGCCGTATCTACCGCCACCACCACATGCTCCGGTGCATTTGGATGATTGAAGGTCCTCCCACTATCCGTTGACACGGCATAGGTCAGGCTGGTGTACAGACAATCAGCGATGTCACAATCCCCTGAAACATTGCCATGATATTCGTTATGGACGATCCCGTGGACTGTCACGCCGTCTTCGGTGTAAAGCGAAGAGAGCCACTCCTGATCATTGTGCAGGGAAGGATCGCTAACAGCATGATCTGAAGTGTGGATCGGCCCGGAGCAGTCCAGGGAAAGGCTGTTGAAGTCAGTTCCTGAAAGACGGTAGGTGGAATAATGCCCGATGGTGAGATGGATCTCATCTTCTGCATCCCGATAGACCCGCGGGGGTGTATCCGGGGTGTTATCCCAATTACAGCTGTCAGCTGCCCATTGGAAAACCACCTCCTCAGGTCCCAATTGGGTGACAGGCCCAGGGTACTCCCAGGCTGCCTTCACGGCAACCGAGGTGAACAAGATTAAACAAGTCATCAAATATTTCATGATCGATACGCCTCCTGTGTAAGTCGTCAAAGTAATTCGGACAAGATCGCTTAAAAAATAAGAGACACTTTCCGGGCATCCAACATATTAAGCAAACACCTCATGGTGCTACTGTTTCAAGTTGAAGGTAGCCACAATAAGAAACTTCACGAAACAAAACTATCATCTAGCCCACGAAGCAAGGGTGAAACCGAGATAAAAAGAAACGGAGTAACCATTCCTTTTTCATGCTGACAAACAAAACACTCATGTGTTGTCCATCAGCAGACCGATAGACAGTCATCTGAGTCCCTTTTAGGTATTTGAGCTCTTTTAATCGGAGTGTCTCGCTAATTCGGTATATTTCATACAAAAAGCTGGCAGAAACGACTCGTTACCTATGGTTGGCTTGA
>JABHBL010000092.1 GCA_018673925.1 Fidelibacterota bacterium
CGCCGCCAGAGACTCCCCCATCAATTGATGAGATGATACGCATGGTTGCTGGATATGGCGGCTTTCTTAACCGCAAGGGAGATGGCTACCCGGGGCCGCAGACCATCTGGATTGGGCTACAACGATGCCGCGACTTTGTACAGGGGATTGAAGCGATGAAGGAGATTGAGCGGAGAAGGGGGTAACGATATGACTTAAGCCATCCAAAATAGATTTAGCGTGATCAATAGTCGATTGATGAGGGAGTGAAGATAGGTCTACTTGTGAGGTATATTCAGCCATGATGATATCCCTATACAAACCCGACCGGATTACGTTGAGCACCAGGTTTTGCCATACACTCCTCTTTCAGTGCTTCTGAAAGATCTCGGATTGTCACAAGAGATTGCATGACGTGGTTACGCCTCATGACAGCTTGAAAATCACCTGGAGTAAGTAGTTCCAGCAGCTCAACCTGTTGCTTTACCTTCGAAACCTGCTCCTGTTTCAGGTTGAGCTGCTTGGATGCCTGATTAAATAGTGACCAGCATTGCTCTGGTTTCATGTGGTCGAGGTGAATTTTGAAATCAAATCGGCGCAATGTAGCGCTATCCAATGTCTCCATCAGGTTGGTAGAGAGGATAAAGACTCCATCAAACGACTCCATCTGCGTGAGCAGTTCATTTACCTGTGTAACTTCCCAAGAATTACGGGCACCCTCTCGACTTCTGAGGAAGCTGTCTCCCTCATCAAGCAACAATACAGCACTTTCTTGCTGCGCCTGCTCAAACATGGTGGCAATATTTTTCTCACTCTCACCAATATACATATCGATCAAATCAGACGCCTTGCGTAGTAGTAGAGGGCGTCCCACTTGCTCTGAAATATATTTTCCTAGTGCAGTTTTACCAGTTCCAGAAGGGCCATACAGCGCGATACGCCCCTCATGGCTCCTCTTCAGTCCCTGTATCATCTGATTGATGTCTGTTGTGCTGTTGAGGTGCTTCAAGCTGTAAGGTGGCTGAGCATGGGTATTTTGTGTCTTGATTGTGAGTGTACTTCCGGTAGCCTGCTGCGTACCCTTCAGGAAGAGTCCCATTAGCCGCTCACTCTCAGCGCATCGCTGCTGTTCGTTGCCTTTGAATAGGTTCATCATCTCAGTGACCGATTTTGCAGCTTGTTCAATATGGCCAGGCTGGAGTTGATGATGTTTTGCAAGTTGCTTAATCCATGCCTCAGATAGGGGAAGGTCAGAGGCTAGGTTTTTAATGATCTTGGTACGTGCTTCCTGAGTGGGACCTTTTATTTCAGTGACTAGATCAAATCGTCGAAGGTATGCGGGATCAATCTGCTCAACCTGATTGCTAACCCAGAAGGTGGTGACATTGGGTGCTTCCAAAATGCGATTGATATACGCTTTTCCTAGAGAGGAGCGACTGGATGTACTTCTTCCGAAAAACAAGTGATGGCTGTCTATAGGGAATAGGTCTTCTATCTCATCAAAACAGATGAGGTTCTTGTTGTCAGGATGCTTTAATAGCTGCTGGCTAACCTGGTAGGCGCGTAGTCGATGATGCCCTTGTACCGGATCCCCGTCCTCATCGGTGCTAGTGACCTCGTAGAGATTTTTACCCATGGTATGGGAGAGTGTGCGAACCAATTCGCTTTTACCAACACCTGGTTTACCGTGGAGTAAAATATTGAGTGGACGTGATGTTTGGCATAAGCAAGATAGGTCACTATAGAGTGGGTCGAGATGCTGGAATTGCTGTGCTTCGAGTTTGGCTGCAGTTGATGGGTACACCAGATGTTGCATGCAGCTCATTAGGCCCCGTTTTGTGTAGAGATGTTCAGCAAGGCCGCCCAGCAGATTGAGTTTGTCAGAGAATGTTTCTTCAATCATTACTATCTGATTTTCGAGGCAGACCAGTCCTGAACTTACCAACTTACTATGTGGCTCAAGCGCTTTTTCTACGCTACTGCTATCGAGACCAGCTGCCACAGAAATAAGCATTGCACATTGCTGAATATTGATCTCACCGAGAATCTCAGTAATCGACTTTAACCCTTTTTCAATTTTATGCTCAACAAGGAAGGCGATGATGGATAGGTCGATTGTATCCAGTCCAAATTGCTTTCCCAGTCTTTTCAGGTTGGCATGATGAGGGGGGTGTTGTTCGAGCTGTTTATGGCCATGACCTTCTAGGAGTAGCTCAATAACCGCCTCAATTCGATCCTCTCTATCATAGATGTCTTCGGTGTACTCACTCAGTCCCATCGATCGTAGGACCGGTTCATATTCAAATAAAGTGCTTTGAAACATGTCTCTAGATGAATCTTCATTGAAGATTACGTCAACCAATCCGCCGTTCAACAGTAGGTTTTTAGCATAGAAGAGTGCCTTGATTCCCATTGGCTGATTCTGTTGATAGAGTTTGTTGAGCGCATGGTTTTGTAGTTTCTGTACTGCACCTTTTTTCTGTCGTGTTGGCATTGCTCTCTCTCCGTGCGTTGATTGGAGTGGCTAAGATAAAGCTCATATGCGTAATCTGTCTTCGCATGAATGGAGTATCCTCAGATTTAGCTGATCAATAGAGATCAAGGTTAACGCGCAATTACTTTGCGTATAGGGGCGCTATAATGCTATCCATGTTAAGAACAGAAATTGATAAGGAGTAGTCGTCATGGAGAGCACATCACTAAGGCGAATACAGATACTGCAGCAGATCCCTAGAGATCCTGGTCGAGTATCCACTAGCGAAATTAGAAATCGGTTAGAAGCATCTGGAGAGGAGATTACAGTCCGCACACTCCAGAATGACCTGGAGATCCTCTCTGGGATGTTCCCAATACAGTCTGAGCTGATTGGTCGAAGCAACCATTGGTACTGGAGGGCTGAGGCGGAAATGGTGGACATTCCTGGAATGACAGCACAAACAGCATTGCCTCAGCGCTAACAAAAGTTGATCCGCCTGTGCTCAAAATAATTGACCCACCCAGTGCGCAGTTTTTAAGGTTTACGTCCTCGGCTTCAGCGTTAACAAGCGCTAACACAAATTGGCCCACCTTATGCACACTGTATCAGCCCATTGCCTAGCCCAAACAGAGGTGCCTATGGCACCTATAGCATATTAAGGGTAGTAGCTGTTGTGAGTGTGGAGGTGTGTGGAAAAGGGGAGAAAAGCTGTTGGTAACCTTGTGGTCAATAATCGAGCTTGCGAGATTTTGTCCATCAGGTTATCAATGGCTTTTTCCTCGGTTTCAGCTTGCTGAAATTTCCACAAATTGCATTTAATGAACATCAAAATAGTCACCTGAAAACCGTTTATTTTCAATTGGTTATCGATGTATACTGTATCGATCAAGCTGCAGGATTAGATATTAAATAATCATGAGGATTATTGTTGTTGTTAATCTCGTTACCGCGTTTGCGCGCGCAAACTAATTTAGCTATTCGCATATTAATATGCTTACTTGAAAATACATATATCTTTAAGTCTTGTCAAGCATTTATTGTTCATTGTTGGCCTGAGAATATTGTCTTCCTGGGTCAATTATTCTGAGCATGAATAGAGGTGGGTCAACTTCGTGAGCACTGGGTGGGTCAATCTGTGTGAGCGCTAAAG
>JABHBL010000093.1 GCA_018673925.1 Fidelibacterota bacterium
CCCAGGATGCGACGAGCCGACATCGAGGTGCCAAACCTCCCCGTCGATGTGAGCTCTTGGGGGAGATAAGCCTGTTATCCCCGGAGTACCTTTTATCCGATGAGCGATGGCCCTTCCACTCGGAACCACCGGATCACTAACACCTGCTTTCGCACCTGCTCGACCTGTATGTCTCGCAGTCAAGCTCCCTTATGCGTTTACACTCTACGCACGATTACCGACCGTGCTGAGGGAACCATTGCGCTCCTCCGTTACTGTTTAGGAGGAGACCGCCCCAGTCAAACTACCCACCAGACAATGTCCCAGTACCTGATTCAAGGTACCTGGTTAGAATTTCAGAAATTATAGGATGGTATTCCAAAGACGGCTCCACAACAACTGGCGTCGCTGCTTCAAAGCCTCCCATCTATTCTCTACAATAAAAACCAAAACCCAATGTCAAGCTGTAGTAAAGGTTCACGGGGTCTTTCCGTCCTGCCGCGGGTAGCCGGCATCTTCACCGACACTTCATTTTCGCCGAGTCTCTGGTCGAGACAGTGCCCAAATCGTTACACCATTCGTGCAGGTCGGAACTTACCCGACAAGGAATTTCGCTACCTTAGGACCGTTATAGTTACGGCCGCCGTTTACTGGGGCTTCAATTCACACCTTCGACCGAAGTCTAAGCGCTCCTATTAACCTTCCAGCACCGGGCAGGTGTCAGTCCCTATATTTCGTCTTACGACTTAGCAGAGACCTGTGTTTTTGGTAAACAGTCGCTTGGGCCATTTCACTGCGGCCTACCTATCTTTTCTCGTAAAGAGATATCATCGGCAGGCACTCCTTCTCCCGAAGTTACGGAGTTAATTTGCCGAGTTCCTTAACCAGAGTTCTCTCGCGCACCTTAGAATACTCATCTCGCCTACCTGTGTTGGTTTGCGGTACGGACACCTATATAACTCACATAGAGGGTTTTCTTGACAGCGGGATTAGGTTCAGTTTATGGGCTAGGCCCTCCTATTCGGCTCTCAGGTTTAATGATCCAGCGGATTTGCCTACCGGATCGCCCTACGACCTTAAACCAGCACTTTCAATCGCTGGCTGAACTTTCACTTCTGTGTTCCCCATAGCTCAAACGCTATATAAGTGGTACGGGAATATTAAACCCGTTTCCCATCGACTACGCCTTTCGGCCTCGCCTTAGGGTCCGACTAACCCTGAGCAGAGTTGCTTTACTCAGGAAACCTTAGGCTTTCGGTGACCAGGAATCTCACCTGGTTTATCGCTACTCGTGCCTGGATAATCATTTCTGTGTCCTCCAGCAATCCTTCCGGTATGCCTTCAACGGTTAACAGAACGCTCTTCTACCACTTTGAATAAATTCAAAATCCAAAGCTTCGGTACTGTGCTTATAGTCCCGACGATTATCGGCGCAAAATTCCTCGACTAGTGAGCTGTTACGCACTCTTTCAAGGGTGGCTGCTTCTAAGCCAACCTCCTAGCTGTTTTAGCAATTTCACATCCTTTATCACTTAGCACAGATTTAGGGACCTTAGCTGTTGGTCTGGGCTGTTTCCCTTTCGGCAATGAAGCTTATCCCCCACTGCCTGACTGCCGGTAAGCATGTTACGGTATTCGGAGTTTGATTGGGTTTGGTAATCTTGTGGGACCCCTAGCCCATTCAGTGCTCTACCCCCGTAACACTCGGTACCGACGCTAGCCCTAAAGCTATTTCGAAGAGAACCAGATATCGCTGAGTTTGATTGGCCTTTCACCCCTTACCACAGTTCATCCAAACGGTTTTCAACCCATCCTGGTTCGGACCTCCACTGTATTTTACTACAGCTTCATCCTGACCATGGTAAGCTCACTCAGCTTCGGGTCTACCCCATGTTACTATTCGCCCTATTAAGACTCGCTTTCGCTACGGCTCCGGATATCTTCCTTAACCTTGCAACATAGGAGTAACTCCCAGGCTCATTATGCAAAAGGCACGCCGTTCCGGAACTAAATTCCGGTTCGACCGCTTGTAGACATACGGTTTCAGGCTCTATTTCACTCCTCGTCAGAGGTACTTTTCACCTTTCCCTCACGGTACTAGTTCACTGTCGGTCACAAGAGAGTATTTAGTCTTGGATAGTGGTCTACCCAGATTCAAACGGAATTTCTCGTGTTCCGCCCTACTCGGGAATAATTCCCAGGAAGTCCAAATGTTTTCATTTACGGGGCTATCACCCTCTATGGCAGACCTTTCCAGGTCCTTCAATTAACAATTGGATTTTTGACTTCCCGACGGGTCTGCAAACCCATCTAGAATTATCCCACAACCCCTGAACTGCAACACTTGCAGGTTTGACACAGTTCAAGTTTAGACTGTTTCCGTTTCGCTCGCCGCTACTCCGGAAATCTCATTTTGATTTCTTTTCCTGAAGGTACTAAGATGTTTCAATTCCCTCCGTTGACTCTACCCTCCGTATATATTCGGGAGGGAGTAGTACAGCATGACCTGTACTGGGTTTCCCCATTCGGAAATCCCCGGATCAAAGATAGTTTGCATCTCTCCGAGGCTTATCGCAGCTTACCACGTCCTTCATCGTCTTCTTGTGCCTAGGCATCCACCGTACGCCCTTAGTAGCTTGATCAAATAA
>JABHBL010000094.1 GCA_018673925.1 Fidelibacterota bacterium
CTTTGTGCAAATCGATACCGGAATAGTACATATGGGCCTCCTTGGTTTGAAAAAGAACCTAAAACAAAGTGGGAAGTTTCCAAAATTTGGATCCAAGCCCTAATACGGAGGCCCTTTTAGCAAATATCAAAGGCTTAGAGCGGACTCACACGCAGGGGATTGGTTGACGAAAATGAAGTGGACGGATATAGTTATCGTACAAAGCGAGTTTTCCTCAGGAAGCAGCTCAAGCCTAAGGCGTTAGGAGGACCAAAATCAATCAATCAATACAATATCGATTAGGCATACTGTTACTCCTGACAATTCTTCTCGGATGTGATGAACCTGAAGAAAGCCCTGGTATTGTTGGCACATGGGAACTTCAATCAAGAGAGTATTTCACAAATATTGAAAGTTCTGTTGACCAAGACATGTTTGAACCTTTTAAACGCTGTCTTGGGGGTATTAGTGGCTCAGGTCATAGGTCCGTTGAATTCCCATTTATGCAAAGGTTGTCGTATGAAACATCCACAATAATAATTCTAACTAATATTCCAAGAGTCAGGTATGAGCCTTCTGATTTCTATAGGTTGATCATCGACCTAGGAAATGCTGATACTATAGCCACACTTTACCATGTTACTCATGGAGAAGACCTCTTTGATATAGTGGAGGAATTCTTTCACTCTACTAGCTTCCAAGTAAGATATGATGTTGTTCAGTCCCACATTGAGATATTTGATCAAAAGTTATTTCTGATAGATCGTTACAATCAAACTGATTCTAGTATGTTTGTGTCGATTAACGGCACAGCAAGCAATGCTTTTTCATTTGTGCCAAGCCATGAAGTGGTCCAACATAATAAGTATGAATTTCCATTAGATGAAAACGGAAAAACAGTTTACAGGTTTCTTAATGATTTTACGGGGAGCTATTCTTCTGCGGGTAACACAAACGGTGAGATAAACTATAACAAAGACTTCACATGGTCCTACCAAGGAGATAGTCTTTACATAGATGGTGGTTCATATTCTCTGCAAAAGAAACGATTTAAACTAAATCCTGACAAAAGTTTATTGTCTACTGAGCAATCGAATATCAAATGTTATAATTTTGAATCAACAATAGTATACCCAATGGAGATGGATTCATTGGAGTGTATTGCAGAAACCGAATTTTCCTTCGGAATGGATCCTGGTACCTATGTTTCAGCATATGATGTTTATGTTGATAAATGGGTTAGAGCTGAATAATCGGCCTCCTAACAAAAGCTTCAAGCTGACTCACACGCAAGGATGTGCAAAACAAAAATGATGTGGATGGATACAATTATCGAACAAATCGATGCTTTCTTGGGAAGCAGCTTAAGCTTAAGGCGTTAGTTGGACTCAGCCAATTAGAGGTTTTAAACAAGTTAAGTTTATTGAAAGATGTAAAACGGTACAGATCCCTGGTACGGCTCCGTAGCCCAGGCGACGATTTTCGCTGAGGTCCTCTGGAGAGATTTTGATTGAGCTTCTGAAGACGGAGCGGTTAAGAAGAAGGATTCTTCCAGCGCAGTATTCTTGAAGGTCACAAAATCTCTCCAGAGACCCGCCTTTAAAAAGGGCTTTTGGTTCTTTTGGGCCTTCAAAAGATCGGAAGATATTTGAGCAGAGCGAATCAGGTCAACTCAAATCGTAAGGTCAAGGTGTCGTCGCTTGTGAGCCGACCAGTTACGGCATTTTTGGCTATTTTGCAATGTCGGTGCTCACATCAGACTTTGATGAGAAATTTGGTCGCCAACTAACAAAAGCTTCAAGCTGACACGAATTCAGGGAGTGCAAATCGATCATGATGTGGACGGATATAAATAACCTACAAAGCGATGCTTTCTCGAGAAGCAGCTTAAGCTCAAAGCGTTAGGCACACAGAAAGGTACATATGAGAAAAGGTTTTAGTCTAGCACTTTCAGTCGGGTTTCTCCTTACTGGAATATTGGTTCTTGTAACAGTAGGGAGTGTTGCATCCTTGTATATCGGTGCTATCTATTTGTTCCTTGGTGGGATGTTCATGAAAAACAGTTTATACCCAAAAGAGAGCATGAATGACTGGGGAGTATTCAAAGCAGAAGTATTAGTTACAGATCCTTTTCGAGCAGCAGTAACCTACTTTTTGGTCTATTATGGGGTTTTCTCATTGTTGAAGGATATTAGTCTGATTGGCGGCTTGGGCGAGCGTGAGGTCGGATTATTCTTTTTAGTCTCGCTTTTGATGGTGTTGTTCACATATATGGATCAACTGAAGAAGTCAAAGTTAAAGAAAAAGACTGATGCCTAACGAGCCTGTCGAAAAAGGTCCCCAAAGCAGGATAAAATACTAGTCACACCTTGTTCTGAATGCGCCCCAGTTTAAATTATAGCAACCCCTAAAAAGCAGGTTGTCTATGCCCCGATATAAGCCCTACGATTACCGCC
>JABHBL010000095.1 GCA_018673925.1 Fidelibacterota bacterium
AAGATAAGATCTCCCTTCCGGTTTATCCGGACTGAAGGAAACTTAAAGACTATGAGTTTGATAGGTCACAGGTGTAAGCATGGTAACATGTTCAGCCGAGTGATACTAATTTTCCGTGAGGCTTGATCAATATTATTCTAACTCTAGTACGCATTTTAGCGAACTACTCAACTTTTTCCCATACTGTCATTGGATTGATTTTGTACTTTAAAATCAATCATAGATTTTTGATTTTTCGACGACTTTAGCGCAGGGGCAACACCCGATCCCATTCCGACCTCGGAAGTTAAGGCCTGTAGCGCCGATGATAGTGCATTCTTTGAGTGTGTGAAAGTAGGACGTTGTCGAGAAACCTTGAAGAGCCCCAACCTTGGGGCTCTTTTTTTTACCAAATATTTTAAGAAATTAGGGTAATTGTGCAGACATAATCCTGTTAGGCTAAGATGACGAATTACGATTTATAATCTGATTGTGTCTAAACGTATCCCAACCACGCTAAATCACATCCCCAAAAAGCCTGATTTTAAGCCATTTTACCTGGAGAAATGACTATGCATATGTTGTTTATACCTATGTCATGAACTAAATTCGCGCTAAATAGAAGATGACATGGCGCACGCAGAGTTGATCTGCGTGTCTTATATTTCTTCTGTGCAGGAGGAAACTATGAAGAAGATATTATACCTAACACTCACTTTATTAATGGCTACAATTAGTCATGGACAAAACATTGTCGTAACTGCCCAGCCCGATTTGGCTGAGTGGGATATTATTTACCTGACTGACTTTGATTTTGAGAATGGTCAGAACAATCCGCTGATATTTGGATATCGAATCTCAGTTGATGACAATTCCTATCCAGTTGAGAATGTTAGTCTCACCTTGAATATGACCGCCAATGTCCCTTCCCTTGACCTAAACAATGAGTTGCTGTTCAATGCTCAGGTTAACATGACATTGCTAGCGCCTATCTATATTACAAATAGAGATTTGGATAGAAATGTTGAGAGTCGTGGAATTAATGACGAAGCTGGTAATCAGATCACTTTTGATAGCTTTACCCTTGATATGATAGATGAAGATGAAATGGATGGCTTAATCAATACTATTATGACTCTAGGCACCATGCCTTCCGGAAACTATTCATTCACACTCGTTGTCGATGCACCAGGCTATACCTTCACTCCAGAAGGCTTTGAACCCAACAAACAGATTTCCATTGTTGCTCCTGCAAACATTGATCTCATTTTTCCGTCTCTCGGTTACGAATTCGTAAGTGATACTTATCCTGTATTTGAATGGAACTCCACCGGTTGTGACAACTATTTCATTCGAATCTGTGAATACAACCCTATTCAGCATAGTTCGCCAGAAGATGCCATGCAAAGTGAAGCTTCTTATCCCTATCCAGATAATGGTACATTTGTATCTGTGGGAGCAAATGCACAATTGGATTATTCTTCAGTTAATGGTCGACCACTTGAAGTTGGGAAGGCCTACGCCTGGCAGGTTAAAAAAGTTTGTAATACCACAGGGAATGACCAGGAATTTTTCAGTGAAATCTACGGATTTACAATCTCAGAAGCCGGTCAAACAATCACACCTTGCCAGCAACAATTGAGAAATGTGCTCGGCGATAGCCAGTACAATGTATTGTTTGGATCCAATGGTCCTTTAGAGGGATACGGTGAGTGTGCAGAGATCTCCCTCGATGGTGAAAATTTAAATTCAACCGATTTTGGAGCGCTTCTGGTACAGCTTATGAGCGGAGCTTACGAAATCGAGAGTATTACGACACAATAGGGGTTTAAAATGAAGACTATTTCAAAAGTTTCTTTAATCACCATTCTCCTTGCCCTCGTGTCGATGACCGCCGTGGCGCAAGAGCCGATTGGTGTGATAGCAAAATCAAGTGGAACTACCTTTCATAAGAAATTCAACGCAGATGACTATTCTCCAAATGCGATCATGGGAACCCAGTTAAAGAATAATGACTGGATAAAAACCGGTGATGATGGCTTTGTTGCAATTTTCTTTCTGGATGACAAAAGTCAACTCAAGGTCAAAGGGAACTCTGAGATGGAAATCTTGGCCGCCGTTGAGCGTGGTAAAATATCCAAAACCATCTCCCTTGACTATGGAACTGTCAAGGCCTCTGTGAACAAACAGAAAGGCGAATTTAGAATTGCGACCCCCACATCAGTTGCTTCCGTGAAGGGAACAGAATGGTGGGTTGAGAGTGACGAAAATGGAGATATCTTCATTGTTGTCGAAGGAGTGGTTGAGGTTGAAAATCTCGTTAGTGGTACCGTCCAGAATGTTGGAGAAGACGAAACAGCCACTTCAAATCCTGATGGGTCAGTTGAGGTTGAAGAAACCAGTGACGACGATATCCCAGAGGATCCAGACGACGAAGAGGAAGAAGAGGACACGGGTAGCACTATCCATGAACTTCGAATCCGTATGGTCAATGAAGAAACCAATTCAGAAAAATTTATAATCATAGAATACGCCGAATAATAAGCGCTTAGACTGATTAACATATTATGAAGCGACTACTTGCAATATTGCTGGTGGGGGTTGGAATAAATGGATTCGCCCTTCAATCTGATGGTGAGCTGATCCACATTGCCCCTCGTGAGGCTGTTGAAGGCAACACCCTTACTCTTGATGCTATCTATACCGGTGACCTGGATGATATTCAGTCTGCTAAGGTTTTGTATCGCCTCGCAGGACAAGTCGGATATCTGGAAGCTGAGATGAGCATCGGAGATGTCAAACTTTCTGGTGATTTGCCAGGAGAAATTATAGGTGCTCCCGGTATTGAATATGTGATTGTCGTTAGCCTGAACGATGGCGGTCTGGTTGCTTTCCCAATGAGTAGTGATCCACTTTCCGATCCACAATTTGTAGCAGTAGCAGAAGCAAGTCTATCTGATGTTGCAGCTGGTGGTGTCGGTGAGAATTTTGGCGAGTTGATCATATTAACACCTGATCCAGGTACAATCATGGCCTTTGGGGATCCCATGATTGTGGCAGTCTCTCTTTTTAATCTGGATAATGTTGATATCAATTCAGTTCGGGTGACTTTCGATAATGCCGATGTGACTGCATATTCTCTCATCACCACAGATCTTATCACTTATAAACCTGATGCCCTGAGTGCTGGCAAACATACCATTTTTATCGAAGTGTCTAATATTTATGGTGTTCGATTATCATCAACATCATGGAACTTTGACGTTCAGAGCCAAGCCCAACAAATCTTTGATATGAGCGTGAATGGCAATCTAAATGTGAGCAATAGAGCAGATTTAATTAATATCAGTTCCGCGAATGTTGATACAGTTATTGCTGGCGATTCTGTTTCAGTAGCCAACTATACACCCACGTCTCAATCAGTCACCCGTGTAGATTTTTCAACAAATGTAAATTTTGACTGGGCTAAGGTTAAACTTTTTGCAAATCTAACCTCAAAAGAAGACCCCGGGTTGCAGCCACAAAATCGTTACGGCATCAAGGTGAGAACTTCCTGGTTGAAATACGCCTATGGTGATGAAACTCCCATGATGAACCGTCTAGCCCTCTGGGGCAAACGGGTTCGCGGACACAATATTGATGCCCGTTTTAAATACTTTAATTTGCACGTGGTCTCCGGTCAAACTTCTCGAGCTGTCACTGGTACAGCTTCATTTGATACCACTGGCTCTGAATGGAAACGATCAGGATATAGCTTTGAACGAGGCCTATTTGCCATCCGACCAAGTTTCGGATCAGGTAAAAACTTCCAATTAGGGTTGTTCTATGTACACACACGGGATAGTATCAACACAGTACCTTTGAGACCTGACGATTGGGATGCCAGCACTTTTTCTGAAGAAATTCTCACCGATAATGGAACTGTTGTGGTTGGATTTGGGGATGACACGTATACCCTCAACGGTGAATCTCGCGATATACAATATTTTATGAGTGGGAATAATCCTGAAGATAACATTGTTATCGGATCGGACATCAAGTTGGCTCTGGATGATCACAGATTTGTTCTAGAGGGTAGCGCAGGATTTTCTCTCTACAATAGAAATATTTTAGATGGGGCACTCACCCGAGCCGACCTAGATACCTATGGACTTCTATCCGATTCCACAGCTGATGATACCCTGGGAACTGGTTCAATCGATTTACCTCTGGCCACACTGGATGAAGCAGTTTCTGGAATGGGACTCAACTTCTTGCTCACTGATGGTAAGTTTGATCCACAAAATTTAGCTGAGTATTTCATTCTCAACGAAAATTTGACCCTGCCAATTGATCTGGACAATCTTGACAAAGGTAATACGTTTAAAGCGCTTACTACTCTGGCCCTGCACTTTGCCGCCAAAATGAATTACTACGGCAACTTCATCCATGTGAATTATCACCATGTGGGTCCTGGATATAAAGCATTGGGTAGTCCAGTCCTTCGTCTCGACGGTAAGGGTTGGAATGGCTGGAAAATTACCGACAAGGTACGCATGTTGAACAATATGCTTTATCTAAACCTGGGATGGGAATTGTATAAAAACAACACCATTTCAAATGATTTAGAAGCCGATCCCCGACTTGCTCAGAACGCATTTAGCGGTGGCATCACCCTCAATCCTGGTCGTGGACTTCCCACAGTAACGACCAATATGAAATATTTTACCAGAGACAACAATGTCGATGATACCACCCATACAACTCAGTATGTGGGAGATGATACACTACTCATCATCATCGATGAAAGGGAATTAAATGAGGCTCTTAGTTCCAATGTCAATATCACCTATTTAGTCAAGACCGGTCCTCTTGATAATACGGTTTCATTTAACATGATGCGGTCAAATATGGACAATATTGTAATCGGGCGTGAAGGTCTTTTGCGTACTTCAAATCTATATGGTTTGAATCTCAAATCCGACTGGATGATCCCCCTCACAACAACACTTTCCATTCGCAATAATCGCAATCAGCTTTATGAAACAACGGATCCTAATCATCAAACCAATACCTTCAATACCTATCGCTTAGGCGCGGGGTATCGACTATTTGGTGGTGACCTGGTGTTAAGAAGCAGCCTACAATACATGACGTTTGAATCTGAAAAATATGTTGAAGAAGAGCTTGTCTCCAGCCTGAAAACTCAAACCAATATACAGGCAAATGCACAGTACACATTCATGCCAATCACTATTGGAAGCTCAACTGTGAAATCTCGAGTTATAGGAAGCTACGAACAGCGTAAGTATGTCAGCGATTACACTGATTATTCTGATAATACGGTTTCAGCGCGACTAGAGATGACATTTTAAACAACCGAAATAACTAAAAATCGGGGATAATCATGCTGAAAAAACACGGTATCGGAGTTTTATTCACTTTTATCGCTATCGTATTAGCAATATTGGTTCAAGTAATCGGCCTATTTGATTTGGCAAATTTTAAAATGCTGGATTACAGCTATCAGCTTAGGGGTCCTCTTTCATCATGGGCCTCTCATCAGGATAATCCCAATGATAGTCTGGATGTCATACTCATTGATGTGGACGATGAAACATTTCGCCTGCTAGCTGACTATGGTTGGCCTTATCCCCGGGGTAAAATTTGGGATGCAGCGATTATGAATCTGGCGAACGCCGGTGCCAAAGTCATCGTATTTGATATTCAGTTCGATTCCCGTGATGCCCACACCGCCAATGTTTTGTCCGTTTTTAATGGCGTTCTCCCTGAAGGTTACACCGATGGCGATGTGGAAGTGGCCGAAGCAATTGAATATGCCCGAAGCAAAGGCACTGAAATTGTCATGGCTTCCACCATCAAAACAGAATTATCCAGTGTTCCGCCACAAATGCTCATGACTCCAAACGAATTCATCATGCAGGTAAATCCTGATCACGGTCTCGTTGATATAGAGGAGGACAAAGACCATTTCACTCGTCGCTATCCCGTTTTTGGGGCCATGAACCATTCTCCAGATGAATGGCGTCTATCATTGGCCATGAAGGCTGTAAAACACTTCCTTGAAATTCCAGATGAACCGGGATTGAAATATGACTACGATGTTGGTGAGTTCACATATGGACCTCTCACCATCCCCACCTACGGATCAGACCATCCAGGCTTCCTAACCAACATCTACGGTCCAGCATCTCATGCGCGTATTGGAGAGTCTGAACCCTGGCAAACCTTTCAGCGTTTCCCTCTGGTTTGGATCATAGATACAGAAGATTTTGATCTGCCTGCCGCAGATGAAGATACGGACTGGATGTCAAACTTTGATCCCACCAGTGGATTTAACAGTATGATGGCCATGATGGATCCAACATTTGAAGTAATGGATAGTCCTTTTAAGGATAAAATCTGTATCATCGGTGTGTCTGTTGAAGTTATGCATGATTATAAGTCTACTGCATTTTTCGACTATCTCGGAGCACCTACGCTCATGCCCGGATTTGAGTATCACGCCAATGCCACACAGACAATACTGGACGAGAATTTTGTGAATGTTCTAGGGAAAACAATCGAGTTTACATCTGATTCAGCCCTGACACACATCCTCCTTATAATCGTCTGTGCACTTGTCGCATATTTGGTAATTGCATTCCTCGATCCACTTTGGGGCGCTGTCCTCATAGGACTAGAAGCCACGATTCTCTTTAGCATCAGTGTGGCTATGTTTACCACTGATAATTGGTGGTTTTTTAAATGGATCAGTGGAAATTCAGAAAGTATTTTGGTACCTGCGCCTGGTGAAACCCTCTTTATACCTATTATTGCTCCACTTGTTGTAATGGCTATGACCTATTTAACCAATGTTCTCTATCGTTTCATTCTGGAACAGAGAGATAAGCACTTTCTCAAGGATACCTTCGGAACCTATATCGCTCCAGAACTAATTGATAAGATGTACGAAGAGAAACAAGAGCCCAAACTTGGAGGAGATGCTGGGATTCACACAGCCTTCTTTACAGATATTCAGAGTTTTTCAAGTTTCTCTGAAAAGTTATCAGCAGAGGAAGTGGTTGAACTCCTCAATGAATATCTCACTGAAATGACCGATATTCTCCTGGAGCATAAAGGTACTCTTGATAAGTACATTGGAGATGCTATTGTAGCCTTTTATGGTGCTCCTGTACCAGTTGAAAATCATGAATACATGGCCTGTCTCACTGCGGTGAACATGCAACTGGGTCTTGATGTTTTGCGAAAAAAATGGCAATCCGAAGGTGACAGGTGGCCCGATATTGTTCACAATATGCAGAACCGCATTGGAATCGCCACTGGTGATATGGTGACAGGGAATATGGGTTCTGCAATGCGCATGAACTATACCATGATGGGAGATATCGTAAATACAGCCGCCCGTCTTGAATCTTCAGCCAAGCAATATGGTATCTATATCCAGGTTGCTGAAGCAACATACCTGGCTGCAAAAGATGGATTTGAATGGCGTGAACTCGACTATGCCATTGTGAAGGGTAAAAACGAACCTGTTTATGTCTATGAATTGATGTCAACCAAGGGGAACCTTCCTGAAGGTTATGCAGAAATGTTGAAAGCTTATCACAAGGCACTGGAGCTATACAGATCACAAAAATTTGAGGAGGCTCTGGAAGCCTTCACATACTCAGATACCCTTGAAGACATGTTTCCAGGACGAAATACAAACCCAAGTCGTGAGTATATCCCACGCTGTAAATTCTTTATCGAAAACCCACCTGGTGAAGATTGGGATGGTTCCTGGAGACTTACTGAGAAATAATCAGTAAGATATACTCTAAATTCAGCTAAAGATTAATGTTTCCTCGATATGATCTGCTGATATTTTGGTGCCATGAATACTACTGAACAAATTCGGGGAAAAATATTATGGGCAGATGATGAGATTGACCTCCTCAGATCCCATGTCATGTTTTTAGAGGGCAAAGGTTTTCAGGTCACAACTGTGACCAATGGGGATGATGCCATCGCCTTGTGTCAGAATGACAGATTTGACATCGTCCTATTGGATGAAACCATGCCCGGCAAAGATGGGCTTGAGACCTTGTCCATCTTAAAAGCTGAATTCCCTGCGCTTCCCATCATCATGATCACTAAGAATGAAGAAGAAAAGCTCATGGAAGAGGCTATTGGGAGCAAAATATCTGATTACCTCACAAAGCCTGTCAATCCATCACAAATATTACTTGCCATCATAAAAATTCTTGAGAATCGACAAATCAAGCAGGATGCTGTATCTGGTCAGTACATGAGTGCATTCGCAGACCTTGCCTTTAACATCGAGGACAATCCTGGTCCTCAGGATTGGATCAATATACACAACCAATTGTCTGCCTGGGAGCTGGAGCTGGATGATTACCCTGATCTTGGATTTGATGAGATGCTTCTGCAGCAGCAGCACGAAGCCAACGATCGATTCACCCGCTTTGTAAAATCCAATTATGAAAACTGGGTAAATGTTTCCGCGGACAAGCGCCCCACACTTTCTCCTGATGTCTTTTCAACCTCTGTGAAACCACTTCTTGAACAAGACAAAAAAGTTCTCATGCTCATTATTGATTGTATGCGCTGGGATCAGTGGCTCACATTGGAACCTCTACTCTATAATGATTATCAGATTAAACGGGATGGCTATTTTTCGCTTTTGCCTACTACAACAGAATACAGTCGCAATGCCATATTCAGTGGTCTTTTTCCTGATGATATGCAAAGATTTCACCCGGAGTGGTGGGGTGGAACAGATGAGCATAGTCTCAATCGGCATGAAGCTGCCTTTTTGCAGGAAAATATAAAAAGATCCGGTCTGGAGCTGAAACCAGAAGCCAAATACAAAAAGATTATCACGAATCGTGAAGGCATTCAATTTGGGAAACAATTTGGATCCTGGGGTAGTCAGAAACTGGTGACGCTTGTGGTCAACCAGGTTGATCTGCTAGCTCACCGTCGCACAGATTCACCCCTCTTACGTGAACTCCTGCCAAATGAGGCCAGTTACCGCGAGATCGTGCGAGCCTGGTTCAACAACTCCTGGATTAAGGAAGTCCTTTCATCAGCAGCAAAGATGGGTTTTCATGTGATCATTACCTCTGATCATGGTAGTGTTCGAGTTCAGCAACCCACTCAAATTCTTGCTGATCGTGAAGCCTCTACCAACCTCAGATTTAAACAGGGTCGCAATTTGAAGCCCAGTACCAAAGATGCCTGGTTTCTGGACAAGCCTGGTAGACTCAGAATTCCCTCAACCATTCAAAATGATACCTTGGCCATTGCTCAGAAAATGTATTATTTCCTCTATCCTAATAATTACAGAAAATATCAAAATAAATTTGCTGATACTTATCAGCATGGTGGATTGAGTATGTGGGAAATGATAATTCCTCTAGCCCATCTGGAACCCAAATGATCCATCAGTACCATTTTAAAACCCATGGCCCTGAGGAAACAGGTCAACTCGCACAAAGTTTAGCCGCTCAACTTGAGCCTGGGGATATCCTCGCAATGAGCGGAAACCTGGCCAGCGGCAAAACTACTTTTACACAGGGTTTAACGACCTTCTTCGAAATAAAAGAATATGCCCTCAGTCCGACCTTTACCTATATCAATGAATACCACGGCGCAAATCAGGATATCATCCATATTGATGCCTATCGACTCAGTAGTGGAGAAGAATTGATTTCAATGGGCATCTGGGAATATTTTGACTCTGGCGCCATCGTCATCATTGAGTGGGCTGATATCGTCGCCGGAGCCATCCCAGAAGATTCATTTGGTTTGAGTTTTCGAGCCATCGAAGGTGAAGAAAATGGACGAGAAATTTTGATTCATTCACCAAGAGTCCTGGAGCTAAACCTGTGATTATAGCTTGTGATACTTCCTCTATTATTTGTTCTGTAGCCATTTCAGATAAGGGCGCAGTTCTATGGGAGAAAGAAGACTCAGGTGGACAGATACATATTGAAAAATTATCACCCTTTTTAAAAGAGGCTCTGGATTTTTGTAAGTCCGTAGGAAAACAACCAGAAGCGCTGGCAATAGCCATTGGACCTGGGAGTTTTAATGGCTTGCGCATTGGTCTGGCTACCATGAAAGCGCTGGCAGTAGCGCTTGATCTGCCTCTCATACCCATTCCAACCACTGATGCGATGGCTTATGGAATGATGGAGCAGTTAAACGGAACCTCTCGGGCAGTTATCTACTCCCATCGAAATTTTGTGCATTATGCTGATTATGATTATTCGACCTCCAAAACCATCGTCACACCTGAGTTTAAATACGGGGCATGGGATCAGCTCTATGACAAGCATATAGACCACTACTTTGGCAAAGTTGATCGCGGGTTTGATACCTGGTTAAATGAGGTCGAGGCTCAAGAAGTACTATCCAAATTTGTACCTGTCGATGCAAAAGCTTCATTTGTAGCCCTTTTAGCTGCATCTCGTACTGGTATGGGCATACGTGACCTGGATGAGCTCGAACCTCTTTATAATGCCGTATATGAGGCAAAAAAGTGGGTTCCCCCTCAATTCTGAGCTAACCACGAATCAAGTGGTAAATATGAATCTCTTATGCTGGGAATATATGAATTACAAATTGGTCTAACTTGCTTTGTAGGTTATTATGTCTCAGGGTTAAATACCTGTTAAATATCGAGGATTTTGAATGAGTTGGTTTCGACGCAAAGATAAAAATATTCAGACCGAAAATTCTGAAAAGAAGGATATAAAAGAAGGTCTCTGGGTGAAATGCCCCAGTTGCCGCCAGATCTTATACAAAGCGGAGTTGATGCAGAGCAACAATGTTTGCTACAAGTGTGGATATCATTTTAGAATTCCCGCTGCCAGCTATATAGATCTTTTGTTGGACACTGATGGTCGGCAACAACATTTTCAAGGTATCAAACCCCTTGACCCCTTAAAGTTTAAAGCCCAAAAAAAGTATAGTGACCAAATCACAGCTGCCCAACAAAAGACCGGTCATCAAGAAGCAGTTCAGGTCTTTGAAGGACTCATGTTCGAGAAACCAATTGTTGTTGCCGTGATGGACTTCTCCTTTATTGGTGGCAGCATGGGATCTGCTGTTGGTGAGCTACTTGCAAAATCTGCTGATATGGCCAGAGAAAAGAAAATCCCACTTATCATAGTTTCTGCATCTGGGGGAGCGCGCATGATGGAGGGAGCCTACTCCTTGATGCAAATGGCTAAGACGTCTGCCAAGCTCAGCCAATTGGCAGATGCGAAAATTCCTTATATCTCCATAATGACTGATCCCACCACTGGTGGTGTTACCGCAAGTTTTGCCATGCTGGGTGATGTAAATATTGCAGAACCGGGAGCACTCATTGGCTTTGCTGGTCAGAGAGTTATCAAGCAGACCATTGGTGCTGATTTACCAGAAGGATTTCAGCGGGCTGAATTTCTGTTGGAAAAGGGCTTCCTTGATTTGATCGTCCCCAGAGATGATCTCAAGCAGCAAGTCGCAGAAATTTTAGATATTCTTCATGCAAAAGCCTAAAATTCTACTTACCAATGATGATGGGATAAATGCTCAGGGAATCGTAACCCTGGCTGAATCGCTATCGGACTTCGCAGATATTTCCATCGTTGCACCCCTGTCAGAAATGAGTGCCATGGGGCATGCGATAACCATTTCTGATCCACTCAAAGTGACCGAAATATTCAAGGGGGATGTACATTTTGGCTGGGCAGTCGGTGGAACACCTGCAGATTGTGTGAAATTGGCCATAAATGGTGGACTGGTTGATAAACCGGATCTAGTCATATCGGGTATAAACCAGGGAGCAAATGTTGGGGTAGATATCATCTATTCAGGCACTGTCTCAGCTGCCTATGAGGGCACTATCCTGAGCATCCCATCCATGGCCATCTCATTAGACTCATTTGTACAGAAGGACTTTACTGCAGCTGGCAAAGTCGCCCAGATCATGGCAGAAAGAATTCTCAAGGAAGGCTTACCTGAAGGCACTCTCCTGAATGTGAATGTCCCCGCTGGAGAATACAGTTCTTTTAAAGGCTTCTCCGTGACCCGTCAAGGTAGCGGCACCTATAAGGAAAAAATGGACAGACGCGAGGATCCTCGAAAACGTGTCTATTACTGGTTGTCCGGGACTCGTACTTATGAAAATTCTGATCCAGATATGGATGAAAATGCAGTGCGAGCAGGCTACGTGACGCTCACACCTCTTCACTATGAACTTACCAATACAGCTTATATGCAAGCATTAGAATCCTGGGAACTGAATTTAGGCTAACAAACCATGCATGAATTAGTTTTAATCTTAGACTTTGGCTCTCAATATACTCAGCTCATAGCACGTCGTATTCGAGAAGAGCAGGTCTATTGTCGTATTGAACGATCTGATTTGAGCGCCACAGAGATACAAAGCATGGGTGCCAAGGCTTTGGTCCTATCAGGTGGTCCCAGTAGCATTTTTGAAGAGCAAGCTCCCCAGGTTGATCCAGCAATATTTGAGCTGGGCATTCCCATCCTTGGTGTTTGTTATGGATTGCAGATAATGGCTCAGCATTTCAAAGGAAATGTAATTCCAGGAGAAACCAGAGAATACGGTCCCATGGGAATCCAGTTCCCAACACAAAGCCCCCTATTTGAAGGCGTGAGTGAAGGATCACAGGTTTGGATGAGTCATGGTGACCATGTAGAAAATATTCCTGAACATTTTAATATTATTGCCCGCTCCAGTGGTGATCTGATTGCTGGCATATCTCATCAATCAAAACCTTTTTATGGAGTTCAGTTTCATCCTGAAGTGAATCACACGGTCCAGGGACAAACCATCATCAGTAATTTCTTGTTTAAAATTGCTGATTTCAATCGCGATTGGACCTCGTCCAGCTTTGTAGAAGACGCCATTAAGGAAATTCAAGCCACTGTGGGCGATGGGAAAGTATTGTTGGGCTTGAGTGGGGGAGTGGATTCTTCTGTATTGGCATTTCTCATGCATGAAGCCATCGGTGACAATTGTGTGCCCGTCTTTATCAATAATGGCCTTTTGCGAGAACATGAAACCGAAGAAGTAAAATCTCTTTTTGAGGCCTCCCATGTAAAAATTTATCAGCATGATTATACAGAAGCATTCCTCTCTGAACTCAAAGGAGTTACTGAACCGGAAAAAAAGAGAAAAATTATTGGGCGGGTTTTTATTGAGGCCTTCGAAGAAGTGGCTCGTGAGATCGAAGGAATTGATTATTTAGCTCAGGGTACACTTTATCCTGATATTATTGAGAGTGGAGCCATTACTGGTCATGCTGTAACCATAAAAAGCCATCATAATGTCGGAGGTCTTCCTGAGAAGATGTCTTTAAAGGTTATTGAACCATTTAAGGAATTGTTTAAAGATGAAGTCCGAGCAGTGGGCCGGGTATTAAATGTGCCTGCAAAGATTATTGGTCGTCATCCATTTCCAGGACCGGGTCTGGCAGTACGCTGTTTAGGTGCGGTGAGTGAAGATCGCCTAAGCATACTGAGAGCAGCTGATCAAATTTTTATAGATACGCTGTATGAAACTGGGTGGTACGACAAGATATGGCAGGCTTTCACAGTCTTGCTTCCCATTCAAACTGTGGGTGTAATGGGAGACAAACGGACTTACGAAAATGTCCTGGCCATCAGAGCGGTGCACAGTTTGGATGGAATGACGGCAGACTGGGTCCGAATTCCGTATGAGATCATCGCAGATGTCTCTAGCAAAATAGTGAATTCAGTGAGTGGCGTAAACCGGGTTGTTTATGATGTGACCTCAAAGCCACCTGGAACTATTGAGTGGGAGTAGCATTAAATTCCTGTCTCCATTTTTTTGCAGAAAACGATTGTAGGTAAATTATGTGTGGAATAGTTGGATATATCGGTAAGAATAATGGGATCCCTGTCGTAATTCAGGGTCTCCAAAGATTGGAATACAGGGGCTATGACTCCTGTGGCATTGCTATGATGGGTAGTGAAAATATTCATCTTGAAAAGGTGACTGGAAAGGTGGACGAACTAAGTGGTCTTTTGGCTCGTCAGAAAAACTCTAGTCCAGTGGCTATTGGGCATACTCGTTGGGCAACTCATGGTCCGCCTACGATGTCAAATGCTCATCCTCATATCAGTCAAGATGGCAAAGTCGCCTTGGTCCATAACGGAATCATTGAAAATTATAAACTACTCAAAGATGGTCTTGAAGACTCAGGCTATGTGTTTAGCAGTGAGACAGATACAGAAGTAATCGCCGCATTGGTGAGTCAGGCTTATCATGGAAACCTGGAACATGCGGTGAGAGAGGCACTCTCACATGTTGTAGGTGCTTATGGACTGGCCATTATTCATGCTGATGAACCTGAGAAAATTGTATGTACCCGCAAAGGCGCACCCCTCATTATGGCAGTGGGTGAAGATGAATTCTTTGTGGCATCAGATGTGGCCGCCATTCTCCATTATTCCAAGGATGTCATTTATTTGGATAATGAAGAAATAGGCATACTTACCCCAGATGGCGTGAAAACATATTCTGGTGCAGATGAGCCCATTGATAAAAAAATACACAAAATTACTTTCAACCTGGAAGAAATTGAGAAGGGTGGCTATGACCACTTTATGCTCAAAGAGATTTTTAGCCAACCTCAGACAATTTATGATGCCATGCGGGGTCGTTTGCAGCCGGAGACCGGTAACGCCCATCTAGGTGGTATAGATCATATGATTGGCTCAATACTCCATGCGGATCAACGGTATTTTACCGCGTGTGGAACCTCATGGCATGCCGGTCTCATTGGTGAGATGATGTTTGAACAATTTGCCCGCCTTCCATGTGAGGTGGAATATGCCAGTGAGTTTCGCTATCGAGAACCCCTGGTTGATGCAAAATCAATCGTATTTGCTATCAGTCAATCTGGAGAAACAGCTGATACTTTAGCCGCTATTCAAGAAGCCAAAAATCGAGAGGCTACCGTATTAGGCATCTGTAATGTGGTTGGCAGTTCAATTTCCCGTGAAACAGAAGCTGGTGTGTTTATACACGCAGGTCCTGAAATAGGTGTAGCATCTACCAAAGCCTTCACATCCCAGGTGACAGTGTTGTCCCTGCTTACCTTAAAACTTGCCCGGTTAATGGGAATGAGTGAAGCTGACGGTCTTGAGATCAGTCAGGCTATGCAAAAATTACCTGAAAACGTCGAATGGGTATTGAAACAGGCTGACCAAATTGCTGAAATAGCCAAATTATACTCTGATGCTTCGAACTTTCTTTATCTGGGTCGCGGTGTCAATTTCCCTGTGGCTCTTGAAGGGGCGCTTAAGCTCAAAGAAATTTCATATATCCATGCAGAAGGGTATCCAGCCGCTGAGATGAAGCATGGTCCCATTGCCCTGATTGACAAATCCATGCCTATTGTGGCCATTGCTCCTCAGGATAAAACCTATGATAAAATTATTAGTAATATCGAAGAAGTGAAAGCCAGACATGGTCGTGTGATTGCCTTAGCCACAGAAGGGGATACCAGAATAAAAGATATTGCAGATCACGTCCTTTATGTTCCACCTGCCTTGTCATTCACAGCTCCCATCTTGAATGTGATACCTTTACAGCTTCTCTCCTATTATGTGGCTGTTGAGCGTGGATGCGATGTGGATCAACCGAGAAACTTAGCCAAGAGCGTAACGGTGGAATAATTCATGCGGAAACTACTTTTACTATTAATGGTACCACTCTTTATTATTGGAGCACGCCCGGATTTTAAACAGGGTGTTTCACTTTACAATCAGGGTGCCTATTGGGAAGCGCTGCGAGTTTTTGCAGAACTTGCTGATGAGGAGGTTTCACTCAACCCCCAGCGTTCAGCCTCGTCCTATATGAGAATCCGATGCTACAATAAACTGGGTTTTAGTCAACGCGCGCTCATGCTTGCCAGAGATTTTCCACAATCCTATCCAGGTAGTACTTACCTAGATGACCTTGAATATCTCATTGGAGAAATTCACCTTGATCAGGGTGATATCCGTGAAGCAGCCTGGTATTTTGCTTCTTCTGCAATCACTACAAAAGATAAAAAAATTAGAAAAGCAGCTCGAGATTTAGCAGAATCACTAATTGGGACTGCCTGTGATCCAGATGATTTAAATGCCCTGGCAGGTAGATCAATTGATCGGACTGGTCAATATGTCGCACTCCTGGTAGCTCAACGGTTTTTAAAGGATGGCAATAGGGGAGCATCTATTAGTATCCTCTTCAATATGCGTCCCTACATCACAGACGATGATCTGCGAAAGAAGGCCATATCCCTCTACTCTGGATTTGGGTCAAGTCAGACTGATACGCTGCATATCGCTGTAGTTCTGCCACTTACAGGACCCCTGGGTGATATCGGTAGCAATATGCTGGATGGAATAAAATTTTCAGCGATGAATTTCATGGACAGTACGGATCAAGGAGTTGAACTGCATATCTATGATAATGAGAGCAAATTATCTGAAACTATTAGCATTGCCAGACAAGTAAGAGATGATCCTAGGGTTGTCGCCCAGATCGGCCCATTAACAAATGAAAATGTCAAGGGCACTGCTGCAGTTCTGGAGGGGCATTCCATACCCATCATTGTCCCAACTGCCACTGAAAATCAGCTGACGAACTTATCAAAGGGTATTTTTCAATTCCGCTCCACCAGAGAACGCAAAGCCATTGCTATGGCGGAATATGCAGTGCAGACCTTGGGTTTGGAAACTTTCGCCATTATCGCACCCTCAACTGAATATGGCCAGCAATTCGCAGACAATTTTGCCATGCGCGTTGATGAATTGGGCGGTATCATCCAGTATCAGGGTTGGTATGTTGGTGAACCAACTGATCTCAGCAGAGTTCATTTTCGACGAATTAGAGAACAGGGACTCGAAGAACTCTATACAAAATTTCAAGCTGACTCGTTGCGACTGGACTCCTTACTCATTGGAATGATTACAGAGGGGGATTCTGTGAATGCATATGAGGAGATCCTTAATCCTATTTTCAAGAAATCCAGACCCTCACGGGGAGATTCGTTGGGTGTAGAATTGTCACACATCGACGGAATTTTCTTCCCTATCCATGAAGGCAATATGCCATACATCCTGTTTCAGCTGGCTAGCAATAATCTGAAGACCCACATTCTCGGTGATGAAAACTGGCTGGATAAAGATATTTTGAAAAAATATCCCAGCTACATCGATGAATTGACCATTGTTGCTGGAGATAGACTGGGATTTCAATCCATCAGTCCTTCTTTCTCCAACGAATATGTTCGCATATTTAAACATCGTCCCGACCAGTATGATTTCATGGGCTACGATGTGATGGGGATGTTACTTGAATCAGCCCAATATGCCGGCGGCTCGGGTAATAAGCTTTGGGAAGCCATGATAAACTCTCCCAATTATGAAGGCTTGATTCATCAGGTCCAATGGGGTGGTGCTACCCGACGGGAAAATGACCTGGTCTTTCTAATGGATTACGTTGAGAACTCATTTGAACTAACAGGATACTATGATAATTCCGGATTTTTCTCCATGGATAGTCTCGGTACAGATAGTCTTGATACGGAGTCAACATCGGAGATCGAATAGGGGTTATCAAACCTCAAAAACTATCGCACCCCCCACACATCTCTCTGGGATTCTCAAATCGGCTTGGCGGACAAAGTCCAAATCCCTACCAGGGGTTGAATATGTCTGTTTCCCGTGGTGATAGTAAAAATAATGTTACTGCAAACCGTGGAATATTCTTGAAAGAGTTTGGGATCGCTGAAGATCAGCTTGCCGAACCTTTACAGGTGAGTAAGGATGGAATCGAAATCGTTGATGCGCCTGAAGAATATGCCAATTGCGATGCGCTGATAACATCTCAGCCAGGTGTATTCCTGCGAGTCCTCACAGCCGATTGTTCACCTATCCTCATATGGTCAGACTCCACAGTAGCAGCCGTCCACTCCGGATGGCAAGGTTCAGAGCTAGATATTCTCGGACAAACTCTGAAGAAAATACATAGTGAAATGGGTGTTGAGTTGGAGTCCTTGTATGTGGCCATAGGACCTGGTTTATCTCAGGAGCATTTTGAAGTGGGACCAGAATTTAGTGATAAATTCCCTTTAAAATATTTATCGCCAATACTAAATACTGACAGGTATTTATTTGACAACAATGCTTATTTGAGAGATACCGCAATACTATTGGGTGTTCCAGACAATCAGATTGAAACTTTGCCTTTTTGCAGTTATAGAGATGATAGCTTATTTTATTCCCATCGTCGCGATGGCGGAACTACGGGAAGAATGATGTCAGTCATAGGAATAAACAAATGAGTCCCCTGAGTGCAGCAATCCTGGCCATTGTCCAAGGTCTTACTGAATTTCTACCAGTTTCCAGTTCCGGTCATCTGGTATTAGGTGAAGCCCTATTGGGGTCTCACTCTTTTGGAAACAGCATCGCTTTCGAGTTGGTCGTTCATCTCGGAACCTTCCTGGCTGTTCTTGTGATTTTTTGGAAAGATATTCTCAATTTAGGCCAAGTTTTTTTTACCCGTCTCGCAAAACCAGGAACTTGGTCATCAGAGTACCAGCATAATAATGAATTTCGAATAAGTATCTTGATGCTAGTCGCCATGTTGCCAGCAGGCTTTATTGGACTCTTGCTTCGAGATCAGATAAGCGAACTTTTCTCTCAGCCATTTATGGTAAGCATTGCCCTTATATTTACAGGATCGATGCTGCTATCAACCATGTATTTCAAAAAATCTGATAAACCAATCGACTTGAAAAAAGCTTTGCTCATCGGTTTTGCCCAGGCTCTAGCTCTGGTGCCAGGTATATCTCGATCAGGATCTACTATTTCAATGGCACTTGGCTTGGGGGTAAAGCAGGAAGAGGCTGCACGATTCAGTTTTATTATGGTACTGCCGCTCATTGTCGCTGCCACTGTTCTAGAGTTCCTTGATCTCTTAGAGGTGGGTATTTCTTCAGACCAAGTTTCAATCCTTTTGATTGGATTGATCATTTCATTTGTGGTGGGGATATTTAGCCTTAAGTGGCTACTTCAATTATTGAAGCGCGGAAAATTTCATTATTTTGCGTGGTATTGTTTCACCATAGCCCTTATTGGATTGTTTTACTTCTAAGCATGGCCCCAAAACTAACTTATAGTCAGATTATTTCTGAACTTCAGGCAGGGAAAGTCGCTGGTCTGTATTTCGCCATGGGTTCAGACTACTACCTCTACAGAAAATTTCTCAACGAATTTCAATCGACCTTTAAGCAACGATTTGGTGAAAATGCCAGCCTGGTTCAACGCTGGGGTGCAGATCTCAAGCTTGCAACGGATGTAAGCAATTTGCTTGGTGGGGGAGGCCTCTTTTCATCTGCAAGCCTTATCATGCTCCATGAAATTCAGGACGCCGGGACTGCAGTAAAAACCAAACTCTCTGAAATGCTGGGAAAATTACCTGAGGATACTGTGGTACTGGCTCATTACTCAGTCAGCGATTTTAGAAAAGCAAAGTGGCTAGATGCCATGCAGAATATCGCTAAAGTAGTTTCTATAACTAGCCCGGAAGCTTCTCAATTACCTGCCTTGGTTGGGAAGATGGCAGCTCAACGAAATCTCAAGATAGATGAAGCCGGGATATATCGGTTAATCGAGTTAAGTAGTGGTGAATTAGCTATCATCGATAATGAGCTTGAAAAAATTACACTTTTCCTGGAAGATGTAACTGAGCCGATTGGTCGTGAAGTCGTAGATCAGGTGGCCGGGGCTATTGAAAACGCTCAGGCTTCACAATTTATTGATGCAATTTTCCATAGGGATCGCAGAGTCGCTATTCAGACTTTGGTTGAAATTGATCATCAGGGGAAGGAAGGCCTGCCCTATTTGGTTTCCTTACTATACAATTGTCTGATCCAGCTCATGGCTCTTAGAGAATCACCTGAGGCCAGGAAAACGATTAGTCAGGGGGCAACATCCTGGTATTTTCTAAGCAAATTGGGTTCTGTGTCAAAAAATTATACTCTAGAAGAATTGCAGGAAGCAACACGTGAGCTGGCAAATCTGGACTTGAAGTTTAGATTGGGTTCCATGGATACACTAAACACTTTTACTGAATGGGTATCAAAGGTTGTTTAAAGAATGAGTGAAAAGCCCTTAAAAACTGACGAGCAACTTATTGCAGACTTCCAGAATGGGAATGAGAATGCATTTGTTGAATTGGTTGATCGTTATAAGGATCGACTGGTGAACTTCGTCTACCGATTTCTCCACGACATGACCGATGCAGAAGACATGGTCCAGGAAACTTTTTTAAAAGTTTATAAGAATAAACACGCCTATCGTGAAATTGCAAAATTTTCAACCTGGATCTACACTATTGCTGGAAATCTCGCACGCTCAGAACTGAGAAAACGTAAACGTCGTAAAACATATACTATGTCTGCCCTTTCTTTTGATGACAATGAATTTACTCCAGTTGATCCTGGAAAAGACACAGAAGGTATTGTTTTTAATAGTTATGCTGGGGAAGAAATAATGAAGGCGATTTATGCCCTTGCTGAACCTTTTAAAACCATAATTATTTTGCGAGATATTCAGGAACTTTCTTACGAAGACATTAGTACAATACTCGACATCCCAATGGGCACTGTCAAGTCACGTGTCAATAGAGCACGTTTGAAATTGCAGGAAACATTGAGTTATTTAAAGGAGTGATCCTATAGCCATAAACGCTATTGTTAGAGCACCACACATCGAGGAAGATTAGGCATGCAAAACACAGATTGCACATTTATTTGCGAACAGTTCACTGAATATCAGGAAAATTCGCTATCATCTGAAATCCGAGCCCAGGTCGACACACATCTAGCCTCATGTTCAGCCTGCCGAGAGATTTTTCAAAAATTAACCGGTGTTGTTGAAACTCTGCATAAACTTCCTTCCCTTCAAGCTTCCACCGATTTTACCTCAACATTATTATCACGAATTGAAACGCTGAACCAGGAGACAGTTTGGCAAAAAATTTACTCCTCTTCATATTCAAGAGTAGCAGGGTATGCTATTGCCGCTGGTCTTATTGTTGCCATTGGTATTAATATCTTGATTGATCCCATTTCTCCCATAAAACCTGGGGTCCAATCAAATTATGCAGGGGAAAAGATCAACCCAGATCCGCGTACTGAATCGCTTGCAGAGGTTTCAGATAGCTCTGCCAACCAACCTGCAGACTCATTAACGCTTCAGAATTCGCCGATTAATTCCCAGAACCAATCAATGCAATTGGTCAGCGGAAAGAAATAAGCTTTAGCTCCACAATTTCCCTCTAGATAAAATCTCAATTTATCCTTGTTAAGAGAGGAGTATCAATTGATTTTGGTACTCTTAACTTTTAACTTTAAGTCTATGGCGTAAATCGTCTGAAATGACGTATTCTTAAGAATTTCTGAAATAGATATCTTCTCGAGGAAAAATTCGATGAAGTCCACCAGGGAAAGGTTCGATCATGGCGCTCACTGATATTGATCTAGCGAATATGGATACGCAGCCCTTCTTTAATTCCCAGATCCGCCACCTACTCAATATTCTTTATATTGTTTATCCCGATGTAAATGTCTATTTCTACATAAAGAACAACAGTGAGGGATTTGATCTTCAAGAGATGCCAACAAACAAAGCACACCTTTTTGAATCAATACCTTCCGATGTCCCGGCTATTCTTGAGATGGCATCTGCAAAAGAGATAAAAAGTAAGTATATAAGTAACCAGGAAAATGCCGCCATATTCTCCACGGAACCTGCTGATTGGGCAGATTACTCTGTGCTATCTCCCTTGGGTGAGTCAGGAGGCATCGAAGGATTTTTACTTTCCATTTTTCCAAAAGAATTAGATCGTGATTCAATTAATCTGGAGGTCTTCGATGAAGTGGCCAATAGTATTGCTGTGAACTCGGTTACTTCCAATTTGCTAGAGAGTTACAAAGACAGATCCGATCACCTCTCCGTCATGCTTGAAGTGAACACCCACTTAAATGTTGCTGCGACAAAAACTGATTTTCTTTATGAAATAAGCCGCTTCGGAAAATATTTCATTCAATTTGATCGAGCTGTACTTGTCCTCCATCCAGAAGACACACCTGAATATTTCATGATTGATTCAATTGAAGGAGATGAGACTGGCTTACAACAAGGTATGAGTTATCCCGTATACAATTCCCTGGTGAGTAAATCAATCCTTACCGGTCATCATTTCAGTTATAAGAAAAGCAATAAGTCTGATCCTGAAGGAATATATCGAACCGGGGATTTTCAGGAATATCCATATAGTCAGGTCATTGGTTTTCCACTGGCAAAAGTCAAAAATGGCCCCGGTGTGCTTGTACTGGAATCTTCTCGAGAATACCCCATAAAACAAAGCGAATTGGCTATTTTTGAGATGATAAGCCAGAGCTTGGGGGCAGCACTCACTCGCTTCAGCCTCTATGAGCGCCTCAACAACTATGCGACAATAGATACACTCACTCATCTCTACAATATTCGAGCTTTAAAACAGCGCTTCGAAGAAGAATTAGCCCGAGCAGGTCGTTATCAGAATTCTCTGGTGGTTCTATTCCTTGATCTTGACAAATTCAAATTAGTCAATGATACTTATGGACATCTCGTAGGTGATTTTGTCCTCAAGGAAATTTCACAAATCATTCGAGAAACAATTCGTACAAGTGATATTCCTGGCCGATACGGGGGAGAAGAGTTTGTGGTCATTATGGTGAACGCAGATGCGGAAGCCTGCATGGCAAGTGCAAAAAGAATTTGTACGGCCGTCCGTGAACACCAATTCGAAATGAATGAGACAAATATTGAAAATAGAATCAGCATTGGTCTTTCAGAATTTCCGCGAGACGGTGAGAGCATGCAGGATTTAATCCAATCCGCAGATGCTGCTATGTACACTGCCAAGCGTCGCGGTGGGGATCAAGTTGTTAAATACGAGAAAGGGATGGTGCCCAAATCACGCGCCTGAATCATGTGAAGTCGCTTTTTATCGTAGCCGCTGTTCTCCTGAGTTTTGGAAAACCAGTATTGGCTCAAAATATCAAACTGCCTTCAATCATTTTATCCAATGTACCGTTTGAAATGGAGTGGGAGGGCTTTTCTCATGCCAGTCCAGAGAATCCTGCTATTGTCAAGGGATTTGCAGGGGGCTCCTTTAAGATCACCAGCCCCATTGGTAGTGCAGACGTAAAAATCCAGGGTAATATTGTTCTTGAACATCCACTTGATGAAGGTGCTATTGAATCACGCGAGGTGTCCTCCATTCCAGGTTGGCTGAGTCTATTACCCCCATTATTGGCTATTGTATTGGCCTTGCTCACCAAAGAAATGCTGATCTCTCTTTTCGCTGGTATCTGGGCAGGTGTAACGATTATGCTGAGCTACAATCCCATCAATGGTTTTCTAAGATCCCTCGATGGCTATATAGTTGATAATCTCGCCGACTCAGGTCATGCAACTATCTTGCTTTTTACTTTCGGTTTTGGTGGACTAATCGGAATCGTCCAACGAAATGGGGGATTGGCAGGAATTGTAGCCATTGCAGCAAAATTTGCCAAGACGCGAGTCCGAGGGCAGGTAGCTACAGCATCCATGGGTCTGTTTATCTTTTTTGATGATTATGCCAACAGTCTTCTCGTTGGTAATACCATGCGACCCTTTACAGACAAGCTGCGTATCAGTCGTGAAAAACTAAGCTATATTGTTGATTCAACTGCAGCACCTGTGGCAAGCATCGGGATAATTAGCACCTGGATCGTTTTCGCCATGTCTCTTTTGGATGGTCAGTTGCAAATCCTAGGTATTCACACCAACGCCTACCTCATTTTCCTATTGGCAATTCCCTTTAGCTATTATGCAGTTCTCGCCATCATATTCGTTTATATGAATGCCATCATGAAGCGGGAGTTTGGCCCCATGTACGAGGCCGAAAAGCGTGCCATCACAACTGGTGCCATTTTACGTCCTGGAGCTAAACCCCTATCAGATGACTCACTGTTGCGTAATGCCATGCCTGAAGGAATTCCGCATCGGTGGTATAATGCAGTAATACCCGTCGCTATTGTCATTTTTGGGACCATGGTGGGGATGGTGATCACGGGTATGCCTGATGTCTTCCCTGAGAACATAAGTTTTTTAAAAAAGATCCTTATCATCATGGACAACACCAATTCCAGTCAAGCATTGTTGTGGGGGAGTTATATAGCCACATTCACAGCCATCGTTATGGCACTGGGACAGAAACTACTCACCCTGAGGGTAGCACTGGAAAGCTGGTTTGAAGGCGCAAGAACCATGTTTCTTGCTGTTATTATCCTCATATTGGCCTGGAGCCTGGGTAGTGTCTGTACCGACATTCATACCGCTGATTTTATCGTCCACCACACCCGGGACTGGATCTCACCAGGACTTCTGCCAGCGCTGACCTTCATCATGGCTGCTCTAATTAGTTTTGCCACCGGCACATCTTATGGGACTATGTCTATACTCATTCCTCTCATCGTACCTTTATCTGTACAACTGACTGGAGATGTCCATAACGTCATGTTCTGGGCAACTTTCTCCGCCATAATTAGTGGGGCAACCTTTGGGGACCACTGTTCACCGATTTCAGATACTACTATATTATCTTCACTGGCTAGTGGTGCAGACAACGTAGACCACGTTCAGACTCAACTGCCCTATGCTCTCGTCGTAGGCAGCGTATCCATTTTGTTTGGTTTTCTTCCCATTGGCTTGATCCCAGGAGCAGGTTATTTGACTGGGGTGATGTTTTATGCAATAAGTATAACCGTCCTGTTTCTCATACTGAAATTTTACGGTAAAACTCTTCCTGCAGAACCATCTGAACTTTCAGGAGTTGAAAGCCCTTAGAATTATGTGGAAACGGACCGTGGGCAGTATAGCAGCCATAATTATCTTTACATTGATTTCAGCCCTTCATGGTGCTGATTCATTAAAGACCTATGATACTCGAGCCATTGATGCCTTCATGGATGGAATGGATCTTGAAGCTGCGGGTGACTTCGAGCAGGCCATACTGGCCTATAAGAGAGCCATTAGCTACGATCCCCAGGCTGTAGATATCCATTTCTCCCTGGCCAAGTTATATCTCCAGTCCCAACAGAAGGATTTGGCCCAGGCTTCCCTTTTAAATGTGATAAAATATGACTCCAGACACGTTGACGCCCTGGAATTGTTGGGAGAAATGTCCCAATCCGACCAGGAGCATGTACTGGCGCTTGGCTATTTTGAGCGTGTTCTCGATATTGACTATAACAATGACTATGCGATTCTTCAATCCGCTCAAATTCATCATGCACTCGGTGACACCATCCGCGAAGCTGAATTTCTTTTCCGCCTCTGGGAATTGGATACTGATCGCCTGGCCGCCTTGCAACGAGCTGAATCCATTTATCTTGGAGCCAATGACTATGTTAGAATCACTGAGCTATATAGCAAACTGATCAAACGCATGCCTACAAAAACAGACTTAGTCGGTCGGCAGATCAGACTTTTCCTCGGTATGAATCGATTTTTTGATGCTGAAGCCCTTATGGATTCGCTGATTGGTGTAGCTCCTTATTCAATGGATCTGCAGAGTATGAAAACAGACCTGGTTAAGGTGATGCACGGTGAAATGGCAGCCGTTGATTACCTCTCCGATGTAGTCAGAGAATATCCAGATGCCTGGGAATTGAAATTAAAACTGAGCCAACTATTAATCGATGCAGGGGAGTCTACAACTGCCCGCTCACTTCTCATTGAAATTCTGGAAATAAAACCTGAATTAGCCAATGCAGTATCCATGTTGGTGTGGACATATCTTGACGTAGACGACGTCCTCCAGGCACATGATGTTTTAGAAAATTACCTCCCAGCTTTTCCTGAAGATTTCTTCTTACACCGTCTCATGGGAAGTATCCTGCATGACATTGCAGTAGGATATGCTGATTCACTGCATTATCAGGCCGCACTGGACGCACAGAGAGCGGCGCTAAAACTAAGACCTACCGATCAGCAAACCCTCCATTTGATAGCCAATACACTTGAGCTTTTCGGTCGACGAGAAGAGGTCCTTGAGACCTATCTTCAGCTCATCGAAATCAATGGTGAAGATGATCTTGCTCTAAATAATTATGCATATTTGATATCAGAAGGGGATGTCAGTGAGGACACGCTACGACATGCTGCTGAATTTGTTGAGCGGGCGCTGGTTATTCAGCCCGATAATGCCCCTTATCTTGACACTGCAGGTTGGATATATTTTAAACTGGGTCACGTTCAGCTCGCCCGCGAATTCATTGATAGATCCTTGAACATCAACCCGGACAATGCCGAGGTTTTAATGCACATGGGAGACGTTTTAGAGTATCTTGGAAAGTCGAATGAGGCCTATATCTACTACATGCGCGCAGATAAGCTGAGATGAATGAGACCCGGGAACTAAAGCATACATTTTTTGTTTTAAAAACTGAAGAAATGAACACCAAAAGGAAATCAATGTGAGTTTAATCAGTCTGGTTATTCCAGTTTACAATGAAGAAGAGTCACTTGTTGAACTGTATAGCCAAATCAGGGAAGCGCTGGAACCATCAACTCATGAATTTGAGGTGTTGTTTATCGATGATGGTAGTCAGGATAAATCGCTTCAAATCATGCATGAACTAGCGAGCGAAGACCCCAGGGTTAAAACGATTGGGTTTCAGAGAAATCATGGCAAAGCAACGGCTTTAAATACAGGATTTCAAAAATGTGAAGGTGATTATATCATCACCATGGATGCTGATCTTCAAGATGACCCCAAGGAAGTGCTGGAACTCATAGAAATCCTTGATTCAGGCTGGGATATGGTTTCCGGATGGAAAAAAGTCAGACATGATCCAATTGGGAAGAGGTGGCCTTCCAAACTGTACAATTTTACAGTCTCAACCCTCTCAGGCATCCCCATTCATGATTTTAATTGCGGTTTAAAAGCCTATACACGCAAAGTCGTGAAAAATATTGAGCTCTATGGAGAGATGCACCGCTACATTCCTGTACTGGCCAAACAAAAGGGCTTCAGTTGCACCGAGAAAGTGGTTTCCCACAGGGCCAGGAAATACGGTGAATCCAAATATGGAATTAAACGTCTATTTACTGGGTATCTCGATTTATTTACTGTCATGTTCCTCGGTACCTACATGCGGAAGCCCATGCATTTCTTTGGATTAGCAGGAATGATATTGCTCGTAGCGGGAGTGGGAATTCTCACCTTCTTAAGTATCCAATGGTTTCGTCAGTATTTATTTGGAACAGGGCAATGGATAGCCGGTCGTCCAATTTTTTACATCGGGATGCTGCTTTCAATCATTGGGGGCCAGTTTATTTCAATGGGTCTTCTGGGTGAACTCATAACCAGCTCACTCCATAAGGAGAAGCCTGTCATCCGTGGCGATGACTGATCTTAAAATTCTGTGCGTCTCTCTCTAATTAGCGTTGGTCCACCCTATCGCGGGGGCATTTCTGACCTAAGTGCACTTATCTATGAAGAATTGAGCAAGGATCACCAGGTTCAGTTCATCAATTTCAAGCGTCAATATCCTTCAATTCTGTTTCCGGGAAAAACAGAATACAAAATTGGGGAACGCGCTTCAGATTTTCCTTCAAAACGAATCATAGATTCCATCAATCCTCTCACCTGGATTCAGGCAGTCCGGCAGATCAGGGACTTTGATTCTGAATGGGCAATCTTCCGCTACTGGAATCCATTTTTTGCCCCCCTCATTGGCTATATCTCAAAAAAGTTGCGCAAAAAATCCATAAAAGTAGCCATCCTTATCGACAACCTGGTTCCACACGAGAAATCCTTTCTTGACTCATGGATGGCACGCAGGATTCTGTCTAGAGCCGACCATGTTGTTACCATGTCCAAATCTGTTTCAAAGGATGTACAGACTCATCGACCTGGGATGCACACATCGACCTTATTTCATCCACTCTATGAAATATATCAGTCCAGCCATAGCAAAGCTGAAGCAAGAGTAAAGCTACATTTGCCTGATCATCCTATCGTCCTCTATTTTGGACTCATCCGTCCCTATAAGGGGCTGGATATAATGATTAAGGCTCTGGGGACGATTAAACACGAATTTGATGATTACACTGCCCTCATTCTGGGTGAAGCTTATGAGGATTCACAAAAATATGTGGATCTTATTAAATCAGAGGGGATATCCTCCTACACCATATTTCGGAATGAGTTTATTGCCGATAGTGAGCTGCCGCTTTATTTCTCAGCTGCTGATGTACTGGTTTTGCCATATCGAACCGCAACCCAAAGTGGAATCGTTGGCATCGCACTACAAATGGATCGTCCCGTTATCGCCACCCAGGTAGGTGGTTTGGGAGAATACATCCAGGAGGGCGAGACTGGCTATCTGGTAGAACCTGAGAACCCAGAAGCTATGGGACAAGCCATACTCAGCTTTTTCCTTCAAGGTGATCAGGATAGGATGACTGAAAATATAAAAGCCACAAAATCTCAGTATTCAACTCAAAGTTTTTGTTCTCATCTCATACAGGATCTGCAAAATGGCTGATCCAAAGATCTGTGTACTTGTCCTGAATTGGAATGGGGCGGATGATACCATAGACTGTATTCATTCACTTAAAAAAGTGACCTATAACCATGCCGAGATTGTGGTAATAGACAACGGATCCACCGACGATTCAGTCCAGCGCATTAAGAAGCAATATGGTGATGTTATAATTATTGAGATTGAGTCAAATTTGTTCTTTGGTGGCGGAAATAATGTCGGCCTGGATTGGGCTCAAAAGCATGACTTTGACTATGTAGTCTTTTTGAATAATGATACCACAGTAGAGCCCGATTTTCTTGAGCCATTGCTAGCAGGATTTGAACATCCCCAGAATGTGGGCATGGTAGCACCACTGATGTGCTATTCAGCGTCACCAGATCTTGTTTGGTATGGTGGTGGTAAAGTCAACTTATGGACTGGAGTAGTTGAGCATCTGCACATCAGAAAAAATGTGACCCTACTCGAGACAAAACCTATGATTACAGATTATATCACAGGTTGTTGTCTCATGATGCCAGTCAAACTGGCTGTTGAGCTTGGTGGATTCGATCTCTCTTTTAAGATGTACGGTGAAGATGTGGATCTTTCACTTCGTACCAGAGCCGCAGGTTATGACCTATTGTTTGTACCAGAGAGCAAAATTTATCATAAGGTCTCAGCATCGGTGGGTGGCGAATTTGCCTTCTCTAAATTAAAGAGAAAACTTGATGGTCTGTTAAGAATTCTTGCAGCGCATGCAAAATGGTACCAATGGCCTACGATTCTCGTCGCTCAAGTAATTATCAGCTTCAAGTACGCATTCGTTTATCTAAAGAATAGAACAAGCAGTAGAAGTAGCACCTGTGCCTGAAGTTGATTCTTCCATGAAGCGATTGATATGGTTCTCTGAAATCAAATGGGATTATCTAGTCACCAGGAAACAGCAGATCTTAAACCGTTTTCCATCGGATATAAAAATTCTATTTATAGAACCTTATGTTCTTGGGAAGCAACAGAACTGGCTCCCCAAACGCCATGGAAATATTACCGTTTTAACCATTCCTTTTTTAAAAACCATTCCACAACCGCTCCTTGCCAATCTTATTAATCTCAGATTCATGCGATGGGTATTTGCCATAATGGGGACGCTCTATTTTAAACTCTTTTCAGGCCTGTTAGGCTTTTCTGGGCGAAACCGAGTCATTGGTCTTAGTTCTGCTTTCTGGGGAAAGATTGCAGCGAGGCAGACGGCAAAATTGCATTTCTATGATGCCAATGATGCCCACCTAGATTTTCCAGGCACTCCTGTCTGGTTAGAGGAATATCTTCGAGGCTATCTGACTGTCGCCAGTCTCTGCTTTTCAGTGAGTCCGGAGATAAGTAGTAGCATCAAGAGTTTGGGCGCCCGCAATATTCAATTGCTGGGGAATGGGGTGGACTATGATCATTTTTCCACACCACAATCAAAACCCGCCCAACTAAATAATTTAGCGAAACCAATTCTGGGGTATGCCGGCGCTATGGATTGGCTGGACCCAGCCCTTATCCGTGAGGTTTGTCTGGCAAATTCTGACCATGATATTGTCCTTATTGGTCCGGAAATTCGACCTGGATGGTTTGAAAATCAGCTAGTATTTAAGGACCTGGATAACTTGTCCTATCTGGGAAAGGTCAATTATCAGGATTTACCTGCATTTGTACAGACATTCAAAATTGCACTGATACCATTTGTGGTTGACGAATTGACCAAACCTCTTAATCCAAACAAGTTATATGAGTATAGTGCTGCAGGGAAAGCAGTGGTTTCAATGAACTATTCCTCCACCATCCACAAACTCCGAGATGTGATATTTGTAGGATCCACCCATCAAGAATTTGTAGATCAAATTGCACGGGCAGGGGATGAGTTTAACCCAGAATTATCCCGCAAGTTGGCAATGGACAATAGTTGGAGTAAAATTTCGTCCGCTATGCTGGGCCAAATTCGGGAAACGATGGGCACTGCCTGATGCTAAAACCATTTCTAAAGCGAATTTTTACAAAAGATACTTTTGCATCCAATGTGGCAACGCTAGGTACCGGATCTTTTATCGGCCAGTTAAGTACACTTGCCGCAGCGCCACTCCTTGCGAGGCTATTTCTGCCAGAAGCTTTTGGTGAGCTTCAATACATTCTCTCCATTGCACTTATTCTTGGTGCGATCTCGACTTTGAGATTTGAGATGGCACTCCCACTGGCAAATGATAATTCAGCAGCAAAACATCTCCTGGTTCTGGCAATCTTGCTTGCTCTGGGAACGGCACTAATTGTGACCCTGGTTTTTCTCCTTGATCCTCCCATTATTGCTAGCATCTATAGCTCAATATCCAGCAAGGGGCTCATCCTATTCATACCGCTCATTCTGTTCTTTGAAGCTCAGAATAGCATATTCAGCTACTGGTTTACCCGAACAAAGAATTTTAAAGTGCCATCACTTGCGAGGTCCTTTTCAGGTGCAGGAACTGCTCTCGCTCAAACTGCCATTGCCCTGGGTGGCATTGTCAGTGGTTTAGGTCTTATTGGTGGGTATATCCTAGGACAAATTTCTAGTTTTGTATGGTATGTCTATATGTTTTTAAGAACCGGTGAGAAAATCCCTGTTAAATCCATATCGCTAACTGGAATATTTGAGCAAGCTAGGGAACACAAAAAATTTCCCCTGTTTTCAAGTTGGAATGTAGTTCTAAATACAATTTCCAGAAACTTGCCTCCACTCCTTCTCGTCAGCTATTTTTCAGTTGAAGAAGCAGGCTACTATGCTATTGGGATCAGATTGTTAAACATGCCTCTGAACACTTTTGGTATGTCCGTTGGGCAGGTTTATTATCAACAGACTGCTCGATATAAAGAGCAAGGTATCGCCATGCTCCCTTTAATGCGATCTACCATTTTAAAATTGTTGGCAATAATAATTCTTCCTCTCCTCATGATATTTTTCTTTGGAGAACAACTGTTTGGATTTGTGTTTGGCGAATCATGGATAACTGCTGGGACCATCGCTGCAATTATGGTTCCCTTTTATTTTATGCGGTTCATCTCGAGCCCCCTCAGTTCAATTTTTGCCGTAATGGGTAAACAGCATTTAGGTCTCATATGGCAGTTGGCTTATACACTGGGTACTTTTGCCAGTTTTTATTTCACCAGAACATCCAATGATTTCCTACTGGCCATCAAGGTATATTCTCTGGTTGGCTCAGCGCTGTTTTTTACATTGCTGTTAGTGACGATGTATATGACCCGTGCATCGGATAGAAGAACAAAACTAAAATATGAAGGATCAAATTGAAATGAATCCTTCAGGAGATAGATATGACAAACCAGCTTTCTGATGATTTTTTTGAAATTCTGGGAGGACCAAGACCCGAAAATCCATTTGATCTTCTGGACGCCTACCGATTTGACTTATGTTTCCGTCAGATGGATAGTGGAAGCGTTTTGGATGTAGGGGCATACCTCGGTGATTTTTTAAAACTTGTTATCAGTGATGGTCGTGAGGCATTTGGCTCTGAAATTAATGATACCCGCGTAAAGTTGGTGAATTCAATTGTTGGGTCAGGTGTGGCGAGGTTGGGATTCAGAAATGGGGTACTTGATAACTTTGAATCCAACAGCGTCGATAATGTCGTTTGTATGGAGACAGTGGAACATATCATTGATGACCAGTTTGCAGTTTCAGAACTTTGCAGAGTTGCTCGCAAACGAGTCGTAATCACCGTGCCGTACAGGGAAAGGGTGGAGCAAATCCTTTGTATGCATTGCAATTCGTTTACACCTCACCATGGGCATCAACATACCTATGACGACGGCTCCTTTAAACAACTGGTACCGAATGGGTGGAAGATTGTTAAAGAAAAATCTTTTGCCGCTAGAATTACCCGAATGGTACGTCGGCTACTGCCAGAGACAAAAATATCCATCCCATTATTGCGATGGCTGGATAAAGTTGTACCTGGGTCAGGGCGTTGGCTGCTTATAGTGCTTGAAGTTGCTTGACCGGGTGATAATAGAATGTCCAATTGATTCCAAGCCTGATCCACCTTCATTTTTTGAAGTAGGTTTGCACATTTCCACTGACATAAGACTATGATTTTATAAAATCATTGTCATTTTTGGAGTGGTTCAATTATAGAGCATAGCTTTTTAAGATATTTGGAGGAAATAGGATTAATTCCTCTGAGCCAGAGTAAACAATAAATTTGATTTTCAGGAGGAAAAAATGAATGAATTAAAAAATAGTAAAATTGGGAAAAATGTCATGATTCATCCTCAAGCCCATGTTGAGGACAATGTTGAAATTGGTGATAACACCAAGATCGGTCCCTTTTGTCTTGTTCGCTCAGGCGCGAAAATTGGTAAGAACTGTAATTTTACTGCTTACTGTGAAATACGTGAAAATGTCGTAATTGGTGATGGAACCGCATTCGGAAGTAGATGTACCATCTCAGCAAATGCCACTATTGGTTCAGATGTAACCATAAAATATGGCTTTGTTCTTACTGATACTCCCAATCTTAAAGAAGGAGACAGAAAGGTTCTGGGTGATATTGGTGATGGCGTATTCATAGGGGCAAATGTGACATTGATGCCCGGATTTAGTATTGGTTCAAACTCCATCATTGGTGCGTGTTCTCAGGTGCGCCATCATGTGGGTGAGAATGAAATCTGGTATGGCAGTCCTGCTAGATTTTATAAAAAAAATAGCTAGCCTAAGCGGTACCATTTGAATGACTGGCGGATAGGGTGAATATGTTGTCAGAAGCGATGCAAAGGAGAAATGGTATATGACGATTATTGATGCACGAGTGAGGTTGCGGACTAGCACCCTGCTCAAAATGTGGGATATTGACCAAAGCCCAGCGCTCAAGGATTATATTGACAAATATAATATGCAGGATCGTCTCGAGGTAATGGATACAGAAAAACTGCTAGAGGAAGCTCAGCGTTTTGGGATTGATAAAGTGATGGCATACGGGTGTACTCCTGAAGAGAATTCTCACATTATTGAACTCGCAAGGAAATATGATGGGATCATCCCTCTGGGAGGTGTGAATCTGGATCAGGGTATTCAAGCTGCCCTTCAGGAAATCATAAGACTGAAATCTGAAAATGTAGCGGCAATCGATTTTAACTTTTTACTGACCAAGAATGTCAATGCACGTGAATTTTACCCCCTTTATGCCTATTGTGAGTTAAATCAAATTCCGGTGATCATACACTCTGCTATCCATTATTCAAGGGATGTATCCATGTGGAAGGCGCAACCTCAGTATTTTGATGAAGTTGCAGTTGATTTTCCTGAATTAAAAATCATCATGTCTCATGGAGGAAATGGGTTTGGTCCGGCAACTCTTGCCGTAGCTCAAAGACACCCCAACCTCTATTTAGAATTTTCTGCCCTCAGACCCAAATACATGGCTCCTGAATTTATCCAGGCAGCCAATACGTATCTCAAAAATCGTTGTATTTTTGGTACTGATTATCCTTTGACCAATTTTGAACAGCAAATTGAACACTGGAAATATGCCTTACGGGAAGAGGTTTGGGATCTCTTTTTTCACCAGAATATAAATAAAGCCCTTTTCGAAGAGCCTGTCAGTCGCTGAGCCAGCTGACACCTGGCCTTTCAAATAGAATACCCAGCAGAAATCCTTTATTGAGATGACCAAAGAATCAACCATTCAACGAATGAGTTCCTTACTGGCTGATAAATCTCCAGGGGAAATCATTGGACTCGCTCATGAGGAGTTTGATCAGGATCTCATGATGACCACAGCCTTCGGATATAGTGGCATTGTGCTCCTAAGCTTTGTGAAGGACGTGTATCCCAATATCCCCATCTATTTTATTGATACCACTTACCATTTTGAAGAGACACTCAAATTACGTCTGAAGATCATGGAAAAATGGGGAATCAATATTCAAAAAGTGAGTTCGCATAGACCAGAAGCTGAGCTTCTAGGATTAATGGGCAAGAAAGCTTTTGAAAGCGACCCGGATACCTGTTGCTACTATCGCAAAGTTGAACCTCTGGAGAACATCTTGGAGGAGAATACCGTCTGGTTGTCAGCCACTCGTCGTGACCAATCCCTGACGCGCGCTCAAGCCAATGTCATCGATATCGATGGTCGTGGGCATATAAAAGTGAATCCTCTCTTTAACTGGACCCGTGACGATTGCTGGACATATATTAGAAAATTTGATTTACCCTACAATCCCTTGCACGATCAATCATATCCCAGTATTGGCTGTACCAAGTGTACCAACCCAGTTGATTTAGGGGGCGATGAACGGGGTGGTCGCTGGATCGGATTGGATAAAACCGAGTGTGGTCTCCATATCTCTGCACCAGGAGAAAAAGGGAATGAGTAAAATAAGTCGACCCTATTCTGATGGTGACTATGAACACATAAATTATCTATACAAAACAGTTACAGGACTGTCCAGAAGTAAGCAAGAATACGATTGGGAATGGAGAGATACCTGGGATGGTCCAGGAAGCGTTTGGCTTGTATTTGATGACGAGCGTAACCCAGAGGACCAGCTTATCGGTCAGTATAGTTTGATTCCAACTCCTATGAATTTTTGGGGTAAACCATACCTTGCAGGAAAAACTGAAAATTGTATGAGTCATCCTGATTTTCGTGGGAAGGGAATGTACGTCTTCCATGAAAAAAAATATTTTGAAGATGCCAAGAAAAGATTCCAGGTCTTTTTCACCACAACTGGTGATGTTGCACGAGGTGCTCCTGGGAAAGTTAGACAGAAACTGGGGTATAAAGCTTTTGATTATTGGGTGACATATAGTCTGTGGTTAAACCACAATGAGTTACTTGATGAAGTTCACACAAAATTACCAAAATTTATTAACAATAAGACTATAATAGGAAAAATAAGTGCCAAAATTCTTACATGGATATTATTGAAATTCACAAGCAGGACCGCTCCAGCTAAAAGTGGAAAATTTGAAGATTGTAGCGAGGCTCAAGTACCTCTGCATGAAATTGAAAAATTATGGAAAGAGAATGCTGCAATTTACGGAATATCAGTTGATAGAACCGAAAAATATCTGAAGTGGCGAATAAATGATAACCCTTACGTTTCACACAGATATTTATGCTATTACGATCAAGATAAGCTTTTGGGCTACATACTATATACAATTCAAGATGAGAAAGTTTATGTCGTTGACGTATTAGCAGATAAGCAGGATTCGAGTATTTTTAGAGCACTTTTTGATAAACTCAAAATCATGTCAGAAAAGAACGGATGTAGCCAACTAAAATGCTATACATCGAGCAAAAATAGCTTTCTTATAGACAGGTTAAGAGAGAGTAATTTTTTAAATTATTCTGACTTATTTTCTGTCCTTCGAGTAAAAAAGTCCGTTCGACCATTTCAACTTTTTGTTTATGTCTCAAATGAAGTAAGTGTAGAAAAAGATGTTTGGGACACAAATTCCTGGTACATCACTGATCTAATAAAGGAAGGCCGTTCATATACTGACAGCCATATCGGATGACAAAATTCACTAAAAGCAAATATCATGACCTTATACGAGGGCTATTTGAACCAGCACCTAAAAATAAGAATGTCCCTGATTTTGCCTACAATCCGCTAAGTTTCTCAGGAGAATTGTATACCCCTATTATTGATATTGAGTGGCTTCGCAAAAACAAACCTCCCGTCTGGCCTGATAACAAAAAATTTGCAGTGTGCCTTACCCATGATGTGGATGCAGTATCGGATCTGGATCTGATGCAAAATATTAGAGTTATCAAAAAGCTTTTACAGACTACCTCTCAGCGACCGCTGGGCGAAACCCTACGCAGATCAGTAGAGCACAAACTCAGTGCCTTAAAGGGTCTGATGGGTAAAACTGACCACTTATGCAAATTCGAAAAGTGGATGGATCTAGAAGCCAAACATGGTGCCCGTTCCACTTTCTTTTTTGCACCAGAGCATGTTAGTCAGCCCCACAATTCAGATTGCATGTACAAGTATGACCAAAGAATCGAATTTCGCGGTAAAAATATCAGCGTTGCAGAAATGATGCGGGATATGGATGGCAATGGCTGGGAAATCGGGCTGCATCCTTCCTGGAATACCCATGATAATCTGGATGAAATGGTCTTTCAGAAACAACAGGTTGAAACCGTATTGGATCATCCAATAAATAGCGTGAGGCAACATTTTCTCAAATATGACTCACTGAATACGCATAGAGTGCAGTCAGATGCTGGGTTTAAATATGACAGCACCATGGGTTATAATGACAATCTGGGCTTTAGACGTGGTTCTTCCTACCCTTTCAATTGTTTCGATTTGAAGGCTGATCAATCACTCCCATTACTGCAGGTGCCTTTGACTATTCAGGATGGTGCGATGCTCGCTCCAGGAAAAGGAATGAGACTAGATTCTGCTAAAGCTATCGAATACATCGAACTCCTGATAAATGAAGTCAGAGAGGTCGGAGGGGTATTAACTCTATCCTGGCACCCTCATACTTTTAACAGACCTGCCTATTTCGATGTCTATGGTCAGGTATTAGAATTATTGGAAAAGGAAACCCCCTGGTTCGCAACGGTAAATGAGGTGGGTGAGTGGTGGCAAGAGCAATCCAAGATCGATTTGCTGAATTTCACGGCAAATCTATACTCAAAATGAGATCGTCTTTAAATAAGTTGAAATCAATACGAAAGGCGATAGTCTGACCGGATGAAACAATTAGTACGCGAAGTAAAAATTACAGGCACTGGGTCTTACCTTCCGGAAAAGGTTATCACCAATAAGTATTTGGAATCAACAATTGATACCAACGCCGATTGGATATATGAGAATCTAGGAATTAAAGAAAGACGTATCGCTGCGGATAATCAAGCCACCAGTGACCTGGCCTCAAACGCCGCATTAAATGCCATAGAAAATGCTGGTCTTGTGGTATCAGACATAGATTTGATAATCGTTGCAACGGCTACTCCAGATCGACTTGCTCCCTCTACAGCCGCCATCGTTCAGGATAAAATCAAGGCCTACAACGCAGTGGCCTTTGATATTGCTGCAGTTTGTAGTGGCTTCCTGTATGGGATGTCTGTTGCCTCTCAATATATCGCCACCAGTGTCTACGATAATGTCCTGGTTATAGGTGCTGATACTTTCTCAAGAATTACGGACTGGAGCAGAAGAGACGCTGTTTTTTTTGGTGATGGTGCTGGAGCAGCAATTTTTTCACATGGGGATATGGATGAAGGTTTTCTGGCCTTTCGACTTTATACGGATGGCAGGGGCAAATGGAATTATACCATTCCAGCCGGTGGATCAGAAATCCCATCCACCCTCGAAAGTGTTAATCAAGGACTACATTATTTTCAAATGAATGGTCGTGAAGTGTACAATACAGGCACCAAGGTACTGCCTATTGCCATAAATCAGGTCCTGGCAGACACTGGGCTCACTGTAGACGACATTGACTATATGATCCCGCATCAACCTTCAATTAAAATCTTGAAGAAGACAGCCGAGATAATAAAACTTCCCTGGGAGAAGGTGCTGACGAACATGGACAAATATGCCAATACAAGTGGTGGCACGATTCCCATTCTTCTGGATGAATCAAATCGTAGTGGAAAGCTGCATAGCGGAAGTACCTTACTTTTTGCTGCAGTCGGTTCTGGTTGGACCTATGGAGCATCAATATTACGCTGGTCATAAGCATAAAACGAAAGATATAGTATGATTATTATTACCGGGGCATCAAAGGGGATTGGCAAATACTTGATTGAATCTTATCTGGTCAAGGGAGAAGAGCCTATTATTGGGACTTACCTCAGCACAACACCCCAAGACCATAAAGACAATTTTGTTCAAATCGATGTCTGCGATTCTGCTAAGGTTACTGAATTTGTTGAGAAAATAGCCGGGACTGCCAATCAAATTACCCTGATAAATTGTGCAGGAATTTCATACAGCGCCTACACCCACAAAAGTGATCCAGAGGAATGGAAACAGGTGGTGGAAACCAATCTGTTTGGCAGCTATCATTTTATCAGGGCGTTGTTACCCCTTATGCGCGATCAAAAATTTGGTCGAGTTATAAACTTCTCATCAGTGGTAGCGGTAAAACCAACTCCAGGTATCAGCGCATATTCAGCTTCAAAGGCTGCTCTTTGGGGAATGGCAAAATCTCTGGCTATCGAGAATGCATCCCTCAATGTTACCATCAATAATATTAATCTGGGTTATTCAGAACTTGGAATGATCAGTTCAGTACCGGAAGAATATAGAAAAAAAATTACTGCTCAAATTCCGGCAGGATTCTTATGTGAAGGTCAGGATATTCTCTCCACAGTGGAGTACCTGAGGAAAACAAAATATATAACTGGATCATCAATAGATTTGAGCGGTGGACTTGTTTAATTCAACCCCGAGCTAGCCAGGAGTCAATAGAAGGATCGCCTCCATTCATTGTTTTCCACTGCGTTTCTGTTAGATAAATAGTAATACCCAGCTTCGCTAACCTTTTTAGCTCCTCAAATACGGGGGCAGCATTCATCACCCATGAATCTGCATTGCCAAACCTAAAATGTCGCATTGTGCCCAGTTTTGTAAAATGTTTGGTGAGCATTTCATTTATCCATTCTGTATTCGGGCTGCCGATACGTGTTTTGGAAACTTCGGGATCAAACCGGATGATGTCACGAATAACACTACCCCCATTTGAATCAACATATTTCGCCTTAAAAGCAGGAGAGTGGACTTCAATCGGAAAAGTCTCATCAGTATCTTCCAATACATGTGAAACCGCCATACCAACTGCAATGCTGACACCAATACCAACAATCTGTGCATCCTTTTCGACGATTCTTCCCAGAGGTGAATCAATGTGACTGATGTTTGGATTTTTCCAGTGATCTGCAAGCATGGTCTCAGTATCGTTACCGATAGCACATACCGATGAAAAAGGATGAGAACTCCTTTTTACACCAGTCCAGGTCCTGAAAACTTCAGTAATCTTCCCCATATATGATTTCTGGGTCCGTAGATCGATAATACTACCAGTTTTCATGCCTTCTTCAACCTCACCTGCTGCTCCATAGGCAGGCATCAGAATGGTTCCAGAACGTTCAACAGTTTCCAGAAAACTTTTAACAATGGTTTCTGCACCACCATCCACATTGCCTACTTTTGACATGGCAGAATGGACCATTAAAATGTCTCCTACAGAGAAACCGGCTGAAGCGAGGTCCGCTTTTAAATCGCCAAGAGTTGATCTATCCATCTGGGTTCTTAGTAATCTTCTCACGATGGACCGTATCTTATTTGAAAGTGGGCGAATAGATTTGCGTAAAGATAGGGGTATCAATTTAGTGAATTTATTCATATGAAACTTTCATTTCCTACTTGCGGTATTTCTCAGCGTCCTGGAAAGTGATGGCTTTTAATTGTGGTCCATATTGGGATTCCAGGTGCTTGTGAAACTTTTTAAAGGCACTGAGTATTCTGGGATTAAGAGATTTAGAATGGCAACTGATTGACACAAAGAGATCTGTATTTTCCTTTTTATACTGATCAATGTATTGGGTAGCAGCATCAATCATTAGATCGGCATCCTCTCCCAATTCAAGCATGTACCATCCATTCTTAATTATTCGAAATTCTTCCAGAAGTTGTTTGGTCAACGTGATTTTCTTTGCCGGTTCACCACTCATCTGAATGGGATAACCATGTCGCTTGCGCTTTTGGCGGGAGAGTAGGGTTTTTATCACCCGCCTGAAAAATGATTGAGCCAACGGCCATCTGGCTTTACCTTTTCTCAGTGCTAACACCGGAATCTCAAATACACCGTTTTCTGAAGCCTGGGATATGCCCTTGCTTGGATCGATTGAATAGTTCCCAAGTGTGGGCACTGTTGCGAAGTCAATACGGTTCACATCAGTCTCATAGGTCATACCAGGAACTATTGAAGAATCTATTTTGTATCCTGTGTCCTGGAGGGCACTGTAAATAGTCTCAGAGTTGGGCTGTACACCATAACCACCTGCTCTGTAGGCTATACATTGATAGTTTGAATCGATTGGGGTCAATAAATCTTCTAAGTGCCTCTTTGCTTTTGCAAATATATCCATACAAAAATCTCGCAAACTGGTTCCATCCTCTGTTGTACAGTTCCCAATAAGAAACTTGGAGGGATCTACTTTGTATGCTGAGCTGCCATCTTTCCCATAAGAAATATCAGTTTCAAGCCAATGTGGATGGATATGCGTCTGGACATCATGCCCATCTCTGATGGTTTGAACCAATTGACGTTCCACCATATCTGGAAACTCAGGGTAACCCAATTCGCGATAGCGCCACAGGCAGGTCAGATCACAAAAAAGGGTCATGGGAATACCAAGCTCATCGCACACACCGAGTACATCAGTGGTTGTATCAATAAGGACTTTGGATTCAGGCTTAAAATTACCACCTAGAAAGACCTCATAATCATTGGAATACAAGATATAGATCATCTACATACTATCCAGGATCCCGAGAGGGGATCATTTTGTGGTAGCTGAAACACTTTCAAAAGGAGGCTCCCTCTGGTGTTTGGATGTGCGTGGTGAAAAATTGGACAACTATCATGAAAGAAATTAGGCTGATGAAAAGGGAGGTCAATATGTTTATTCCTCGCTCACTTCAGCATTCGGGAATTGATGCCATTACATTTCCATTGGATTCGAGGGCAGGGCGAGTTATTCTTCCTTGTGTTTAAAAGGCTAAAATTCAGGGGGTTGTTTTGAAAAATCTACACATATTTTTGCTACTCAGCTTGATCTCAAGTTTCGCTTCAAGTCAGAATCATGTCCTCTCACTTGATGGTATTGATGATTATGTATCCTTACCTGGCACTATTGTCTACTCAAATGAGTTTACGATAGAAGCTTGGGTGTTCATGAATGGACCTGGGGGCGGGATTGAGGGACGGAGTACAATCTTTGAACAAAGGGATGATCAAACCGGTTGTGGGCATAGTGGTATTACCTACTTTTCAGAAACAAGGCCTGGAGAACAAACACATCGATTTGGTCTTAGGGGGAGTGAAGGCTGTTCTGTCGGCCTTTTTAATGACAGCCCACCCTATGGAGAATGGCATTATTATACTGCCATAAAAGAAGGTGATTTTGCAAAAATTTATCTGGATGGTGTGTTTCAAGCCGCTCTATACTATGACCATTTAGGTAACTTCTCTACTGGGATTGATCATGTCTCTATCGGGTCTCAAATTCACGATGGTGATGGTTATGGATATTTGTTTGGAATGTTGGATGAAGTTCGAATTTGGGACTATCCGCTTTCAGAGGAAGAGATTTTGGAAAACATGAACAATACACTCAGTGGCTTTGAAATTGGTCTTCTTGCATATTGGGATTTTGAAAATAGTGAAAATGAAGCCTTGGACAAAAGTTACAATGGACACAATGGCACGTATATGAGTGGGGCAGTAATAGCTGAAACGGAAATTGTTCTAGAGCCAACAATTTGGGGAGATTTAAACGGTGATGGCCAAGTGAATGTCTCAGATGTCGTGGTTTTGATCGAGCATATTTTAAATATTGAATAAGCCGAGATGCTCACTACTTAGATTCAACTCTCAGATTGACACAACCCTTATAAAACATTTTCCATACTCCAAGGTATGCTTAGTTTCAATGCTCGTTGAATGACCCATTCGTTCGGTCATTTCAGAGACTTGTGTTTCGTTATGTGGTAATGTCAATCAACACCCGAAGAACTCCAAAGGTAGACCATGTTTTCAAAAATGATTCAAAACGATAATACCAAGGCAGCTGGCATCTTTCTCATTGTCATTCTGATCCTTTTTTCAGCAGTGTTTTTTAAGGGATATATTTTTGGCGGGGGGGATACAACCGCAGCTACAGGGATGACACGCCAACTCAGTCTATACCATAGTGAGACAGGTGAGTATCCATTGTGGCAGCCCTATATTTTTTCTGGTATGCCAGCCTTCAGTAGTATGATGTTTACAAAGTGGGTCTACTTTCCAAACTTCATATTGGGATTTTTTAACAAAATTGGAATGCCGGCACTATGGAACATGCTGCTCCACTATCTCCTGGCTGCTATGGGTGTGTATGTATTGCTGAGGAGTCTTAAGGTTGGTTTCTTGCCCGCCATACTTGGTGGACTAGCCTATATGTTGACTCCCTTCTTTATCGTCATGGTTTCAGCAGGCCATGGCTCTCAAATGATGACAGCTGCGTATCTGCCCTGGTTGATTTATGCCACCAAAAGGATATTTGACCAACCCGACCTGAAAGGTTTGATAATCCTGGCCCTTGTGGCCGGTTTTCAGCTCCAGAGAGGACATGTCCAGGTCGCTTACTATGGATGGATGGCTGTAGGTTGGTATGTTGTCATTGAAGTAATTTTCAGAGCAATCGGGAAAAACTGGAAAAATTTTCCTCTATCGCTGGGGTATCTGCTAGGGGGTCTGATTCTCGGAATTGGAATGGCTGCAGTTCTTTACATACCTTCCCTGGCCTACGTCGCTCACACTATTCGTGGCGGAAGCGCTGGTGGCGGTCTTGAGTATGGTTATGCCACAAGTTGGTCTTTTCCACCCTATGAATTTATTGCCCTCTTTTTCTCCGATTGGTTTGGTTTTGGTGGTCAAACCTATTGGGGAGGACGCACTTTTACAGAACATTCCGATTTTCTCGGATTGACGCTACTCATCCTCATGGTTGCAGCCTTTTTCACTCGGGAAAACTTTAAAGAAAAAATATTTCTGGCCACGACCATCCTGTTGGCCTTGTTCGTGAGCTTTGGCAGCTATTGGCCCTATCTCTATGACTTACTATTTAAACTGCTACCATATTTCAACAAGTTCCGAGTTCCCTCCATGATTCTCATACTAATGGAGCTCATGGTAGCGATTTTGGCTGGAGTGGGATTATACACCCTCTTAAGCATGGACGAGAAACGCAGGACACAATTGGTAAAAGGTATGCTTGTAGCAGCCAGTGTAATGGGCGGAATCTTCGTGATAGTGCTCCTTTTTAAAGGGATGATTACAGGAGCTTTTTCAAATGCCCTGACCGCTTCACCAAAGTACCATCCCCAACTGAGTAGCGCCCGAATCGATATGTTTTACTCCAGCTTGATAAAAGGTTTGTTTATTGGAACCTTGAGTTTGACCGTAATCTGGGCCTATTTCGCTCAAAAAATAAAAGGAATGGTTCTTTCACTTACCATGATAGCTCTTGTTGTTGTAGAGCTGGGGCACGTGGATCTGCGCTTTACAAAAAATGCAGTACCAAAAAAGAGAGGTCAGGCTGTTGAGCAGGAAACACCTGCAATTCGCAAATTAAAACAGCTCACAGCAGCCAATCCAGGTCGGATTTTCCCCGTCCATACCCTTTTTGGTTCAAATGGCTGGGCCTTGCATGGTCTGGAGTCAATTGGTGGTTATAGTCCTGCTAAATTGAAGATCCTCCAGGATTTTCTTAACTCCACCCAGATTGAGCAAACCTTCTTGCCAAAGTACTACTCACAGACTGCAAGTGGTGCATCTCCAAAACCCATTGGAGATGTTGATCCAGCTCTGAGAAAACGACACCTGGATTTACTAAGAAATTTGAATGTAAAATATTTGGTGTCTCCCTATCCCTTAAACGACCCATTATTCAAGTTGATTGATCAACCCCTGCATATTGTCAGAGGACAAAGAGCTCAAGTCCTGATTTATGAGTTTATAGATAACTTTGCCAGAGCATGGTTCGTTCCAGAGATTGTTACTGTGAGCAATTCAACCGAGATGAGCTCAAAAATGGATGCATCCATCTCAAGTCCTGCTGATATAGCCTATGTACTTGATCCTGAGGGAATTTTAGCTAAAACCACCTACGGTGTAGGTACAGTTGTTGTTGAGGAGCACTCTCTTCAATCACTCCAATTAAATGCAGATAATTCTGAAGATGGGTTTTTAATCGTGAGTGAAGTGTATTACCCCGCTGGTTGGTCAGTGTATATGGATGATGATACTCAATTGGAAATGTTTGCATCAAATGAACTGATTCGCGGCATTCCAGTCCCAGCAGGCCAGCATAGGTTAAAGTTTGTATATGAACCGCCTGCAGTCCGAGCGGGATTTAGAATTACTCTGTTATCCGCCCTCATCATATTAGGTCTTGGAGCTTTTCTCTTTTATAGAAGCAGGCAATATTCAGAGCAAGAGTAATGCGAGAATTCAGATCCACTACAAATATTAAGCTGGGACTTTTTGTCCTCAGTATTCTGATAATTAGTGGATCTCTGCTATACACAAATTGGATCGTCCGGGAATTGCGAGATGACAATCTTCGTTTCCTGAACTACAATTCCAAACTATTGGCGAATGCGCTTTCTGCTGACCTGCAAGGCAAAGCTTACCTCGATGAACAACGCCAATTTTTAAGTTATAATGCAAATTTATATGCCACAGCGCTTTCGGCTGATTCGCCCAATATGGATTTTGCCTTTAATCAGATCATTCGAAATATCAGCTTCCCTGTAATTATCACGGTTGTTGAGGATGATCAGCCCGTTATCTATGCCCATCGCAATGTGAGTGTACCAGATTCATTGAGCGAGGCTGATCTTCAGGTATTTCTGCTAAATTCAGTAACAGTTATGGATTCTCAAAACGAAGCAATCCCTGTCAAATATCTCGATCAGGAAATCATGCATATTCACTTTGGAAGAGTAGAACGACAGGAATTTGACGAAATTGTCGAGGAGATCATGCGAGCGGTCAATTTCCCCATGATTCTAACAAAGACGAGTATCAATGGAATTGTAGAAATTCAGGATCATACCATTGATCTTGAAGAGATTCTGGATCCAGATGAACGTATGAATATTCTCCAAATGGCTCTCCGCAGGATGGATGCTATAAATGATCCAGTTCCCGTAGAATTTGACGGTGAAACGGTGATGTTGATTCACTATGAAGATTCAGGACTGATCCAGGCTTTACGCTGGTTCCCATTTATCGAATTTGGAATCATGGGAGGATTTATCCTATTGGGTTTTGCTGGATTCCAATTTATCCGTAGAGCCGAGCATCGAGGAATTTGGGTTGGACTCTCCAAAGAAACTGCTCATCAATTAGGGACACCTTTATCATCACTCATGGGTTGGATAGAGCTACTGAGACAAGAGGAGAATAGGGAGCAAACCAGTCAAATTGTTGAAGAGATGGATCGCGATCTTCAGAGACTGAATCAGGTCGCAGATCGCTTCTCAAAAATAGGTGCAGGTGTAAAATTGGAGAGTCTTTCCATCAAAGAATTGGTTGAACCGGTACTTGGATATGTTCAGCGTCGCATCCCCCAGTGGGGCAAATCCATCAGCGTTGAATTTGACTGTCCTGAGGATTTTCTGGTTTTAGCACATTCAGAATTGTTTGGCTGGGCATTTGAAAACCTGTTAAAAAATTCTGTTGATGCCATAAAAGGGGATGAGGGGATCATTCAAGTTCAGGTTCTTCAACGTAGTAACTGGATTCAAATCAGGGTCAGGGACAATGGCGAAGGGATTCCGCTTAGAGATCACAAAAACATCTTTAGGCCAGGGTGGAGCTCAAAAAAACGTGGTTGGGGTCTGGGTTTGAGTCTTGTAGAACGTATCATTCGTGAATACCATCAGGGGGATATCACAGTTGAGTCTGCACCTGGCCAAGGCACCAGCTTCGAAATAAGCTTGAAAACCTCGGCAAGTGACTGAAAATCCTCGATTTTTTCACCGGGAAATTATGTTTGACATGCCACAGGGTGCCGGTTAGATTACGTCGCTTTTTTATGACCGTAGGTGGTCATAGACCAAGAATGAGAAGGAATAGAATTGAAAACGTATAATGTAAAAGCAAGTGAAATCGAGAGAGACTGGTGGATTGTAGATGCTACTGATAAAACACTAGGTAGACTCTCAACTACGATTGCTCAAATCCTGAGGGGAAAGCATAAGCCAACCTTTGTTCCCCATCTTGACAGCGGTGATTTTATCGTTGTTACTAATGCAGAAAAAATTCGTGTCACTGGAAATAAAGAAGAACAGAAAACTTATTTTCGCCATAGTGGCTATCCAGGTGGAGCTCGGTTCACTTCTTTGAAGCAGTTGCGCGAGAAGCATCCAGAGCGGATTCTTGAACATGCTGTAAAAGGTATGCTTCCACATAACCGCCTTGGTCGTGTTCAGATCAAGAAATTGAAAATTTATAAGGGTGATTCTCATCCTCATGAAGCACAACAACCAAAACCACTCGAGGTAGGCTAGTCCATGAGTACATCTACTACATTTTATGCTACCGGAAAACGCAAAAGCTCAATAGCTCGCGTTTACATGACCCCTGGCAAGGGCATTATCAAAGTTAACAACCGTGAGCTCGATGAATATTTCGGTCGTAAAACACTGAGGATGATTGTTCACGAGGCACTTGAATTAACAGAGAATACAGGGCGTTATGATATTTCTGTTAATGTTAATGGCGGTGGATTATCCGGACAAGCTTATGCAATTCGGCATGGTATTTCACGTGCTTTGCAGGGTGATAATAATGAACTACGGCCAGTGCTTAAAAAAGCCGGTCTGCTAACCCGTGATGCTCGTAAGAAAGAGCGTAAAAAATACGGTTTGGCCGGTGCACGTAAAGCCTATCAGTTCTCAAAACGTTAAAAAGTTTTTTCAGGAGTTTTAA
>JABHBL010000020.1 GCA_018673925.1 Fidelibacterota bacterium
CTTACAAGCAGGGGGTCGGGGGTTCGAATCCCTCAGCGCCCACCACACTCGATACTTCAAACGATTACCTCGATTGAAGTTCCAGCTCAGGATGCTGAAGTATCGAGTTAAAACAATCCTGAGAGCATGATAGTAAGTTGTTTTGGTAATTGTTGACTTCACCCCCCAAGCCCTTGGCCACTTCGGTGGCTGGGGGCTATTCTATTTTATAGAGGTCTTGCGAAAGTTTATAAATCTATTCACTAATTCAATTGATTATCTCGATTGAAGTTACATCATGGAATGCGATGACAAAAAAAAACGCCGGCACTCCTAAGGAGGCCGGCGTTTTTAAAATTCTTATTAGAAAGAATTATACAGCAGTAACGTTCTCTGCCTGAGGACCTTTTTCACCCTGAGTAACATTCAAAGTAACGTTTTGTCCTTCTTTTAAGGACGCATGTCCTTCACCGTTGATCGCACGATAATGTACAAATACGTCTGGACCGTCTTCTTGCTGAATAAATCCGTAACCTTTTGCATCGTTAAACCATTTGACCACACCGTTGACTAATTGATCAGCCATTCTTGAACCTCTTTCTTAATCTTAACCACTAAAGGTGGCTTTCTTCTAGCCAGTTTCTTCTGCATACTTTTGCAGAAAACATTACCATCCACTTGGACTTTCCTGGCTATGGTCTGAATATGAGGTGCAAAAACTTAAAACAAACAACCATTTACATTTTTTATTCAATTAATTTTTGGAATTATTATTGATTAGTTGCTAATAGCAACAAGTATGCTAGCTTCTTTTCATGATCACTTCTATACATCATTTAGAAGTGAGATACAGCTCAAACAGTACTAGTCTCCAATCAACTAATCCTGTAGAGCTTGGCCCCTGGCTTAGGCTGGGGGCTGTTTTTTATATGACTATTCTGCATAAATATAGACAGTGGAATATTCAATATTTTCGGAATTTGATATTATTCGATTATGTGACCAACTCTCAAGGGAGAACCACATCAACTCAAAAATTAGGGTTGACGTGTTATTTGGAATTTATTGAGATATCGATTATTTTGACCCATTGTGTGCAAAACTTGGAATATCGCAACCAATTTTGTGGTTCATGCAATCTTGATTGTAAGTGCATTTAGCACAGAAACCCTCCTCGCTAACCAAAAGACGTTACTCTACAATGATATAAGCAAAAGTGATTTGACCGTCATTACATCTGATGATGTGCGGATCAAAGGGAACCTTTACAATAATAATAATCAGGACGTGATCATATATTGCCACCCCCTGCTGGGACCCATTAACCCCACTGATTTAAATCTATTGTTGGAAGCTTTTATTGATAAGTATGATATCATTACATTTGATTTTAGGGGTCATAAGAAAAGTACCTTCGTTAGTAGCATTGGTGGAGATGAAATTCTTGACCTGAGAGCCATGATTTCGTTCGCGGTCCATCAGGGGTACACAAGAATTCATACATTAGGTGCTGGAATGGGGGGTAGCATAGCAATTAGAACCGCAGGAATATTTGGTAATGTGAACACCGTCATTGCTATTAGCCCATCAGATATCGCTCCCAACGAAGATCGAGGTGCCTTGAAGATCACCACGGATATTTTGCTGAGAACAAATTATGGGAAAGTACCAATACGACTGCTCACCAATACCCGTTTAGGAACAAGATATTCAGCTGGATATCCTAAAAACCTAATCAACAATATCTCAACTATCCCCATTCTCATCGTTCAGTCAGAAAGTGACAAAGAAAAAGGCCTATTCGATATCATTTCATCTGTTGATCTCAATACAGGTCCTCGAAACTTACTGATGACCCCAATTGATAATCGCGGTAATAAAATTATCAACCTTGAGACGTTTTTAGATATTAAGAAGTGGTTAAGAAGTACTTCAGCGAGTGCATCTGAGAATAATACGAAGCAAATTAATTTACCAGATTTCGCAATAGATCACTATCAGATCGTCATATCTGGAGATGTCCCCATTCCTGAGAAAATTATTAGAACTGCATATGAAAGCAGAATAAATAGTGGGTTGTCAATTTCGAACAATAAGTCTCCTTCCACTGATAAAATACTTGAGACCATCAAAAATGTTTTTTCTTATTATGGTTACAATCACTCCACCTTTGTTATGTCAATTCCGGAGACAGAGATTCCTGAGATAGTAGTTAAGACACCAAAAACCCACAGTGTTTCAATCCAGGGCAACAAGTGGGTGACCACTGAACATATCGAGTCGGTATTGAAAGTGGGTGAAGGCTATTACAATTCATTCGAAATTGATGCCGCAATCAGACGATTATCCGCCGAGCCAGCAATTCTAAGTGTATCCTCTCATTTTACGAAAAGAGAGGATGGTGATTTTGATCTTATCATAAAAGTTCAGGAAAAACGGTCATACCGGCCTTCCATTTCAACAAAATTTACTGATAGCGATCAATTTTATGGCTTTGGAGTCACCTGGAATGAACGAAATCCTTCTGGAATTCAAATGGCCGGAGAAGTGTTAGTCGGAGCTTTTCACGGTGACTGGCTATCTAATTTCCGAATGGGTAAAAATATATTTGGAAATAATATTCGAGTTGAAGGGTTGTTGTTTAAGGATATACAAAGCAGGGATGATCTGGATTTCGTATACTCAAGACAGGAAGATCATGAGTTAGGGGCAGAAATTTTCACCCGGTATAAGATTGCATCCTCAACTGCAGTATATTTGGGTCTTTTCGGAAAAGAATATAAGGCACTCAAAACGAGAGCTGATTTTATAGTTGAGCCAGGTAAATCATTTGGAAATTTCATTAAATTGGATATTCATGGCCAGCTACCCCTGGAAGCTGCTCCTCGCTTTGTTTGGCGTCATACCATTTATTACCAACGCTCAGGTTTAGGTGGTAATGGAGACTTTGATTTTCATACCTACCAACTGAACTTTACTGGGGAGCTGGATCTTGGGGATAATCACAAATCCAAGACAACACTGCACAGAGGATGGATTACTGGAAATGCCCCGCCCCAGGAACATTTCTCCCTGGGGGGGATGACGACCCTTCCTGCACATCCCGATGACGCCTTAGTGAATACAAAAATGGTTAGAGGGAGTCAAACTCTTACAATATCAACCAGTAAATGGATTCCTGAAACCTCCTCTCTTTCTGATCTGGAATTGGTCTTCAGCCTGAATGCGGGAACCGTTTGGGCTGATAAAATAAAAAATAGTGAATTGGGACTTATCACAGATGTCGGTTTTGAATTCAATTATATGAAAGTACTGAGACTCGGGATTGCTGGCCAAATTGGAGCCAATCAAAACACGACTCGCATATATATCGGTTGGGGAACCCATGTTTTATAATTCAGTAATTAATAAAAATTACTACCGCTCCCGTTGCATGCAGCATGCGCTATTGTTCTTCATTATGTCAATCATCATTCACTCCTGTGGATCAGTAAGAATGGAACGCAGTCTGCCCGGAAATGAATATAACGATCATGTCACCGATTATTTATCACTGGCAAACCACTTTGCACCACGTCTATATCTTCATGAAGATGAACCTTTTGAGATTGTCGCAATAATCCCAGTCCTTCACCCTGAGAAACCTGTTTTCGCATACCACATATTTTTGGAAGATGATGCTTTTATGAACTGGGGGGGGAATAAATATGATCATGAGATAGTCTGGATTGAATTTGATCCCGTTTCCTTAAAACTTGCGGATGTGAGCATGTATTGGCACCGAACTGTTTTACGTACTGAAGATTGTCTGATGGATGCCAAAGCTTCTGATCAAAGACCAAAGGTGTACATGCAATGGGGGCAACATGGCATCTTGCCATTTGGCTGGGAAAAAATCCAAACAGCTCGACCCCTCGTAGAACTGGCTGCTCATTATGGTTTGGTTACTGAACTATCCACGCTCAGGGAAAAGCAAAACATCGACAATCCCATCATATTCCAGAAATCATATCAAGAATATCTGGAGTTTACCAAATTTGTCGAAACCCGTCACTTTATTGGAAGTCAGAATCTGATCATCGCAGAATATTCTACTGATAGATTGAGATCGATTGTCGGGAAAAACATTCCATTAAAAAAGGAATGGCCCTTTTGGAATTATGAGGGTTAATCGTCCTGATCAGCGGATCCAACTCTGCAAGACATTTAAATTATTTTTGCTATGCTAATTAACCATCGCATTCCACGGTATTGATTGCGACCGAACCAATCTCCACCAGTAGCGATTTCTAGTCGCAGCGAGGGTCTCGGCCAGAGAGAAACGCCATATCCGAACGTCCGTAAATCTCCATCTTTTTGATAGAACTCCAAAACGTTATCTCCGAATTGTCCATTCCTAAAGTCTATGATGCCAGCATATAAGAAAAATCGTACCTGCAAAGATGGCAGGAGTTCGTATCCAAGTTGTGTTTTAAGGTGAAATTCATCTAGTGGTTTAATATCACCTTGTTTAAGTCGGAACTTGTACCCCACAGTAAGTTCTGAATACCAATAATTTCGCTTGCTGTAATAATCAATATAATAAAGCGGAAAAATATCGACTTGACCGTCACCAATGCGTAGACCATCCTCCCAATCCTTCTTTTTCGAAATGGGAATTTTGATTCTTATGGATGATGAAGACACAAAGGGGATGGCTAGCCATCTGTGCTGAATTGTCAGCCAAATATCTCTGATTGCGAATCGATGAATGGGATCGTACCTAATCTCCGGGTCTATCTCTTGGTAGGTCCAAATAGGTGGTATGATGGCACCAATGGACAATGCGCCCGTAAGACCATATTGTATATGAATGGGCATTTCAAAAGATAAAAGTCCGGTGACTGTATCTAAATTGGCAGGTTTTCTATTATCCAAAAAATGTGCACTGGTAAAATAGATGTTTGGATTTATTCTCAATAGAAACCTTGATTTGGGTGCTACAGAGGCATCAAAATCACCGGCATCAAGATTTACACTGAATAGACCCATGAGGAGGAATAGTGCGATGACTACCCTGTGATATTGGGTAGGCTTGAGAGGAAACTTAACCAAATACATTTAACACCTCTCCGTCATAGTTTGGGATCCCCAGATATTTGAGATATGTGGGGTATAGATCAATTGAACGTGCAATTTCTATATTGCCCTGTTTGATGCCCGGCCCTGCCAATACACATGGAACCATTACCTCTGCTTTCTCCAGACTTCCATGACTTGCCTTATGATGGGTTCCGGGACTTAGAAAATCCCAGCCTGGTTTAGAAGAGATGACCATATCACCACATCTTGGCGAATCAAATAGTTGAGTAATTTGAAAGGGTGCATCAGGGTAGCTCGACGAGGTGGTTGCAGAAAACCAGGTATCTTTGTCATGAAAGTTGCCATCGATGAGATTGGCGCTGCTAGGTAAAGATTTATATCCCAATGGATCTGTTCCAATAACTGAGTATCGAAAACGTGAGTATTCTCGTTCAATAATTCCTTCACCAGACTTTGAAAATATATGATAGAGATCTGGTCTTTCTCTGACCATGAGAAGACCGATTGCATCCTCATTTCTAAGCAACTCAATCAAATCTAGTCTACCTTCGCCCGGTACAAGAAAAGAACGTAATTCATCATATTCAATGGGTCGATCCCATGAGTAGCTCTGGGTCCCGGCTCGCCCTGTTTCCGTTTCGGCAAAATAGAGGAGCCCAAAACCATTGCCGCTTAGACCACGAGCAGCATTGTGCTGTCTTAATGAATTGAATCCGTCATTGTTGGATAGATTATCCATGACGTTTAATCCATAACCCATGAGTGTTGCACGGATATCATGGGTATTTTCAGTATCTGTCAGACCATGGTCGGATACCAGTGAAACAATAGTTTTATCGTATAACTGTGCCTTATGCAATGTTTCCATGATTTGTCCTACCAAAAGATCAACTCCTCTGGCACGTTCGTAGATATCATCACTCATAGGGCGTAGGAAGTGGGCAAGGTGATCTAGTGAAGGTAACCAGACGAATGAATATCGCGGGATAGTTCCCCCTCCAAGATAGGCATCCTTGAATATTGCTACCGCTTCCTCATCTGCCTGAACCCAGGCAGGTAAAATATCCTGGACCATAAACCACAAAGTGGAGATTTCTGGACGATGCTTCTTAGTCGCTCCACGTGAAGCGAAATCATAAATACATAAAGTGTATTCACCAGATAGCATTTCATAAAGTGTGTAGTTGGATCGGGGAAAATCACGATCAAATAGTACATTCTCCATCTGAACATAATCCCTTGCTTCCCGATTTTTCCGATCAATCCAACGTAATCCTGGACAATTATTGTGTCCTGGCATCATACCGGTAATAAAGGGCAAGTGTGCCGATCCAGTGGTGGAGGGAAAAGTGCCCGCGCAATTATCTACAAGGGTTCCCCGATCAACCAGATGTTTTTTAATATTAGGTAATTGTCCCTTATTTAACATATCCTGGAATAAGTCAGCTCGCCATCCATCCACCAGAATAGTCACCCCATATTTGTCGTTCTGTATCATAGGACTTCCTACGCGGCGATACCCACACGCCGAGAAGAATGACGACATCATGCCCATATTTGCCAAGCCAACTCCCGTAAAACCCAAAATTTTCATAGCCTGTCTTCGATCCATAGAAAAACTCCTTTGATGTTAATTCAGGACGCTAAATCCTTGATTGAATCAATGGCTTCATCCAAAAACAGAATGTGTAGATAAAAATTGTTTGGATATCAATTGAAACTCCCCACCAGGCTCAGAACATTTCCAATTATTTGCTAGAATCCCACCTTATACTGGGTGTATAAAACGTAATTCTAGCAGCATGTTTGCAGGGTATCGCCAGTACTTTGAATTCACCCTGAAGGCTTGCAAGCCTATTCTATATGTCTGGCTATTTAGAGTACATAGTAAATTGAAAATGTTACGCTTAAGTTAAAATAATCTGGAGGTTTTAGTAAGGTCTTTTTAGATTAGAGCCATGAAACGACTGCTCCCCCAATGACTTGTCGTAGAGGGTTACAATGTTGAGAACAAATAGATTCATGTTGACCAGAAAATTACTGCGGGCAAGTGTCCTGCTTCTCCTCCTAGTTCAGGGTCTCTCCCAAGAGACGGTTGAGCGTCCCAAAATTGGATTGGTCCTCTCAGGGGGCGGTGCCAGGGGATTTGCTCATATAGGTACTTTAAAACTCCTCGACTCACTAAACATTCCCATCGATTATATCGCTGGCACCAGCATGGGCGGAATTATTGGTGCCTTTTATTCCATCGGATATGATGGTGTTGAGATCGAAAGACTCATTCGAAATATGGAATGGGAACATTTCTTTTCAGATGATCCCCCGCGTGAATTGCTCCCATACTATGAACGGAAGAATGATGGTCGCTTTCAATTTGAATTCGAAATTAAAAATGGCCTGCCAGTCCCTCCTGATGGCCTGATTAGTGGGCAAAAGATCCTGCTGGCATTGTCAGAGCTGACTTATGCCTATGAAAATGTTGAGCATTTTGATCAACTGCCCATCCCTTACAGATGTGTGACAGTGGATCTCCTCACCGGGAAGGAAGTGGTGTTAGATTCAGGCTCACTTTCAAAAGCCATCAGATCCACCATGTCAATTCCAACCCTCTTTGATCCAGTAGAATGGGGGGATTCCCTGCTCATTGATGGAGGGTTGCTGAATAACGTACCTGTAGATGTGGTGCGGGATATGGGAGCTGATGTTGTGATCACCAGCAATGTAGGTCGATCCATTCGCAGTCGAGATGAGTTAAATACGCTCCTGGAAATTCTGGAACAAACTATTTTCATCGCTGAGTACAATAGGGAGGAAGACAATTTACCCCTGTCCGACCTCATCATCACCCCAGAACTTAACAAGTTGAATGCAGCTGATTTCCGCAGAAAAAATGTAGATGACATCATTCAGGAGGGCAATCGGGCGGCCAATGCCAAGCGTCATGACCTGGAGCAACTTGTCCGAGAACATCAACTCGCCATGCCTTCAAGCCAGTTCGCCAGCAAAAAAACACCAAGTCAATTGTATGGATTGCAGGTCATGGGGAACACCACACTGCCTTTTAACTATTTGTATGAGTTATCTGGACTCACTCCTGGTGACTCCATCACTGCAGAGATTGTTGAAGACCATCTGAGAAGTATGAGATTATCTGAAAGAGTCAGGGACGTAACTTATTCTGCCTACCTGAATAGCACCGATGGCGTCAATATCAAATTGCATGTGGTTGAAAATGAGTATCCCAAGATCGATGGGATTGTGATTAAAGGGAATCATAGATTGCCCTTTTCATACATATATCAAAAACTGGATATCCATCGTGGTGATGAATTCAATCCGCGGCAGATAGCCGAACGCATTACCCAGCTCTATGGATTGGGCGTCTTTAAGCACATCCACTATGAGATAGAACCGCTTGATTCAAAGTTTTTAAAATTGACAGTGGTTGTTGAGGAACAGGCCCTGGATGTAGTACGCCTTGGTCTACGCTATGACAATTACTTTAATCTTGTGGGAGCGATTGGCGTTGTCCATGAGCATCTCTTTCTTCCAGGATTACGACTTGAGGCAGAATATCAATTCGCAGGACTTAGTAAATTTGAATCCAGACTTCTCTACCCCTTGAGTTTTGATGGATTCATGATCTATCCGTTGTCGAAATTGAGTTTTCAAAATATTTCAAGATCCATTTACTCAACAGCCGGAGAGCACCTTGCCATATACGAGGATCAGCGGCGACAACTAGGAATTGGTTTGGGTGCTCATCCCCAACCCAGTATGGTGCTGGAGGTTGACCTCAGTTTTGAAAAAACGAATATAAATCCAGAGGTTGGGCAAAGTGGCCTTTCTGAGTGGCAGGATGAATTTAGCTATCTCAATCTGTATCTTGGAATTGATGATCTGGATGAAGTATTGGTACCAAATTCCGGCAAGCGAATTGAAATTGAATATCAGGGCAGTCTGTCTTCAATATGGGGAAGTGGGAAATACACACGTTTTGAAATAAGCTCTGATTTTTACGATGAGAATTCCAGCCGAGATAATATCAGATTTAAAAGTCGGATAGGCGTTCTTGAGGGTAGTGACTCATTGTTTTATAAAGGTTTTCATACTCTGGGTCCTGATGATTTTGTGGGTTTGGACTACTATGAGTTAACAGGGAAGCGGATTTTTCTGCTAAGGATGGACTATCGTAGAAACCTGGCACCCGATTGGTATTTCAAATTGATTTATAATGTTGCTCCAAACCCCAGTATTGGGGATGAGACGATTTATCCTTTTAAATCACATGCACTCAATGGTTTTGGGGCTTCATTACTCTACAATTCCATCCTTGGACCTGTAGAATTCACTTTGAGCAGGGGTGAGAGTGTCAATAGTGAAGGCGAGAAGTCCTGGCACAATCAATCCTACTTCACAATGGGGTTCAAGTTTTAATGCTCTATTAAGCAAGAGAAGAAAATGAAGTTATTGGGATTCTCTTCTTCCCATTTACTTCGCAATAATATTCTTGCAAAGCAATGTTAGTAGGTATAAACTAACTGCACAATTTATGAATAGGCTTGATACCAAAACCCGGCAAAAACAAATCATGGATGTTTCCTTGAATCTGATCAAAGAAGGTGGGATTCAAAACTTGACTATGAAGCGTATCGCGGAACGGGTCGGTATTTCTGAACAAGCCATCTATCGGCACTTCAACAGTAAGCAGGACATACTTTGCTCCATCATTAAGTATTTCAATGAGCACTTTGAGAATGTATTCAAATCTATAAGTCAAATACCTACGGTGGAAAAACGAATGTCAGCATTTATTGATGGTCATCTCGCATATTTCCAGGCCAATCCGGCCACTGCGGCTGTCATTTTCTCTGAAGAAATATTTCAGTACGACTCAAAACTTGCTCAGAAGGTTAACGACCTGGTTGAGAAGAGAATTTCTGTTATCTCAAAATTTATTACCCTGGCACAGCAAGAGGGTGCCTTCAGAAAAGATCTCAACGCCGATGACATGGCCTTTATCTTTTTAGGCAGCATACGATTTCTGGTGACAAACTGGCGCTTAGGTGGATTCAAATACGATCTCACTAGCAGAGGTGCATCTCTCAAAAAGACACTGTTGAATTTGATCGGTTAGCAGGACTTTTTTTATTTGTTTATGTTAGTATGCATCAACAAACATAAACAAGGGATACTCACTTTTAAGCAATCTACTTGAACATTCCGTTCAAGTTTAATAGGAGGAAAACACGATGTTTAACAAAACCACACAACTTCAGAGAACGATTCTTGGAGTAACTGCGGTTCTGGCCGGTCTGTTTATGATGTACCTGGCACCAACTATGGGAATGAAAACGCTTAAGATTGCCCTTGAAAATGTCATGGAGCGCTTGATACCCTTTGACCCTGATTTTTATCCTGCCGTACCTATTCTAGGTGCCACCTATGGTGTATGGCTCGTACTCCTTTGGCTAGGGGGTGCATTCTCACTGGTACTAGCCAAGAAAGTTTATGATGGAGAAGATTGGGCCCGGGGAACCATCCTTGGAATCTTTGCCATTCCTTCTGTAGCTGGTATGACCATGTTCATCCCCTGGATGGTACTGGTTGTAAGTGATTACTCAACTGGACCGGTTGCTGGAATCTTACCTCCACCTGAAAATCTTCCTGCGCCACCGGTGCTTCCTGTCATGATCTTTGGTTTAATCTTTTATTTTACAACGCTGCTCGCTGATGGTGATACTATCAAAAATAAGATACTGAAGCTCGTTCCATACACAGCAATAGGTGTTGTTGCTGGAATGGTGTTTATGAATGGACAACATGGTGTTCGTTATTTCATCTTTATCCCTGAGTATCTTGATTTTACCTCATCTTTTCACCCTCTGGGTAATTTTTATACCAATCTGGATCACTATGATGCCCTGGCATTAGTGAAAACGTCTCAGGCTCAGATTGATGCAGGTCAAATCACTAAGACAACAGAAGCAATATATGACGCAAATACCCTTACTTTGTTATTGGGTGGATTTATGAACTACCTGTCATCGGCACTTATGATCATTTCGATTCCATTTCTCGCCTTAAAGAAAAAGATTGGCTATTACTTGGTTCTAGGCACTGCACTGGCAACGGCCTTGATCGGATTAGACGGATATATCGTGCGTCACTCCTTTGAATGGTTGGTCGGTGGCTTTATGTCATTTGCGTTGTTTATCATTTTCCAGCTTCCAATCTTCAAGCCTTTCTATCTAAAACCTGAAGACATTTAACATCTGTGAATTAGTATACAACCCTATTATTATAATGGGGTTGTATACCTGATTCAATTCATGGATGGAGCAAACTCAATTTTTATTCTTAAATCAGACAATATTATCCGAATAATAGGGTTGGCGGCATGGTAGTTGCCATTGTTAGATATATTGAAAACAAATAGAAATTGTCATGACTGCGGATGTTTTAACCAAGTCGCAATTAATTAGTGGGAATATAATTATGAAGAAAATTAAAGACTTGTTTCACTTTTTCTTTCAATCCACAAAAGGTCTCATCCTTCTGGGAATCACTTCTATAAGTGTGATTACTGCAGTATGGGGAATGTTATCAGGACCCATGGTCGAATGGGGAGTGAGAGATTTTGTTGTCGATTTACTGGGCATGGATTTGCAAAGTGTCGAACGCTCAGGCAGAATTATTATGCTTTACCATGTTATAGCCATGATCGTAACGGCAATTGAAGTTTATATGATTACCTCAATTGTACCAATGCGCAGACACCAGAGAGCCAATATCAATAACACTATCACCGTAGGCTGGATCACCACCACCATTTTTGGACTGGCTTTTGGATATTTTGGACACAATTATTTTTATCATGGTTTGTTCCTGGTGGGGCAATCCTTGATCTTTTTTGCAGGATTATTACTGACAGCTGCCCTGTATCCCTGGAGAAAACATTTTTTGGTGGAAGACAAGGAATATGCACATACTAAAAGTGGATATGACCTGGAGCGGATGGCCTTTTTTATTATGGCAGTCTCCATGTTGATATCTGCTGGTTTTGGTGCTGTAACAGGTTCTTTCTGGAGCAACGGCCATGAAACTTTCCTGGCTGAGGATCTCATCCGAGTTCCGGATAAGACAGCGCTGCAGAAGGCAGTTATTGGTCACCTCCATATCATGTTGACTCTTATTGCTGTAGCCATCACCCTGATAGTGGGACGCTGGATGGACTTTAAGGGTAAGTTGCACAAAATCGCTATGCCCACCATGATGTTCGGTACCGCAGTTATATCAGGTGGGGTCTGGTCTGTAGTCTGGACCCACATGGCTCATACCTTTATCTATGTAGGTTCTGTATTTGTCATGTTTGCCGCTTTACTCCTGGTGATATACTCATGGGGCAAGCTGATCAAAGATCGGACTGCTGAACTGGGTCTTGAGAATCCAACTTTTGGCCAAAAGTTTATCGCCCTCTTCCATGACCCTATCAAGTTTGGACCCTTCTGGCAAATGGTCTTTATGAATTTCACGGTAAGTGGTGTGGGTATTTTCATGGCCATCAAACTCGAACAAATCTTTCGAGTCTGGCCAGCGCGTGAAGAACGTATCACCCTGACAGGTCACTGGCACATACTCTCTGCCATCATTGCAACCATCATTCTAATGTATTACATAGATATAGCTGGCATTAAGGGCAAAATGAGAAAATGGTTGGGCTGGACCATCATTATTGGTTCAGATATAGCCTTTGGTGCTGCAACCATCTTCTCCATGAAACGTCTGTTCGTAACAGAGTACTACCAAACTCCAGTAGTCAATTGGACCATGCTGGCCATGGATTTCGGACTGGGAATTATCCTGGTTCTAGTTGGTGGAATTCTGATCTGGCGCCTAAAGGATCTATTCAGTTCTGATGGATTGTGGTCTAAAGAATCAGCCTCACCTGAGTTGGATCTGGAAAGGACTTCAGTTTTAACCCAGGCAGGCCGAGACGCCATAAAAAAGGAGATGGAAATATGAGAACTTTACAAAATACCTTTTTCATTTCCTTGTTGGTTATAACTGGTTTGTTTGCAGAAAAACCAATGAAATTTGTAGACACGGGTATCAACCCCAGTACCTGGGCGCTGGTTCCTGCTGGCGAATTCTATTTTGGTCAACATCAGCATGTCGTGGATATTGATTATGATTATGAGATCATGATTACTGATGTGACAAATCGACAATATGCCAACTATCTCAATGAAGCTCTTGAGAAGGGGACTGTCTATATCAAGCGAGATACGGTTTGGGGGTATCATCCTGGTGATCCCTTTGATGCTTACCTCCATGAATACGAAATCCCAGCTGGAGATTATCCCCACGTTCCTATAACCAATCCAGGTCTGAGATTAGACTATGAAGGTGGAATGTTCAACCCGAAAACTGGATATGGAAACCACCCCATGGTTGAAGTCAGCTGGTTTGGCGCCAAAGCATATGCAGATTTTTATGATTATCGTTTACCCACTGAAAAAGAATGGGAAAAATCAGCCCGGGGAACAACCACAGACGATTATCCCTGGGGTAATACGGTCCAGCGAAATCAGGCCAATTTTGTGAGCAGCCATAATTTGTTTGAGAAAATGTTTGGCGATGTTGTAAAAACAACCCCGGTTGGCTTTTACAATGGTAAAAACTATGATGGATACCAAACCATGGAAGGAATCACTCCCTATGGTCTCTATGATATGGCTGGAAATGTGTATCAATGGACTGGGGATGATCATCCCAAGGTCCACTACCGCTATATGCGGGGAGGCTCATATCAGAGTTATGAGTATAGCCTTCGAGTATGGCCTCGAAATAGTGCTGGACCAGAACATACCAGCATGAGTCTTGGATTTCGATGTGCGCGAACTCCCGTACAGATGGAAATTGCTCCAACTGACACGAGCGAATAGATAAATAGGCGGTCCTCATGAACCTGTTGTTGGCAGATCGCCTATCATTTTTGATAAATAAAACCAATTGATAAAGGCAGTATCACAGACGTGTTTGCAAAACTAAAGCATTATTGGCCACTCATAAAAAGTTTACAGACTGGTCTACTTATTCTCACCGGTTTGGCTGGATATGTTTCAGCTCGTTGTCCTGTCTACAACCTTACCACTATTGTAGGTCTCATCGGCAGTCTATTCCTAGCTGTGAGTGGATCCACCATCCTAAATATGGTCTGGGATCGTGATATCGATGCTAAAATGAATCGGACCAGCAATCGTCCGCTACCCATGGGTCTCATCAAACCTCGAGAAGCCTGGGTTGTAGGTTTGGGGATATCTATCCTGGGTCTATCCTGGGCAGCTACCATGGATCTATTGTTTGCGGTGGTTGTGTTTGCTGGTTTGTTCATAGATGTTGTGATATATACGATGTGGTTAAAACGCAAGACCGCCTGGTCCATTGTCTGGGGAGGTATCTCAGGAGGGATGCCGATACTCGCCGGACGTGTCTTGGGTACAGGTCAAATTGATGGGGTTGGAATCCTGTTCACGTTCGGTATACTGTTCTGGATCCCAACTCATATTTTGACCTTTAGCATCAAGTATGCTCATGACTATGCGGCAGCAGATGTACCGACATTTCCATCCACTTATGGCGTAAATAGAACGCGAGTCATCATTGCTGCATCAAGCCTATTCTCAGCTGTGAGCATTTTGGTTTCAGGATTTCTCATGGATTTAACAACAGGTTACTTACGTTTGATTGTGGTGTTAGCTGTGGGTCTGACCGGAATGGCTATGGGGACTATATATAATGAATCAGAACGAATTAATTTCGGTCTATTCAAATATGCTTCATTATTTATGATGACCAGTATGTTTATGGTTATTCTGGGAGCCAGATAAACAATGCAAAATACGAATAGAGTTATATTGCTCCTGGTAGCAATTATCGCAGGCGTTCAAATTGTGTCAGGTATTGAAGGTCTGGGAACAATTCCTATCGCTTACTACACAGTCTCATACGGTATTTTTCTTATATCTGCAATTCTGATGGTTCTAATGGGAGTAGATATCATTGAGCACCCCATCGCAGCTCTAGCAGCAAGTATGCTTCCTCTGGGTTTTTCAATGGGGCTTATTGGTGAATTTTTACTGGAATACCATCTTATTTATTCATCATTGATATCAGTCTTATATGCAGGTCTTACGATTCAAAAACTAAGGAAGCAGGATAAATCCGCACTGTTATTCCAGATATTGCTCCATGGTTTTTCTGGATTGGTACTTTTTATATTGCCGCTGGTGCTCTTCATACAGGGGGAGGTTGAGTCGAACTTTTTAGGTGTAAGTGTAGGTACTGGTCTTGTTGCTATAGGCGGGATGGCCCTGGCTTTTTTGAAATCCGGAAAACCACTCCTGTCAAAAGACCAGATTTACACGATTTTCCCTGGAGTGTTGCTGCTGGCAGTGGTGGCATACTCAATCGGTATTGGCCAGGGCTAGGCACAAAATATTTACTATATACACCTTATGATGAATGGTGTAGATCAAAGTACGTTTCAAAATAAAGAGGAGAGTAAAAATGAATTTATTTGATCAATTGGTACTTCTAGCCACTGGTCTGGTCGCGATTTATGCGATTTGGATGCTTATGGGTAGGCAGAAGGATGAAGCCACCAAACATTTTGCTAACATTTATTACATGATTTCCTTTGCCGTTCTTCTGGTATCAGGACTCTTGCTAATTTTTCTTGGATGGGAAATTCTGGGTCTGCTTGGGCATGGCAGCGGAACAAGCAAGTTCGTGGCAGTGGTAGCAACTCTGATCCCTTTCTCTCTGGCTACCGGTCTGGTCTCAAGGTTTTACCCTGAATATGAGAAAATGTATCTTGGTACCATGCTTTTAGGTATTGTTTTAATCGCCATAAGTCGATTTGCTGATATGGGCACGTTCGCTAAAATTATCTATCCTATTTTTCATAGTATTGCAGGTCTGACCATCTTTATCATTCCCATCATGACAGTTAAAAATGGTGTGATGAGTAAGTGTTTCTATTGGGTAACTGTCGGTGGAACTCTTATTGGTTTGGGTGGCATTGCCCTGGGATTTTTAACAGCCGGGAAACAACTCCTATTCTTCTCGCCTGAATTTGTATTGATGATCCTGGCACCACTCTTGTTTCTAACCGCCTTCTCCTACATGTGGGGACTCAAATGCGGCGACAAGTAATCGCAATTATTTAAAAGCTTGATTTTCGGGGTGGGTATGATTACCTGCCCCGAATGTTTTCTAGATCAGACTACATGCAGCCAAAAAATCAATGTGGGTTAGAGGTAAAATGATGAAATCCTTTTTACCCATTCCCAGGCACTATCTCTTGTTGGTCTCCGGACTTATGTGGAGTGGAGTGGGACTCATGCTGATATTATTGGCAACTCGTTGGTTGGAAAATCTGGATATTAAGTATCCGGTCTTAATCATTGCTGGAGGAGTTATCCCTGGTCTGCAGGTTTCAATATATGGATTTGCCCGCATTGTGAAAAAAAATATCCAGCGCATTGAGGATATGACACCTAAAGCGTCCATATTTGCTTTCCAGGCCTGGCATAGCTATCTACTCATTGCAGTTATGATGTCAATGGGCGCTTTTGTTAGACACTCTGGTTTGATTCCCATGATGCTGAAAACACCAGGTTATTTTACTATTGGAACGGCTTTATCCTTCAGTAGTCTCACCTATTTCAAAGCGTTCTTTCGTTCTACCCTCTAATCTATCTCATTAATTCGGTCAAATATTTCAAACAAGCACACTCCAGCTGTTCAATCAATTCTGGTACTCTTGCAAGGCAATAGATGAATTGCGCAATTAATCAGCTTGAATGATTGCTTAATGACTATTGATAGTTAATTTAGCCATCAAATTTTAGAAGCAGTAGCTCGGGGGAGTAGAATGAACGCATGTGAGAATCCAGTAGTTATATGTCCAAAATGTGAATCAGAATATGTAGTTAGGATTCATCGCTTTCGTGTTGAAAAGTGGGTTACATCAAAATGTAAATATCAGTGCACCGATTGTGGTAAGCAGTTTTTTTTACTAATGTCAAAAGTCATCCCTTCAAATCATAAAACGTCTCCACCAAGTGAAAGTTATTTCAACTTTTATAGATCGTAGTCGTCATCCGATGCTTTATTTCAGGTACAACATCTTAACATTTTTTACCTGATCCCCTGATTGCAATCTGGCAAGATATAGTCCAGTTGCTACTTGCCGATTCTGATCATCAGAACCCTTCCACACCAACTCATACCGTCCAGCCGAGAGATCATCATCAACTAGGTTTTTAATTGCCTGCCCACGGACATTATAGATCGTTAATTTCACATATGAATCAATTGGAATACCGAATCGTAGGGTTGTGCTGGGATTAAATGGATTTGGAAAATTTTGCATGAGCTCAAATTTTTCAGGAAGTACTGATGTGAATTCGTCGGTAGTGCTTGGAGTAAGCAGTAAATAATCCAATACTTCATTCATGACCAGATTCCGTGAATCTACGGGGTATATCGTTTCAAACGGGAATCCAATGTATACTAGTTTCCCTGGCTGAGTTCCACCTGGAAAGACACCTTCAAAACTCACCCCACCAATATCATGGGTGTTCACATTTAAATACCGAATGATACTTTGACTCCCTCCTTCAGGAATCAAGGCATCTGGGTATTTCACATCAAAGGTACCATGAGTACCATTATCGTAGGCAATGGTAGTTATAGCCCCCAGTATGCTCCCCTGAATGCCTTCGGCTGAATAGTGTACTCCTGATACACCTCCTGGTGCATCAGCCGAATATGAAGCTTTCAGGAAATCATGTATAAATGCCTTATCACTGGTGGACCCTCTATAATCCAAGTCCCAGGCAATCTCAGCTCCTGAAACAAAGAGTCTCCCACCTTGTTTTAAATAGTTGGTGATCAATGATTGCTCCGTATTTGAAAAAGTCTCATCTACAGTCGATTCCTCACCTAATATGTAATCAACAATGAGATAGTCACTGAGTTGTACCAGTCCATCAATTATGGCTTCATTTGTGCAGGATTCAAAAGTACTACCATTTTCCAATAAGGCGCTACCATGTTGTCGGATGAAATCATAGGTGTTTCCGTTGGAGCTTCTATCAAATCCATTTACCACAAGAACTTTAGTATCACTTGCTCCATTGGGGAGAACCGATAGCACTTCAGATTCACTTGAACTCCCTGACAGATTCTCAGCGATCAATTTGAAATAGAGGATTGTATCTGGATCTAGACCTCCAAGTGTATGCGTATTTCCAATAGTCATAAAGGGTTGATCAAATGTCAAACCATCAGAACTTACAAACAGTTGGTAATCAAGAATATTTGGATCAGGCTCAATAAATATCTCAACCTCTCCGGAGTTCTGAGATGCAGCACCAAAAGATGTCGGTCTAGAGGGTAAACTGCCATCAGGAATATAAGTGGGTTGGTTCATGGGTCCCGATTCATCGCTCAATAGCCGGTACTGGATCGAATTCCGCAGCACAGAAACAGCGTCATTGATCACTCCATCAATGGTTACTCTGCCATCCATATACCGGATACCGTGACTGTAATCAACATAGGTATTGGTGTGGATATTGGTCAAGGGTTGAATAGGTGATCCATTTAGCTGATGCCATCCATAAATAGTAACATGACCTGGGCGGGATGGATCAATGATCAGATTGCTCAAAACCACATCCTTTTTGGTTCCACCTATCAATTGTCCCAGACTTGCTCCAGCCGTATTGAGCTGTGCTTCAATGGCGGTGTTGTGCTCAATAAATTTTGGGACCCCTTCATTTTGATTGCCTACAGGTGCATAGGTGACTGGAGCCAGTTGAATGTCGGTATTGGTGTAAATGTGATCCACCAGTTTCCTGGTGGGCATGATGAGGCCAAAAAAATCGGCAGCCCTTTGAGCTGTGATTGGACCCATTGGAACCCGACAATAATTCGTATCTGTGCCGATAGAGAGATAATCTGGCATGACCTCGTACCCGACTATGTGGGAGGATCCTGCGGCATCTTCAAAAGCAGCACTGATATTTTTGAGATCGCGGAGAAAATAAGGTACATTGCCACTCCTTAGTTGATTGAGAATGGCATTTTCCCGATCATTAAAACTCATATCCAGGAGTGAAGTCATAAATTGAGACCCATTGGGAGCATTCATGCTCCTCAATGGAATCTGATAGGGGCTTCTTACCAGAATACCCGTTTGGATAAGATTGTCGTAAGCCCTTTCACCATAATAGGTGTATCCAAGATTGGCCTGATCCGTTCCAGACAGTAAGGTGTGTATAAAGCCATTTCGCTCTACCTGTACTGTATGCAATATCGCCTGGGTTGGGTTCTTCTTCAGGATGATTTCGATGCGACCCCCAAGTGCCTCATGATGAATAAACACATCATCCTCTTCAGTAGCGAACTCATAGTGGTTAGCCAGATAAGTCTGCATGATACGGGTCCGGTACCAGGTTCCACCCGTAGGGGAGACAATGGGCTCACCGTTGTAGAGGGCAACACTATCATTGTAGGCGAGGACAGAAAGGAATCTATCAGGCGACCCATCCAGCCAGTTAATCAATTGATCACCATAGCTGTGTTCATAGCCATAATTACTATCCAGAAAACAAATCCGTTTGATATAATCTGGAATCTCATTTACACCGTCTAAATAGGAAAAAATAAATCTGCCACCTCCGCTATGACTGGAAAGAACAATAAAAGGATCATATGCTTCAAAACAGGACAGCAGGTATTCTATGGTTTCTCGAGTGATATCATCATAATTGGGGAAATGAGTTTTCCAACTGGGCCAACTAAGCTGAGTCGATTCGAGATACACAGTGACCAGGTTATAATCCTGGATTTGATCACGCAGGAAGCGAGTCTGTGCACCAATATGTTGAATATTGTAATGCCAATCGTCCCCGGTCTGCAAAACTTTTCCTACAGTATGCTCGATGGTGTTCCCATTTGGGAGAGCATATAGGACGAGACCAATAGGCAGATCAGCTCTGAATGAATCGATGGATGCTGCATCAATGTGAATTGTCATATCATCGTTTAAACGAAAGGTAATGACCTGTTCATCAAAAAATGGGCTTTGATCAAACCCTTGAAGTTCGAGTATTTCCTGGGCTTTTACCTGAACAAGAAAAAGACAACCAAAGAGTAAAATACAGCCGGTGAAGGAGCGAATATGGGCATTCCACTTACAAATCATTTGATATCTCCTGATCAATTAACCTTCTCAATAATGGCCACAATCTACAATAAAATAAATCTTATCACCCCATTTAGCTGAAGATATTTGGTAGGAGGCAGGTTTATTTAAAACTAGTCCTTCCAGGCCCTCCCGATTCCAGCTAATTTGTTTCTATTGAGAGCACAAAGAAAAGAGCGAAAGGATATCATGAATTACGAATACGTTTGTCCCTATTGTCGGGGAAATTTGAAAATTGACAATGATATTGTTTTTGCGGTTCGCACTCAAAACCAGCAGCGTGGTCTCCTGATGGTAAATTCAGCGCTCGGTGATTATCGCTATAGGAAACATCCAGATCTTGATCTTAGTGAGGGGGACAGGCTTGAGACCTTTTGCCCAATGTGTCATTCAAATTTGAAAGCCATTAATGTGAACACCAATCTTGCGGAAATAATCATGTTGGATGAAGATGGGAAAGAGTATCAAATTTACTTTTCTGAGATTGTAGGTGAACATGTAACCTTTAAAATTAAAGATGCTGACATGGAAAGCTTTGGTGAAGATAGCGAAGGCTATGTAAACTTTTTTGGGGTCTAGTGAAAGCCGCTCCAAGCAACCAATATGCCCACCTCGCACAAGAAATTAACAATTGTCTTTCCGGATTAACATAAGTTGAATGCACGTGAAACTCGTTTAACTTGAAAACAGTTAAATCTGATTAAGCTCACTCTCACCAGCGGAAATTACCAATCAGTAAAATCCTACAGAGAATAAGAAAGTAGAGATCAAAAGAATGCCAAGTAACATCGTCATAGAAGCAATCGCATATGAATTGCCCCCTCATATTATTACATCCCTGAGTATTGAGGAGCA
>JABHBL010000096.1 GCA_018673925.1 Fidelibacterota bacterium
AACAAATCATAACTCATTCCAACAGCCACCATATAGCTATCATTCCATTCTGAATATAAATCCAGATCGTTCCCCGACTTTGAGTATGAATAGCTTAATGCTACCATGGGTAGAAAATTAGAGCGTGCCATGTTGACATTTAGGGAGCTTAAAGACTTTGATAGACTCATCTGCTGAATTTCAGCTCTATTCATAAGGGCCTCGGTCTTTAGTTGATCCAGATTGTATTCACCGGGATTGTAGGTCATGACATCCGTAAGTTCGATGTTTGTTTCTGATTCAATTCCCAACAGCATTTTCAATCCTGCAGCTGCCATGGTGACCCCATTCTCTGCCTGGGTTTTCTGGGGCAGTAGATTAGCAGCTTGAACCTCAGCCTGGAGTAGATCTAGCTTTGAAATCATTCCCTGCCCATATAGTAGTTCTGAGATCTCATAGAATTCTTGGGCAGTGTTGTAACCTTCGTCGGCAACAGAAGCAAATTCCTTTGTGACCAGCATCCCGAGATAGGCCTGAATAACATTGAACGACAGATTGTTTTTTTCCTGTTCTTGCTGGGATTGGATCATATCAAGGCCTTTCCTGGCCATGAGTGTTCCTAAAGCAATTTTCCCACCGGTAAATAGCGGTTGAGTCACTCGAATATCATATTGGTAATCCATGGTAAAATCGAGTTCAAGCGGGGGGGCAGCCGGACCGGCAAATGGATTCTGAATGACCTGTACCTTTTCATCTGTAATCCTGGTTCCCTGCAAACTTACGCTGGGTAATGCGGATCCCATGGCCTGATACAGGCTTTGTTGGGCATCTCTCACTTTTTCCTGGGCGATTTTGATGTTGGGATTTCTCTCAAGAGCCAATTGTACACTCTCCTCAATGGAGAGATCCATTTGAGTTTGAGCTCCCAATAGCATCGGGAGGACAAGTAGCAGTCTATATATTTTCATGGGGAAGTATTCCATTTATAAAAAGTGATGCAATTTGACTTTTAATATGATTGAGGTCGATGGTATCAGTTGCCATGAGCCAATTAAGCTGGTGGAGATTGACTGCCCCAACGATGCTTCCAGCCAGGATGGAAGGATCAATTTGTGAGTCCTCCGCCATCCCATCCTTGAGGGCCTGCGATAATTGTTCAATATGGGTTTGTTGCTGGGTAACCAGTTTTTCGCGAAGTCCTGAATCAGAACTATGCATGACTTTACCCTGCTCTGCGATGACCAATTGGAAGAAATGTTTATTTTCGGTGAGGAATTGAAATTGTGCATCTATTAGTGCCGCAACTTTGCCTTTCACACCTTCAGATGTTTTTAATTCGTTCAGGAGTGTTTCTGAGAACCGCTCCATTTTTTCTATGAGGATTGAGAAAAACAGATCTTCCTTATTCTTGAAATAGAGGTAGAGTGTTCCTTTGCTCCATCCGCATTCTTCGGCAACTGCCTCCATGGTGGTGGTGTGATAACCCTGACGGGCGAATATTTGTTCAGCCGCAGTTAATATTTCCAGGCGATGCTGTTTTCGCCTTCGTGCTTTGATAGTTGGTGTCATGCTAAGTAATCATCTCCATTATTTCTGACCGGTCAGCAAAATAATGACCGACCAGTCATTTCAAAGCTGATTCGTGCTGGATGTAATAATTAAGTATGACTTGATTTGATAGTATGAAAGAATATTGGGCATGAAAAAGGCTTCTGAATGGAGCCCTTTTGTGTGCCTAATTTGTTTGAGCGATGTACAGGAAATTACGAGATTTGTTTTATACCTTTAGAAAAATGAATTTCCCAGCATAAATCTTTTCACCTGATTTCACTGAAATGATCATGAGCTGACTTGCCAGACCTAAACTGGAGGGGATTGATATTTTTATAATGTTTCCAGATTCCTGAGTCAGGTTCAGAGAAGCAATTTCACTTCCACGAATATCATAAAGTACAGCCAGCTTGGGTAGCTCAGAGACTGATTCGGAAAGAATCATATGGACCTCTCCAGCTTGTCCAGGATTTGGGTAAACCATGCAATTCTTGGAGTTACCAGTTTTCAACGCGGAAAAAAAACTTGTTAGATCTGGGATACCCCATCCATATGAATTGTCTGGAGCAGATGCCTGATCACCATGGTTCTGAAATAGAGCAATAACTGAATCAGGGGTTAGGTGGGGCTGAGCCTGGAGGAGCAGTGCCGACAATCCAGCAATGAGTGGAGTGGAAAAAGAGGTTCCATTACCCCGGATGAATCCATTCACCCCTGAGGCCATGTAGACCAGACTACCCTGAGCAACCACGTCAGGTTTGATGCGTCCATCGTAGGTGGGTCCTCTTCCTGAAAAGTATGAAATTTCAGCTTGAGGGTTTACTGAACCAACCGCCAAAACATGAGGACTGTCAGCAGGTGGCCAGAGACTACTTGGTGATGAGCCTTCATTTCCAGCTGAATTTACGATCAAAATTCCTCTATCCGCTGCAATGTTGGCTGCTCTGGCAGTGATGGTGGTTTGTCCATCCAGAGCTGACGTTGGATAATCCTCATTGGGGTCATCAAAATCCTGAAAATAATTTAAAGAGCTGCTAATGATGTCTACTCCAAGTGAATCAGCCCATTCCAGGGCGGCCACCCAATTATCCTCTTCAGCTCTTGATTCGCTGTATGAATCCTCGGTACGAGCTAGCAGGAAAGTCGCATTGTGGGCTGGACCGATCAGTTCCCCTGGGAGATGACCTCCTATTGCGCTTAATACATTGATGCCATGTTCATGTCCCAGACCAGAGGCATCAACTTCATGATCGATAAAATCATATTGGGCTTTAATATCGATTCCATCAAATACCGGATGATCGGTAAGGAACCCTGTATCAAAAACACCGATGAGAACACCTGATGCATCGTAGCCTAGATTGTGGATATGGGGAATATTCAGCATCTCGTTTTGACCCTCGGATGCACCATAGGACAACCCAGAGCTCCGCTCAAGCTGAGTGGTTTGGAAAGTCTCTTTATTTTTTAGGCGAGGAGCACGACCAACTGGTGAGATGGATTTCACAAAGGATAAGCTATGTAAATCTGCTAGCTGAATATCGTTTTCTATGATAACACTCACGGCATTGAGGAACCGTGAGGCATGTCTGATTTTATAGCCTGCAGCCCGTAATTGTGACAATTGAGATTCGGAAACGGCCATATTACCTGAAGTAATTGAAGAGCCACGTTGTCTGATTCTCTCCACCGCTCGAGTGGTCAATTGTATCTGTGTAGAGTTGGGGTCGGATTCAAGAAAAACCCATAGGAACGACTCTCCAGCACTAAGAGTACTGACGACGACAAAGAGTAGTATGGAGCGTTTGAGAAACATGGCATAAAACTACAAGCATATGGAGGATTATGAACACAACTTTTTTGTAACTGCAGAAATTAGAAACTGACTGAAAATCTGTCTTCTGATATGGCGCTGTTATTATGAAGGCTATAAAAGACTCATCATGTTGTCTCCATAATCCGACATTGCTTCCGAATTAAGCAATATTTACTTAACATTCGTGCCTATCACAGCTAAATTGGAAGTGTCAGAAGAGGTAGTAAAAATAGGCATTTATCGATGGAAAATATTACTGGCATGACCTTTGACATTAATTTAAGGAAATGATGTTGAGATCATTATTACTAAAAATTTTTTCCTAAAGGGCGGAGACAAGACATGAATAAATCAATTTATAAGTCATTATTGGTTCTGTTGATTCCAGGAATTCTTTTCTCTGAAGGTATCACGGCTACTTCCCTGGCTAAACTCTCTCCTGATCTCCAAAACGTTTTTAAAGAGACTAGCTCAAGGGATATACAAATTATCGAGTCACCGCTTTCTAGAGTCCAGACAGCAAAGGGTCCTTTGCAGGAACTCTTATATCCTGTCACTATTCGTAGCACAGATATTGAAGCAGTGAAGGCTGCCGGGATTCAAACCAACTCAGACTATCCTGATTTTTCCACAGCTCGAGTCACCGAGGAACAACTTTTAGTATTATCTGAACTAGATGCCGTGCATAGCGTCTTTCAGGGAGACTTACTTTATCCTCTCAATGATCTGGCGGTAGGCTTATCTGGAGCTGATCTAGCCCACGATGCTTATTTAAATAACACGGCTTATGATGGTACCGATGTGATCGTCTTGGTTATCGATACTGGCATTGATTGGTCTCATCTGGATTTCCGTGATCCTTCAGATAATACGAAGAGTCGAATTTTGTACATCTGGGATATGACTCTGACTACTGGGACTAGTACCCCTTATCACAGAGATAACACAGTATTTGCTGGCCTGAATTATGGTGTGGAATATACCAATACTCAGATCAACAATGAGATCGATGGCACTCCTGCTTCAATCGTTCTAACAAAAGATACAAATGGTCATGGAACTGAGGTCACGGGTGCTGCTGCTGGGAATGGCGCTTCAGCCCTCAACGGAAAATACAAGGGGATGGCACCTGATGCAGATATTGTCGTGGTGAGGGCAGGGGTAAACAGCTTCGAAGATGCGAAAATAAAAGATGCTCTAACTTATGCTCAAAAAATTTCTTCAAGCGAAAATAAGCCTGTGGTGGTTAATCTTAGTTTGGGTAGTCAGAGCAATGCACACGATGGGACCAGTACCCTTGATGCAGCTGTCAACACCTTTGCTAGTTCAGGTGATGGAAGGGTCGCGGTAGTCGCAGCTGGGAATGCTGGGAACGAGGATATCCATGTAACCGGTGATGTCGCTGCATCCTCGACTGGCAACATTGTAGTAACTGTGCCCAATGGTTATGACGATAGCGGTTACGATTATTTCTATTTAGAGCTATGGTGGAATAATGGTGACGATGTTTCGGTGACTTTAGTTCCTCCAAATGTTTCCTCCATAACACGAGCAAAGGATACGGATCCAGGTGGAGGTGTTGGAACTTCAGACGGTGCTATAGATATGAATAACATCATTGATTCTGACCATAGTAATGGCGATAGGATGACTGAGCTTATAGTATTTGATTATTCTACTGTAAATGTAGCTGATGGTACATGGACAATACAATTTACTAACAATTCATCCTCCCTCATGACTTATCATGCTTGGATGTACCAAAGTTCTATGGCTGCTACTGTAACAGGAGGAGATCATAATTCTACGATCGCTTCTCCAGGCACCGCCAGTTCAGCCATAACGGTTGGGGCCTACACAGCTAGATGGCGCTGGAAAAGCACTGCCGGTACTCCTTCTTTTGGAAGTCCCGACCTTTCAGACGATCACTCCTATTTTAGTAGTTTTGGACCTACTCGAGAAGGGGGTGTGCAAAAACCTGATATTATGACACCCGGCCAAGGGGTTATCACCACAACCTCGACTGATTATACGCCGAGCTCAACATACGAAGTCCTTGCAGATAAATATCATGTAGAACAAGGGACCAGCGTTGCAGCTGGAACAGTATCCGGGGCAGTAGCCCTTCTGTTCGATTATGATTCCTCCCTAACTGCCTCTGAGGTAAAAACATTAATCACTGATAATGCCAGGAGTGACTCATATACTGGTACTGTACCCAATGATGAATGGGGTTACGGAAAACTAAATATTTTCGAATCGTTGGCTAAGGAAATCAATACTTCCACGACAATTCACCATGATGTTTACAGTTATGACTCTTGGAATACCCTGGGTGCTACCTCTATCGCCGACACCTATAAAGAAGCCGTGAGATTCACTCCAGCTACCCAAGGAGACGTTTCAGGAGCATTTTTTCATACCCACTCAACATTGGGATCAAGTGGGTCCATTTCGTTTGAAATCTGGTCAGACTATGAAGGGGGTCCGAGTGTTAAACAAGGTTCCACAGTTTCACTTAGTGTAACTGATATAAGTGAATACTCTTGGAATTATGTGTCTCTGGTAGATGCGGGAGTTCGCGTTCAAGCATCGACAGACTATCATCTTGTCATCGACAATACCTCAGGTTCAAGTTTTTCATTATTTAAAGAAACAGCTGGAATTGATGATAGATCCACTGGGTATCATGAGGGTCCACTTTGGGGTGCGTATGCCGATCGCAATTGGTTGATAAGGCCTGTAGTGGCTACCAACGAGGCAGATACTGATTATTCCCTTCCAGTTGAGCTCTCCTTTTTCAATGCAGGAACCCATAAAGGTCAAATGGTCTTAAAATGGGCTACTGAAAGTGAAACCGAGAATCTGGGCTTCAAGATTGAACGTCGCAAGAACGGTACTAGTGATTGGAAACTCATTGCTGATCATACCAAAGACCCCAAACTCCTGGGACAGGGTAACTCAACATCCAGGACTGATTATATCTATTATGACAAATTGGCCAAATCTGGTGTCAAATATGATTATAGACTCAGTGATATCCCCTATACTGGTGCATACAAATCTAATTTCTATGTACTGGAAGACATTGAGCTACGAATAGAGAAATTCGCCCTGCATAAGAACTATCCCAATCCCTTTAATCCAGCTACAACTATTTCCTATGAGCTGGCAGATATCACAGACGTTCAGATTAAAATTATGGATGTAACCGGTCGGGAAATTCAATCATGGCGTCATGATTCCAAAGAAGCGGGTTATCATGAAATGATCTGGGCAGGTGTGAATCAAGCTGGTAAGCCAGTGAGTGCCGGACTTTATTTACTCACCGTACAGGCTGGGAATCAGTTTCAGACTAGGAAACTCTTGCTACTGAAATAAGGTTAATTTTCCAGGTCGGTATTAAAATCCCGACCTGGATCTTATATAACCATCGAGTAAAAGTTATCCCTCGACTCCGCTCGGGATGACGAACTCGGTGGACCCAAAATCAAAGAAAGCCATAGTGTCTTCCTGAGCTTGTCGAAGGACACTATGGCTTTCTTATTGGATTAAACCGAAGTTATATAATTGGTTTGAGGCGCGCTGTAAAGTGACGTAACACCTGGGCCTGATATTCGATCTCATAGCCCTTTATATTTTCCCTGTCCTCATACAACTCAATAATATTCTCAGCCACATATTGCATCTGACTGTTGGTGTATACCCGACGAGGAATCGCCAGTCGCACTAGCTCAAGATGGGGATAGATTGTTTCACCGGTCTCAGAGTCGTCATGTGCAAACATAAGACTGCCAATCTCTACTGCCCGGATTCCAGCATGGGTATAAAGTGAAACTGTCAATGCAATTCCAGGAAACTGAGATTGGGGGATATGGGGTAAAAAGTTTTTTGCATCAAGATAGACTGCATGCCCACCTGTGGGTCTTAAGATAGGGACTCCAGCTTCAATCAATCTATCACCCAATTCTTCCACCTGTGAAATTCTATAGGCCAGATAGTCCTCCTGAAGGACTTCTTCAAGACCCCTGGCTATAGCCTCCAGATCACGTCCGGCTAGACCACCATAGGTTGGGAAACCCTCAATCAGGATCAGGCGATTTGTGATTTGCTGGGCCAATTCATCATCATTGGTGGCAAAAAATCCACCCATGTTCACCAGTGCATCTTTCTTGGCACTCATGGTACAACCATCGGCATAGGAAAACATCTCATTGGCGATTTCCAAGATGCTCTTTTCCTGATAGCCATCTTCCCGGGTCTTGATGAAATAAGCATTCTCAGCAAAACGACAGGCATCGATGTAGAAGGGTATGTCGTGCTTATGAAGTAACTCAGCTGTGCCCCTGATATTGGCCATGGAAACAGGTTGTCCGCCACCCGAATTATTGGTGATTGTAAGCATGCCGATGGGGATATTCTTAGCTCCAACTTTGTCAATCAGGTGAGCCAATTTGTCCAAATCAATATTGCCTTTGAAATCATCTATTGCCTGTGTGTCCTTGGCAATATCAATCACCAGATCCTCGGCTTTTCCACCATTATATTCAACATTGGCGCGGGTAGTATCGAAATGGTTGTTATTGGGAATAACCAGACCCTTGCGGTCTTTAAGAATAGTGGAAAATAAAAGATTTTCAGCCACACGACCCTGGTGAGTTGGGATGACATGTTTGAAGCCAAAGATCTTGTTAATCATCGTTTCAAAGTGAAAATAGTTTTTGCTTCCTGCGTAGGATTCATCACCCTTCATCATACCAGCCCACTGATTGTCACTCATGGCACTGGTACCGCTATCCGTCAATAAATCGATGTAAATTTTTTCAGCGGGAATATTGAAGACATTATACCCAGCATCCTGTATTACAGCCAGTCGCTCCCAATCTGTGGTTCGGGCAATGGCCTCAACAGTTTTAATTCTAAACGGTTCTGGTGGATACTTCATAGTTTATTCCCTTTAATTGGTAAGCACGATTTGTCTATAATCTAAAATGTATGGGTAATATGATTTGAAAGTTCACAGGTCGTTCATCGTATTTGGCAGCCACCCAGGTGCACGCGTTGATGGCTGTAAGGGCCGCTTCATCCAGATCAGGATAACTGGATTTTAACAATTGAACATCCAGGACTGTCCCATCAGCCTCAACAATAATTGAAAACCAGCTCACTCCAGTACGTTTCATTTCCTGAGCCATTTCGGGATACTCCAGGATTTGATAAAGTCGCTTGTAACCGCCTACAGGCTCTACTCCAGAATCAAGGAGTTTGTATTCTCTGTCTTGAAACTCGGCGGGATATTCTGGATAGACTTTTTGCCACTCCGCAAAGCGTGAGGAATACTTATCGGATAACTTCTGATCAGCTTCAATCCTTGCCATGGCTTCTGGATAAATCCAGGCTGAACTATCACTGATTTCCAGTTGATTGTATACTTCAATCAGAAAAGGGTAAGCCTCTGGGTAAAGAATGCGTTGATCGGCCTTTATAACCCTCTCAAGGTCATTTCTAGCCTGGACCAGCTTATCTTTTTGTTTGTAACGAACGACTCTGGCTGCCCTGAAAAAATAATAGCCTTCATCTGCATTTTCTGGTTCAGGAATATCAATTCCAGCCAAAGGGTTCTGGGGCGCAATACAATGGCTAAGTAATATGCTCATTGCAAAAACGGCAATTAGTTGTGTTCTGAATTTCATGATGTTCCTATCCTTTCTTAAACTGACTTTTGAAAAATTTATCGACACGTTCCCAAAAACCTGACTCATGATGACAATTTGAATGTCCACGCCCTGAAATAGACCAGTATTCACATTGCCCAGGACGTGCTGCTGTATTCAGTTTCTCTCCCTGAGAGGGCAGTACCACATCATCATCTTCCCCGTGGATGACTAGAAATGAAGCGTCTGCCTTGGCAATACTATTTATTGGAGCGAAGTGCTCGTATTTGACTCCGATTTTAATTTCAATCTGTTTTAAAATGAGCCATCTGAAGAAAGCCGGTATATGGTGCTTTTTAAATTCATGCTGCATGACATCAACAGGGTGGGCTGGTGCTCCCACCGTTACCACTGCTTTTATCGCGGGCTCTATAGCAGCGGCATAGGTCGAACCTGCACCCCCAATAGATAGACCTAGGACTCCGATACGGTCATGGTCAACATCACGGGAGAGGGTGTATTGCACAGCTGCTTTCACATCTCTACCAAATTTATACATGGAGGCATGATTGTCCTCATCACTTGAACCGTGATGCCGGGCGTCAAAGGCAAGCAGGTTGTAATTGAGAGGATGGAGGTGTTGGATATAGCGGAGCATGCGACCCAGGTTGCGACTCCACCCATGTACCAGGACGATTGTCGGTGCCTGATTTTCATCTCTCACTACAGGTATCCACCATCCATAAAGCGTTTTATTATTTTCCGTTGCGAAACGAACTTCTTCAAAGTTGAGGCCGAGTGTTTCAGGTGTATCATCATGCTTATTGGGCTTGAGAGCATACATTTTCACAGTAAAAAAACGGGTGAGCAGGATGAGAAATACGAAGATGAGTGGTATGGTGATCCAGGTGGTCATTGGCCTGTCAAACTAAATTAGTTCTTACTGAAATGCTAGTCTAGCGTAGTTGAAAAATGGATGGGCAAGTCACTGTTATCTACCTGCTTAATTCGTTGACTGCCCTGTGGCCTTGAATTAGATTCGAGTTCAGCCGATATTCCATTTGAACTCCTCCCATATCTATGGGAAATTCGTTTGTTCCTAATAGAATCCTGACAATACCCCGGGGAATCACTTTAAGGAGGCACCAAATATGCTTAACAGAAACATTCCTAGCAAAGTTCCAGTGATCATCACGATGTTGTTGCTATTCATTATAGCACCAACAGATATCATGGGAGCTAGAGGTCATGGACATGATAACCATGAATACAGCATGGATGTCACAGCCCTTATGGGGCCAGATGATGTAGAATTGACAGTCACGCTTTCAACCAGTGATGCGGACAATTTTCCGCTCCCCGATGAATTGGAAAAAATCAAAGTGAAAATTCACCGAAGGAAACATTCTTCAGGTGGCAGCAATGGACATCTCATTGATGAACGGGATGTGGAAGTGGTTGATAATCAAGCTGTATTCTCCCTGACAGAAGTACCGCTATATGCCACCCTTAAAGTGGATGTAAAATTTCGCGTTGGTCGTCAAAAGGTGAAATTTAAAAAGTATGTAGAGGTTACCCTGCGTCCAGATCTGATCGTCGAAAATGTTGGTTATCCCATGACGGTATTTGTTGACCAACCCTTCAATATTCATGCGAACCTTCAGGAAATCCTGGGAGATAATAGTGCTTTAGCAAATGTGAACCTCTCTACTGATGGGTTAACCATGACTACGCCGGATGTGTTTATCTCGAAAGAGATTCCAACCACAGTTGTTTTTACAGGTCTTAGTTTTAATGAGCCTGCTTTCGTTTCATTTACTGTAGATATCTCTGATGCCATTCCTGGAGAATATGATGTAAACAATAATAGTTACTCATTTGATATTGAAGTGATCCCTCCACCAACGCTCGCAGAAACTGAATATTCCATGGAGTATAAAAGTTGGGATAACCGCTTCGCTATAACGACCGAAGAAATATGCGGGATAATCGAAGAAACAGAATATAGCGGTGATCGGGATGAATTTTTTATGGATGGGAGTTCTGTGGAGTCTGCACCAGGTGGTAGTATAGACGTCACTTTCAGAATTTATGCTGATGGAGAGTCGGCATATGCTTTGGATATTGAAGGCATGACATCCTCTGAAACTATAAATGGTTTTGAGTATTATGATTATACGGATGAAGCGTCAGGCGTATTTATCACTTATGAACGCAATCCTGGAAATATTGCCTATTTTACAATCAATAAGTACTCTGGGCAGGATCTCTATATCTACCGCTACGATGGCACGGTCACGGTGAACACCATGTCGGATTATGGCCTCCACATGGATGCCGAGACCAGTATCGCAGCCTCCATACTCTTTGATGATGGATTTTCTTTTATGGGAGGGACAGCCAATATGATGCTTAACCCCCCCTTTGTTTTTATAGATGAATCTTCTATCACAGTACACAATCCTGATCCTGAATGTGGTGACGATATCATCTCAAATTATTTTAGTATGGATTACACTTCTGGTGAAGATTATGGAATATTGGACCCCACATTCCTTCCACGACGCCCTCAGATTGCTGAAAAAGCTCCCATTATTCCTGAAATGATTTATCTGGAAAACAACTTTCCCAATCCATTCAACCCGAGAACAGCCATATCATTTGGACTGCCTGAAGACAGCAGGATTAATCTGATGCTTTATGATATCAGTGGGCGCGAAGTCTTAAAGCTTGCTGAAGGACAGTTCTCTGCAGGTAGACACGATCTGCATCTGGATGCCAGTGAGTTGAGTAGCGGCACCTATTTCTATAGTCTTGAGGCCGGCTCTTTTAAAGAGGTAAAACGGATGCTATTGCTTAAGTAATTATAGCACGCGAAAACCTTTAAAGCCCTGACCGCGGTTGGGGCTTTTTTTTGCCAGTTGCTGAAGAGTTTGGGGACTCTAAACCAGGCTTGGGAAAAAAAGATGTGTTTTATATGGAAACAAAAATCATTTTAAGGCATGTATTACAAGGTCATGAACTTGTTCACCTTCAAATCTATACTTAGTCTTGCGCTGTTAGTCAGCATAGCTATTGCAGAAACACCCTCTCATCAATTATTAACCTATCCCTTTAGTAATCGATCAGCCAGTATGGGTGGAAGCAGAGCTGTGGATGCCTCTGGAAATCTTGATATTCAAGGAAATCCCGCCAGTGCTAGTTTTATTCAAGGATTGCAGGGACAAGTCGGTTTTGTGAATCATCTTGTGGGGATTCAGGGCTTTGCAGCAGCTGGAGTGTTGCCCCTGGAGCGACACCGGATTGCCGCTGAACTGATTTATTTTGACTATGGCCTGTTTGACAGAACGGATATTGTGGGCACCAATCAGGGTACTTTTGGGTATCATGAATTGGCGGCAACACTGGGGTATGCCTTCAAGTTTTCTGAGGGAATCCGTCTGGGAGGACGTGTTGGTCGCTTTACGAGGGTCGCCGATGCAAATACAGCAGGTGACTTCTATTACGATCTTGGGGGAGTATATCATAATCAGGAGGATTCTCTAACTGTAGGAGTCTACCTCGCATCGGTCGCCCTGGGGGAGAGTGATGAAGCCTTTCCGACTCAATTGCACATAGGCAGTTCTAAGATTCTCTCACATTTACCACTGAGACTCAATCTGGAGGGAATTTATGGATTCAATGAGCAAGTCAGATTTGCCCTGGGTGGTGAAATATTAATTCATCCAAATTTCAGAATCCGTCTCGGTATGAACTCCAATCGATTTGATCTCCAAACCGGTGTGACAGAATCCGATTTTATTGCCGGGGCGTCTGGTGGTTTTGCCATTGACTGGCAGGGAATGCTCATTGAGTCTGCTACCCAGAGTTTTGGTGCCGCTGGATGGATCAGTCAGATATCCATTGCTTATCGTCTTTAGTTAAAATCCCTTACATTTAGCTATAATCAACATTCGAAAACCAATTTATGCTCAATTCTAATGTAAATTGAATTTTTATTGGGTCTTGTCGTTCGCCAATTACTTCTAAAAAAGACCATATTTTTAAGGGAATTGTGATTATACTACTCATCTAAGCAAAATCTGAGTGTGTGTTGAATCACCCGCTTGGAGGAATTGGAAGGTTAGTTTAGAGAAATAAAGTTAGCTATGACTTACTTGCATAGAATCATATTATCCTCAATTGTCATTGTAAATCTTGTTTATGGCGGAGCTGCTCAATTTGTCGAAAATGAACTGCTTGTGCGCTTTGACGAGGGCTTGACCCAGGCAGATATTGAAATCATTATTATGGATGATAATCTGGAAATTGTGAGACAGGTGAGTCGGCCACTGAATCTGTGGTTGCTGCAAGTTGACCTGAACAAAAATCAACTTGGCAAAGTGCGTCGCAACATTGAGGATGTCCCAGAAATCAAATATGCTCAGAACAATCATCTCTTAAGTTTACGAAACACACCAGATGATCCTTTATACACATCTCAATGGAATCTTCATAATACAGGTTTTGATGCGAATGGTAATCCTTCTGGAACTGAAGATTCTGATATTGATGCTCCAGAGGCCTGGGACATCACTACGGGAGGTGAAACGGTTCTGGGAAAAAAAATTGTCGCAGCTATCGTTGATGGGGGTTGTGATCTGGACCATCCTGATCTCCAGGTAAATATTTGGTCAAATCCATTTGACACTTTAGGCAATGGAATTGATGATGATGAAAATGGTTGGGTTGATGATTCCTTAGGTTGGAATGCCTATGGTCACAATGGAACTATTCCCCAGACAAATCTTGATGCAAGCCATGGTACTCATGTTTCTGGTACTGTGGGTGCTCACTCAAATAATGCCAACCAGGTAGCTGGTATAAATTGGGATATACAACTCATGATAGTAGCTGGAGCTAGTTCTACCACTGCCATCGCCATGGAAGCCTATAGCTATGTCCTTGAACAAAAGCAGGCCTGGTTGAATTCGGGCGGACTAGAGGGCGCTTTTGTTGTCACTGCAAATTCAAGTTTTGGTGCAAATAACATTTTTTGTGATTCCACAGAGTATCCAGTATGGAACGATATGTATAACACCATGGGCGAAGCAGGTATCCTGTCCGTCGCATCCACAGCGAATTCCAGCATTAATGTTGATGTCTCAGGTGATTTACCAACGAGCTGTACCAGTCCCTATTTGATCACTGTGACCAATTCGAATAAGGATGATGTTAAAGTGCTTGGTGCCGGCTATGGAGCAGTCTCCATTGATTTAGCTGCCCCTGGCTACGGTATTCTCTCCACCAATTATAATGCATCCACATCGACAAAATATGGGACCTCCATGTCCACACCTCAAGTGACAGGTGCTGTGGCACTTATGCATGCTGCGGCCAGCGCGGAGCTAGCTCAATTTTATGAAGACAGCCCTGCACTTGCATCTCAAGTCTTCAAAACATTATTGTTCACCGCTGTTGACCCACTTGAATCTTTAGAGGGTATCACGGTAACGGGTGGTAGGTTGAACCTTCACCATGCCGTCCTGGCGGCTTCAATTTGGCCATCAGGCTCAGGCGATATGAATCAGGATCTTAGTGTCAATATTCAGGATGTAGTTATTCTCGTCAACTTGATATTAGGCAATATTACACCAACTCCAGAACTCCTGGCTGCTGGGGATTTGAACTATGACACATTTATCACAGTCCAGGATTTGGTTCTATTGGTTAATTCAATACTTCAGTAATAAGCTTCAGTTAAAAAAATACAGATATAAAAAAAGCCCATCGGAAGTCGATGGGCTTTTTATCCTGTTTGGATGTAGGATCAGTACAGGAATTTCATAATAAACATAGCACCGATTCCAGCCAGTGTGATTAAAAAGGCTCCCATTTGTCTGATAGGTGCTTTGGGATCTTGAAAAACATTCACTTCAAATTCATGATAGCTTGAAGATCCACGGGAATCAGTCACTTCGATGATGAACTTGTTGGCACCATCGTTGGAACCATCAGGTACCCAGGTGATGAGACCTTCTGCTTCGCTCATCTCAGCGCCATTCGGCAATAGAATCTTGGTATAGCTGATTCCATCCTCATTGAGATCACGGGAAGATATCTGATATCGATACTCACGATCCATGAGAACAACTGGAGAAGGTGTAGAGGTCACTTCTGGTAGAGCATTCACAAAGAGTTGCACATTCTGCACATTTGTGATAAAGCCATCAGTCACGCTGACCTTGAATTGCGCCTGGTTAATTTGGTCAATTTCAGGGGTCCATTTAATTGTTGAACCATCAACAAGATGAACACCAGCTGGTGCATCAAAAACCTTATAGATCAATTGTTGGTCTGTGTTCAAGTCCAGAGCTTTGATCTCATAAATATATTCCTGACCGGCTATAGCCATGGTATCCGCTTTCGATGCGATTACCGGTGGAGCGTTGGCATAGACGGCAAATTTGTAGGTATCTGAACTATACTTGTCAGAGACTTTTACAAAAATTTCATTCCACCCCTTTTGCGTTTTAGTTGGGGTCCAGGTGATTTGACCTGTTGGAGAAATTTTCATCCCTTTGGGAGCCGTTAGAAAGGCATACTTTAACTTCTGGTCCTTGTTCAGGTCAGTAACTGGAAGGGAGGTGGTGTAAGGTCTGGCAACCGTTGCCAGCGTATCAGCAACACTGCCCAGAATGGGGGCACCGTTTACATATACGGTTACCTTTTGGAGGTCATCTCTCAGACCATCAGATACAGATATAGTAAAAGTCTGTTTGCCCAGTTCTGCTTCTGTAGGTGTCCAGGTAATATGACCACGACGACTGATAGTTAAATTGGGTATACTGCTTTCGGAAAGCAAAAAACTGATGTCCTGGTTGTTGTTGGGATCGTTAACTTCAACTTTGTAGTTCCAGGGTTTACCTACAGGTACATGCTCTTCATATTTGGAGATAATCACCGGTGGTGTATTGACAAAAATGGTGAATGAGTCCAACATGGTGGACATGTCATCAGTTAGCTCGAATAGAATATCATGGAAACCCGTTTGTTGAGATTCTGGTGTCCAGGTGATTCTTCCCGAGGATTCCATAATCAAACTTCTGGGGGTTCGCAGCGGGATAAGACGTGCACTGTTATAGCTGTTTTTGTCCTGAATATTGACCTGTCCGATATAGGGTTCATTGATGAAAGCAACAGGACCTGGTTTTTCAAGGATAAGTGGCAGAATATTGACATACAGTGTGAATTTTTGTAAAACTCTCTCAAAACCATCGCTGACACTCAGGGTAACATATTGTGAATCGAGTTGTGTGTCGCTAGGGAGCCAACGGACGAGACCTTCCTCGTCAACCTGCATACCTGCTGGAGCTGAGATCAATTCAAACTCAAAATACTGTTCCTCGTTCAAATCTTCAAGCTGGACCTGGTATAGATATTGTTGACCGGTTTGAGCCAGGGGTGGTGGATTTGAAAAAATTTCAGGGACATGGTTAACATACAGGGTAAATGTCGTATCTAATTGCTGACCAAATGAATATGAAATCTGATGATATCCCAGTTGATCCTCATGGGGGTTCCATCTCAGGATAAAATCTTTTCCCAGACGCATGCCTTCTGGGTAGGTCTTGAATTTGACATAAGCCTGACCTGGATCTATCTCATCCTGGCGTGGAATCGTATGGATAAAACTTTCATTGGTGTGGAGAATCACATCAGGTGACTTGGGTTTTCTACGAATTTCTGGAATGACCGGGGTTTCTTCCACAACCTCAGTATCAGTATCCTCTTCGAGGTCAGAGGTCACTTCATCATCCATGGCTGTCATTGACTCAAGCTCTTCATCGGGTTCACTGGTCGCTTCAACAATATCCTGCTCATCAGGAGCTACGGCCATGAATTGATATGGACCGGATTTCTCCAGTAAAAGACCATCAGGGAAGGGCAGGGCATTTGAGGCATAGACCTCTTCTTCAAATAAGGGGACAAAACTTTCAAATTTTCCAACATGCTCTTTCTGTTCTAAATAGTGTACTCGATCGCCTGTACGAAGCAGGCATTCTGCATACCCATCACCATCCAGCTCAGAAAATAAAAGTTGATTGACAGGTCCTGGGAGCGTCTTCCACACCGAACCTCCATCTGTGGAGGCGTATTGGTAGACATTTCCTCTCGAGCTACCTAGATAAATTTTTTCAAGACCAGAGCCATCAAGGTCAGCTTGGGCAATACCAGAAGCGCTCACTATTTCACCTGGACCAGCAACCAGTTTCATATCTTTCAGGTCGCGAGTAGTATATCGATCTTCACCAGAAGATGAGATGGCGGCCGCACTTAACTTATCGCCACGTTTTTGAAAGAGGACGATATCATCTTTTTGATCCTGATCGACATCATTGATAGCTACTAGAATCGAAGCAGGGATGCGTGTCATTTCTTTGGGTAGACCAGCATATTCAATCTGGATGTTCGAGGAACTCAGATCGCCTTTAAACTCAACAATTAGCAGGTTGGCCTGGGGTGCACTCAAGGAAAAAATAAGCTCAGTAAGACCATCATTATCAATGTCACCAGCTTTAATCTGGGTGGGGCGAGCATAAAGCCCATTGTCAGGGGTCCAACCCCATTGAAAGGTAGGCACATAATCAAAATCTTGCCCGGACCACTCAAAGCCATACACCCAGGGAGCACTGTTACCTGCCGAGGCAGAAATCAATTTGGTAATGGCTACAAATTCAGGTCGGCCATTCAAATTCAAATCAGTAAGTGTGAAATCTGCCCACTCACCTACCAGGTTTTCAGGTAAGGCAAATCGCCAGGTTATATCAAAACTTCCATCAGGGGTCATTTCAAATGCGATTAGTTCTGAGCCATTATTTGCGGTGTTTCGAATGGCTCCAAAATCATTGTTGCCATTGTGGTCCAGATCACCCAGGTCCTTTAAATGGCTTATATCGCGTAGACCGTCGGCGCTCCAAAGACTGCTCGCCATCAGAATGACCAGGAGGGGAACTAACCAGATATGACGTACTGCTACATGGCTAAAAAAATGTTTGCTCATCATGGGAACCCATTTCTTTACGATTAAAACTTTTGAATCCTACTCCAAACTTTTAATCAATTTATGGGGCTAAGCCCCTGTATGCAATATAAATTTAGCCTGACACTTAAAGTAAATTCTTAAAAGACTTGTGTAAAAAATTGAGAGATGGTATATTGTGTCAACTACTTGTTTTGAGTTGAAATGAATGACAATTTGTCAGGTGACACTTTTTATGCGTTCCAGATATATTAATCACCTGCAATCGACTGATAGGATCAGGGAGGAATTTTGAAAATGAAACCATGGTTGAGCATCTTCTTATCTACTGTCTTGGTTACGGGTTCGGTTCAGGCGCAATTTGCCGAAGGTCAGACCGTTCTCCACGGTGCCATTGGCCCCGCCTTTTCATATATGATCTCACTTGACCTGGATCAGACTGCCTTTGGCCTGCTAAGCAATTTTACCACTGACTTCGATATTTCTGATGCTGCCGAGGTTACAGGCATTAATAGCAATGGTATGGTTGTAACTGGTTTCGAAGGATTTGGTGAAGTTACCCCTCACTGGACTATTGGAATGTATGCTGGTCAGGGTGAATACATCGCCTCTGCACAGGATGCTGCAGATGTTGACTTTACCGTAAATTTTGTGTTGAGTAGTGTTGGTATTACAGCGGAATTCAATACCCACTCCCGTTCTCGTCTTAAATTATTGGGAGGCTCCATGTTTGGGATTGGCCAGGCTTCTCTGGTTGCCAGCTCGTCACCTGGGAATGAAAGTTGGGATGAAATTATTGCAGGTACCACAGCCCGAAAGGCTTTTGAGCTGTCTGCCTGGACGCCCGTTATCCAGCCATATCTGGGTATGCGCTTTGACATTTCTCGTTCAATGGGATTCAAAACCATTGCAGGTTGGAATGAGCAGGTTGCATCTGCTGGTAGTTGGAAACTCTACCATAATAAAACAATTCCGGATTCAAAAGAAGTTGCTTTAAGAGCGCTTTTCTTCCGTTTCCAGCTATACGTTATCCTTTAAACGAACTAATAGGACGCTTAACTCTTCAGCGTTCTTACCACAGAATCGATTCCCCATAACGTTATTGAATTGTGTATTATTATAGCGTAATGCGCAAATGGGTGCTTTCATCAAATCAATGTCGCCGTTATTTTGTACGCCGTGATTAAAAACTGGAACCTTGGCAAGATACAAGGATTAGTATAAAGATTATGAAGATTTTAAAACACATTACCGTTGTTGCCCTCGTCCTGCTTGGCGTGTTTGCGCTAAGCCCCTCGGGACAAGCATTGTTTGCTCAGGGCAGCGATTTTTACGATAAATGGAGAGATTTCCAGGACATGGTCAAAATCATCAACACCAATTATGTTGAAGATGTTGACTGGGATAAAACCATGATTGGTGCCCAAAATGGTCTCATGGAAGCCCTCGACCCCCACTCAGTATATATTGGTGCTGATCGAATGGGTCAGATCAATGAAAGTTTCCGAGGGAATTTTGAAGGTATCGGTATCGAATTTGATATCATTGATGACTATATCACAGTTATTACGCCCATTGTTGGCTCTCCCTCAGATGGATTGCTCCACCCCGGTGACCAGATAGTTAAAATTGATGAAGCTTCTGCTTATAAGATTACCAGGGATGGTGTATTTGATAGGCTGCGTGGTCCCAAAGGTTCAAGAGTTGATCTCGAAATAGCCAGGTTGGGTGAAACTGAACTTATTCCGGTGACCATTTACCGAGACAAAATTCCCATCTATAGCGTGTTGGCAAAATTTGTCATGGAAGACGGTACAGGATACATACTGTTGAATCGTTTCTCATCCACGACTTCCAGCGAAGTTATTACCGCCATTTCAGAGCTTCAGGCTCAAGGGATGGAACGTCTCATTATTGATTTGAGAAATAATAGTGGTGGCTACATGGATGAGGTTATCAAGATTGTTGACCATATCCTACCTGGCGGTGAAAAAATTCTATCTACCAAAGGTCGCCTGAAAAATGCTAATGAGGAGATGTACTCCAAGCATAAACCGACTTTTTATAAACAACCAATTATTGCCATGATCAATCGTGGATCAGCATCTGCCAGTGAAATATTAGCTGGGGCATTGCAAGATCTTGATCGTGGAATCGTTGTGGGAGAGACCAGTTTTGGCAAGGGATTGGTTCAGCGTCAATATCCACTTCGTGATGGTTCAGCTGTGCGAGTTACTGTTGCCAGGTACTACACGCCAAGTGGTCGCTTGATTCAGCGGGAGTATGAACAGGGTGAGGCTCAAGATTATTATGCTGAGCTATATGAACAAGACTATGGTCAAGATTCAACTGATTTGGAAGATAGACCGATTTTCAAAACTAAAATGGGTCGCATGGTCTATGGCGGGGGTGGTATTGCACCCGATATCTCACTTGGAGAGCCAGCTACGATTTCACGTGATCTGGCAAAAGTGAGACGTCATGATATCCGCTTTTTCTTCAAGATCGCCTCAGATTATGCCGCCAGTCATCCTGAATTAGGGAAAGATTGGAGCACCTTCTTTAAGACCTACATAGTGGATGAATCTCTCATGAATGAAGTCTACGAGAAGATACTGGCCATCGAAGATCTTGATCTGGATGAGGAAAAGATCCGTGAGGATGATGTCACAATACGCTATTACATTAAGAGTGAACTTGCAGCAAAGCTCTGGGGACGAAACGAGCAATATCAGGTGAGGACGCAAATGGATAATCAAATCCAGGAAGCACGTCAACACTTCAAAAAAGCCCGTGAAATTGCCGAGGCTGCAGATTATTTATAAAGAGGGTTCAGAGAGCCTAGAAACTCTAGGACTGAACGGGAATTTGATTGACTTTAGATACGTATGAAACTATGATTATGCGCTTAGTCAGATCAAGTTGAAAATTATACAGGATTAGGAGGTAATACCGGATGGTTGCGTGGTTTTATAACGGTGGGCCCTTTATGTGGCCAATTCTTGGGGTTTTTATTTTTGGACTCGTTTTTGTTGTTGAGCGTTTGATCAGCTTAATGAAAACAACGATGCAGACTAAATCTTTCTTGAAACAAATTGATGTAACATTAAAAGAACAAGGTGTTGAAGCCGCGATGGAAGTTTGTCGCTCGACTCCAGGTTCAGTACCTTCGATTTATCTTGCTGGTCTTTCCCGAGCAGATCGTGGTACGCTTGCAGTTGAAAAAGCTATTGAAAGTGCTGGTTCAATCGAAATGTCATTCCTTGAGAATAACATGATCTGGTTGTCCACAGTTGTTTCACTGGCACCTATGCTTGGATTTACCGGAACGGTTTTCGGTATGGTTCAGGCCTTTGATTCAATCGCAGCTGCAAATGATATTCAGCCAGCCCTCGTTGCTGTTGGTATCTCTATGGCATTGTTGACAACTCTCTTCGGTTTGGTTGTAGCTATGATTATTCAGTTTGCTCAGAATGTTTTCACATTCATGATCGACAAACTGATTATCAAAATGGAAGAATCTTCACTGGATCTTATCGATACTATTGAGAACCTGGAGAAGAAATAATAACACCATAACCGGGGTTAGCTGATACTATGCTAGTAAAGAAAAAAAGAAATAAAAGTGGTGGTGAAATTCCCACAGCATCCCTCCCGGATATTGTGTTTATGCTGCTGCTCTTTTTCCTGGTGACCACGACTATCGACATGGATAAAGGTCTGGGTATGGTGCTTCCAGAAAAGGGCAATACGACAGAAGTGAATCCCAAGAATATTACTAATATTCTGGTAAATGCTTCTGGTAAGATCGCAGTGAGTCACGAGGGAGACATCCAAGTTATCGATGTTCGTGAGCTAAAACATTTCGCAAAGAGATCGCTGGCAACCAACGACAAGATGATTTTTTCTGTCAAAACGGCCGCAACCAGCAAGTACAAGGACTACATTGAGGTGATTGACCAGCTTAAGCAGGCCAGTGCCACACGTATTTCTATTGCTGACCCGGAGAGTTAGATCATGCGTTTAAAAAGAAAAATGAAAATTGAAGCCGGGATTCCAACATCCTCGCTTCCTGATATCATCTTCATGTTGCTGATTTTCTTCATGGTGGTTACTGTTCTGCGTGAGTTTCAAGGTCTTAAATTGATTCTTCCAGAAGCGAAAAAAATCGCCAAACTGGAAGGGAATAAGCACGTTTCCCATATCTGGGCCACCTCTGAAGGTACCATTTCCATTGATGATCAGATTGTTACTATAGGAAAAATCCGTACCATCATGTATGATAAGATTCTCGCTGATCCTCAGATGACAGCTTCTTTAAAAGCTGATAGACAGACCGAGATGGCAATCATTACCGATATTCATCAGGAGCTCAGAGAAGCGAATGCGCTAAAACTAAACTATTCAGCCAAACCGAGGGAGTAGGATTATGCTAGAACAACAACATCCACATATCTCGGTCAAACTGCAACATAGAAAGTATCTTGAAATTGGTGCTATCGTTGTGCTGCTGCTGTTTACCATGGTTCTGTTTGCGGTTCCTAAATTTGAAACTGAAGAACTTGTAGAGCAGGCTTATGTAGCTCCAATTGAGAACATTGAGATTCCACCGGAAACTCAACAGTTTGACAAGCCACCACCACCTGCGCGTCCTTCCATTCCAATTGAATCTGAAGATGATGAAATCGATGAAGATTTCACCATTGAGGAAACCGATCTGGAAGACTTTGAAATTCTGGATGAGCCACCACCACCACCAGAAAGTAATGTGATCTTCATCGCTTATGATGAACCACCAGAACCTATGGGTGGTTATGGTGCCATTCAACAGGCTGTTGTCTATCCGGAGATCGCTCGTGAAGCAGGTATCGAAGGAACTGTTATTGTACAGGCTACCATCGGTAAAGATGGTCGTGTTAAGGAAACCATTATTCTTAAAGGTATTCCCAAGACAGGTCTGGATGAAGCTGCCATGGACGCTATCAAAACCATCAAATGGAAACCAGCTTATCAACGTGATAAACCAGTAACGGTTAGAATATCCGTACCTGTTGTATTCCGTCTTAAAAACGGCTAAAAACCTACATCCTAGTATTACCAAAAGACCGGATTTTTATCCGGTCTTTTTTTTGTCACGCCCATAGATTGTTTTGATATTTTCAGACTATCCCAGGCGAACGCTGGGATCCTATCTTTCCCTTAAAAAAGAATAATGTTGTACATAGCCCCGCCTAAATGAGATAATCCTCCTGGATAAATTCATTCAAATTCGGTCTTGATATTTACCAAAATCAGGTGTTACATTACTCATGGGTCGAATATTCGACTCACTGTTCGATAAATGACAATAGAATCCAATGGAATGGAGCTTAAGGAGGACCAGGAAGGAAGCGAGACGAAATTTAACTATTTGGAGGTGAAAGATGTTGACACAGTATCCATGGGTATCAGTAAAAAATCAAGAGCGCAAACACATTGAAATTGGTGCAATGGTTACACTTCTGGCGGCCATTATTTCCTTTTATAGTATCCCCGATTTTAATGACCGGGTGATCACAGAAAAACCTTATGTCCCTCCTCCGGTTGAAGTTCTTTCTATTCCAGCAACCATTCAACCTCCTGAAGTGGTCAAACCACTGCGACCTACTATGGTAGTAGAATCAGAGATTGAAGACATTGATGTTGCAATGGATGAGATTTTTATCGATCTGGGTACTTATGAATTTCTTTTGGACGCACCAGCACCCCAAGACCCTACTGTACCTTTCCATGCCATCGAGGTGCTTCCAGAACCCATCGGTGGTTTGCAAGCGATTATAAACAATGCAATATACCCACCTATCGCCATCGAAGCTCGCCAGGAAGGGAAGGTAGTGGTTGAAGCTTTGATTGGAAGTGACGGAATCGTCAAAGAGGTAATCGTTATAAAGGGAATGCCAGGTACTGGTCTGGATGAAGCAGCTATGGCAGCCGTTCTAAATACCCCTTTCAGCCCTGCCTATCAGAGGGATAAACCAGTACAAGTAAGAATGGCCATACCTGTAGATTTTAGATTAAGATAACTCCATGTCAAAAAAGAAAAGGCGGTCGGTTTACCCGACTGCCTTTTTTTGTTCAGGAAAGCAGTGTTAAAACATGGTGTTGTTGTGCTTTGACTTCTCTGGAACTATTTGCATCACATCCCAGTGTTCCACAATTTTCCCATCCTCATCAAGTCTGAAGATATCTATGGTTGCATAATCGCTGTCACCGGGCCATTCCTGGCGACAATGAACCACGACCATATTATTTTCACCGATCACTCTCTCAAAATGGATGTATTTACCAGGCCACTCCTGTGCCATTTTTTCAAAATATTCTATAAAGGCATCAGGTCCATCCGCAACCAGAGGATTGTGCTGTGTGTATTGCTTACCGACATATCTTTTTACCGCTTCTGCAGGATTTCCCTCATTGAAGGCCAAGTCATAAAATGCCAGGACGTTCTGTTTATTTCTCTCAATTTGATTGGACACGATGAACTCCTTTGACTCATTAAATGAGAAACTAGACCATCACATTTTTTAATCAAGGCATTCATAACCTTGAAATATGCGATTTGATTCCTTCTGCGTATAAGGGACAAAAATAGTCATGGTATAAAAGCAGATTTATTTTAAGCTAAGGGAAACAAAAGGTTAAGAGGTGTAATCATGCGCGAAATTAAAACTGAAATTGAAATAAATGCTCCCCTGACTGAGGTCTGGGATATCCTCATGGCCTTTGATAAGTGGTCAGACTGGAACCCAACGGTTAATCATGCAAGCGGCACAGCCACACTAGGCTCGAAAGTCAGTCTCACAATGGCAGGTCCTCAAGGTAAGAATGGTCAGAAATATTCTGCTGATATTACCACCTTTGAAGCGCCGCGTTCTTTTCGCTGGAGAGCTGTAATGATGGCTGGATTTCTCATGACAAATGACAGATCATTTGACTTGGAACCCTCCGGAGAGGGAACCAGGCTTGTAAACACCGAGCATTTTAGCGGGCTAATGGTATCTCTTTTTTGGAGTAAGCTAGAAGGGTTTGTACCAGATTCATTGAAATCAATGAATGAAGCCTTGAAAGCCAAAGCCGAACAGACCTAGATCAAACCGTTTTAGGCTTCCCTCTCACTTTTTAGCTGCCAGATATTTTCGGTGGCTGCGTGTTTTCCCCTCATTCCGCCTGGTAGGGTATAGGTTTCCAGGAGCGCCAAGGTATAGGTATCCTTAAAGAGCCGGTCCAACTCATCAGCATCCACGGAAAATGGAGGACCGGATTTCAAACTTTGATCATATTCAAACGTAATCACCAATTGGGGAGCTGCATCGGTGATCTCCATTAAGTGCTTTGTATATTTAATCCGCAATTCATCAGGTAATGCCACCAGAGCAGCACGATCATATATGGCATCTACTTCACCCAAAACATCTTTTGATAAGTTAAATACATCACCCATGTAAATATCGATATCACTAGCGCTATACCGTGAGACCTTACCATGTACTGTAATTTTTGGAACCACACCCAGCTCTTGAAATAACTGCTCAATGGCGAGTTGGCTAATTTCTATCCCAGTGACCTGTACTCCCTGAGAAAGTAGCCATCCTATATCCAGTGTTTTGCCGCACAGTGGCAAGAATATGCGACTACCCCTCACTAGATTTAACGCTTTGAAATATTTAACCAGCTGCGGATGAGGCTTACTTTTGTGAAAGCCAATATTGTTCGTTTCCCAGGCTTGTTTCCAAGAGTCAATATTCATAAAGTTTCCTTAAGCATTCTTAACACGAATTTAATCACCCAATTTGAGGCATCAATTCAGTGTACATATGAATCAAAATTGCCTGACCAAAAATGAGAGTTTTGGTAAATCTGTCTTCCCTTAAAATCCCGGAATGTCAGCCTTTTCATGATGCAAGGGAATCCCATTGTCATAATCAATGCGTTGAGGTTCAGTGGGCATGAGCCCTGGAAATTGCTTGTACAGACTCATAGCAAAGAGATGATCCAAATGCTCGTTACTTTCAGGACTCCAACCCATAACCCGCTCCCAAATTTCAGCTGATTCCATACAGAAATAAATAAACAGATCATCGCCCCCATAATAACGCAATGAATTATATACGGTTCGATACATTTCCAGACGCAGGGGTTTGGGATAACGCATCTTGCCATCCATCCCACGGATCAACTCAGCAAACATGATCTTGGATTTGGGGAATTTTTCTAGGACTTTGTCCTTCATCTCTGGTGGAAAACGCAGTGAGCCAATGGAAATCCAGGCCACATTTTTGGGATCTACCACCTCAAACAATTGTCGGATCAAATCAGGATAGCTCTGCTTCCATTCCTCATGGAAAAGCAGTGGATCAAAATGGAACCCAATCTTATAACCCCTCTCCTGGACTAGACGCATAGCTTCTAGGCGCTCATATAGGGAAGCCGCCTTGTGTTCCTCAGCATCAATGATAACCTGGGGGTTAACTGACCAGGAAATCACGGTATGACCCTGATGATCCAGATCCAAAAGGTTTTCAATACGATTAGATTTGGTTTTTAATTCCAAAAGTACATTGGGTAGAGTCGCAAAGTATTCAACCACATCCTTTGAGTATTCTGAAGAAGAATCAAATGCCAGACTATCTGATAACTCCCCTGTTCCAATTCGAAAAAAGCGTTTGGGTTGAGTGGCAATCTTGTCCTTCACCTCAGTCAAGAGTTTATCCGTGTTAGCATAAACCGTAGTGACTGGATTATTCAGGTAAAATTGCAGGATGCAATATGTACAATCAATGGGACAATTACTGGTCTGATTGATGACATGATAGTTGCAGCACCTATAGGTCCGATCTGTTCCTGGACATTGTTTGACAGTATGACCCTGTTTCTCGGTAAGCAGGATATCCCTTTTAGCCGGTGTGGCTTCCTGTTTAAACATGATTTCTTTATCAGCTTCGGTAATATCCTGTTGGACGACCTTGGCCTGGGGATTGTTCTTTATATATCGCTGGACTAATTCTTGATCAGCAACCTTCTGATCAACAATGATCCGAGTAATTTTCGGTTCTTTCATAGGACCTTATATATGTTTGAAGATGTTTTTAAATGCAGGCGATTTCAACTTATTCAGAGATTGCTCCAAATCTTCCTCATCTCTGGCATGAAAAGCAATCTGAACACCTTGTTGCTCAAAATAGGGATCCCATTTGATTTTCATGGAATCAGGCAGCTGGGCAGCATCCAATGTTTTGCTCAGATCAACGCCGGCCTGATTCAGAGATGGGAAACGTGCCTGGTTAATTTTTTCTCTAATTTCCATTATTGCCAGACGATTATCTTCATAGTCAGTGTCTGCCATTTCCCAGAGACCCATTTCCTGGGCTTTAGTTTTGAAGTCGACCTCGTCGTTTTTACTCATTTCCCAGACATTCTGAATAATCTCAGCCGTCATGTTGATGCCAATTTTCAGATTAGAAATAAATCTTTCTACCCATTCGAGATGACCTTCAGCCCGTTGGAAAATGAGAGCTCGTTTTAGACTTAGATCTTTATCAACAATGAATGACTGCAGCGAGGGAGGTAATTTCAGGAGGAATAATATCTGATCGATGAGTTTCTCCCGGGGTGCTAGCTCCAGAGCGGGTAAAATCTGTTCGGCCAGCATGGGACGGGGGACACCCAGATCAATGGCTGCATGGGTAAGCAGTGCCTTATCCATGAGATTCATAGGGCTATAGTACTCTATGACCAATTGAATCAATTCGAGGGTACTCTCAGTTTCCTGTATCAGATAGGCCGGAACTGTAGGTTTGCCTGCTTCCTGATCTGCCACAAAGCAATGAATATCACCGACAATTTTAATACAAGAGGGTGATTGATAGGCCAGAATGGGTCTGGACAGGCTCCCCCGAGTAGAATTGTCCCGTTGATAGGGCAGGGTGGCAAAGCTGGAATGTATGGTGGGACCGACTGTGGTCAGTTCTTTAACTGTGATCTTCATAGTCACCAATATGTCTTGGTTTCAATTAAATCAAACGAAATTTACAAAATGATTTAACTGCGAGTTATGTGAATTACACAATATAGTTGAGCCACCAAATACGCTCATTGCGGAAATGGTTTAAAGCGGAAGCTTCAAAGGCTGTTTGCTCGTTACGATCGTTTATTTCACTGTATGGAAAATAATCCTCAATTGTCCTGGTTTTTTCTTGCCAGGGAGAGCCCACCGAAACCACTGATGATGGCCATATAAAACCCGAAATCGTACCACCAACCTGTATTATTGGGGTCATAGATACGGGTGTGGTCATTAAAAAAGCCCACGATCAATGAAAGTGGAGCGATCCAGCCATGCCAGACACCCTTAAAAAATCCTGAGGGGGACTGTCCCATGTTATGCTCTGGATTGGGCATGCAGGATGTAAAAGCTATAAGAACCAGCAGGGTGATGATGGTGACGAAGATGGATTTTTGAAGTTTCATGATTATCTCCTTGTTTATAAGGTCTCGAAAAGCCCTTTGGCTTTATTTTTACGCACATTGTTGTAATCAAAATACTGCCCGTTCATGGCGATGTAAATACCTCGGTCCAGGGTCTGAACATAAGCCATAGCAGCACCCATGTTGAATAACCCATCAGAACTTCCAAATACAATGGGGATCATGGCACCGGTGAGAATAATAGTTTTATCCTTGATATGCTCCGCCAGATAACGAGCTGTTTCAACCATGGTGTCGGTACCGTGGGTAATTACGATGCGATCCGTGGAACTCTTGCGACAATGGGTCAGGATGATTTCCCGATCCTGTTCAGTCATTTCCAGACTATCGATCATCATCAGGCTGCGAATGTTCACGTTGAGTTGTGAGCGACCCTGTTCCAGCATCTGTTTCAGATGGGTGTCTCTGAAGTATAGGTCTCCATTCAGTTCATTATATTCCTTATCAAAGGTGCCCCCGGTAATGAATATCTGTATTTGCATCTGGCTTGTTCTCCTGAACTGTGGTTAAGCTCTGCGTCCAAATTCATAGGAACGCAGTGTGCCGAGAAACTACATAAAAGGTGTCCTTCGTTTAATAAAAAAAGAGCATGATTAATTGATAAAATTGCTTAGAATAAGAATCGTTTCAACAAAGGAGCTTCCATGCTGGAAAAAACGGGCAGACGCTGGCTGCGGGTCATCCATATTGTCTTTATTGCCTCTCTTATGGGAGGGCTGGCATCTATCCTTACCATTCATCTGATTTCTGGTTTAGACACACATCAACTTTTTATCGCTAATTACTCTATCTATACACTTTTTAATATGGTGGTAACCTGGTCATTTTACGGGGTGGTGACTACGGGACTTGTTTACTCTGTATTCACCCATTGGGGTTTGACCAAACATTGGTGGATTATTGGGAAGTGGACTGGAACGGTTGTACTTTTTGTTCTCGTCTGGATCTGGCTGGGACCAGCCATCAACGGGATGGTTGCTCTCTCAGATATTGGTATGAAAGCATCTGATGTACCCCACGATTATGCTGAGTATCACAACACATTGACACCGGTGATTGCCGTTGCCATGCTGATTATGTTCACCTTGATCTCAATAACAATTTTTAGACCCTGGGGTCAACGGTCTCAGAAATACGAGATGCGCCGGGGTATGGTGCTCTCACTGACTGGCATTGGAGTTGTTTTAGGAGTAAGCCTAGGAGTCATCGGTTATTATGATCTGGAATCATATCGAAATATGGAAATCGGCAATCCTGACTTAAATCGAGTTCCCGATGGTATCCATCGTGGTTCAGTGAGCTATTCAGGATTTGAATATACTGTGGCTGTGAAAGTGAATGAATCCATGATTGTAGGTGTGGGCGTAGTTCAGAATAGGGATAGTGAATACGCTCGATTTGCTGAAGGAATTATTCCTCGGGTGATCGAAAAACAAAGCCCTGATGTAGATGGAATCACAGGTGCCACGACCACCAGTAAATGTTTGATGAAGGCGATTGAAACTGCCCTGGAAGGAGCGATATGAATGTAGATAAACGGGTCATCCGTAAATTTGAAAAAAAGACCTGGAGTGAAGTAAAATCCAAAAATTCCTGGCAGGTTTTCCGCATTATGGCTGAATTTGTTGAAGGTTTTGATGCGTTGACCCAGGTGGGCCCTTCCGTAACCGTTTTTGGCTCGGCACGCACGAAACCTGATGATCCCTATTATGAAATTGCACATCAACTCGGAACCTTTTTAGCTCAGGAAGGTCTTAGTGTCATCACTGGTGGCGGTCCTGGTATCATGGAAGCAACTAATAAGGGCGCTAAGGAGGTTGGCGGTGCTTCAGCAGGTGTTGGCATCGAGTTGCCCTTTGAAGCCTCAAATAACGCCTATATCGACTCTGATAAGAACATTACCTTCCGCTACTTCTTTGTGCGTAAGCTCATGTTTCTTAAATATTCACAGGCTTTTGTGGCTTTCCCTGGTGGATTGGGTACCCTGGATGAACTATTCGAATCCCTAACCCTCTCGCAAACAGGTAAAACTCCCAAATTTCCCATCATTCTAGTCGGTCGAGATTATTGGTCTGGTCTGGTGGACTGGCTCCACGATAAGGCCTTGGCTCAGGGATATGTTGGAGCTGATGATCTTGAATTGTTCCGGGTAGTTGATTCTGCCGAAGAGGTCATGGATTCCATAACAGGCTTTTTTGCGAAATTCCGCAAGGAGATGGTACCGAATTTCTAGTTTTATTTAAGTGAAATGATGTTGTGTTCCGATCACTGAGCTTGTCGAAGTGCGAGGGACTCAGGGTTTGAGTGATGTGAATTTATTAGACGTTTCGAGAGCCTCAACGTCCAGAGAAGTAGGCTTAGTAATTAACTTAGTTTTTGCTTTAGCTTCGTGACGTACCGACGGCTCATGACATAGGGCTCTTCAATACCCTTCATGTAAACGCGGTATGAATTATTAAACCATTCTTCCAGTCGATCCACAAATTCCATGTTGACGATGGTCGTTCGATGAATCCGATTAAAGAAAGCATCAGGCAATCGGGTTTCCCATTCTGCCATGGATTTATGAACCAGCACCTTCTTCTTATTAGTGCACAAGACTTCAGAATAATCACCAGCTGATGTGATACAGACAATGGTGGATATTTTCAGGAAGCCCAGACTGGTATCCAACTTGAGCAGTAGTCGATCATGATATTCCAGCTCCCGCGAGGCCTCTTCAGCTTCATCCGGGATCAACTCAAGGCGCTCGATGGATTGCAGGAGTCGCTCATCACTCACAGGTTTTAGTAGATAGTCCAGGGCATTGACCTCGAAGGCTCGCAAGGCAAATTCATCAAAAGCGGTGACAAAAATAACCTTCACATCAGAGCTAATATGTTCGAGAACATCAAAACCATTCATTCCAGGCATCTGGATATCAAGAAAAACCAGATCCGGTTTCAGGTCCTTAATCATATCAAGGGCATCCTGGCCATTGGAAGCCTCGCCCAGCACTTCAATATTTTTGTGATTATTAAGGAGCAGCCGTAAATCATTGCGAGCAAGACGTTCATCATCAACTACAATAGCACGATAAAGCTTAGACATGATTTCCCTCGACATCGCGTGAAATTGAAATTTCTATCACCACACAACCTTCTTCTTCTGAAGTGGATAGGCTGTATTTATCGGGGAATCTATTTTCAAGGCGTTCCCTGACATTTTTCAGACCGGTCCCTGTACCAGCTGGACGACCGCGTCCTTCTGCATCATCAGACAACCAGGTCCCGCTATTTCTAACAAAGATGGATAACTTATTGTCTTTGATTTTCGCTTGAATTTTAATCTTCAAGGGCATGCTTGATGTTTTCATCCCGTACTTCACTGCATTTTCTACCAGGGGATGAACGAGAAAGCTGGGGATGGGATATTCCTCAGCCAGGGGGTCAATCTCGAAACTAACCTGTAGATTTTCCTCATAGCGTTTTTCTTCGATGGCGAAATAATGTTTAATGGCTGTGATCTCTTCACTAAAAGGAACATCACCATTGTTTTTACTCACCAGGGAGTAACGCAGGAGTTCGGCCAGCTCTGTTACCATATCCCTGGCTTTGGTCTGGTCTTCCAGGATGAGGGCTCGAATAGAATTTAAGGAGTTAAATAGAAAGTGAGGATTCAACTGATATCTCAACATCTGAAGCTGAGCACTATGGGCGAGAAGTTCAGCCTTCTCCGTGCGGGCAAGCTGCTCATTCCATTGTCTCCAGAAATTAATAAGAAAATAGAGCGCTGACCAGGTAAACAGGATAAATGAATTCCAATAGATCTGACTGATATTGTTGCGCATGGTGATTTTATCAAGCGCCTTCTGAAATTTTTCAATACCATAAATGGGATAGGACACAAGACGATCCACATAAATCCAGATTACTGCGAAGACGATGGATGTCAGGATAACAATTGCAGAGACATTCAAAATGGATCGGTGTTGGTAATCCAGCTTTTGATAGATTTTGCGCATTATGATGGTCATTAAAAAGGCCACGACATAGGTGACGGCAAATCCAAAGGTATTGGCTAAATCAAGGTCTTTGTAAGAATAATAAATTAGATAGTATATCACTCCATACAGGAACCAGCCAGAAATTTGGAGTACCCAAAAGAGTGAAATTTTACCAGGATCGGAAGTGGATGTCATAGAGAAAGATAACTTTCATAGAGGGGTTTAAAAATATTATGTATAAAAAGTTGTTTCATCAGCTTGTGCCCAATATAGACGTGGAGAACTGCAGAATATTCTGATTTAGCCAAGCGGTGCATAAATACGGCGAGCGGTTAGGAAAGAATTACCCAGAGCTGTTTCAAGTTGGCAATGATGGGAACACCATGAAGATCCTGGTTACTCCATGGGTTGATGAGGCCAATTCCCGCAATAATAACTGAGCATATAACCAGAGCCCAAAAAATAGGTTTTTCCCCACGCCAATCTGTCTCATACTCGTACTCGAAGAGATAAAAGAAAAAGAGGGGCAGGATGGGTACAAACCAACGGATACTGTAGCTCCATCCCCCATAATTAGAACTGAATAACCAGTAGTAGGACATTAGGACAATTGAGCCAAATAAAATGATGAGAGTTTCAAGCTGAAATTCTTTACCGTGCCGAACATTCCTAATGACCAGCGGCACTAGAAACAATAACAGGGGGTTGTACCAGATGAAACCCTTGAAGCCGAATAGACTGATAAACGCATATTGAATCGTGAATAATGGGGTGTTCATGCTGACGCCTGAAAGCGTCTTCGAACCGGTCCAGACAGAACCATCGAATTCAAAAAACTGCGGATTTAATTGGAGGGGCAAAAAGGTTCCCCCAATAGAATAATTTACTACGAAATGTATGGTAAGAGGAATGAGTGCGCCTGCCATGAACAAGCGTGTCGGAGCTGTAATACGCCATTTGTGAGCCACCAACAGACCAAATCCCAACAGAAAAATCGTGGTGGGCATATCCATACTGGCTGCCAACCCAAAAAATAAACCTGACCAAAGTAGCGCTGGTTTCACATCTTGGTGCTTCCCTTTTAAATAGAAAAAGAATGCAATCATGAGACTTGACCCGGCCAGGCTGTGATTGTTGAAGCTGGAAGTCCAGGCAAATGCCAGGGAAGCAAAGGTGTAGATAAAGATGGCGAGGGGAATTCCGGCCTGTCTGATGGGTGTGAATGTGAGCGCCTTACGAAAAGCCAGAATACTGGCTATCCAAAAGACTTTGATGGTGAAAAGGATGATGAAATAATAACTCAGATTCCAACCATAATCCAACCTTAGTCCAATTGTGTTTAGTGGAGCATATATAATGGCCGCCAACATGGAAGGAAGCGCAGGTTTGTCGGAGTAGAAATGCCCATTGATGAAGACTTTGTCTCCACCCTTCACAAATACGCTTTCATCAATAGCAAGACTGTGATGCTCCACCAGGGATTGAGTCAAAGCCATTCTGCTGGCTTCGTTCCAACCGTTAATCCGAGGATTGATAGTAATTAGAGATACTCCTACCAACAGGAGTAGGAGTAATCTGGTGGATTCAAATATTGATTTCATGTTTAGGCTCGGTAGCAAAATAGCAATCTGAATTTGAACTGCAAGATGGCATCCAGATTCTAGAAACTCCAAAATTGATCATTTTCCGCTTCCACCGTTATGGCAATCTAACTAGACTACCCAGCATGAATCTAATTCTGCTCAATCCGACTGATTTCATCACCGAAGACCAGGTCCGCCTAAGCGGTCGCAGATTTGACCATATCAGCACAATTCATCGCGCGGAACCTGACTCTCAACTCCGAGTTGGGCTGCTCAATGGCAAGATTGGGCACGGATTGATCACAAATATGGATCCCAATTTTGTAGAATTAACCGTTAAGCTCACGCAACCACCGCCCGAAAAACTCCCAGTTACCCTCCTTCTGGCTCTCCCGAGACCTAAAATGCTAAAGCGGGTGATGCAAAGTGTTACCTCCCTGGGTGTTAAGCAGATCTACCTGATCAACACTTTCAGAGTGGAAAAGAGCTTCTGGAACAGCCCCCTCCTCCAAACAGATAACCTTCATGAACAGCTCTTGCTCGGTCTGGAGCAGGCTCGGGATACCATCTTGCCTGAAGTCCATTTGCGCCAGCGCTTTAAGCCATTTGTTGAGGATGAATTACCTGATTTATGCAAGGGAACCAATGCTCTGGTCGCCCATCCGACCAGTGGGAGGATCGCATTGCCGAAAGCTGGCCAACCAACCACTCTTGCTATCGGTCCAGAAGGGGGCTTTATCACCTATGAAGTTGAGAAGTTAGAAACCTGTGGCTTTACAGCTTTCAGTTTCGGTGAGAGAATTCTACGTGTTGAAACAGCTGTACCGGCAATCCTCTCACGATTGTTACCCATTTAATTCCCAATCTAACAGACCCAGTTCACTTCATGTTGGAATGTTCGGCGCTGATGGCCGACCACTCAACGAATCCGGGAACCATCCGTAGATAAATTTGATGGAATTCTTTCCTCTAAATTAAAATAGCGACATGATACTCAAGGGAGGGAAGCATTCATGAAAAGGCAGAGACAAAAATTAACTCATTTTTTCATCATTATCCTGGTGGGAGCACTGATCCTGGGTTGTAGTGGTATTCAACAGGGGAAGGATCTGGTATTTAAGGTGGTAAATCGCGGTCAATTGCTGACAGATGCTGCGACAGCCTATCGTGCTGGTAATTTCGCTGAAGCTGGAAAATACTACAAGAAAGTCCTGATCCACAACCAGGATGATGCCATTGTAGCCTATAACCTGGCCTGCTGCTATGCCTTGCAGGGTGATGCCACACATGCCGCACTATTTGTGACACATGCCTTTCAAAATGGGTTCAGGGGTCTGGAAATTTTTAACAAGGATACCGATTTCGATCTTGTAAGGGAGGATCCAGACTTTCAGAAGGCCACTATCGATATTCAGAAACGTTTCGATTCCATTGGAACAAGAAATTATGTTGAAGCTTCATCCATGCTGCCATATCGGATGCGTTTCCCAAAGGAATATGATGCCAATAAGAGCTATCCATTACTGATTGGAATGCATGGGATGGGTGGTAATTCTGAGGGATTTATCAGTCAGTATGACAAATTGATTGATCCTCAGATCATCTATGTGGCACCCGAGGGTCAGTACCCAATCTCTTTGCATATGGCAGCTCAATGGCATCGCCGTAAATGGTCAATTAATGATATTGGAAAAGAAGCCTGGAATGCCAGCGATGCAATGGTTGGTGACTATATTTTAAAGACCATTGAAAAGGTGTCCGACGAATACAAAATTTCTGATGTCTATATCATGGGGTTTTCTGAAGGTGCTGTCTATGCCTATACAATTGGCTTAAAAAATCCGGATAAGATTAAGGGCGTTATAGGGTTCAGCGGCTATCTCATGGATACAGAGGGGGACAAGACAATCCTTAATCAACAGGATATTGAGACAGGGAAGGATGTCAGACTATTTATAGCTCATGGAATTGATGACGCTGCTATCAAGGTGGAGACTGCCAGGGAGCTAAGTAAGATGTTTGAATCAAAGGGTTTTGATCTGACATATACAGAATTCGAAGGGCGTCATGGCATCAAAGCCGATGTTTTCAATGATGCTGTAAAATGGATGCAGTTATAAAATTACGGGGTTCATTCTAGTATGAATGAATAGAAGAAGCCACCTGAGGAGGTGGCTTCTTTGTTTTAAGAAATACTGGACGCTGAGCAAGAAAACCCTTCAGAAGTCTTCGCGAAGGAGTTGTGCGACTGTGGCGATCTCGAAATCCTAGATTGCATCGTCACTTTGATCCTCGCTATGACAGTCAGAATAATTCTAATCCAAAAGTGACCGCATCACATACTGGAGGATACCACCGTGGCGATAGTATTCCAACTCGTTGGGAGTATCAATCCGAGTCGTTGCCATAAATGAAAATTGACTCCCGTCTGTTCTGGTACACTTGACTTCCATTTCTTTACCTGGTTTAAGTCCCTCTGAGATTCCAGCAATAGAGAAAGTCTCCTCACCAGTTAATCCTAGGTTCACCCGGCCCTCACCCTCGTTGAATTGCAATGGTAATACACCCATCCCTATCAAGTTGCTACGATGAATTCGCTCGAAACTCTCAGCAACAACCGCTTTAACACCCAAAAGATAGGTTCCCTTGGCTGCCCAATCACGGCTGGAACCTGTACCATATTCTTTTCCAGCAATAACCACCAGGGAGGTCCCTTCGGCTTTATAGGACATGGCCCCATCATATATGGTGGTTACTTCACCTTCAGGTAATTTTTTTGTAAAACCACCCTCAGTGCCTGGAGCTAAGAGATTGCGGAGACGAATGTTTGCAAAAGTTCCGCGCATCATGACTTCATGATTTCCACGGCGGCTGCCATATGAGTTGAAGTCTTTCACATCAGTTCCATTTGATATAAGGTATTTACCAGCCGGTGTATCAGCCTTGAAGGCGCCAGCGGGTGAAATGTGATCTGTGGTTACAGAGTCGCCGAGAAGTGCCAGAGCCCGTGCATCTGTGATGTCACTGAGTATGCCATGTTCGCGGCTCATTCCCTCAAAGAATGAAGGTTTGCGGATATAGGTGGAATCTGCTTCCCAATCGAAGGTATTGCCCTCAGGAATGGTCAAGCCTTTCCAGGCAGCATCTCCGCTGAACACATCGGCATATTTACTGATGAATTGTTCAGGTTTTACTGCTAGAGCTACAGCTTCTGCAATTTCAGTAGAGGTTGGCCAGATGTCTTTCAGGAAGACCTCGTTACCCTGTTTATCCTGGCCAAGTGATTCGGTGGCCAGATCAATATTCATGGTGCCAGCCAGAGCGTAGGCGACTACCAGTGGAGGGGAAGCTAGATAGTTGGCTTTGACATGGGGATTGACGCGTCCTTCAAAATTTCGATTTCCTGATAACACTGAAGTCACCACAAGATCACCCGCTTCCACTGCAGAAGATACGGGAGCAGGTAGAGGTCCGCTGTTTCCGATACAGGTGGTGCAACCATATCCAACCAGATTGAATTTAAGCTGATCCAGGTAGGGGGTGAGACCAGCTGCCTCCAGATAGTCCGTCACAACTTTGGATCCAGGCGCCAGGCTGGGTTTGACCCAGGGTTTGATATCCAGACCGAGTTCCACGGCTTTCTTAGCCACCAGACCAGCACCAACCAGAACACTAGGGTTTGAGGTGTTAGTACAGGAGGTAATAGCAGCAATAACGACATCGCCATCCTTTAATTGATATTCGCTTCCCTCAACATCAGAAGCGCCTTTGCTGTCTCCCTTGAGAACCTCAAGATCCCTCATCCACGTGATTTTGGATTTAGATAATTCGATACGATCCTGAGGGCGTTTGGGTCCAGAAATGGATGGAACAACCGTATTCATATCCAATTCAAGATTTGCTGAATACACTGCCTGGTCAACACCAGCTTCATAAAACATCCCCTGGGCCTTGGTGTAGGCCTCCACCAGAGCAACCTGCTCAGCATCGCGACCACTAAATTTCAGATAATTGATAGTTGCGGCATTCACAGGGAAGTAGCCCATGGTGGCACCATATTCTGGAGCCATATTGGCGATAGTTGCCTGATCTTCAAGGCTGAGGTTGGCAATACCTTCACCATAAAATTCAACAAATTTTCCAACCACGCCAGCTTCGCGAAGCATCTGCACAACGGTAAGTACCAGATCTGTGGCAGTGGTGCCTTCAGCCATTTTACCTGTAAGTTTGAATCCAATAACTTGAGGGATAAGCATTGAGATAGGCTGACCAAGCATGACTGCTTCGGCTTCAATACCACCTACACCCCAACCCAGGACACCTAGTCCATTAATCATGGTTGTGTGTGAATCAGTACCAACTAGTGAATCAGGATATATTTGGATTCCATCTTCAGTTTCTTTTTTAAAGACTACCTGGGCTAAGTATTCCAGGTTGATTTGGTGGATGATACCGGTGTCCGGTGGAACCACACGAAAGTTTTCGAATGCTTCTTGTCCCCAACGTAAAAATCCGTAACGCTCACGATTTCGCTCCATTTCAATGGTGGCATTTTCGGCAAAGGCTCCAAGGGAACCAAATTTGTCCACTTGCACGGAATGATCAATGACCAGATCGGCAGGTTGCAAGGGATTGATTTTTTCAGGATTTCCACCGAGATCAGCCATGGTGTCACGCATCACGGCCAGATCTACCACTGCAGGAACGCCAGTAAAATCCTGTAAGAGAACACGACTGGGTCTTAATTGGATTTCATGTGAAGGTGGTTGATTGGCATCCCAGTCCAAAACGGCTTCAACATCGGTACTTGTAACTGTGATGTCATCTTCAAAACGCAGCATGTTTTCCAACAGTACTTTGTGAGCAATGGGAAGCTTGCTTAACTTGTGTTCTGCATTTAGCTTAGAGAGATCGAAATACTCAAATTCTTGACCATTGAGATGCAGGGTTGACCGGGTCTTAAAACTATCTAATGATTTTGATTTGCTAGCCATGGGGGCTCCTGAAATTTATTGGGTTGTTCAATGATATGTCATGTAAGGGAGTGGTATATTTTATCATGCTAAACACCTTACAAACTAAGCTTTTGCTTACCAAAATCAATTGCCATAAGTACATGCAACATGCAGTCGTTAATTTACGCACATATTCAGCTTGACATATATAGCAAAAACGCTATATTGGTGACCTAAATTGTCACAAAGCTCTATTTTTCTGATCATGAATGAAGTAAAGCATATATCATTTTTCGAAGTTGCCTCCAAAGTTCTCAAAGCTTTGGGACATCCTGAGCGTCTTCGAATCGTTGAATACCTACAGGCTGGAGAACGAAATGTTGGAGATATCCAACGTGAAATTGGTTTATCACAACCAATCACCTCTCAACATCTGCGATATATGCAACGCCATAACATCCTGACCTCACGTCGGGAGGGCACGCGTCTTTACTACTTTCTGGCCAGTGATCTTATCCGCAAACTTCTGGATTGCATGCATTCATGCAAAGTGAGCCTGGATTCCGGCGATATGCAAGTCGGGGACATCTTTCCAGAGATAAAAAGGAGTATTTAGAAATGAGTGAAATGAATTTTGATCAGGTATTGGATTGTAAGGGCATGAATTGCCCTCTGCCAGTAATCAAAACAAAAAAAGCTATTGATGCTATGGACAGTGGACAGGTTTTAAAAATGGTTGCCACGGATCCAGGATCAAAAAATGATATTTCAGCCTGGGCATCTCGCACGGGCAACGAACTTCTGAATAGCGAGCAGACGGATGAAGGATACGTATTCTTCATTCAGAAGAAATAGGCTGGAGGCATACACTTATGAGTGAATCAAAACCAAAACGTCTGGCAATAATCGCCTCCCAGGGTACGCTGGATTGGGCATACCCGCCATTTATTCTGGCCTCTACGGCAGCTGCAATGGATATGGAAGTAGGAGTATTTTTTACCTTCTACGGTTTGACCCTTTTAAATAAGAAAATTGAAGCAAATGTAGCACCTCAGACCAATCCGGCCATGCCCATGAAAATGCCCTTTGGTCCAGAGGGTTTTCAGAGTATCCAATGGCCTATCCCAAATATTCTGGCAAACAATATTCCAGGATATGAAAGCATGGCGACTTCATTCATGAAGAAAACCTTTGCCAATAAAGGTGTAGCCAGTATTGAAGAATTACGAGAAATGTGTGTTGATATGGGTGTCCGAATGATTGGATGCCAGATGACTATGGATGTTTTTGGATTCGAAGCCGATGACTTTATTGATGGTGTTGAACTTGGTGGTGCAGCGAGCTTTCTTGAGTTTGCAGCGGATTCAGATATATCGTTGTTTGTCTAAATGAGTTTAAACGGAGCAGATTATAGCGCTGATGCCCACATTGAGCTGGGTACCTGTGGCATGGGAATGCCAGTTATTCGCTCTCATCAGAAGATCAAAAGCATGGGTATGGGCGAGGTTCTTGAAGTTTCAAGCGCTCATCCCTGAAGCGAGCCAGATCTCAAGGCCTGGTGCAGAGCCTCCGGACAAAAACTCCTGGATATAAAGCAGGTTGGACAGAGTAAACACTTCTTTATCCAACGGATGAAATGATAAACGAGGAGAGATTATGTTAACCCCTTACTCAGCTAATGAACTTTTTAACTGGCTCAGACAGAAGGATGATTTTCTGCTGTTAGATGTGAGGAACGAAGAAGACTTTGGTCGCTTTCAAGTAGAAAGCCCACATAAAGTCGATATGTTGAATGTTCCTTACTTCGACTTTATGGAAGAAGAAGAGACCTCGGTAGCCAAGGTTCCTCGGAATAAAAAGATCAAGGTGGTTTGTGCTAAAGAAGGTTCAGCCCAATATGTTGGTGAAATCCTGGAAAGTCATGGCTTTGAGGATGTTGGATATCTCAAGGAAGGCATTGTCTCCTGGGGTAATATGCTGGCACCGGTCAGAGTCAATGAGGAAGGTGAAGCCTTTGAGGTGTGGCAGTTTATTCGGCCCGGGAAGGCTTCATTAAGCTGGGGAGTCATCTCCGAAGGTGAACTGAGCATTTTTGATCCCTCACGAAACCTTGAATTCTATACCGAATTTGCCGCCGAACATGGTTGTAAAATCACACAAACTTTTGAAACACATCTTCAAGCTGATTATATCAGCGGCAGTCGTTTTATTTCAAAAGCAGTGGGTTCAAAAGTCTATGGACACTCCGGTGACTTTATGGGTGCCAGCTTTGATTATACTGCCGTCCAGAATGGGGATATTTTCAAAGCTTCTCCAAACGGACCAGACATCGAAGTCGTGCATTCCCCCGGTCATACTCCAGGAAGTACCTGCTACAAAATTGATGATACCTTTGTGGTATCTGGTGACACCATTTTCCTCGTATCATTAGGTCGTCCTGATCTGGGCGGGAAGGCAGTGGAATGGGCTGGCATGCTCTATGAGACCATGACCCAAAAGATAAAGACCATGGATCCTACACTCCAGATATTACCCGGTCACTATATTGAGTGGGCTGAAGCCGATGAGGATCTGGTATTCATGGACACACTCCAGAATATCCTGGATAGCAATGCCGCTATTTATGGCATCTCAACTGAAGCCGATTTTGTGGAATTCATAAAACAAAACATTCGTAAACAACCTGATGTATATGCTGAAATTCGCAAAGTAAATGCTGGTTGGCTTGATCCAGAGGATGATGAACAGTCCTCAATGGATCTTGGTAAAAATGAATGTGCAGCCTCAGCATACGCTGCTCAACAGTCAGCCTGATCAGAAAAAAATTAATGAGAACACCCAAATTCATAGAATGGGGGAGACCTGAATAATGAATTATGGCTTTGTAATAGACAATCGCAAATGTATCGGCTGTCATGCCTGTACGGTTGCGTGTAAGTCTGAACATGATGTGGCCATCGGTGTCAATCGCACCCATGTGAAGTACATTGAAAAGGGTGTCTTTCCAGATGCGAGTCGCTCCTTTTCCGTACATCGCTGCAACCACTGTGAAGATGCACCCTGTACCACAATCTGTCCCACGTCAGCACTCCATACCCGCATGGATGGTATTGTCGATTTTGACAATGATCGTTGTATTGGTTGTAAATCCTGCATGCAGGCTTGTCCCTATGACGCCCTGTATATCGATCCAGATACCAATACGGCAGCCAAGTGTAATTACTGTGCTCACCGGGTTGATACTGGATACGAACCTGCCTGCGTGGTGATTTGTCCAACGGAGGCTATCATTTCAGGTGATCTGGATGATGCCCATTCAAAAATTGCTTCCTTTGTAGCAATGGAGCATGTGGTGACACGGAAACCCGAAAAAGGCACTACACCGAATCTTTACTATATCGAGGGTGACTCAGATATGCTCACACCCAGCAATGCTGAACGTCGAGATAATTATATCTGGAGCGAACAAGCCTCAGGAGTGGGTCATCACGCCCCGGCTGCCGCAACAACTGAGCGCACAGAGAGTCAAGCTGATCTCCTTGTTCAAATGGCCATTGAATCCCATGCCAAGAATGGAACGCAACCTGATCAGCGGGCCATTGATAAAGTTCTGGAAGAAATCAAGGCCGAGGAGCAAAGTGCAACCCGTCGTGTATACGATTCACCTGCCAAAGGTGTACTCTGGGGCTGGGAAGTTCCTGCCTACATCTGGACAAAATCGGTGGCCACTGGTTTGCTCCTGGTATTGGCACTGACCTCCTGGTTTGGAGCAGCAGCAGACTCAACTCTTGAGTTTAACGGCTATATGGCAGCCATTGTTTTTATGATGTTAACGGGAGGTTTGCTGGTCAAGGATCTTGATAGACCAGATCGCTTCCTCTATGTCTTGCTGAGACCCAACTGGTCCTCATGGCTGGTGCGGGGTGGCTATTTGATTACTGTCTTTGGAGCTATTATCACTGCTTTGATGGCAGATAATTTCTTTGATCTCGGTTTCCGAACCCTGCTCATCAATCTGACGGCTCCTGTCGCTCTTTTAACAGCTATTTATACGGCCTTTCTATTGGCACAGGCCAAAGGCCGTGATCTCTGGGGAAGTCATCTGGCTCCGGTACATATGTTGATTCATGCTTTGATAGCAGGGTCGGCAGGCTGGTTATTTCTTGGCGGTGTAGATTCTATTTTGACCTTGCTCATCCTGAAATTGGCCGTATTGGTAAACTTGGCTCTTATCGGACTTGAGTTCATCACACCTCACGCGACTTCAGATACAAAAAGAGCCCATCATCTCATGATTTCAGGTTTTTATTCCAGGCATTTCATGCTGGGTATCATTATGGGAAATCTGGTTCCATTGATCATGCTCTTTACGCTTGACACAGAATTGATGTTACTCATTGCCGCTGGACTCTCAGCAGCTGGTATTTTTATCACCGAATTTGTGCGTGTGAGAGTACCTCAATTAATCCCCTTGAGTTAAGAGGGAGTTGAGCATGCTGAATAATTTGTTCTTTAATGAAGGACCGGGGAAATAATTATGAAAAGATCGTGGATAGAAAAATTTGCCGAGGGTATCCGACTCATTCCGAGGATTTCTCAGCACGAAGATGCCTCTGAAGCATATGCTCTGGAGGGACCGCGTCCCCTCTACAAATATCCTAAACCAGAAGAATGGGATAATTTTGTAGAGCTGGATCCTCAAGCCTGGCCAGTGAAAAAGGAACGTCGATATAGCATCGTTCCCACGACCTGCTTTAACTGTGAATCTGCCTGTGGCTTGCTAGCCTATATTGATAAAGGTGATGATAAAATCCGCAAATTCGAGGGAAACCCTCATCATCCAGGCTCGCGTGGAAGAAATTGCGCCAAAGGTCCAGCCACCATCAATCAGGTCAAGGACACCGAACGCATTCTTTATCCCCTCAAGCGAGTGGGTGAACGTGGAGCTGGTGACTGGGAACAGATCTCCTGGGATCAGGCTCTTGATGAAATCGGTGCCAAAATCCAAAAATCTTTAAAGGCAGAACGACGAGATAAAGTGGTTTACCATGTGGGTCGACCTGGTCATGAAGGTTACATGGAACGTGTTCTAAAGGCCTGGGGTGTGGATGGTCACAACTCCCATACCAATATTTGTTCAGCAGGAGCTAGAGCAGGATATGCCATGTGGCATAAATATGATCGACCTTCACCAGATCATACCAATGCCAAGGTGATTCTCCTGGCCAGCTCTCACCTGGAAACCGGTCATTATTTTAATCCACATGCTCAACGCATCATGGAAGGCAAGATGAAGGGTGCCAAGCTTATTGTCATGGATCCCCGTCTCTCAAATACAGCCTCCCACGCTGATTATTGGATGCCAACCTATCCAGGGTCTGAAGCCGCTGTTTTTCTGGCAATGGCCAAGATCATCCTGGAAGAGGGTCTCTATGATAGAGAATACATTGAAACCTGGGTAAATTGGGATGAGTATCTGAAAGCAGTTCACCCCGATGCACCGCACACTTTTGAAACCTTTATTGAAAAAACCATTGAAGCTTATGCTGAATTCACACCAGAATATGCAGCAAAGGAAGCAGGGATTGAAGCTTCACAGATTGTAGAAGTTGCCCATGTTGTGGCCTCAGCAGGATCACAGCTTTCCACCCATGTCTGGCGTGGTGCTTCCATTGGTAATCTTGGTGGCTGGCAAGTCTCACGGACGCTGCATTTTCTGAATGTTCTGACAGGCTCAGTGGGAACCCCTGGTGGAACCTCGCCCAGTGCCTGGAATAAATTTCACCCTGAATTCTTTGATGTGCCCCCAGGTCCTCCGGTCTGGAACGAGCTACATTTTCCCAAGGAATACACCCTGAATCATTTTGAAATGAGTCAGATTCTACCTCACCTCATCAAAGATGGTCGAGGTTCAATGGATGTGTATTTCACAAGAGTATTTAATCCTGTCTGGACCTATCCAGATGGTTTTTCATGGATTGAAATGCTTTCTAACCATGAATCCGTTGGTTGTCATATTGCTCTCACTCCTACCTGGAATGAAACGGCCTTTTTTGCCGATTATGTCTTACCCATGGGTCATGGACCTGAGCGTCATGATATCAATTCATATGAAACCCATTCCGGGATGTGGATCGCCTTCCGTCAACCCGTATTGCGGGAAAAGGCGCGACGTGATGGTAAAGAAGTCAAATTCACCTATGAAGTGAATCCTGGTGAAGTTTGGGAAGAGGATGAATTCTGGATTGAATTATCCTGGCGGATCGATAAGGATGATGATCTGGGGATCCGCAAACACTTCATGAGTCCCTACCGTGACGGTGAAAAAATAACCATTGATGAGTATTACCAGTACATTTTTGAACACACTGAAGGTCTCAAAGAAACTGCCGCAGAAGAAGGTCTCACAGCGCTCGATTATATGCGCAAGTATGGTGCCTTTAATGTGGTTCCAAGTCTGTACTCAAAGAACAAGACTGAAATGTCAACCGAAGCTCAGTCAGGAACCACTGTTAATGAAAATGGCAGTGTGTATAAAGATGGTGAGATTGTAGGTGTTGAAGACAAGGGCGTCAAATACAGCGGCTTCCCCACACCTTCAAAGAAGCAGGAATTCTATTCTCAGACCACAGCTGATTTTGGTTATCCTGATCAAGCTATTCCTGGTTATATCAAATCCCATGTCCACCGCGATCATATGGATGAAAGCCGTCATGAATGTGTACTTCTGCCCAACTTCAGATTACCAACCCATATCCATTCTCGTTCTGCTAATGCCAAATGGTTGACAGAAATCGCCCATAGGAATCCTATCTGGATCAACACGCTGGATGCTGATAAGCTTGGCGTGAAAACTGGGGAGCTCTTAAAAATCGAGACAGAGATTGGCTGGTTTGTAGACAAGGTCTGGGTCACTGAGGCCATCAAGCCCAGTGTTGTGGCTTGTTCACACCACATTGGACGCTGGCGTCGTAAACAGGATCAGGGCAATAAGTTCATGACCAATACGGTGAACATCAGCAACGAGGGTCAAGGCAAGTGGCGCATGGAAACCACTAGAGGTGTTGAACCCTGGAAAACCAGCGATCCTGATACTCAGAGGGTTTGGTGGCGTGATGGAGGTGTTCATCAGAATATCACCCATGCTGTGCAACCTGATCCAGTATCCGGTGCCCATTGTTGGCTCCAGAAAGTGGCTATTTCCAAACCAAAAGATGGTGAAAAGTACGGTGATGTCTTTGTAGATACTGAGAAATCATTTGCTCACTTCAAAAAATGGAATGGATGGGCGAAAGAACGTGAAACGCATCCTGATGGTTTGAGAAGACCACTATGGATGGGTCGACCACTGGCACCAAGCAAGGAACTCTTTTATCTGAAAAAGGAAGAGAGTTGACCAAATCTGAGGAACAACGATAAGTTGTTTCAATCCCATTTGCCAAAGGTCATATTGAACTTCCTCGGAATAATCCGAGACCTCAGGGGATTGTAGTGAATTCATACATTGATATCCTGTTTTGGATACGTCAGAAAAAGTGGCTGTTGATTGCCATGGTGTACGGCATGTGCATGCATCATTTCGTAACGCCCCCAACTGATCTGAATCCAGCCGCTTTTGATGCTCTTATAATCATCTCAATGGCGTTGATCCTCATTGTGACTGAACCCTTGCCCCTTCCTGCCATAGCCATGTTTATGCTATTTATGCAGGTGGTTCTTGGGATAGATACAGCCAATAATGTGGCTTCGTCGTTTATGAACGATGCTGTATTCTTTATTATGGGTTCTCTCATGTTGGCAGTAGCCATTGTGAGTCAGGGGCTGGATAAACGGCTGGCCCTTGGGATTATCACCTTGACGGGACATAAAACCTGGCGGATTGTTGCTGGATTCACAGCGATTTCAGCTATCCTGGCCTCGTTTATTGGCGAACATACCGTCGCAGCTATGATGATGCCGGTGGGATTAACCCTGGTGAGATATGCCCATAAGGATCCCAGAAAAGTGGCGGGATTAACTGCCGCACTACTTTTCTCAATTGCCTATGGTGCGACTATTGGATCTATTGGAACGCCCTCTGGTGGTGGCCGTAATGTAATCATGATGAATTACTGGGCTGAATTTGGAGCTGGATCTGTGACTTACCTGGAATGGATCAAGTATGTCTATCCCATGGTATTGTTCCAAATACCATTTACAGTTATCATTCTACTCTGGACCTTTAAACCAGAACATAGCAATCTGGATAGCGCTGTACGTAAACTGGTTGTCGATGTGGCCCGGGCGGGCAAGATCAAAGGTCGCGAATGGTTAGCAATTATTCTTTTTATTCTGGTGTTTCTTGGCTGGGTCTTTCTCAGTGAGGATTTTGGATTGGGGATTATCGCTCTCCTCGGTGTTTTCCTGTATCTCTCTTTTGGATTGGTTGAATGGCAAGAACTCAACCGTAAAACCAACTGGGGTGTCATACTTCTTTTTGGCGCTGCCATTTCCATCGGTATTCAGATGAACCAAACCGGTGCCGCAGAGTGGATTGCCCATGTCATCATTACCAATCTGGGTAGAGTTATCGATAACCCTGCAATACTTCAAGGAAGTGTCTCCGTGCTTCTCACCGGTGTTATGTCAAATATTTTGAGCAGCTCTGCCACAGTGGCTGTTGTAGGTCCTATTGTCCTTGACCTGGGTGGGGATCAAATTCTTATCGGGTTTGCTACAGCAATAGCCTCTGCCTTTGGTTATTTCACAGCCGTAGCAGCTCCAGCTTGTACCATTATCTATTCAAGCGGGCTGGTAAAATCAAAAGACTTTCTCAGAGCTGGTTGGAAAATGGGCGTTTTATCCCTTGTTAGCCTGCTTGGATTATCCTTATTATGGTGGCCACTATTATGACAAACAAGAAAGTTCTATTCGACCCAAAATCTCTCAAGTTTCTCACTGCAGTAAGTAGTGCTGAATACTCAAAACCCACTTTGAAGATGGGAGCGCTCATTGCCTCTGTCTTTGATGCCAGTCATGGTGTGGTTTATGTCGGTGAAAGAGCCAGTGAATTTCATGGAAGTTCTGTTAATCTCACCCGCCAAAATTTGGACAACTGGAATATCATCCATCCTGGTTTGGAGGTGCTGGAATGGGCCTTACAGGAACTTAAGACACTATCTCCAGATAATGAAGAGTTGGCAAAAATTCAATTCAATCCGGATCATGTCTATGAAGAAGATGGTCGTGTCCGTGTCATTTTACCTGATGATAAGGGCTGCCGCATCGAGCTCGTCCTTCGGGAAGGTGAGTTGGTTGATCAGTTGAGGAAGGAAATACAACTTGAGGGATATGATCTCGCCATTATTGGTGGGAGTCAGAACAAACGCCATCTCGCTCACTCCATACTCCAGTATCTACCCTCTTCTATTTTTGTACTACAAAAATTTAATCCCCGCAAGAAATATAAACTCTTGCTCCTGGTGGATGATTCAACGGCTACAGGTAAGACCATTGAGTGGGGAGCATTGATTGCCGAAAAATTGGGATGGCCTGTTCGAACTCTTACTGTTTCTAAAACTAAGCGGTTCGGAGCAGGGTATCAAGGTGCAGCAGATAAAGCCAAAGCATACTTTGATTCCAGAGGGATTGAAGTTGAACAATTTTTTCTCACTGGAGATCCTGTGAGAACTTTTGTGGAGTTTGCCGGTGATAATCATTTTGTCATCATGGGTGCCTCGACATTGAATCCTGTGAAGCAATTTCTGTTTGGAAGCAAGCCCATCAAGACACTTGAACAAACTGATGTCCCGATTCTGATCGTCCGATAACAGGACTTCTCCAATGCATATCTCCGCTGACATGCTATTTTGGATCCAACAGAAACGTTGGCTCCTGATCGCACTGGCAATTGGAGCCATCCTTTATTTTTTTGTTCCACATCCTCAATCTCTTGGTCAAGATGGTTATCATATTCTCATCATCATTTTGATGACCCTCATACTTATCCTGAAAGAACCCATACCACTTCCAGCCATTGCGCTTCAGCTAATTTTCTGGCAAGTCATTATCGGAGGCAGCACAGCCAATGAGGTCGGTGGCTATTTTATGAACGATGCGGTTTTCTTTATCATGGGATCTCTTATGTTGGCTGTAGCCATCGTAAGTCAGGGTCTGGATAAACGACTTGCTCTGGGAATCATCCGTCTTACTGGCAACAAAACCTGGAGAATTGTGGCTGGTTTCACCGCCATCTCGGCGATTCTTTCTAGCTTTGTTGGTCCCCATATGGTGACTGCCATGATGCTTCCTGTCGCCCTAACACTGATTCGATATACCTCCAAAAAGGGACAGTCAAACACAGGTCTTATTGCGGCTCTACTCTTTTCCATAGCGTATGGAGCAACCATTGGATCCATCGGAACACCCAGTGGTGGTGGGCGCAATGTGATTATGATGAATTACTGGGCCGAATTTGGATCTGGCAGTCTTAGCTATATTGAATGGATGAAAATGGTTTACCCCATGGTACTGATTGAGATCCCCATTACAACCTTCATCATATTAAAGACCTTCCCACCTGAATTGAAGGTGTTGGATACCGCCGTTCGACATCTTTCAGTGGAAGTGGCTCATGCTGGGAAGATGTCCTGGAAAGAAATCTCCTCTCTCGGTCTATTTGCAGCTGTTCTGTATGGCTGGATCGCTTTAAGTGAAGTTTATGGATTAGGGAGTATCGCACTAATGGGGATTTTTCTCTATTTAACCTTTGGCCTGGTTTCATGGAAGGAGCTTAGCAGAGGGGTCAACTGGGGAGTGATTCTATTATTTGGGGCGACTATATCAATTGGTGTTCAGATGAAAAATACTGGAGGAGCTGCCTGGTTGGCTGAGGGTAGTGTTAATTTTCTGCAGAATTTGATCCCCAATATTGATACCCTGCGAGCTGTCGTTTCCGTAGGATTGAGTGGGGTGTTATCAAATCTATTGAGCAGTTCGGCAACGGTGGCAGTGGTAGGACCTGTTGTCCTTAATCTCGGGGGTGATCCTATCCTCCTTGGTCTGGCATCGGTTATATCCTCAGCCTTTGGTTATTTCACAGCGGTGGCCGCACCGGCTTGCACCATCATTTATTCCAGTGGGCTGGTCAAAGCACCTGACTTTCTGCGCGCCGGCTGGAAGATGGCGATAATGTCCGTCATTTCCCTGGCTCTGGTGGCTCTGGTTTGGTGGCCACTTTTTCAATAGACAATTTCCCATCAATAACACCAGAAAATTCAGTTAAGTCATCCCGAGCGGAGTCGAGGGAGGTGATAATTCATTTAATTGGTATCCCTCGACTCCGCTCGGGATGACGAATATGGCTTCCCTGGTATTCAAAATATCTGCTTTTAAAGCTGTTCGTTAATACCTGATCAAAGAGTTATCTTTCGCCTATGCAAAACTATGATGTGATCGTACTGGGAGCCGGTATTAACGGTTGTGGTATTGCCGAAAAATTGGCTCAATCTGGCAAACGGGTTTTGCTCCTTGATAAGGAGGGTGTAGGTCAGGGAACTTCCTCAAAATCTTCACGGCTCATTCATGGTGGCTTACGTTATCTGGAAACAGGTCAAATTCACCTCGTCTATGAAGCGCTCCATGATCGGCAACGACTTATAACCAAATATCCGGATCTGGTGGAGCCCAGGCGGTTTATTCTACCTATATATAAAAGTAGCCCCAGACCAGCATGGATGATTAGAATTGGTTTGTGGATGTATGATCTTCTCTCTGGCTCTCGCAAAGTTGGACACTCTAAAACAGAGGATATCTCGGAATTTAAATCAGATTTTCCAGCTTTCATTGAGGACGGACTCAATTCGGTGCTCTCCTACGTTGATGCCAAGACCCATGATCGTGAATTGACTCGCAGAGTCGCCGATGATTTTCAGAAGTTGGGGGGGACGGTCATCGTTCATTGTGAAATTCAGAGTATCAAATCAAACGATGAACACTTTGAACTGTATTCAAGTACTGGAGATTTCTTCGCCCCCATACTGGTGAATGCCACTGGTCCCTGGCTCAATGAAGTCAACGAGAAATTTGATTTTCCCGCCCGTTTTCAAATCCGCAAAGTGAGTGGGATTCATCTGATCTTTGATGGTCTCATCGTGCCAGAGCTCATGTTTATGCAAACCAAAGAAAAAAGAATTTTCTTCATTATTCCGGAGCCTGAAAATGACCAGACCCTCATCGGTACCACCGAACGTGAGGAAGACTGTGAGATGGATGACCTCCACGCTCAGGAAAGTGACATACAGTATTTACTGGATCAGGTGAATGCCTATCTCAAGCCCGATCATCAATTTCAGAGGAAAGATGTACGCGATATATATATTGGTGTAAGACCTCTTGTCCGTCGTAAAGGTGACGTCACGGATGTCAGCCGTGAATACAAACTGGATTTGCATACAAAGGGGAATACCAAATTACTCCATATTTTTGGTGGTAAACTCACCACCTACCTGTCACTGGCTGAGAGAGTGGCTGATGTGTTAAAGATCAAGAATTAGTCTGTTTATATAACCTGCTGAAGGGGGCTTTATGCTTAAGAAAATAATCGTAGTGTTCGTCGTTATACTCTTATTGGGTGCTGCATATTTGAATCATTATCTCAAAATTGGTATACCGGACCATGCTGGTGAGGTCATGGTTAAGGGACTGGACAAAGAAGTGTCTATTCTGAGAGACGCTTCTGGTATCCCTCATATCATGGCTGAATCCGAAGCTGATGCATTCTTTGCACTGGGTTATGCCATGTCTCAAGATCGACTTTTCCAGATGGAATTTCTCCGCGCAGCTGGGAATGGGAGTCTTAGTGAAATTCTTGGTGAGAGCATGTTGAAATCTGACAAATTTCTGCGCCGTATTATGTTGAGGCCCAGAAATCCCGAGGAGCTATTTAATACCTTCCCTCCCGGAGTTCAAACCATGTTAACGGCTTTTAGAGATGGTATTAATTCCTTTATCAAAGATGATCCGGCCTTGCCCATTGAATTCAGATTGCTGGGTCATGCACCCATGCTATGGAGTATTGCTGATATGATGGCCATCGTAAAACTTCAAAGCTGGCAACTCTCATATAACTATGACATGGAGTTGATCTATCGTCAGCTCAACGAGAAGCTCGGCGTGGAAAGAGCTGCGGAACTATTTCCCTATTATGCTCCTGAACACCTGAAGCTTCTCGATACTTTTGGAAAAACCAGAGCTGGAGATTCAGAAATGATCTCCCAGGCTACCCAACTCAGAGAGCTTCTCGGAACCAATGGAGGTAGTAATAACTGGGTTGTTTCTGGAGAACGTTCTGTCTCGGGTAAACCACTGCTGGCGTCAGATCCCCACCTCCATGGATCCAGACTTCCTGGACCCTGGTATTTTGCCCATCTCAGCACGCCGGGCTTGGATGTTGCCGGGAGCTTTTTTCCAGGATTACCGACTGCCCTAATCGGACACAACCGCAACATTGCCTGGGGTATCACCAATATGGGTCCCGATGTTCAGGATCTTTTTATTGAAGAGCCCAACCCTGACGATGATACCCAATACATGTATCTGGAGGAGTGGCTGGAATTCGAAATTATCCCCCAGACTATTCGCATCAAAGACAGTGAACAGGAGGATGGTTTCAGGATCAAAGAATTTGAAATTCGAAAAACCATCCATGGACCCATTGTTAAAGAGGATGAGGAACTCCTGGCGTTATCCTGGACAGGACATCAGTTTAATGGAGAGATGGAAGCTTTTTACCGCTTGAACCATGCTCAGGATTGGGGTGAATTCTCGCTAGCACTTTCACATTTCTCAACAGCTCCACAGAATTTTGTTTATGCTGATGTTGATGGCAATATTGGCTATTACGGCGCTGGTAAGGTACCCATCCGGAAAAGCGGATCGGGAGTCTTTCCTGTGCCAGGCTGGTCAGGTGAATTTGATTGGGAAGGCTATATCCCCTTTGAAGACATGCCCCATATATATAATCCTGAGGGTGGTATGATCGTGTCCGCTAATGCCGAGCCTTATAGCTCGGATTATCCCTATCCCATGCCAGGTGTTTATGCACCTGAATATCGGACCCGTCGCATCAAGGATCTCCTCGAGTCCAAAGAGAAACTTAGCCTGGATGATATGGCTACCTTTCAATTTGACAGGAAGTCGTATCTGGCGCCCATCTTTCTGAAATATCTCGTACCAGTTATCCCAGAATCCCAACAGGATGTTCGAAATCTAATGGAAGTCTGGGATCATGAACTGGATCCCAATGGGGTTGAGGGTTCCATCTATCATGAGACCATGGAAACCTTTCTTAGATTGATATGGGTTGATGACATGGGTCTGGAGCTGGCGGAAAAATATCTGGATACCTGGTATATCTCACTCAACCGCTGGGTCAAGATGCTGGAGGACAATGAAAATCCGTGGTATGACATGGTGGAAACGTCCGTCCTTGAAACTCGAGATGTCTTACTTCTGGAAGCTTTTGAGACAGCCATGACTAGCCTGGAGCAGAAATTTGAATCAGATGATTTCAAGACGTGGGAGTGGGGGGGCATCCACAAGATAGCTTTTCATCACCCATTTGAGGCCAAGGGTGGTCTTATCGAGAAGTTCTTCAATTATGGTCCATTTCCTTTTGGTGGTGACGGTGAGACAGTCAATCGTGGGACACATAATTTTGATGCACCATATATGGCTGAGATGACGGCATCAATGAGATTGTTGGTTGATCTGTCAGATGCAACCCGTAGTCGCATGGCAAATGCCTCTGGACAGGTGGGCATGCCTCTTCACCAACACTATACTGATCTTGTGGATATCTGGTTGGCAGGTGAATATGTGGATATGCACCTTGATAAGTCGGAATTGGGTGAAGTTCAGGAGTTGCGTCTCCTCCCAAAAGAGTAATTATTCGTCAAAATTCCAGGCGGGGATTAGAATCCCCGCCTGGAATCCCTCTATTCTAATTTTTTTTATCTTCTCATGGGATTTGGGTCAATTTGCTCTACTTTTAATCATGGCTTCCATGAAAGGACATATTCTCATCTCCATGCCCCACCTGACTGATCCATATTTCAGTCGTTCCCTGGTGTTTATCTGCGAACATGATGAGAATGGTGCCATGGGTCTCATTATGAACAAATCATTTGATGATAAAGTGGTTAAGGAAGTCTTTCCGACACTGATAATCAACGATGAGGCCATCAATGAAGTCATATCACCCATGTACTTTGGTGGACCAGTATCTCTGGAACAAGGCTTTATCCTTCACAGCAATGACTATGTCAATTCCGATACCTTACAGGTGACTGAAGAATTCTCACTGACCAGTAATTCTGCGGTGATTGATGCCATCCAGGAGGACAAGGGTCCCCGTCATTTTAAGATGATGTTAGGATATGCTGGATGGGGAGAAGGTCAACTTGAGCGAGAAATAGAAAACGGAGACTGGCTGTTTCAGGAAGTCACACTTGATTTCATTTTTACAGGTAATGACTCAGAAAAATGGATCTCAGCCACACAGAGTTTTGGTATCGAAATAGCTCCCACCACCGGTGGCATAGCTTAACAACTCAAGTTATATAATTGGAATTTATGTAACGTCATCCCGAGCGGAGTCGAGGGATGTGTTATTCACCTTTTTATTGTATCCCTCGACTCCGCTCGGGATGACAAGGCTGAAAGCCTGTCGCTTTCCTCTTCCGATGGTTGAGCTTGTCGAAACCTGAGGATGTTACCTGCAATAACGGACATTTCGATAAACTCAATGTCCAGTGCCTGAGCCACACAAAATATGTTGGTTAAATAACCGCAGGCTCCAGCAGTTTGATTGAGCCTTTTTTTGCATCAATCTCAGCCTTGACACCGAGGGGAATCGTAAACTTATCCTCGATATGACCGATCATGGACCCAAACCATGCCGGAATACCCAGGGGTTTGATATGATCATCCAGAACTTCTTCCAAAGTGAATGACCCATAACTTTCACCAGAATCACAACTGCTACACTTGCCAAAGACAAACCCTGATATCTTATCCAGAATACCTGCCAGTTTGAGCTGTGTTAGCATACGATCGACTCGGTAAGGTGCTTCATCGACTTCTTCCAAAAAGAGGATGTTGCCCTTAAAGTCAGGTAAATAATCTGAACCCACCATAGCCGCGAGGACTGACAAGTTTCCACCCAACAATTTGCCCTGGCTCTTACCCTCATGAATAGTCAATATACGGTTCTTAACTTGAGTCAGATTGTCACCCTTGTCGGTAGGATTATTCATTGTGAAAGACTCACCCTCGAACAGCAGACGTTTCACATAATCAGTGGAGTATTCATTCCATGTGGAGACACCCACAGGACCATGGAAGGTGACCAGTGAGGTCTTGGCATTGAGAGCCAGGAGCAGGCTGGTGATATCACTATAACCCATGATAATTTTGGGATTCTTAGCGATGGTTTTATAGTTAATCAAATCCAGAATGCGATTGCAACCCCACCCACCCCTGAGGGTGATGATGGCATCTACATCTGGATCTGAGTACATACTGTTTACATCAGTTGCTCTAGCTTCATCGGTTCCTGCGAGATATCCATATCGATCCAGAAGATGGGCTCCAGCTTTCATTTTGAGACCCAGTGCCGCAAAAGTTTCTTCAGCAATAACCACATCTTCAGGATGGAAGGTGGCTCCGGCAGGATTGATGAGTCCCACTGTATCTCCAGCTTTCAGTCGAGGTGGTTTCAGGGTAGATTTCGAAAATATTCCTGATGCGGATGCCATGGGAACCTGGGTAGCTACCAGTCCAGTTCCAACCATTTGTAATATTTGCCTGCGTGTGATGCTCATTGCGACCTCATGTATGAATGTTGTCCTAAACTAGTCCAAATTCAAACTCTTGGCAATTTGCATTTGCTCCAAAAATATGCATTCAAAAACGAGTGTTTGTCAGTATATTTCATTTCTTAAAAAAACGGGGAGCTTAAATAGATTATGAAAAAAACATGCCTGGTTTACGCAATAGTTTCTGTGATACTGTTATCTCAATTAATGGCTTTAGAGTATCAGGATAATCCCAATAACCCAATTTTTAATGGGTCACAAACCTGGGATGATTTAGCTGTCATTAATCCAACCGTACTCTATGAAGATGGAGCATATAAAATGTGGTTTGGTGGTCGCAATGTGGGGCTCCCAATTCAGATTGGATATGCCACTTCTCAGGACGGCATCGTGTGGGATGAATTATCAGATCCTGTGCTTACAATTGGTTCAGCTGGAGATTTCGATTCTCAAGACATTAAGGCCATCTGTGTTTTACATGACGAGACTGAGTATAAAATGTATTATACCGCCACGAATGCATCAGCCATGCCCCGACTTGGACTCGCCACAAGTCCAGACGGTATCGCCTGGACTAAGTATCCCCAGAATCCAATTTTAGAATTGGGCGAACCAGGGAGCTGGAACGAATCCAGATCCCACAATGCATCAGTCCTTAAACGCGACGGTCTCTACTATCTGTGGTTCACCGGCAGGAATGTCAATTTTGATATTGGAATGGGATTGGCGTATTCGTCGGATGGTATCACCTGGGAGGAGGATCAGCAGAATCCCGTGTTTATGATGTCTCCCAATATTTCCTGGGAATCTGATTACCCAACCTTTCCTGCAGTGATTGAGCGGGAAGATGGTAGTTTATTGATGGCTTATATGGGTTTTGATGGACTGTATCGACAGGTAGGGATTGCTCATTCACCTGATGGCATTCTATGGACTCGTTATCCACACAATCCCGTCATTCCACATGGTCCAGTCGGTAGCTGGAATGAAGAAACCAGCACAGGACCCAGTATTGCCCTCATTGAGCAGGGCATATATCGGATGTGGTATGCCGGGAACTCTATTTACAGTACATCAACCACCTGGTCATTTGGCCAGGGAGATATCATTTTTGATCCTATGGGTGACATAAACTACGACTACTTTTTGAATATTTCAGATGTAATTCAGCTTGTGAGTATCATGCTGGGCAATCAAGTACCAAGTGAGTACCAACTTGATATGGCAGATCTCAACAGGGATGAGTTCGTGGATGTCTCTGATTTACAAGTGATGATCAACACAATTTTGGATTAACCTCTACTTTTTACCGTTCAATTTTTCAAAAGGACATTGTGAATGAAATCCATTCCTAAGCAAGGAATAGATCAGAGTAAAATTCTAGACGAGATGCGTGAGTATGGGGGACAGGATGTGAATTATCGAGACTCCAGAACCTGGAGTCTGGTCTATCACCTCGATAATAAGCATACAGAATTTCTGAAACAGGCCTATGGCATGTATTTCTCTGAAAATGCCCTCAATCCCATGGCCTTTCAAAGCCTGAAGCGATTTGAAACAGATATCATCAATATGACAACCACTATGCTACACGGTGATGATAAGACAGTAGGAACCCTGACCTCAGGTGGTACTGAAAGTTGTCTGCTGCCTGTATTGACTTATCGTGATAGAGCCAGAGCGCTTCGAACACTGCCCTTCAAACCGGAAATGATTGCTCCAGAGAGCATCCATGTAGCCTGGAGTAAAGCCGCCAAATATTTTGGGGTGAAAATCAGGTATGCTCCTCTCAAGTCAGATTTCCGCGTGGATGTTGATGCAGTGAGAAAAATGATCAACCGTCGAACCATTATGCTGGTTGGTTCGGCTCCATCATATCCCCATGGAGTGATAGACCCTATTGAGAAGCTGGGGCAATTGGCACTTCAGCATGATTTGCCCCTCCACGTGGATTCTTGTCTGGGTGGATTTCTGCTGCCCTTTATTGAAATGAATGGAGGAGAGATACCGTCTTTCGATTTTCGAGTAAAAGGCGTGACGTCTATTTCTGCAGATGTACATAAATATGGGTTTGCAGCAAAGGGTGCCTCTACAGTTATCTATCGAAATATGAGCTATATGAAGCATCAATTTTTTATCCATGAGGATTGGCCTGGAGGTGTCTTTGCATCACCGGCATTGTTGGGGACGAGACCAGGGGGATCCTTTGCAGCGGCATGGGCAGCCATGCATGCTCTTGGTGAAGATGGATATAGAGAGAATGCCCGAAAAATTATGACTATTACTGCCGACCTCCAGAAGGGTATTAATACTATTGAAGGGTTAAAGGTGCTGGGTCATCCTGATATGAGTGTGTTTGCCTACCATTCAGTAGATGAAAGGGTCAACATTTTTGCAGTTGGTGATCAAATGGAAGCAAAAGGTTGGCAAATTGATCGATTGCAGCGCCCGGAGGGTTTGCATGTCATGGTCGTACCAGGTCATGCAAAAATAACCGGGGAGTATCTCAATGATCTACAAACTTCAGTTGAAGCAGTTCGGTCAAACCCAAAGCTGGCAGCCAAAAGCAATGCAGCCATGTATGGCATGATTGCCAACCTCCCCTTCAGGAGCATGATCAAGAAAGAAGTCATGAAAATGATGGAAGGGATGTATAGTTCCAAAGGTCAGATGCCCATGGATGGTGAGAACAATCCCTGGCTAATTGAAAAGGTGGCGGGATTTATGCATAAAATAAAATCAAAGAAATCAGGTAAATAGGGGCGCATCCCAACTGGTTTTTCTTTTCCACAGGTAACGGTACAATAAGTTATCGGCGATATTGCGAGACGAATAAACTATAATGAAATTGGGGATATACAGATGAATTACGATCACATCGGCCAAATGATCACAGTAAAAATTGCTGAGTATGGTGACAATACGGCACTCAGATATAAGATTGGCGATGGCTGGGCTTCCTTAACATACAAGGAATTTGGTGAGAAGATTACAAACCTCGCCTGTGCCATGATACAGTCTGGTGTAAAGAAAGGTGATTCAGTTGGTATTTATTCTGCCAACCGCTATGAGTGGGCAGTCAGTGATTTGGCCTGTATTCTGGTGGGAGCCATATCGGTCCCTATTTACGCCACCAATACCCTCGACCAGGCCAAATACATCATTCAGGATGCCGGAATCAAACTAATCTACGCGGGAAACCTGGAACAGTATACGAATCTTGCTTCCATTCATAAAGATGGTCACACCCTCAAGGTGGTTTCCTACGATCCAGCAATAGAGATCGACACAAAATTCGCCACTTATTTCCGCGATTATCTTAATGTCCAGGATCGGGAGAAGCTGATCCAGGAAATGAATCTCCGCTCGGGAAAAATCAATAGTGATGATGTCACCACCATCATTTACACTTCTGGAACCACTGGCCACCCCAAAGGCGTCATGTTATCACATGGAAATCTGTTCCATCAGTTCGAATGTGTGGATGCGAATTTCAATGTCAGTCACAAGGATGTTTCTCTGTGCTTTTTACCCCTCAGCCATGTCTATGAACGGATGTGGTCCTATTATGTCTATCTCAAGGGAGCTGTTCAGACCTATCTGGAAGATCCAAAACAAGTGATTGAAACTCTACAGGAGGTCAAACCTACAGCCATGGTATCCGTTCCCAGGCTATACGAAAAGATCTATGCTGCTGTGATGAACTCTCAGGAAAACGCCTCAAGCATAAAAAGATTTCTATTTACAAAAGCGATCGCCACAGGAACCGCCTACAACAACCTATTCTTTAGAAAACAGGAAGTGCCGATAGGTCTGGCTCTGAAATACAAGGTTTTGGACAAATTAGTCCTATCGAAGGTGCGAGCAGTAGTAGGTGGGGATAAAAATTTCTTTTCAGCAGGTGGAGCTCCACTCGATAAGAGTATAGAAGAGTTTTTCCTGGCCTGTGGATTGCTCATTTGCCAGGGTTATGGCCTGACTGAGACTTCTCCCATGATCTCATACAACACGCCAGAGAATTTTAAGTTTGGTACAGTCGGAAAATTGGTACCCAATTGTGAGGTTAGAATTGCTGAAAATGGTGAGATTCAAGCCAAGGGTCCCCAGATCATGAAAGGATATTTCAATAATCCGGAAGCCACAGCTGAAAGTATTGTGGATGGTTGGTTCAAGACAGGGGATGTCGGCGAATTTGATGAGGATGGCTTCTTGAAAATCACAGATCGCATCAAGGATTTGATAATCACATCTGGGGGCAAAAACATTGCCCCACAGAACATAGAAAAATTGATTGGTAAGGACTTCTTCATTGACCAGATCATTGCCATTGGCGATAAGCGCAATTTTGTAAGTGCTTTAATTGTACCTGCATTTGAAAGTCTGGAAGCCTGGGCTCATAAAAAGAAAATTCAGTTCCAGGACAATGAAGAACTAATTACTCATCCCCATGTCATAGAATTTTTCAAGGAGCGTATTGAAGCGCAATCCAAGAAACTGGCAAATTATGAAACCATCAAGAAATTCCGTCTCATGGCCAAGCCTTTTACCCAGGAGGGTGGTGAGATCACACCAACCTTGAAACTCAAACGCAAGCAGATTAACGAAAAATTTAAAGCCCTCATCGAGACGATGTACCATAAGCATTAACCACTGAAAAATGTAAAAAATGGTGGATTCTGGTTTCAATTATTGCAAATTGTGACAAATATAGTCATAGTGATTTATTGTGGGGTTGGAAACGTGAAAAGGAGATTTCAAATGCTTACTTTTGATGTGAATTGGATCGCAATTGCCGTATTGGTCATTGCCAATATGGCACTGGGAGCTATTTGGTATGGTCCTCTATTCGGCAAGCCATGGATGGAAGCCACGGGGATTAAAATGGACGACATGGAGGGCAAGAACATGATGCCCCCCTACGCTGTCGCCATCATGAATTCATTTTTCATGGCATTTTTCATGGCCAACGTGATTGCCTGGACAAGTACTGCAAGTTTAGGGGGAGGACTCCTCCTGGGACTCTTCATGTGGTTGGGCTTTACAGGCTTATCGTTTGGAGTGAATCACGCCTTTGAGATGCGCTCACTCCATTTATGGTTTATCAATTCCGGGATGTACCTGATAGGTCTCCTTATTATGGGAGCCGTTCTGGCTATCTGGTAGTAGCCTCGTAGTTTTTGATGATGCCGGGTTAAACCCCGGTGTCATTAGAATCGTTTAAATCCAAATATTAGCTTTAGTAGGCCTTTCAGTTTCCATGACCAGGTCCCACCAACCATCATGGTAAAACCAACCCAACGACGATAAACGAATCCGGGTACCGGAGTCCAATAAAGTTGCTTATTCAATGGGAAATAATCATTCACGATTACGCGTGTTTCGGTCATTTCCAATAAACCGAGTTCCCCATGAGTTCGACCAACACCACTCTGTTTAAAACCACCCCACGGTAAATTTGGAATTGCATGAGATATCAGATGACTATTTATTGTCACGACTCCAGCTTCTATTTGTGTGGCAATTTTTCGTCCAAGCCTGTGATTCTTGGTCCAAATCGAAGCTGTTAAGCCAAGATCAGAATCATTGGCTAGTTGAATTGCTTCCTCAATGCTCTTGAAGGGCATCACTCCAATGACTGGTCCAAAGGTTTCTTCCTTCATAACCCGCATTTCCTGATTTACATCAGTGAGGATGGTTGCCGGGAGTGCTTGATCCGTTGTTTCATCGATCTGTGATATTGCCTCAACGACAGCACCCTGAGCGATGGCCTCTTCCAGCATATTTCGTACTGCATTGTGCTGCTTTGATGTTGTCATGGCACCAATATGGGTATCATGATGATCAGGATGCCCGACATGAAGCTTCTCAACCTTTTTCTTGAGAAGTTTCAGGAAGGGTTTGTAGACCTCACGGTGTACATAAATACGTTCAACTCCAGCACAACTCTGACCGGAATTAGATAACCCAGCCCAGATTGCTCCATTGACAGCTTTTTTCAGATTGGCCTCGGCGCAAACGATCATGGGATCATTGCCACCTAGCTCAAGGGAGATAGGAGTGAGGGTTTCGGCTGCCTTTTTCATGAGGATTTTACCAACAGGAACACTACCTGTAAAAAATAATTTGTCGATCCCAGCCTCTAGAAAGGCATCTCCAGCAATTCGTCCTGCAACATTCACCTGGACAAAGAGATCCTGAGGTAGTTCACCCGCATCAACAATTTTTTGAATAACCTGTCCAACCATCTGCGTTTCAGATGCTGCCTTGTATAGCAGACCATTGCCAGACATGAGGGCCATGAGGATTTCATGCATGGGAATTGCCAGGGGGTAATTCCAGGGAGAAATGATCCCTACGACTCCCATTGGTGCATGCTGTAGCCGGTTTCGCGTGAAAAGAGAAAATATGTGTGAGCCTTTGACCCGGCGTTCTCGCAGTACCCGTGCAGAATGCTTGATATAGTAGTCGAACGCTATCACAGCTGAAGAGATTTCAGTCATATAGGCATCAACCAGGGTTTTACCATTGTCAGCCGATATTATTCTGGCATACTCTTCGCCATGTTCAATTAAATGGCGCTGCATTTTCCTGAGGTGTTTACCACGTTCAGAAAAGGAAAAATCGGCCCATTTTGCTTGAGCTTTCCGGATTCGCGATACCGCGTGTTGAATATCCTCAAGTGTATTTTGTGGTATCTGACCCAAGGACTCACCAGTGGCTGGATTGAATGCTTCGGTGTGTATCAGCGTTGACATAATTTCCCCTTTAATGGCTCAGAAAATGTATACGGAATGAAGCTGATTAGTAGACTTTTTTAATCGGCTTGTCTTATAATGAGAACCTAAGATCATGGTGACATCCCTCGTTAGTTTGGCCCCTTCAATCAGTTTTATAAATCATGTGAAGAGACTTGATTTTAAGGCAGTAACAATGCCGAAATTGCTTATCTTGCCCACTATAGAGTCAAGCAAAATTACATGATATGTATACCAAATTAGTCCATTGAAATATCTGGATTCAAAAATATGATCAGGATGAGATTATGAAGAAACTGACGCCAAAAGATCTTTGTAGAACCACCAACGATGAAGCACTAAAATTTAAATCCACCGCTGAACTTCCTAGTCTGAACAAGGTCATCGGCCAGGAACGTGCAGTTCGGGCACTTCAATTTGGTCTGGAGCTTCTGGCGCCTGGCTATAATGTGTTTGTTGGCGGTGTTCCCGGTACGGGAAAGAGCACTATCGTAAAAAGTCTTGTTGAAAAATTTGCCGCCAAAAAACCGGTCCCCCCTGACTGGTTGGTTGTGTTCAATTTCCGAGATGAATACCATCCCCGGGTGTTTCAATTGCCAGCCGGACAGGGCAACAAATTTGCCAAACAGATGAAGCGCTTGATAAGCAGTTTGAGCACAGATCTCCCTAAAGTTTTTACCGGTGACATTTATACGAAGCGCAAAAAAGAAATAACCGCGGAGTTCGATACTGGTCGTGAGGAAATCATTGCCAATGTGAATGCAGAAGCGGCTGAACGGGACATCCAGCTAAATATGACCCAGGAGGGTTTTCAAACCATTCCGCTTAAAGATGGTACACCCATGAATGAAGCTGATATTTCGGCACTCACCGAAGAGGAGCTGGCAGCGATTAATGAAAAAATTAATCTGATCCAGGAACATTTACGTGAAGCTCTCCGTGATATGGCTGAACTGGAAGATGAACGTTCAGATGTAGTTGAAACTCTCCAGGAAAAGATAGCTTTAGATTCAGTGGAACACCGCATTGGTCGATTGCTGGAAAATTATTCTGATCATCCAGGACTCTTGAAATATCTTGAGGAAGTCAGGGATGATATTGCAGAACATGTCCAGGAATTTGTTGGTATGGATAGCGTCGCGGAAGATGAAGAAGCACCAAGTCCTCAACAGAGTCAAAAAGCGTTGATGCAGAGATATAATGTCAACCTGCTGGTGGATAATTGTCGTCAGAAAGGCGCACCTGTTATTGTTGACACCAATCCTTCGTATTACAACCTTTTCGGTAGAATTGGGAAGGAAGCCGTGATGGGGGGCTGGTATAGTGATTATACCATGATTAGCTCGGGAGCCATGTTAAGAGCCAATGGTGGATTCCTCATTTTGGATATCCAGAATGTCCTTCAGGGTGCCAATGTATGGGAGTATCTGAAACGGACGCTGAAGAACAAATCTCTGCAAATTGAAGATGTGAATGAACAATATGGCCTTAACGCCACCACCTCGTTGCAGCCTGAACCTATCCCCTTAGATTTGAATGTCATCCTGCTCGGTCGATCGGATCATTTTCATTATCTCCAGGAAGTGGATGATGCATTTAATAAGACCTTTAAGGTTCGTGCAGATTTTGATTATGAAGTCAACCGCAATGCTGAAAATGAACATCTCCTGTGTCAATTTATTGCCAAGGTTTGCCGTGAAAGCAAATCACCTCACTTTACCTCACAGGCAGCAACCCAGATCATTGTGTACAGCTCAAGATTGGCTGGCGATAAGAGTAAACTCTCCCTCCAGTTTGGCACCCTGGTTGGCCTGATTACTGAATCAGCCTACTGGGCCAAGAAACAGAAGCATCGGCAGGTTCAGATGGAAGATGTCCGCAAGGCCATTTCTGAAAAACGCTTTCGTGGAAGTCTCTATGAGGAGAAGGTCTGGGAAAATATTGAGAGTGAAACCTTGATGATCGATGTGAAAGGGGAACGTGTTGGGCAGATTAACGGATTGGCTGTTTTTTCCATGGGTGATAATTCATTTGGGAAACCATCCAGGATCACAGCGACGACTTATATGGGTGAGCCAGGAATTATTTCAGTGGAAAGGGAAGCCAAACTTTCCGGAAAAACCTATGATAAGGGCAATTTGATTATAAATGGCTTTTTTGGCCAGACCTTTGCACAAAACTTTCCTTTGTCGGTGACCATAACATTGACTTTTGAACAATCCTATGGAGGCATTGATGGTGACAGTGCCAGCTCTACGGAAATTTATGTGATTCTCTCCGCGCTATCAGGGATTCCCATTAAGCAGGGGATCGCCGTAACAGGGTCTGTTAATCAGTGGGGTGAGATTCAAGCCATTGGAGGGGTAAATGAGAAAATCGAAGGTTTCTTCCATCTCTGTGAGCTTAGAGGATTAACTGGAGAGCAGGGAGTCATGATTCCTTCGGCGAATGTGGATCATCTCATGCTTTTGCCTGATATTCAGGCTGCAGTGAAGGCTGGAAAATTCAATATATGGTCAGTTGAAACTATCTCGGAGGGCATTGAGATACTCACAGGGGTGCAGGCCGGGGTTTTAAACAGACATGGTAACTTTCCCGCCCGTACCGTTTTTGGAGAGGCTCAGAATCAGCTGAAAAAGTATTTTACCAAGGGTCAAAATCTATCAAAACCGGATTAGAAAGTCAGGAAAAATAGATAGTACGGCTCAATAGTTGCCTTGTCTAATACTTGTGAAAAATAAATGGTGCCAGATATCATTCAGCATTGTTTTAAGCCTAGGTGGACATTAGTTTTTGATCATGAATGAGCCGCGATATTCAGGCCTGATTTTGCATCAATATGCACCTCAAAAAGAGCAGGTTAAACCCATGGTTCAAACCTGGGAGCGAGTTAGTTCAACAAGTGAAATTTCAGTTAATTTTAATCAATAAAAAGTTTCGTTAATCAGGAGTTCGTATTCATGGCGAAAAAAGTAATTAGTATCAATGAAGCAACCATTCGTTTTGCCGGAGATTCTGGCGATGGTATGCAATTAACCGGTACGCGCTTCACTGAAGCAACGGCCATTGTCGGGAATGACCTAAAAACTATTCCTAATTATCCATCTGAAATTCGAGCTCCACTTGGAACTCTTGCTGGTGTCAGTGCCTTTCAGTTGATGTTTGGATCACAGCGGGTCTTTACCCCAGGTGATTTACCAGACACGTTGGTGGCCATGAACCCAGCTGCGCTTAAGGTGCATTTACGGGATTTGAAAAAGGGTGGAACCATTTTGGCCAACGCCAATGCATTCACAGCAAAGAACCTAAAAATGGCCGGTTGGGAAAACAATCCACTCGAGGATGGGTCTTTGGAAGGATTTACAGTCTTCAGTATTGAAATGTCCAGGCTGGTTAAAATAGCTCTTGAGAATTCTGACCTGACTTCAAAAGGTATTGAGCGAACCAAGAATATGTTCGCCCTGGGTGTTCTTTTTTGGATGTACAATCGTCCCATTGAACCCACCGAAGAATGGTTGAGAAAAAAATTCGCCAAAAACCCATCCATTGCCGAATCAAATATCATAGCAATGAAAACGGGTTTCAATTATGGTGAGACCACTGAAATATTTACGACTTCCTATGCCGTAGAGAAAGCTGATTTACCCAAGGGTAAATATCGCAATATTACTGGCAACGTCGCTGTGGCCTATGGTCTGGTGTCAGCCGCTGAAAAAGCCGGCAAAGAATTGTTTTTGGGGTCATACCCAATCACCCCAGCCAGTGAAATCCTCCATACACTTTCAGGTCTCAGGAATCATGGTGTGAAAACATTCCAGGCTGAGGACGAAATTGCCGGTATTGCATCTGCTATTGGTGCGTCCTATGCTGGTGATTTGGCAGTTACCACAACTTCCGGTCCCGGTATGGCTCTAAAAACAGAAGCTATTGGATTGGCGATCATCACAGAGTTGCCACTGGTCATCGTGAATGTTCAGCGGGGTGGACCCAGTACTGGAATGCCTACGAAGATGGAACAATCAGACCTTTTGCAGGCTGTCCATGGACGAAATAGTGATGCACAGATACCTGTCATTGCTGCTAAAGATCCAGCTGATTGTTTTGACTGTGCCTTTGAGGCAGCCAGAATCGCCATGAAGTATATGACGCCAGTCATTTTACTATCTGACGGATATCTTGGCCAGGGTTCTGGCCCCTGGAAAATTCCAGATCCAAAAAACTTACCTAAGATTGAAGTAAGTCATCCAGACTCTTCAGCCCGCGGTGAAGATGGATTTATGCCCTATGCACGCGATGAAAATGAAGCTCGTCCCTGGGCAATTCCTGGAACTACAGGTCTGGAACATCGGATCGGAGGTCTTGAAAAGGAAAATATTACTGGTATGGTAAGTCAGGATCCTGAGAATCACCAACTTATGACTGACATAAGAGCTCGTAAAGTTGAGAATATCACACAGGAAATTCCTCCCTCAGAAATCCACGGTGAACCTAAGGGCAAACTACTCGTCTTAGGGTGGGGTAGCACCCATGGTGCCATCCATGTCGCTGTAGATCGTGCGCTTGCAAAGGGACGATCAGTAAGCCAGATGCACCTACGCTGGGTAAGCCCATTCCCATCAGATTTAAAGGCTATTTGTGATGAATTTGATGAAATTCTTATTCCAGAGGTTAACTCAGGTCAGTTGGCTCTACTTCTCAAAGGTGAGCTGGCCAGAGAAATTCACCAATTGAACATCGTTCGAGGTGAACCTTTCCGTGCTTCTGAAATCGAAGATAAAATTAACGAGATCCTCGGTTAATCCCCGAGTAATTGAATAGATAAGGTATAGAGAGATGAGTGAAACTAAAGTTGACATTCAAGATCTGAATCTAACACGGAAAGATTTTGTCCCCGGCAACGAGGTACGATGGTGTCCGGGTTGTGGGGATTATTCGGTTCTGGCAAATATGCAAAAAACCCTACCTGTCTTGGGTGTGAAAAAAGAGAATTACACTTTTGTATCTGGAATTGGCTGTTCCAGCCGTTTTCCCTATTACATGGATACATATGGATTCCATTCAATCCATGGTCGTGCACCGGCAATTGCATCTGGCGTAAAACTGGCCAATCCTGACCTGGCTGTTTGGGTGATCACGGGTGACGGTGATGGGTTTTCCATCGGGGGAAACCACATGATCCACGCTTTGCGACGCAATATTGATATGAATATCATGTTGTTTAACAACCGTATCTACGGCTTGACCAAGGGTCAGTATTCTCCCACATCTTTGTTGGGAGCAAAAACCAAATCTTCACCCTTTGGATCTATTGATCGTCCATTTAATCCTAGTGCGGTTGCTCTTGGGGCAAATGCTACTTTCATTGCAAGAGCACTGGATGTGGATGCCAAAGGTCTCCAGGAAAGCATCAAACGATCCCAACGTCACAAAGGTGCCTCATTCATAGAGGTTTACCAGAATTGCATCATTTTCAACGATGGTGAATTTGCAGATGTCGAAAATAAAGCGACCCGTCCTGACAACGCTCTGTTTGTTGTTCACGGTGAGCCTATGATTTTTGGTAAGGAACAGGACAAGGGTATCATCATGAAAGACAACCACCCCAAAGTTGTGCACCTCGGGGAGGAATGGTCTGAAAGTGATCTTCTCGTACACGATGAAACCAACCCTATCATTACCAACCTTCTGCTTGAAATGACATTTGATCAACGTAACCCGACACCATTTGGTGTGCTCAGGGCTGTTGATGCACCTTCATATGATGAGATGATGGTCGAGCAGATCAAAGAGGTCACCAAGGCTAAGGGTAAGGGTACTTTGGAAGACCTGTTCTATAGTGGTGATGTTTGGGAGGTTAAGTAGTTTAGGGGATAAAAAATGTTTCAATACGATGAAAAAGTCCTAAAGAATCAGCTTCTGGAGTTGATTCGTTTGGCTGCCACAGATCTCCCTGTGGATGTGGTGGAGAGTATTAAGGCTGCCCAACAGAATGAGGACGAAGGCTCTGCAGCCCGTAGTGTTTTTGGCATGATCCTGAAAAATATCGATCTCGCACGTGCTGAATCCACACCGATTTGCCAGGATACGGGAACCAACATATATATTGTTCATATTCCTGAAGGTGTGGGTATGCGTAAGCTGACTGCCTTAATTCATGAGGCCACAGCTGAAGCAGTTGATAAAAGTTATCTCCGTCCAAATGCTGTGGATAGCATTACTGGAAAAAATTCAGGGAATAATATTGGTGAAGGACAACCCTTTATCCATTTCGAAGAATGGGATAATGACTATATCGAATTCAAACTCATGCTTAAGGGGGGAGGATGTGAGAACGTTTCCACCCAATATAAACTTCCCGATGTAGGTTTGGGTGCTGGTCGTGATCTGGATGGCGTTTATAAGGTCATTGTGGATGCTGTTAATGCTGCCCAGGGTCTGGGATGTGCTCCTGGTATTCTTGGTATTGGCGTTGGGGGTGACAGAACCACTTCACATCTCACAGCAAAATCTCAATTATTCAGAAAAATGACAGATACCAACCCTAATGCTGATCTGGCTGAAATGGAATCAAACCTGTTGTCTGATTTAAATGAGCTAGGTGTGGGTCCCATGGGTTTTGGTGGAAAAACGACCATTCTAGGCGTGAAAATGGGTACCATGCACCGATTACCGGCTTCCTTTTTTGTCTCTATATCATACATGTGTTGGGCTTATCGGAGACACAGCATGATTCTGAAAGACAGTGGGGAGGTGAGTTATGATTAAGCTGAAATTACCTATTTCAGAAGCAGCAACTCGCGAATTAAAAATGGGCGATGAGGTGGCAATTTCAGGTTTGATGGTTACAGCCAGAGATGCGGCTCATAAATACATCCATGAGAACTGGCCGGAATGGCTAAAACCTATCATGGAAGGCAGCATGATCTATCATTGTGGTCCTGTTGTCAAGCAACATGAAGATGGCTCCTGGTCATTTGTCGCAGCTGGTCCTACTACAAGTATTCGTGAAGAACCATATGAAGCTGCCGTCATGGAGCACTATAAAGTCCGTGCTGTGATTGGCAAAGGTGGTATGGGTGAAAAAACCCTGGCTGGTCTGGCTAAATCAGGTGGCGTTTATTTACATGCCATCGGTGGTATGGCTGCCTCGCTGGCAAAGTCTGTGGTGAAGGTTCATGATGTTTACATGTTGGATGAACTCGGTGTTCCAGAGGCATTCTGGCATATTGAAGTAAAGGATTTTCCAGCCGTTGTCACCATGGATAGCCATGGTGGTTCACTTCACAAATCCATCAAAGCAAAATCAGATGAGGTCGCTAAAAAGCTCATCTTTGGCTAGCAACAATTGAAAAAAGTTTAAAGAAAAAATGACCTGAATAGGTCATTTTTTTTGGTCAGGACTTTCGGATCATCTTTCTATGAGGGATACCAGCTTCGTAAAAGATGCCCCCTGTTGCTTCAAATCCCTGGCGGGTATAAAACGGTATTGCTGAAACCTGTGAGTTCAAATAGGCTGGTTCAGAATCCTTGATCTGATCCAGGACAAATTTCACCAGAGCCTGCCCGACACCTTTTCCTCTGGCTGCTTTCATAACGGCAAAACGTTCGAGCTTTTGACCATGCTCAGTCTTTCGCCAGCGAGCTGTGCCCACGGGTTGACCATCGATGCGGGCTAGAATGTGTATCGAACTCTCTTCGTATTCATCATATTCTATTTCAGGTGGAACCTGTTGCTCCACGACGAATACTTCTTCTCGTATCTGTCGAGATGCCTGAGTTTCACTTTCAGACTGAATAAGAGAAACCTCAATCAGGTTATGGATGCTCAAAAATTTACTCCACTTTCGCCCAAATTATCCTCAAGAGAAGTGTTTTTATCCTGAAACTGTCTCCATCTTAGTACTAGCCGGGGGGTTAAGTAAAGTGCTAAGGCAATTACCGGGATGGCTCCAATGATATCGACAACATAGTGATATCTCAAATACACTGTAGCGAAAGGTAAGGAGATGGCCAATGGAAGCTGTATCCAGAAGTATGTCCGATGATATCTCCAGGCCAAAATGAGAGTCAGTAAAACGATAGCATTATGCATAGATGGGAAGGCATCGCGGACACGGTGGGGAGACAAATCAACAATAGTATAGGTGAGCCAGGAGAAAAATGAGGTGTCCTTCCAGATATCTACTTCATAGGCCTCTGGTATAACTAGAAAAGGTGAAGACGCTGGAAAAATGATATAGCTGATAAAGCCTATGAAATAGCCAATCATGATGGTTGCCACGATCACTCTAAAATCATCATATCTCTGTTTTAAATAAAGAAGACCTAACAGGATCAGGGTCATGAAATAATAATTCAAATATGTAAATGAGAACCAATCAGTAAGTCGAGGATGATAAAAACGTTCAGCCCAAACGGTAGGTTGAATTCCAAAAAGTTTACCATCCAGGTTTATCAGAGTATGGTGAATGTCACGAGGATTTAGGATGAATATGGCATCCTGCAGATTGTAATAAATGATCAGTACAAATAGAACGGGTAAGAAATCACGAACAAATTGGAAAACTTTGTTTGAGGTATGGTAGAGAATAGAACGACAAAATAAAAAGGTGAGCAGACCTGAAGTAAATATCCTCAAAAAATTCACAGCAACGTTTTGCGAAGCATTGGATCCATTCATCATGAGATACAGATTTGCATAACTGGCAAAAATGATAGTGAATGTGATTAGCACGATACCGATAAGCTCCTCAATACGTAGTGTTTGGAGCAGCGTGTTGGCGAATAAGGTATGCTTTTTCATTGGAATCAAAATAAGGTGAACAGGAATGAAGTATAGACCAAAATGTACTTTCTGAAGAGATAATGTAATGGTCCTAATTGTCGTACTTTTCTCATAAGTTGTTGTTTGCTAAATCAAGCATGATTATATGCACCGAAGCATGCCTTGAATTGCGTGATGGCGGGATTAAATTTTGCCCACAATTATATATAGAATTCTATGGATAGAGTGAGAGGAGTTTTTTTTGGATTCAAAAGCACCAGAGGGGAAACTGGGAGTTTTAATTCCTGGATTAGGGGCAGTATCAACCACATTCATTGCTGGTGTTGATGCCATTATTAATGGGCACTCAGCTCCCATTGGAAGTGTCACTCAGATGGCCACGATTCGACTGGGTAAGAGGACTGAGAATCGCAGCCCCAAAATAAAAGAATTTGTACCTCTCGCAGAACTGCAGGATCTGGTTTTTGGAGCCTGGGATATTTTTGAAGACGATGGATATCAAGCTGCCACGCGGGCACAAGTTCTGGAACCTCAAGATCTGGAAAGAGCGCGTCCGCTACTCGAGTCAGTAAAACCTATGAAGGCAGTTTTTGATAAGGAATACGTAAAAAACCTGGATGGGGTTCACAAAAAAGCTGCTCCCAATAAGATGCTACTGGCTGAAATGCTCATAGATGATATTAAATCATTCAGAAAAACCAACAATACAACAAGGGACGTCATGATCTGGTGCGCCAGCACAGAGGTCTATATCGAACCTTCAGATATCCATAGCAACCTGGAAAAATTTGAAGCTGCTATGTTAGCCAACGATCCACTTATCGCTCCCAGCATGATCTATGCCTATGCTGCCTTGAAGAGTGGCGTACCCTTCCTTATGGGTGCCCCAAATCTTGCCATTGATGTCCCGGCTATTCAAGAATTGGCTATGGCAGAAGGTCTCCCAATTGCCGGAAAAGATTTCAAAACAGGTCAAACCCTGATGAAAACCATCCTCGCACCGGGACTGAAATCCCGAATGTTGGGGGTTGAGGGTTGGTTTTCCACAAATATCCTTGGTAACCGGGATGGTGAAGTTCTTGACGATCCAGGTTCATTTAAATCAAAAGAGGTTTCAAAAAAGGGTGCATTGGATTACATCCTCCAGCCTGATACTTATCCAGATCTCTACAAAGATCTCTACCATAAGGTTCGGATCAATTATTACCCGCCACGTGGTGATGCCAAAGAGGGCTGGGATAACATCGATATCTTTGGTTGGATGGGCTACAAGATGCAAATCAAGGTTGATTTCCTTTGTCGGGATTCCATCCTGGCCGCACCTATTGTGTTGGATTTAGTACTATTTGCTGATCTGGCGCTTCGACACAAGATGCGTGGCATTCAGGAATGGCTATCCTTTTACTTTAAAGCACCAATAGTTGGACCTGGGCTTTATCCTGAACATGACATCTTTATCCAACTTACAAAATTGAAAAACACTTTGCGCTGGATGATGGGAGAGGAACTCATCACCCATGTTGGACACGAATATTATGATAGCTACGAATAGAAATGTGAAACGGAATGCTTAATCGTCATAACCTTATTGAAGGGTACTATAAGGTTGTAAAAGCCATCGTTTCACATTCACCTCTGGCAAAGATGAATCCTAACTCAATTTCGTTCACAGCCTCCATTATTGGGGTTATAGCGGCCATCTTTTTCATGTTTGGACATAGTGCCACCGCAGGGCTTCTGCTTCTGTTTAGCGGCATTCTGGATACCCTTGATGGAACGGTAGCCCGACTGGGTGAGCGATCCAGTAAATTTGGAGCCACCTTAGATTCAAGTCTGGATCGTTATGTTGAGATGTTTGTCTTTATGGGAATCACCTATCATTTTAAAGATAGTCCCATGTTTTTCTGGTCATTCCTGGCCATCATGGGATCTATGATGGTAAGTTATATTCGCGCCCGCGCCCAGTCACTGGGGGTTCAAGAGCTGGTGGGATTCATGCAACGCTTCGAACGCTTTATCATTCTTTCAGTTGGTGCCATACTCAATCCCTGGGGAGTGAGTTATTTTGGGTCTGAGATTGTTCTAGAAATTTCTATTATCATTCTCGCAATAGGAACCAATTACACAGCTTACCAACGTCTGATGATCGTAAAAAAAGTTGAGGACGATTCAGCTGATCCCTCCTAAAATACTGGCTATTATTCCGTTGTTGGTAGCCCAGTACACACTGGGAAAGAAGGCAGCCTTCCCTCTCGGTCTAATCATGGGTCTCAATGCCTGGGAAATAGGGATCATCGTTATTCTCTCAGACTTCGTGCTCATGGCTTTCATTAATCACATGTTTGACCTATCCTTTGCAAAATTCAAATGGGCTATCTATTTGCAGAAACATTCCAGACGAATTCAGGATCGTTTGAGCAAACGGAGATGGACTGCTGGGCTGATGAAAATCGGGTGGCTGGGTCCTCTTACCATCACTACTATTCCCTTTGGGGGTGGTGTCTGGACTGGAATATCCCTGGCCAGGGTGATGAATCTTTCCAGCAGACAAACGAGTTGGGCTGTGGGGGTAGGGGTCATTTTGGGCTGTCTCATTTTTGTCCTGGCAGCTCTGGGAATCCTGAGTATTGTAGAAATTTCTGAAGTACAGGTGTAAAAAATTGGAGCTGAGGTTCATGATGGGAGATTTGACATGCTGAAAACCTGGATACGTCGTATACAGAGTCTACGAATTGAGGAGATCATCTTCCTGGTCTTCCTGATCCCGTCCATACTGATTACTATCAGAGCTAACTGGTATTTTTACACTACGGTTGGTGAGGATTCTAAGAAAATTGAAGGTGGAATTGCCAGAATCATAGTAACAATTATACTCATGCTTATCTTTTACTGGTTCCTCTGGTATCGCCCACATAAGCGTGTCTTCAAGTTTATTCGAAATGTTGCGCCCTTTATTTTCGCCATTGCTGTTTATACCAATCTTCATGATACCATTCACTTTGTGAATCCACATGATGTTCATTTCCAGCTCAACGCAATTGATGAATGGATGTTTGGCGTGTCACCAACAGTATGGGCTGAAAAGTTTTATACTCCCTGGTTAACTGACTGGTTGTCCTTCGCCTATATGAATTACTTCTGGATCACTGTAATTTTGGTTCTCTATATGTATTACAAGGGAGAGAAGCGGGAATTCAGAACCGTCATGCTAACTATGATGCTCTGTTATTATGGTGGCTATATGCTCTATATCTTGTTGCCGGCTGCACCGCCGAGGCTGGCCCTGGCCGATCTGTACACCATTAACATTTTTAAAGGGACCTCACTCATATCGGATAGTGCTCGTGCTGTAGTGAATATCAGTTCGGCATCCGCCAGAGGGGCTTTCCCTTCATTGCATTGCACCATCACCTTTCTTACTCTGGGGATGGCCTGGCGTTTCCACAAAGGTCTCTTCGCGATTTTCCTCCCCATTGGTGTGTCTCTCATTATTGCCACGGTCTATCTCCGGCACCATTACGTTGTTGATATCTACGCGGGTTTATTTCTTTGTGCTGCAGTCTGGTATATCACTCCTCATATCGACCGCAGGTGGCGAGCCTATCAGGACAAAAAAGGTATCGTCACTCACTCACCACCGGTTTTATCTGTTGGGGAGAAAGCATAGTCAGGGGTAGAAGCCCTCAACATTTTTATTAGGCTAAGATTCGAAGTGGTGTAATATTTAATCATGCATCGATCAAGTCTCAGCATTCTGTTCATTCTCTCTGTCTTTGTTGGAATGATTCTTGGCAGTGAACCAAAGTGTAGCTATTGCAATAAATCCATTGATGGTAATTATCTCACTGCTGATGGTAAATCCTATCATGAGAATTGTTACCGAGATCATGTCCAACCTCGGTGTGAATACTGTGAAAAATTGATCGAGGGGAAATACAATCTCCTTGATGATAAAATGTATCACCCCACGTGCTACATCGATCACATAATCCCGAGGTGTGATATATGTGGAGGACCCCTTCAGGGTACATATCTAACAGACTTTTGGGGAAATTCATTCCATGAGCAGCACTCCTCTGAATTACCCGAATGCAATACTTGTGGCAGATGGATTTGTGGGGAATTGACCGGGGGTGGTTTTGAACTCAGCGATGGACGTCACCTTTGTGGGATTTGCAATGAAACTGAAGTATCCGAGGATTTTCTGCTGGAATCCTCCATCGCCTATGTTCGTCGACTTTTAACAACCAATGGGATAACTAATTTACCAGATGATATCCCCATCACCCTGGTTGATCAGCATCGGTTGAAACAACTGGCCTTGTCTTATTCTGATGCCATGCATGGGTTCACTGATCACAATATACAGACACGTAATGGTCGTGTGGTTTCCAAAGATAGCCACATCTATATATTATCACATTTACCTCTGACTATGTTTCGTGCTGTCTTGGCCCACGAGTTAATGCATGTCTATTTATTCGAAAGAGATCTGGATTTAAGATCCGATATTCGTGAAGGATTCTGCAATCTTGGAAGTGAGATGGTATATAAGGATACCCGTTCGGAGTTTGCCAAATTCCGGCTCCTTAATATGGAAAAAAGTCAGGATCCAGACTACGGTTTTGGTTACCGAAAAATGTCCCAATTGTTGGATAAGCGGGGGTGGCGCTACCTGTTGGAAACCCTCGATGAGATAGATTAACAAATCTAATAATTGTAGAAACAAAAAAACCCGATCTTTCGATCGGGTTTTTTGTGATCCCTAGGAGAATTGAACTCCTGTTGCGAGAATGAAAATCTCGAGTCCTAACCACTAGACGAAGGGACCAAATGTCAAAGCTCGAAATAATTATTTTTCCGAGCCTTCATGGGGTGAACGGTCGGGCTTGAACCGACGACCACGCGGACCACAACCGCGCGCTCTACCAACTGAGCTACGCCCACCATGCATACTTTAAAAAGCGGGTCAATATATACGGATGGAAATGTTCCTCCAAACGCTTTTAGTACGGGAATTTAGCCTAATTTTTTAGGGACAAGATTCCGTACTAGTTGGCTGTAGACAGGGATTCCACCTGAATAATCAGGCCAAAGTTCACCCTCAATCAGGGGTTGGCAATAAGTTCGAAATGCCTCAGTAACATGAAAGCCATCCTCGCGAATATAGTCGGCGGGAAGTACTTTTTCCTTGTTGGCAATATTAACTATATCAGTATGTCCAACTGACCAGGAGTAAGGCGTATCCGAATCCCGGACGATGGTTACCATCTGTCCATTGAGACCTTTTGCTGCCAGATGTACCGCTTCTTTTCCTACAGCAATCGCCTGTTCTACATCTGTCTTGGATGCAATATGACGACCGGAGCGCTGAAAATAATCGGGCAAGGCGTTGTGTACTTTGATGCCTAATTTGTTCTTGATCAGATTGGAGATAAAATCTCCAGCTCCACCCAATTGGGTATGACCAAACATATCCACAGTTCCAGCATCAGCCACAAACTTACCTGCTTCATTCTGCAAGCCCTCTGAAACGGCCACAACACAGTATCCAACCTTGGCGCGAATTCTTTCAACTTCTGCCAGGAAAGCCTCTTCCCTGAAGGCAATTTCAGGCAGCAATATGATATGTGGCCCCTCATTTTCATTGTTGCCGGCCATGGCAGTTGAGGCAGCAATCCAACCAGCATGTCGACCCATGGTCTCAGCCACAAAAGCCTTGGTACTGTCATGATGCATGGAAGCCACATCAAATGAGGCTTCACGCAGTGAAACAGCATTGTATTTCGCTACAGAGCCAAATCCAGGACTGTTATCCGTGACTGGAAGATCATTATCTACTGTTTTTGGCACTCCAATGCAGGTAACATCATAACCCATATCATGGGAAAGTTGGGAGATTTTGTGAGCAGTATCCATGGAGTCGTTACCGCCATTATAGAAGAAGTAACGGACATCATGAGCTTTGAAGACTTCGATAATTTTTTCGAAATCGGCACGATTCTTTTCCAGGGAGGGTAACTTTTTGCGGCAAGATCCAAAGGCTGCTGAAGGTGTGTAAGGTAAGCGGTCAATATCAGCTGGATTCTCCTGACTGACGTCAACCAGATTTTCTTCCAGTACGCCATTAATCCCATAGAGTCCACCATAGATATTGTCAATGATCCCTGATTCCTGGGCTGCCTTAATCACACCATATGCAGATCCGTTAATGACACTGGTGACACCCCCTGATTGGGCATATACAGCATTCGCTTTAGCCATTTTGAGTTTTCTCCATTCTTAAATCTGAGCAATTATTCTTATGAAATTCTTTCGCCGGATTTGAAATCCTTATCCAGCACATCAAGTTCTTTAAGTTTATCTTCTAATTTATTGAGACGAGAGTTGGCAATCAGTGCGAAAGCGAGTGCTGCCAATCCAAATACAAATCCAATTGTTTCCATAATTATTCCTTACCAGTTACGTGCTTTGCGGATGGCTTTGATGGCATAAGGAGCTGCTTCTTCGGCAAGATCCAAAAGCTTGAGAGCATATTGCTGAATTTCCCACTGAGCTCCAGTGTGAATGCGCAATTCAACAAAGTGAATCAAATTGTGGAGATTCACAGTAGCATACATCTCAGTATACATGTTTTGAGGAAGCACCATACGAGCTTGCTCTCTGGCGACACCCTGTTTGATCAAGTCCTCATAAAACTCAAATGCACCAGCTGTATGTTCTGCCACCAAATTGTGAATATTCTTTCCATCTTTGGTTTCTGCCAGTAGCTCGTCCGTACTAGCCTGACGATTTGTTTCAGCCTGTTGACGATATGCTTTGGGGACATAAAATTCAAGATTCATTGATGTATATCGACGGCTGATTTCATTGTAGGACCAGGTCCGATGACGATGCCATTGGCGAGTCACAAATAGGGGGCACTTTATGTGAAACGTAAATGCAACATGCTCGAAAGGGGATGTATGTCTTTCATCAGCAAGATATTGAATAAGAACTCTATCTTTCTCATCCAATTCTTCCCGGCGTTTTCCAAATGAAACTCTGGCTCCATTAACAATCTCTACATCAGATCCCATGGTATTGATCAGACGAACAAAACTAATCCCATCTCCCAGGACATCAAATGCTTCGAATTGTTTTGAATCATTACTCATTTTATTTCCCTTTCCGCGCATTAAATCTACTAATAAAGGCCTCTACCAGATGTTTATTGCCACCTGTCATTCCCGGCCTAATAATTGTGTCTGGCTGGTTGTATAAAATTTCAGCACCTGTTGTTGTCTTCATCGTACCACCCAGCGCCAATAAGAGCGCATGTCCCGCACACACATCCCATTCGTTTTTGGGGCGTAGGGTGACAAAGAAATCCTGCTGACCTGCTGCAACGAGTCCCAGCTTGTAAGCTACACTCCCTATGGGGATTAATTCTTTAAATTCATTGGCCCAGGTTTCCCAGAGTCCACGTCTGGTTTCGGAGCGACTGTTTAAGCATCCCACGTCTTTTAATGCGGTCTCATGGCAAAGCACGGCCTGCTTATCTTGATACCAGACAATCCCTGCATCGTCAGTTCTAATTAGTTCTTCTGTGACGGGATTATAGAGTATACCTAGTACTGGGATTCCATTTTGGACCAGCCCGATTGATGTTACAAAGTGAGGGACGCCTTCAATAAATTCCTTGGTCCCATCCAGGGGATCAACAATCCAGACAAATTCCTTGTCAAGGCGCTGGGGGGAGTCTACAGTTTCCTCAGATAGCCAACCAAATTCCGGTGTTGCCTCCATGAGAAATTGTTTCAGAAAGGCATCTGCCTCATGGTCAGCTGTTGTGACAGGATTATGGTATCCCTTATCGTGAATCTCATAAGCATTTTTATAATATTTGAGGAGAATCTTGCCTGCTTCAATGGCAGCGTCAGTGGCCAGAGTATGGAGATTTATCATGGGCGTATCATAACATTTTGCACCCCTTGTTGCCAGCTCGTATTTCGAGGTGCCTCGCCAGGTATTTCGATAATGATTTCAGGAAATATATGGGCTTTAATTATCCTTCAGGAGGTCAGGGATGGCAATATCAGTCCGCTGTAACAGACCTCGATGATAATCGTATACCTTGGAGCAAATGCGAGCTCCAACTTTTTGTGCTGAAGCATGGTCATCCCAACCCCGGGTCAAAATAACCAGGACAAATGGAGCTGAATCGGGAGGATAAACCAGGGCAGCATCGTGGGCAATGCGTGTGATTGAGCCAGTTTTGTGTGCGACAACGACATCTTTGGGCAAACCTGCAGGTATCATTGTGTTAAAATGTTGACGTTTGAGAATGTCCTGCATTTCCTGACGTGATGAATCTGCAACAAATTCTGAATTGTAAACAGCTTCCATGACCTTCATCATCCCATAAGCAGAGGTCACATTGTTTAAACCCAAATTGTATGCTTTGAGGTCTTCCACGCCCCGCATGACCAGCACACCATCTGCCTCGATGAGACGCATGGTAGCTCCAATTGAATCTGCGCCAGTGTATTCCATTAATATATTTGTGGCCAGATTGCTGCTATGAGTGATCATTTTTTCCATGATATCATAGAAGCTGAGGTTTTGATCGAGATGGGGGTATAAAATTTCATCTTTTTCTGATGCAATAGGCAGGCTGAATAGGGATCCATCAACAATACTGGTGAATTGGTTCCTAACAGGAATTTCACTCGTTAAATCAAGGATGCCTTTGTCCCTCATTTTGAATAGCTGAAACATGATTGGGGTTTTCATGGTACTGGCTGCATGAAAAAGTTCATGGGCATTATAGGCGAGGATTTCTCCAGTTTCCAGATTCATGTACGCGATGCCCACTTCATGAGGAACGGTGGGTTCATCTGCCTTTTTTAACCCTGAGCAAGAAATAAGAAAAAGTACAACAACGAAGTGAAGTGAAACGAACCAGATTTTTTTCATTTAGTGTTTCCTTTATTGTCTTCACTTGAGTTGGCAGCAAAGACATTATCGCCAAAATAATTCTCAACTTCTTTACGGATGATTTCACCTTCAGGTGTATAGTGTGTAGCCATTCTCAAGAAGAAATCTGGGATGTACTCATATTCTACGGCCTCAATGAACCTTTTATCCTCAATGATCTCATCCCGCTGTAAACGGCCTAATTCATCATAATAAAGTCTATTCGCACTAGCAGTTCCCGATAGTATGGATGAGAATGTCTTCCAGATAAGTTGGTTCTCTTCATTGTACTGGTTTTCAATGGTGTGAACCAAAGCACCACTTTTATCAAGTGCAGTTTCGGTAAGCACCTGACCCTGATCATTATGGGTGTAGTTGGAAATGAAGACGGGTTTCCCCTGGGGATCCAATTGGGCCGATTTTAAAAGTTTCCCTGCCCTATAGGCATTGCGTTTCTCCCAGTCAGTCTCGCCGCTGGAATTATATGAAATAACCTGAATGCTCTTACCCTGCCCATTCAATTTAGAAACCACTCTAGAAGTCATCTCACCCTTGAATTGTCCGGCTGTGATCCCATCCCCAAAACCTACCGGTGCATATGTGGTGCTAGTGATGCTCCGATTGGGATGATCATAGGCGACTTCCCGATAAATTGATCCGTCTTTTTTCCGGTGAGTTTCTTTCTGGATACGTTTTTCAGCATCAAAAAATAATTCCCAGCTTAATAGGCCATCCTCAGTAAATCGGAGTTGTGATAAGAGTGTATCATGGAGCCCATACTTTGATTCAACTCGGATATAGTCAATAGTCTCAAAGGTAGAATGCCGAGTCGTATCGCCACCGGGGCGCAGGAGCCATGATTCACTCAAATCAAACTGATTATTGTAGAAGAGTGTTTTGTTGATACCACCCCCATGATAAAACACCCAGGTCCCATCAAATGAGTCAGGGGAGGTGAACCTTTCTGAGAAGGCTGGCAAACTAAAACTATCATAGAACCGACTTACTGCAGCAGTGAAGGTGTCTGGGAGAGCTGAAATCTCCTCTCTAATAACTCTCTGCTTATCATCTCTGAACCATTTATGGAGCCACTTTGGGTTTCCAGATAAATCGGAGATCACATCATCTGTAATAAAACCTTCGTTGTCAAAATTTCTTACAGAAACTGGGTGAAATCCCTCTCGGCTTGAAAAAATACTGTCTTGAATAAGCATATTATTTTCATCCACAAGAGAGCGTTTAAAAATCGCCCCGCTGCGAGGTAATCTATACTCAATTATTTTGGATTTAGACTCATTATCGGCAATCTCTTCAACAAAGGGGCTGCGATGGTTGAATTTGAATATTTGTTGAACCTGGCTAGGTGAAGCAGGGTGTTTCCAGGATCGTAGAGATTGCTGGAAGAGTTCAATATCACCAAGATGGGTGAACAGGAATCGTCCATCAACACTGAAATTACTCCGTTCTATGACTCCGCTGGAATTGTAGAGTAAGTCGGTTGACCAGACTGGATTACCACCGGGATATAGTTCAGAAATTCGAGTGACCTCTCCATCTAAATTGAAATCGTATTGGTAAGGAGGTTTGCCTGATTCATAGATAGTTTGATGAACAAGTTGTCCAAAAATTGTATAAGTATTCTGAAGCTCCAATTCATCTGATCCACGTTTAAAAGATTCTGTATAAAGCAGTGAGTCGTTGCCGTCAAATATCAACCGCATACGTCGATATCCATTTCTATCAAAAAGAAAGAATTCTCGACTCAATAGTTCATCCATAGCGCCATACCATGAGCGCTGACTCAGTTGTCCCTGCTGCTTGTAACTGAGGAAACGCAGTACAAGTTGGTGATTTGGCTCTGAAAAGTAGTACCCACCGATGAGTTCTTCATCAGCATATACCAAAGAATCGGTTCTTAAAGAACTTCCATCTCTACCCAGATAACTTATGGTTGTGAGCAGCCCATTTGCATCAAAGAAACGTTCCAGGGCAGGTCGACCATTTTTGTAATAAACAATTTCGGTACCTGCTTCACCTTTGTACTCAATTTTGTCAGTCCAATAAGACCGTTCTTTGTTTAAAATTTTGCGGATAGGGCGTAGATATTCTTTGAGGCGTAAGTCAGTAATGAAACATGAATTGAGACTGGCTACTATGATTACAGATAGCAGTATATATTGTATTACTTTTTTGAATGAGCTCGTCAACGATCGGACCTGTTTATCCATCTATAAAAGGTTAAAAGCAGGACTACAATCCCTGCAAAAATATACAAGCCACCTGGGAAAACCAGATCCATCATACTTAGTCGTCTATCATCATTTTGGGTTTTAGCATACGGCTGACATTTTCCAGCTTCCCATCGGTCTTAGCTGGATTGAGATTCAAGATTTTTGCTATGAGTGGGTAGATATTAACATTTTCAACCGTGGGATGAACATAACCGTGTTTAAAGGCTGGACCGGATGCGTAGAAAATAGCATGCATATCTTTGAGTCGAGGGTCATATCCATGAGCCCCCCCAATCATGCTAGTTGGGTACCTTTTAGCTCCCCATCCAATACTCCAATGGAGATCAGGGGTAACCACAATATCCATAACACGTGAATTCTTACCATAGTGCAATGTGTCGGGAATACTGTCTTTTTTCCATACATTCAGATGTTCAGCGCGGTTGAGGTTCTGGTAGACAGAATCCTCAAACCCTTCCTTCGCATCAAACATCCATACCGGTGTGCTTCCCAGGGAAGTGTCCAACCAGGTTGGCTGGATATAATCTTCAAAGTAAATCCATTTATCACCTGAAATTCTGGTCATACCATGGTCTGCTGTCACGATGATATTAATTTGATCCGCAATGGGAAGTTGTGACAGCTTTTGTCGGAAATCTCCAACCAGACTATCAAGATATTCAAGTTTAATTTTGGTCTTTTCACTTTCAGGACTGTTCATGTGGGCAACTTCGTCTGGTTCTGGATAATACCAGGTGATAAGACGGGGGCGTTCCTTCTTGGGAAGCGATAACCAGGTTATGACACTATCTACCCGGGCTTCGTATGGAAAGTGATGATCATACTTTTTCCATCGGGATGGATAGGTACCATCGACTGGAGCTTCACTTCCCACCCAGTAGAATGATGCTGTTTTTAACCCCTGCTTTTCAGCCGTAACCCAGATAGGCTCACCACCATAAAAGGCACCATTTTCAACGGCTTCCCTATCTCTGAGTTTATAGTGGGCATCCATATCAGGGTCATAAAAAGTGTTTTGAACAATTCCATGGTTATCTGGGTATAGCCCAGTGGCGATACTATAGTGATTTGGAAAAGTCTTACTGGGGAAGGAGGGTTGCAAGGATTCAAGTTTGACGCCATCGCGTGCAATTGATTCAAGATTAGGCATATTCGCCATTTGAGGATAATCCCAACGACACCCATCCAACGAGAGCATCACAACGTATTGTTCTTTTGGTATTTTCTTTACATAGGGGTTACTGCTGCAACCGTTTGATACAATGATTATCAGTAAAATGATGACGAGATATGGTATCCCTTTTAGACTTTTCATGCTTCCCCTTTGTAAGAAATCCCTGAGTCGATTTGAGCTCGATTAATCCATTCAATCATGTGAGCAACAATCTATCTGAAACAGGTTACCAATTCAATACTGCATATCTGCAGGATAGACAAAGAGGGGTGAATTGCTGTCCAGAAATTAAGGATGGATAATTCGGGGTGGAGCCATTTTTGCCGTACGATAAGCACCATAAAAATCGGCTAACCAGAAAAGGGTCATAATACTGGCATTTATCCCGGTCATAATGGGGTTCTCCGCCTGGTAATGATTATAGGTGTTGAGACCGAAACCAGCTACAAGAATGAAACTGAACAGGCCATCAACTGGGTGTCCTGCATAGGCACGCCCCATACCAGGAATAATAGATAATGAAGTTGCAAGGAGGGGATTTTTACCCGGCTTGGGCTCCCTGACCCACTTCAGAGGATCCACCAACCGTCCATCATATTGGATTCTTGCATTGGGGAGTTGCACGTGATAGTGCCTCGCAGCTGAGTTGCATCGGATAATCCGATCTGTACCAATCACTACTCCGGGTAAGACACCTTTGTCAAGGATAGCTGCAACCATAAAATTGGAACATGATTTTTCGAATTGACAGTTCAAGGCGGTTGATTCATAACTGAAATGCTGCCAGGATTGAATGGGCTTGAGTAGTGCTCTTTGAGCAAAGCTAAGGGAGTCCTGAGCATATAGTGAATCAAGAGGCGTCATCTCTTGGGCGCAAACTATTTGCGTAAAAAGAATGAAGGGTAGTAGGGCTGATCTCAATCTTATGGGTTAACTCGCAATTGTATTCCCATGAATCTGCATTAGCGATTCAGGGTGGTATGCAATCGAGTAAAAAAATCAATAAAGAATTGCTGATCTTGCACAGGGCCTGTTGCAACAAGACTGGGACCTTCGAAATGTTCTCCTTGCACAGTTAAACGAACCCGTGTTTGCTGGAGAGAAAGTTCTTCAAGATTGATGGTCATGATGTAGGTATACGAATCGGCACTTGATGGACCAGAATCACTGGAACCAAATATCGACCAGCTAGAATCATGGTGGTGTGAGCGGGATCTGTGGGAACGCCGTGATGGTGGACGCCGATTGTCGTTCTCGTCGTCATCATCTTCATCTTCATCGTCGTCATCAAATGCATCAAACATCCAGGCTATAAATAAGCCAACGACGGCCATGGTACCTGCTATCAAACAGAAGGTTCCAAGCTCACTTTCCAAATCGTTTTCCCCAGCAGTTTCTCGACTTATGGGTGCTAGTAAACGTTCCGAAGTTCTACTAGCCGTCATGATTCCCAAACCCATGTCAACATTGCCCAGCGTATAATGCATTTCCTGAAGGACAACGCTCACCGCTTTAGCAACTTCTTCAGGACTGCCATTGAAATCCCGGGTTTGAAGTACACGCGCTTGCTCCGGAGTGAGCTCAGTAGGTCTGTAACTACACCCTGACATGATAAATGACAGGTATATAATAAGTAGCCAGCTGGCTCCTCGTGAGAACCGATTCGTTGATTTTGTTTTCATAAGGTATCTCCCTTCCATGTCCATAAGCCAGGATATGTTCCCCTGGGGGATCCATTTTTCTGCTTTACACCCTAAGCATAAATCTTAATTTGATATTAGCAAAGGATAATTATCATAAAATATTATTGTAAGGTCTTATCATGTATATAAGAACTATTGTGTTTATAAGCATTGTAATGGTATTAATAGGTTGTTCACCTGATAGGACTGGGACCGTTAACGAGGAGGATTCTCAAATGCACGATTTCGATAAATTATGGAATTACAATGAACCGGGTGAAACCGAGCAGAAATTCAGAGCTGTTTTGACTAATTCAAATGATCAAGAGAATGCAGAATATGTGCTTGAGTTGAAAACTCAGATTTCCCGCACTCTGGGTCTTCAGCAAAAATTTGAAGAAGCGCACAAATTATTGGATCAAGTTGAAGCTGAGATGAAACCTGAATATCCCATTGCTAAGATTCGCTATATGTTAGAACGGGGGAGGGCATTCAATTCATCTGGAAAGAAAGAAGAATCACTTCCTCTGTTTTTAGAAGCCTGGGAGCTGGGTGTAGAAGTAAAAGCTGACTTTTATGCCGTGGATGCTGCCCACATGCTGGGTATTGCTGCACCACAGGATCAGCAATTGCTCTGGAATGAAAAGGCCATGGATTTGGCCGAAAACAGTCCTGATATAAGAGCTCAGGGATGGTTGGGTTCTCTATACAACAATATTGGCTGGACCTATCATGATGCGCAGGAATATGAAAAAGCTCTGGCAATTTTTCTCAAAGCTCTGGAATGGCGTGCAGCTCACGAACAGGTCATAGAAACCCAAATCGCAAAATGGTGTGTGGCAAGGACCCATCGCTCCCTGGGCCATGTTGACAAAGCACTTGCAATGCAATATGCTCTTGAAAAAGAGATGCAGACAGCTGGTCAAGATGAAGATGGTTATGTCTCAGAAGAGATCGCAGAATGTCTCACCCTCCAGGAAAAACCTCAGGAGGCAGCACCTTATTTTTTGAAAGCCTGGACAATTCTATCCCAGGATATCTGGCTCAAACAGAATGAAGCAGACCGTCTAAGTAGATTACAGAAGTTAGGATCTATCAAACCCTAATTCGTCCTTGTGAGCCTTGAAGGCGGTCTTTCCTACATAGTGAAGACTCCAGTTTGATGTAGTCGAATACATCATATTTTCAGCCCATGATCCTACTCATCGATAATTACGATTCATTTACCTATAACCTTTACCAACAGGTATCAAGTTTTGGGCAAAAGGTTGTTGTTAAGAAAAATGATGATCTCACTATAGATGCTATAACTGCTCTTAAACCTGAGCGGATTATTCTCGGTCCGGGACCCAAAACACCTGCAGCCTCAGGTATCTGTATTCCACTTATCAAGGAGTTCTCTGTCCACACTCCCATCCTGGGAATCTGTCTGGGGCACCAATGCCTGGCAGTTGCCAATGGAAAATCGGTGGTTCAAGCTAATCGACTTGTTTATGGAAAAACTACCACGATAACCACGAAGGCTTCCAGGATCATGGCCGATCTGGATTCATCCTTTGAGGTGGCTCGTTATCACTCCTTGGTGATTGATGGTGTACCCTCAGGCTTTCAGGCGACTTCTCATGATGCTTCCGGAGATATCATGTCTATGGAACATGTGCACTTGCCCATTTTTGGCTTACAGTTTCATCCCGAATCCTTTTTAATGATGAATACGGGTAACCGAATCATCGAAAAATTTCTGGCACTCTGATATGATCAAGGAACAACTATGGTCGCGGGTATCCCAGGCAGATAGCACCTGTTTTCGAACTGATGGTGACGGCACACCCATGTGGCGTGATCTATTGGCCTCTGACCCCATCTCAGGCTTCGTACTGCTGGATATCGCTGAGTTACCTGCTTTGCTGGACTTTCTAGAAGTGAATCAGGATAAACTATGCAGTGGGTATTTCAGTTATGATCTGGGGATGGCACTGCAGGGTTTAACCAGCCGGCACACGAGACAGGTCCCCCTGGCTATCATACATGCATATGATCATTGGGTGGAGTACCATCAGGGACAGCCAAATTATGTGGGATTTAACCAGCCAGATTCTGTTATTGAAGAACCAGATATGGACTCATCTGCATCAATAGAGTTCATATCCACTATTTCAGAAGCAAGCTATGAAAGCACCATTGCCCGCATTCACGAATACATTCGTGCAGGCGATTTCTATCAGCTCAATTTCACACAACAGCTGCTGGGGAAGACCAGTGATCCTATTTCTTATGCTTCAATACTTAAAAAACACCCTGCCGCCTATGCCATGGCCATGGATTGTGATGAACTGAAGATCACTTCACTCTCACCGGAATTATTCCTACATCATGCGGATGGGATCCTGACCACGGAACCCATCAAGGGGACCCGTCCCCGAGGAGCCACTCAACAGGAAGATGATGCGCATCGTCAGGAGCTGATGAGTAGTGAAAAGGAACAGGCTGAATTATTCATGATCACAGACCTCCTCAGGAATGATCTGGGAAAAGTTAGTGAGATCGGTAGCATCGCTCTTGAAGCCGTCAAGGACATGCGAAAACTTCCTAAAGTCTGGCACACCTATTCTAGAATCTCTGGACGCCTTAGACAGGACCTCAAACCCGTTGATGCTCTGCTATCCATGTTGCCAGGAGGATCAATCACAGGCTGTCCCAAAAAACACGCGATGGAAATCATTGACGAGTTGGAAGATGCTTCCAGAGGTGTTTATACCGGTTCCATGGGTTATTTCCATCCCGATGGAGACTTCAGTTTTAATATTGCCATTCGAACCCTGGTTCAACAGGATTCAAAAATATCTCTGGGTTCAGGTGGGGGGATTACCATTGATTCAAAATGGGCTGAGGAATGGGAAGAGCTCCTGGTAAAAGCTTCGACATTTAAATAATTCTTTAGTTTAGGTTCCTTGTGACTTGTTTTGTGCAATTGCACTCATAGATTTCATCCTCAATATCGAGGGGATCTTATGCATAGAGTAACAATAAAACTTTTACTGATCATGTTAAGCAGTGTTCATGTTCAGGCACAAATGTGGCAGCAAAATGACCTGATATTTAATCCCAGCGGAGTCCCTTCTCTTCCTTTTTCCCAACCTCGCTTCGCTGATCTGGACGATGATCAGGATATGGATATGATATTGGGAAACATCAATGGTCCACCACTTTATTTTGAGAATACAGGATCCGTGACCTCTCCACATTTCCAGCCCGGTGACGACCTCTTTGATTCCGTTCAAGAACTGGACTGTGAAATAGGCGTGTGTAGCGACCTGGATGCAGATGGTGATCTGGATTTTATTAGTGGTGGATATACCGGACTACAATTCTACGAAAATACAGGCACATCAATGGCTGCTATGTTTGAAAAGGTGGATGGGTTCTTTGATGGACTAAGTCTTGATCCAAATCCTGTACCACATTTTGCAGATATGGATAATGATGGTGATGTTGATATGGTAATTGGGCTTAGCGAATCGGGAGCCATCAACTACTACCAAAATTTTGGGAACCCTGAAACAGCCATATTCTTGGGAGGGACTGAAGAATCCTGGTTTGATGTAGGATTGTATGCTTATCCCTGGTTTTCAGATATGGATGCAGACGGAGACTCAGATCTCTTTGTGGGTCGTGATGGATATGGATTTTACTATTATCAAAATGTGGGAAACAGTGAAGCTTGGACGTGGAATAATGCGAGTTCACAATTCGCAGGACTTGGTGGTTCAACCTATTGGAATTCACCCTGCCTGGTGGACCTTACAGGTGATGGCAAGCAGGACCTGGTACATGGAACAGCTTCCGGTCCGCTCAGATATTACCGTAATACAGGCTCCCTGACAACGGCCTCCTGGTCTGAAGTTACCTCATTATTTGGCGGTGTCATCGATGTAGGTGGTGCCAGCAACCCGGTTTTTATCGATTTTGACCATGATGGTGATTTTGATATGCTTAGTGGCAGTCAGATGGGTGATATTAAGTATTATGAAAATACTGGTAATGTTTCAGGACCTGCCTGGTCCGCCAACCATAGTCGATTCAGCAGTATTGACCACTCCATCTATTCAGCAGTTACTGCAGGGGATCTGGATGGAGATGGGGACTATGATCTGGTTGTGGGTGATCTCAGTGGTAACCTTTATTACCATCAGAACACGGGAACCTCTTTTGGCTTTGTAACATCTGAATTCACAGGAATCAATGTAGGTGGTTGGTCAAGCCCAAGATTGTACGACATAGATTCGGATAATGATCTGGACTTGTGTGTTGGGCGGGAAGATGGACAAATTTCATACTATGAAAATACTGGGACAGCCACATCAGCCGCTTGGACAGAGAATGCATCATATTTTTCTGGAATTGATGTGGGTAGTAATGCTGTGGTCGCTCTGGGAGATGTAAACAATGATGCTTACCTGGACATGGTGATTGGCGATCTTTTCAGCGAAGTACAATTTTTTACCCGGGTTGGTGGAGTCTGGGAAGAAGTGTTTGATGATGAATGGACAAGTGATCTCGATTTAGGTCAGAATGTAACCCCAGCTTTCGTCAATCTTATTGGTGGCACTAATATTGACCTGGTCGTTGGGAATTATGACGGTACGCTTCAATACTACGAGAACCTAATAATGAGTAGTGTAGAAGATGGCAATCTATTACCCAATGTTTCCTCATTACAACCTGCCTATCCCAATCCCTTTAATCCTGCAGTTACCATTCATTATGAGCTCAATAACACCATGCATACCACTCTCACCATTTACGATTTAAAAGGTGTCTGGATCAAAACTCTGTGGAATAAGACCCAGGTATTTGGCACTCATGAGCTGGAATGGACTGGTCTCAATGGGCAGGGATTGCAGGTTGATTCAGGTGTCTATCTTGTGGTTCTCAAAGCGGATGGGATAAGACAAACTCAAAAAATTACGTATTTGAAGTAAAAAAAAGAGCCCCGACGTGTCTGTCAGGGCTCTTTTTTTATGAAACCTGTTTGGCTTCGTGAAAACAGGTTTTAGGTAAGATCCATTTCATTCACAGCGACCTTTACTCCAGAATTCATCTTGCGACGAATATAGGAGAAGACCTCCAGGAGAGGCAGATCCTTGGGACAGACGTCATCGCAGGCCATCATACCGATACAGCCAAAGACTCCAATATCAGTTGAGACCAATTCAAACCATTCCTGTTCGCCACGAGTATCCCGGGGATCAAACATAAAACGACCGATGCGGTTCAACCCAGCTGCACCGAGGAAATCTGGATAAACCTGGGCTGTGGCACAGGCTGCTACACAGCAACCACACTCGATACAGCGTTCAGATTCATAGATTTTATTGGCAGTTGCATTGTCCATACGTTCTTCTTCTGCAGTTGGATCAAATTCCTTAGTTGTATGAATCCATGATTCCAGGCGTTTGGCCATATCATGAAACCAGACTCCAGTATCAACGGAAAGATCACCGAGGAGCTTAAAGAAGGGCAGTGGGTATAATTCAATGGTATCCGCCAGATCAGCTGTAAGCGTTCGACAAGCCAGTGTGGGTCGCCCGTTGATCATCATGGCACAGGAGCCACAAATACCAGCACGACATACAAAATCATACATGAGGTCTGGAGCTTGTTTCTCTCTGATTCGATGAAGTGCAGTAAATAGATTTAAGCGAGGAGTTTCCTCCAGTTCAAAGGTTTCGATATGCGGCTCATCATTCTCTTTGGTGGGGTTATATCTGAATATTTTAAATGTCAGGGTACGTGCCATTATTTTGCATCCTTATAGGGTGATTCTTCACGCCAGGCTTCTTTAGGGAGTTTAACTCCAATAGGTTCACTTGTTGCATGTTTACCCAGCGCATTTTGCTCGGCATCGACCTTGGCATTGTATTCCTCAAGACTAAGATCCATATCGATCATCTGTCCCCCACCATATCCACGGTCGCCAGGGGGCAAATCAAGTTGCCCTACTGGTTCATAATTAAACTCAGGTTCATCGGCGCCAATTTTCCATGATGCCAGGGTTCTGTTCAACCAGTTCTTATCGTCTCTGGCTGGATAGTCTTCACGCGTATGAGCCCCTCGAGATTCAGTCCGGAGGAGTGCCCCTTTAGCGATGATATAGGCTTGTTTTGCCATGCCTTCTATACGAAGGGCCTGGGAGAGTTCAGGATTCATACCTGGCGCTTGCGCCTTGACTCTCACATTCTTCAGACGACCAAGAATTCCCTTAAGACCGGTGACAGCTTTTTCAAGACCTTCCCCAGTTCTGAAAATGTGAACATGATCTTTCAGCAAATCGGCCATTTCATCACGGAGGGCATATACATCCTCTGTCCCTGAGTTGGTGAGAAGATGCTGTATAAGATCAGTTTGCTCCTTGCAGAATTTCTCAGCGAGGGAGACATTGGCATTCAGTTCTGCGGTTTTTGCATAGTCTGCAATCTTATTGCCAACAACCATACCGGCTACCACGGTTTCAGCAAGGGAGTTACCACCCAAACGGTTAAAACCATGCATATCCCAGCAGGCAACTTCACCCAATGCAAATAGACCCTTCATACCATAGGCATGACCATCTTTGTTTACACGAATACCACCCATGGAATAATGTTGAGTAGGACGTACGGGGATGAGCTCCTTAATGGGGTTTACACCAATGAAAAACATACAGATGTCGTAGACTTCACGGAGCTTGGTGGTGAGATGCTTTTCTCCAAGATGACGTAGATCCAACCAGAGGTGTTCACCATAGGATGATTGAACACCCTTGCCCTTTAAAATGTGTTGTTTCATTCTACGGGAAACAACATCGCGAGAAGCCAATTCCTGTTTTTCAGGTTCGTATTCAGGCATAAATCTATATTCATCCACATCCAGGAGGAGTCCACCATCACCACGACAACCTTCTGTTACCAGAATATCGGTGGGAACAATGCCTGTGGGATGAAACTGAACCGCTTCCATATTGCCCAGCGGGACCAGTCCAGTCTGGAGTGCCAACCAGGATCCAGTTCCCTCGTTGATAATGGCATTGGTTGATTCACCATAAAGTCGTCCATATCCGCCGGTTGCAATGGCGGTGGCTTTTGATATATAGGCCACCAATTCACCATCGCGCAGGGAGCGAACAATAGCACCAATACAGACACCATCTTCATGGATCAAACTCAATGCTTCCATTCGATCATGGATGGTGATATCTAGCTGGACAGCCAGATTATCCATGGCGTATAGTACGGTGTGTCCAGTTCCGTCAGCAGTATAACAGGTCCGCCATTTTGCTGTACCGCCGAAATCACGTGCGGTAATGAGACCTTCATTTGCATCATCTTCAACGATGGTGGTTTTCTTACCCTTGATGTAGACATCTCGTGGACCACCTTCGACTCGATTCCAAGGCACTCCAAAATGAGCCATTTCGCGCATGGCGATGGGAGCATTGTCGGCAAAAATGCGGGCGACTTCCTGATCAGCGCCCCAGTCTGAACCTTTGACAGTATCTAACCAATGAACCGTCGGGTTATCACCCTTGCCCTTAACGGAGTTACCCAGAGAGGCTTGCATACCACCCTGAGCCGCAGCTGAGTGACTTCTCCGTGGCGGGACCAGAGACAACATGGTAACATCCAGACCAGCCTGTGCACTGGCGATGGCGGCGCGTTCACCAGCTAAACCGGCACCTATAATGAGAACATCAGTAGTCAGTACCTTCATGATAGAATTCCTTCCAGAGGACCAGCCATGGCAATTACTGTGGCGGCACCTAAAATCGTATAAAACCAGAATAGAAAATAAAAAAGGGCTTTAGCATAATTACGCACAAACCAGGTATCGGCAAACCATTTCACCAGAAGACGGTAGACACCAATGGCCATATGGGCAACCACACTTACCATGAGAATGGCATAAAGAATCCAGAGTCCACTTTCAACTCGCGCACTGGCGACTTCTTGGGTTAGACCAACTGTTTGGCCATCTACACCCATATCACTAAAAATATTCCACATGACCAGGAAGAGATGAAAGGCACCGGTTGCCAAAACGATCATTCCAGTTCTAACCTGAGTAATCCAAAGTGAGGTCTCAAAATGGGAACGCAACTTGATGTCAGAATTTGGATCCTGGTTCCATCCCTTACGGGAGTCTTTTAGTTTTTCACCAAGCTCCAGCATTTTTTTTCGTTCGCGGAGTTTTCCAGGAATCTTGCGTCCTGCCCAGATGAAGTGGATGAAAAACACGATGGTGACGATAAAGATGAGCGGTTGAGCCATGGGGACAGTATGCTCCATGAAATAGGCAACGGTCTCATAAAGTTCTGCACTCACAAGGATGCTGCTCTCCAGAATGAGGTGACCAAGAATGAAGAAGGCTAGAAAAGCGCCTGTAAGACCACTAATGCGTTCGTCTCGTAAAGCTTTTTTAGCATTTTTGAAAGCGCTGCTCGTTTTACTGTGCCGAGTTTCTGCTTTCGGGTATAGTTCAGTATCAATACCAGTCATGATACCAGCTCCGATCTATGTTTAAAGGCTAGAGTGAATTGCCGTTTCGATTGTAGGTTTAACACAGGGTAAATATCAACTCCCCAAAACAAATTTCAAGTGCGAAGTATGCCCATCATCCTATCATTTTAGAATTGATGTGGATTAGTCATGATTGCTCAAAGCAAATATTAAACCATCCCCATTCAATTGCCTGAACTATTTGGTGGTCCGATTAATTCTCGTGTGCATATTAACCATCCCTTATCTATTTTGTGATCATCATTATGCTGATCAAATAAAGGAGCCTGCATGAAAGATCGTATGATTTCTCTGGATGTATTTCGAGGTTTGACTGTTGGATTGATGATCCTGGTCAATAATCCTGGAAGTTGGTCCCACATATATGGACCATTGCGTCATGCTGGCTGGCATGGTTGGACACCCACGGATCTGGTCTTTCCATTTTTCCTCTTTATTGTTGGTGTGGCTATGGCCCTTAGTTTTGGCAAACGCATGGAGGCTGGTTCTGATGTAGCAGCTCTCAAGAAAAAAGTCTGGTCCAGAGGCGCCATCATCATAGGCCTGGGTCTTTTTCTCAATGGTTTTCCCTTTAACATTCCGCTCAACGCCCAGATGGCTGCTGACTTTGAGTTCATGGACATACCTCGCCGTCTTCTCACCTTGCGGTATTGGGGCGTTCTTCAGCGAATTGGTTTGAGTTATCTCATTGGTGGATTGATCATTCTTTATTTCCCGCGAACCTCATCCAGAATACTGGCTGTGGGAGCTTTGATAGCTATCTATGAGTTCTTTATGCGAGTTCCTTTGGTGAATGGCTGGGGAGCAGGCAGTTTTGAATTGGCCGATAATTTTATCCGCTATATGGATATCCTGCTTTTTGGCGAAGCACATCTATATGGTGGTACTGGCGTCCCCTTTGATCCAGAGGGTTTCTTGTCCACACTGCCTGCAGTTGTGACCCTGATGAGTGGGTTTTGGCTAGGGGAGTATTTACGTAAACCTATAGACCATCAGGAAAAACTCAGTAACTTAAGTGTCCTCGGAATCATGCTGTTTTTTGCAGGTTCACTCCTTAGTCTGATTGAGCCCATCAATAAGCAGTTGTGGACAGTATCATATGTCATCACCATGGATGGATTGGCCATCATGATGATTGTTGTATCCTCCTATCTCATTGATGTCAAAAAGATGGATTTCTGGATCAAACCAGCCATCGTTTTTGGAAGTAATGCGCTTGTGGTATTTGTGGGATCAGGGATTATTGGCCGCTTGATGTATATGGTGAAAACTACCAATGCTGAGGGTGATATCATTTCTATCAAGTATGCTTTATACAGTGGCCTTTTTGTACCCATGGCAGGAGACCTGAATGGGTCGTTACTATATGCACTGACCAATATTGCATTCTGGTTGGCCATCCTGTGGTATTTGTATAGTAAAAAGATTTTTGTTAAGATTTAAGAATTCTAGCTAGCTTGACCTTAAGCAATATTATCTGGATTGGATGACGCTATGAAGCACACTTGCACCGCTCCAAAGCTGATGGGATTGATCATGGTCGTTGTCCTGATATTTTCTTGTGCCAGCCGTCCATCTCACGATGTGCAATTTTATGGCCCAGATTTCCAGGTTGAAATCGAGCGCTATCAAAATATGTTGGATTCGAATCTCACATATCTCGAGCGTAACAGTGATCGATTTGGTATTGACAAGGTGGATCAACATCAAATGCTTGACCGGGCTGCTAAGGCTGACCTCATTTTGGTCTGGGCCAGCGTCCTGGATTATATGGCCCATCTCGAGATGATCCGTTATACCCACAATGGATTCCTCTTTGATCCAAAAGCCGGGATCAATTTTGAGAGTCTTATCAATTACTATTGGGCTTTTCTGGTTCAGAGTTCCAGAGCGGTTCATTTTATTCACATAATTGATCGCAATGGGGCACTTTTAACCATCTTGGATGAAGGACATCCAGAATACGGTTTAGAGGCAAATACCTACACCCAATTTAAGAGTCATTTTCTAAACGTAAAACAGGCTGCTGAATTTGCTGCCCTACAAATAATCTATCGAGATCAGCGTCCTGATGTCAATCCATACTATTCAAGGATAGCCATGCTGGAAGGCTACAATACGAGTCTGGGTATAGATTATGGGGTAAGGATGAGTGTCCGGCATGCTCGGGACGTTATTGAGAATCAATCCTTTTCCTGGTGGTACCCTATTCAGAAGAATTTCGCAGAATGGATAGGTCATGTACGTGTTTTTAGGGAAGGTGAAAACCTCATATCCTTTAAGGATATATTGGAGATTCAATCCGAGCTAAATCCTGGTGATATTCTGTTCCAGAGACGTGAATGGTATATGACCAATGCTGGTATTCCAGGATACTGGACTCATGCTGCTTTCTATGTGGGAGATTCTTTAGAAAGAGCAGACTATTTCGATTCGGATTCTGTAAGAGCCTGGGTGAGAGCTGAGGGGGTTGCAAGCGGATCATTTGAAGAATTACTAGAATCGACTTTTCCAGAGGCCTATGCAGGTAACAACCTTCAGCTTGATTCACTGGGAAGCCAAACCGTATTAGAAGCTATTGGGAAGGGCGTGGTACTCCAATCACTGTCAACTTCCTTGACCTGTGATGGGTTGGGAGTGGTGAGGCCCAGACTATCGAAAGCCGATAAGGCAAAATCTATATACAATGCCTTTCAATATTTCGGAAGAGGATATGACTTCAATTTTGATTTTCTCACAGACTCTAGCTTGGTCTGTTCAGAACTGATATATAAGTCATTTGAACCGGGAACGGATTATAGCGGTGTACCTTTTATCACGACGGAGGTGGCAGGCAGAGTGATGACCCCTGTGAATATCATGGTAAAGCAGTTTGACCAGGAGCATGATTCAATCAATCTTGACTTTGTACTGTTTTATGATGGCAATGAGTTTGAGAAGATGAGCGTTCGCAAAGATGAGGCAGCTTTTCGAGATAGTTGGAGAAGACTCGGTTTTTACCAGAGCATACCCTCTGATAAATTATTGATGAGCGAGGATTGACCGGAATGAACGCCCCGGGCATAATATCTCAATATTGAAACTCAAAATTCAGCATCCAGAACTCATGGTCCTCATAACTGATCATCGTCGCGAAACGATCAGGGATGGCTATTAAGCGAATTCCAAATTGCCACTGGATTTCATCATTGAATCGATTCCGATGGTACTCTGAACTGATATAATCCAGCTGATTGATAATGCTGATGGCATCACCCATATTTCTGGGGAAGGGGTACCAGATATTTGCTAATGAGATTCTACGTTTATCCAAATACAATGACAGATGATTATTCAGCTGGGGAATACCAACCGTTCCAGTAGCGAAAAAGGATGAATGCTGAGCATAGGGATCTTTGAGTTCGTCCTCCAGTATGGAAAGAAACCGATTACTACCACCATCTACTGTAAGGCGATCATGATTTTCTGGAGAGAATGCTGATATATAGTCAACCCAGCCAAATGCGAGACTGACCTTATAAATTTCACCCCGCTCCGGCAGTAATTGAAGCTTGAGGGTGAGATCAGATTGTTCGATAACCGATTCTGTAGCCCATACATTTGTTTCGGCACTAATCAACCAGATGGAAACACCGGTTTTGATGTGACGAATGTCCTCAGTGTCAGGATTCCATCTAGCTGATGCATAGATCCAGGTTCTGGGTGTGGATGCTGTGGGGGCATCGATCAACTGGTAGCGTGGCTTGATTTTGAGAAAGGCTGCGGACTGACTTTTTATCAGTTCGACCCTATCTTGCTCCTGTCGGAGTCTGGCTTCATCCATTTTTAATATATGATCGAGGGAATCGATGACGGCTTGTTTTCTGCCTAAAGCCAAACTGTCCATGGTAATTTTATGTCGCAGTGAATCTGCTCTAAGGGCCTCCGTGGCCTGATGCTCTAATTCTTGTTTCCGGATATTTGCTTCCAGAGAAATTTGAATCTCCTGGGTTACCAGACGATGGTACGTAGACTTCCCATAGCTAATCAGACTATAGAAAGTGGAATCATTTGAAAGATGCCTGGTGGTAATTTTAACACTTCGCAGGTTCATATTGGTGGAGACCAGCGATTCATAGCTGTAATTCTCTTCCAGGCGATCTTTATTCTCTTCAATTTGCTGTGTAGCAATACTTTGTACACTGACTTCAACATGTTGAGCAAAACTCAACAAGGCATCATGATCTGCAGCTTCTTGGGATTCAGTGGATTTACCTATCCCATAATAGAGGGTATCAGAGCTGAGTTCGCCTGTGGTGACCCACTCAAGATTTCCGTTCTGAGGAGTGAGGATATCGTCGATGAGCGTTGTGCCAATGATTTCCTCAAGATCGAAAGGTCGACCATGCACAGATCGATCAAATTTCGTTGTATCAGGTATAGGATTACCCCAAGCGATGAGACATGCACCTAAGAGAAGAATTAATGTAAAGCGTTTTAAGATAAAATGCCTCCGCTGTATGGCATGTATTCTAGTATTTGCTAGTGTTTAAGACAAGGTTTGATTGTCAAAGATAAGTGGTGATGGACACCATTTTGCGCTTGATCACTCTAAGGACAATACACCAATTGGGTGCAGGCAAGAATAACGATTTCTTGATCTATTCTTCGTTGTGTCATGGGGGTACTTATGTTATGATTGCATCGCTGTTCCGAATAGGCGGTTCAGGTTTAAACAGAAAGGATGCCCGTTGTGTCAAAAGGGGTAACAAAACAGAGCGAAGATTTTTCAAAATGGTATACCGATGTGGTCAGACAAGCCAAGCTGGCGGATTATGGTCCTGTTAAGGGAACCATGGTCATCCGACCGTATGGATATGCGATCTGGGAGAATTTTCAAGGCATCCTGAATCAAATGTTTAAGGACACAGGTCATGTAAATGCCTATTTCCCAATGTTCATCCCTGAGCACTTCCTCCAGAAGGAAGCTGAGCATGTTGAAGGCTTTGCTCCAGAAGTTGCTGTGGTTACTCATGCAGGTGGCAAGAAGCTTGATGAAGCTCTCGTGGTTCGCCCCACATCAGAGACCATTATCTGGAACATGTATAAGAAATGGATTTCATCCTATCGTGATCTGCCCCTTCTGATTAATCAGTGGGCCAACGTGGTCCGATGGGAGATGAGAACACGTCTATTCCTACGCACAACTGAGTTCTTATGGCAGGAAGGGCATACAGCTCACGCCACACCTGAAGAATCCCAGGAAGAGACCTTGAGGATGCTGGAGGTCTATCGTCGTTTTGCAGAGGACTATATGGCAATGCCTGTTATCACAGGACAGAAAACAGAAGCTGAAAAGTTCGCCGGCGCTGTCAGTACCTACTCCATTGAAGCCATGATGCGCGATACCAAAGCTTTACAGGCTGGTACCAGTCATAATCTCGGTCAGAATTTCGCCAAAGCTTTTGAGGTCACCTTTCAAAGTAAAGATAACAAAGAAGAATTTGTCTATGCTACAAGCTGGGGTGTAAGTACTCGTCTGGTTGGTGGTCTGATTATGTCTCATGGAGATGATAAAGGGTTGATCCTGCCTCCCAAGGTGGCACCCTATCAGGTTGTCATTATTCCTATTTTCCGCAAAGACACCAAAGATATGGTCATGGATAAGGTGGATGAGATTGTGGCTGATTTGAAGCAAGCTGAAGTCCGTGTCCATGTTGATGATGATGAGAAAAGTTCACCTGGCTTCAAGTTCAATGAATGGGAAATGTGTGGTGTGCCTATGCGGGTGGAGATCGGTCCCAAAGATATTGAAAAAGGACATGCTGTCGTGGTCATTCGCCACTCTGGAGAGAAACACTTTATTCAGTTGCCCGAGTTGGTGAAGTTCCTCTCAGATCAACAGGATATTGTTCAGGCTGAATTATTCCAACGAGCCCTGGATTTTCGTGATTCCAATACTCACACTGTTGATAATTGGGATGATTTCAAAGATACACTGGAAACCAAGGGTGGTTTTATCAAAGCCTATTGGAATGGATCCGCTGAGGTTGAGGAGAAAATCAAGAACGAAACTAAAGCAACCATAAGATGTATTCCCTTTGATCAACCCACAGAGGCCGGTAAGTGTGTTTACACGGGAGAGACTAGCTCACAACAAGTGATTTTTGCCAAGGCATATTAAATATCATAGAGGTTGAGCCTGACGAAACCTCCTGAAATACATAAATAAGCATTGGGCATTTCGACAAGCTCAATGTCCAATTAAAAAAGCCCCACCAACTGGCGGGGCTTTTTTAATACTTCTCGGATCATTGAATGCTATTAGTGCATCGCTCCCTCGAGACCAAATAGGTCAAAGGGTGGTCTGCTGTAAAAATCATTGAACACAACAACTAGCAAAATGGCATAGACTACAAAACCAAATAGAATTAACCATTGTACTTTAGAGGTCTTCTGGATTTCTTGTCTATCCTTCAGCTCGCATACCTCACCTGGACAGTATTGCGCCTTATCCTTATAGATCCATGGATACACCTTACATCCCAGACAAATACCAAAGGCTGATTCAAAGAACAGGAAGATGAGACAAATAAAACAGATTAGGCCTGTGATGGGGCTATAAGAGTTAACCAGAACAATCAAGACAAACATTACAAGCGCCATGGCAATCCCTATATACCATGCAAATTTTTTCTGCTGAGCACCTACATATTCAGGGGTTTGATTTCTGACAATCCATCTACCGAGAATGAGAGTAGGGGAGTATTTCGGACTGATAAAAACGCGGATTAACATATCAGTCAGGAATAAGGTAACTGCATATTTCAGGGGGGTAAAGTTCCCTGATCCTGCAGCTGCTTGAATCGAAAATAACATCACCAGGAAGAGTATCCCGGCGGTAGCCCTGATTTCACGTTCGTTTAATACTGGGATGCTATATCCTTCAACATCCTCACCAAATTTTATAATTTTACTCATTTTTCCCCCATTTAATTCAGATTTTATAATTTTTACTAAAGATGATCTACAGTGTTATTCATGACGTAGGGATTCGATTGGGTCCAGGCCAGCAGCTTTGTAAGCCGGATATATACCAAACACAATCCCGATAAATGAGCAGACACCCAAACCAATAAATACCCAATCGATGGGGATAACTGGAGCCACATTCTTCATAAACAGGGTCACCATATTGCCCACTCCAATACCAAGCATCACACCTATGACACCACCAATGAGTGAAAGAAAAACTGCTTCCAGTAAGAACTGAAAGAGAATGTTATTCCTTGTGGCACCAATGGCTTTACGGATACCGATTTCCTTGATGCGTTCACTTACGGAGACTAACATGATATTCATGATACCAATACCTGCTACCACCAGGGCGATGACACTCACTGCTCCGGCAAACATCTTAATTCCTGCAGTAAATGAGCCAAATGTATCTATGAGAGCATCATTTGAGGTTACTTCAAAATCATTTTCATCCATGGGTCCCAGACCTCGGACTATCCGCATTTGATCAATGACTTCCTCTTTAGTTCTATCAAAACTTTCACCATCGGGGGCTTTGATGGATATCCCTAGAGATGTCCATCGACTTCCATAATATTGTAGATATGAAGTGATAGGGACGATGACAAAATTATCCTGGCTTTGGCCAAACATCTCTCCCTTGCGCTGCAAAGTGCCAATCACATCAAAACCGATTCCGTTGATAGTAATTGTCTGATTTATTGGATCCTGGAAGGGAAATAACTTTTGAATGACATCCGTACCCAGAATGACAACCCGTCTCCCGTATTCAATATCTTCCGGGATAAAATTTCTGCCATAATCAAGTTTGTGATTCAAGGCCTCCAGACCAAATTCGTCTACACCCTGGACACCAACATTGGGATTGGTTGATTCTTTTTTGAAACGAATGGTCTTACCACCAGTCCCATCCTGGGCACTGACAAATTCAGCACCAACCATCCGATCCCTTAACTCCAATGCCATATCATAGGTAATATTTGGTCGGCGCCAATATTTTCGTCGGCTGTTGTGGTCTCCCATCTGAATCACAGGTGATTTCTGGACAAAGATCACATCTGACCCAAATACATTCAAACCCGTGTTGATTGATGATTCCAGGGTACGGATGGCAGTCATCACTGCAATAATGGCGAACACGCCAATAACGATTCCCAGGAGGGTTAGTATGGAACGAAGCAGGTTATCTCGAATGGCTTCAAGAGCCATGAAGAATGCATCGTTTAGTGTCTTTAGTGTGGTTCTTACATACATGAATCTACTCGTATCTCAGGGCTTCGATGGGATCTAGCTTAGCACCTTTTCGGGCAGGAGCCAGACCGGCAAACAATCCCACACCCGCACTCAGGGCAATGGCCATAAAGGCCACACCAAAAGACATATTTGCAGGGAATAAAAACTCACTAATTGCCATACTTATCAGCGTGGAGATGATCAGTCCCACCAATCCACCAGAAGCTGTGATTACCATAGCCTCAATGAGAAATTGTCCTTGAATTTGACTTCGTGTCGCGCCAAGTGCCTTCCTCACACCAATTTCTCGTGTACGTTCTTTAACTGATACGAACATGATATTGGCAATTCCAATTCCACCAACCAGGAGAGAGAGTGCTGTAATGATCATCCCCGTTCCTCCAATGGCCAGTTTGATCCCCTGATACGATTGTCGAAAGGCGTTTTGCTGATTGATGGCAAAATTATCCTTTTCCTCTGGTTTAAGACCACGCAATACCCGGACAACACCTCGTAATTCTTCTTTGGCGTCTTCCACGAGGTGTTCCGGGACCTTCACTGTGATACTCCTGCGCCCCCAGGGACCATGAAAAATTTTGTTAAATGTGGCGAGAGGAATGATAACCTGGGTATCATTTGAGAAGGCGCCCATGAATTTCCCCATTTCTGCGAGAACGCCAATAACCCTGAACCGTTTTGAGCCGGCAAAGATCATTTTATCAACAGGATTCCCCTGTGGAAATAAGGTTTTGGCCACCTCTGAACCGAGCAGTACAACCTGGGCTCCAGTCCTATCCTCAGATTCTGTAAAAAATCGGCCATATTCCACATCAACAGTAGATACTTCGGGATAGTTAGATGTAACGCCATGGATATAGATGTTTTCAGCGGATAATTCATTGTAACTCAGGTTGGCGGATCGCCCTCTTTCTGCGGCAACAACCATGGCGTACTGTGAGCGTTCCTTAATCTCATCAGCCATATCAAGCTCAATACGAGGCCTATTTCTCAAGGTCCACCAGTCTTCGTCACCAAACCAGGGCCATTTTTCCACATACAGATTTCCGCGGCCGAGGAATTTCATGCTTTCTTCAAAAAGACCATCTACACCATTGATCAATGTGGACATGAGGGATACTGCGATGATTCCAATAACAATACCGGTCCCAGTTAAAATTGACCGAGTTTTGTGGCTCCATAGTTCGGAGAGGGCAATGCGTAAGTTTTCCCAGAAGAAACTTTTCATTGGGTTACTTTTTTTCCTCGATTCGTTGCTTCATCTACAGCAATTTTGCCATCAAGAAGTCTAACCACCCGGGAAGCATGAGCAGCAATATGCTCCTCATGGGTAACCAGAATAATGGTATTGCCCTGTTTGTGAAGTTCATCAAAAAGAGTCATAATCTCTTCACCTGTTTTTGAATCCAGGTTACCTGTAGGTTCGTCAGCCAAAATAATTGCAGGATTGTTTACCAACGCTCTGGCCACGGCGACACGTTGACGCTGACCACCTGATAGCTCGTTAGGCTTATGACTCACTCGATCGCCAAGATTCACCCTCGTGAGGGCTCTAATGGCCATATCTCTACGCTCGTGTGCTTTAATTTCCCCATTGTAGATCAGAGGCAGCTCGACATTACGCAGACTGGTGGATTTAGGAAGCAGGTTGAAGGTCTGAAATACAAATCCGATTTTTTTATTTCGAATATGAGCTAATTCATCATCACCCATGGTCGCTACATTTGTACCATCCATAAAAAACTCACCTGAAGTGGGTGTATCCAGACACCCCAGGAGGTTCATAAGCGTGGATTTCCCAGACCCGGATGGTCCCATTATGGACACATATTCATTTTGCTCGATGGATACTGATACCCCATCCAGGGCGCGTACTTCAGTATTGCCCATCTGGTATATTTTATAGAGATCTTTTACCTGGATTAATGACATTATGTTATCCGTATTCTACTGTATTCTGATTTCAGTGTGACTATTCCTTGTCGTCAACATTAAACTTTTTACGCTTGGTAATCTCTACCCTGTCGCCATCATTCAGACCACGGCTAATTTCCTTATAGGGTCCGGTGACAATTTCATCATCCAGCTCCAAACCAGACAAGATTTCAAAATCCCGTTCACCAATAATCCCAGTGACTACCTCACGTTGAATTACTTCTTTGCCCTTGCCTTTTTCACTGTCTACCAGGACAAACACAACTTCCACAGGTTCAAGATCGTCATCTTCCATATTCATGCTACTGTCAGCTCGTGAAAGTTCTTTATCCTGCTTTTCCTCAAGTTGCTTGGGTTTTCTCATGGTGATGCTTTGAATGGGAACAAAGAGAACATCATTCTGAACATCTGAACGGATATCTACCGCAGCTGACATACCTGGCCTAATTTCTTCTGGTGGATCCAAGAGACGAATTTGCACCTTGAAATTGGTCACCTGATCAAGACTACCTCCGCCAGTATTCTGGGCACTGTGGGCAATCTCAGTGACGATTCCCTGAAACATGGTGTCCTGAAGGGCATCGATTTCGATTTCAGTGGTATCACCCAGGGAGACATCAACCACATCGTTTTCATTTACATCGACCAGGACTTCCATCTCATTCAAGTCGGCAATAATCATAATGATGTCCCGACTAAAGGCGGAACCCAATGCCATTTCTCCGACTTCTTTATTGACGAGAGTAACGGTTCCCGACATGGGTGCAAACATCATAGTCTTTTTGTAGTTATCCTGTGATTGGGCTAGCGCTGCTTCAGCCTGTTTTTTAGCTGACAGACTCTGTTGAAAACGAACGAGTGCTCCCTGATAGATTAGCTCGCTCACCAATTTTTTTTGAAATAATTCGAACTGTTGATTCTTTTCCAGTTCAGCCAGTGATAATGAAGCTTCAGAAGAAGCCAGGACCTGTTCAGCGCGATCTACATCGGCTTTATAACGAGTCGCATCGAGTTGTGCCAGGAATTTTCCCTTCTCAACCCAGTCACCTTCTTTGACAGCCATGCGAATCACTCGACCTGCCACGTCAGCACTCACATCGACTTCAACGACGGGCTGGATTCTCCCTGAGGCAGCAACTTTATGGACAACTTGTCCGCGTTCAACTTTTGCAGATTGGACTTCCTTCGTACTACCCTGATCCTTTTTTACCGCGAAAAATCCACCAACACCTACAACAATGACAACCAGGACAATTACTATTATTTTCTTTTTAGACATATCAACCTCTTAACGTTTTCCCATCAATTGAAGCAGTCCTGCTTCAGCAACTTTCAGATTGTGCTGGGTGCGGATTAAATTTGATTTCGCATCTTCGTAGCTAGCTGTGATTCTCAATACATCCAGAATGGAGAGGGACCCAATTTTATACTGCTCCTGAGCTAATAGCAGATCTTGTTCTGAAGCTGTTAGAATGAGTTGAGAAATTTTTACAGATTCTTTCAGGGCATCCATTTGCTCTAGAGTTTGGGCTAATTCTTTGCGAAGTTTTCTGACAGATAAATCATAGTTCTCTTCTGCCATTTTTGCGTTGATTTTTCCCTGCTCGACACCCCGACTTGTTCGGGTGCCATTAAACAGATTCCAGCTAAGAGAAAGTCCGGCAGACTTTGTTGAAGTAGTTTCTCCAAAAATGTCACCCATGGCTGCCGCGCTGTTCCTATAAGAGGCAGAAAAGGCCAGAGAGGGCATATAGCCAGCTCGTGCGATTTTGACATTATAGGCCATAATCTCTTTGTTTTGGTCTAACAGTTTTAGCGAATGATTCGAGCTGAGAACTTCATCAAGAATTTGGTCTACTGTAGGGACTTGAACTTCTTCCCAGGTAGGTTCTGCCAGGGTAAGGGAGGCATCCGCATCACGACCCAGAATAATGTTGAGGTTCCGAGACTTTGACTTCAGGTCAACTTCTCCATTGATAATCTGTAGCCGAGAGTTTTCAATATTGACCCGGGTTCTCAAAGTGTCATTTTGTGAGGCAGCACCGAGTTTGAAGCGTTCAAGTGTGAGTTGATGTTGATACTCGCTGGTCGTCTGGTTCTCACGATAGACATCGAGGAGTTGTTGAGTAGATAAATAACTGTAATAGGCTGCTTTGACCGAATATACTGTATTTACCTCATAACTATCATACTGGATATTGGCCGCATCCTGGGCAATCTTGGCGGACTTAAGCGTATTCCACCAGGCACCACCATCCCAGATGTTTTGGGAAAGCGTGAGGGAATTTGAATAGCTATCATTCCATCCGAGACCGAACATATCACTACTACCGCCTGAGAGTGAAAAATTAACAACCGGTAAAACCATACCGATGTTGCTCTTGGCCTGAGAGACACTTCTATCTGTCTCAAAGCGGTTGATTTTCAGAGACTGATTGTGTTCCAATCCAATTTGGATACAATCGTCGAGAGTTATGGGTGAAGATGACTGACTAAAACCTGGGAGACAGAACCCAATAATGAGTAGTGAGCCTATTGTTTTTAAACGCATGGAAGTTCCTATCATAAATATTTTTAATTAATTGTTATTCTGTTCGCCATTTAACCCATAAACGCAGAATTGGCCTTCAAGAGGGCTGCTCCAATGGAGACAAGTATAAGCCAGGGAAACCCTACAGCCATGATGCCAGTAGCAGTTGGTTTGTTATAGAGTTTGGCAAAACCAAATCCCATGACCACCATACCCCAGACGCGGAATAGGTCGAGTTGATTCGCAAAATGCTTAAGGAAGGTGTCAATCTCATCAAACAATAGTCCAGGACTTAATGCCAGACTTGTGGACTCCTTGATCATGATTAAAGGAGTTTTGACCATCAGTTCCAGAGTTCCAACCCCTGGAAGCATATTCATAAAGAATCCGTTGCCACCAATCAGGTATGTCAGCATCACCATAGTAAACATTTGGAAGAATTTGACTTGTCCACCCATTCCAAAATTACCAACCAGGAGCAAGATTGCCGCAAAGAAGGCGGCCATGACCAAAAGCATGATGGGAAGTAGGAAATAGCCCCACAGGTTTCTAAAAGCAAAGGGGTTTTCTCGGGCATCATCAACTTTCTCAAAACCTTCGTACATCTTATCAAGGTATGCGGCTTTCTGTTCTTCAGGCATATCAGCATTGTTCTCAATTGAACGCATTATTTTGTTGAGTCGATATTCACCTTCATCAAGGCTAATATCTCTATAAAAAAGAGGTAGGATGATTAGCCCAGCTACAACGATGATAAAGGGGTAGAGCCAATCCTTATATGAAACCCCATCAACCAAACCATCAAAGGCTTTACTGGGAGTAAAAATCAGATTTACTATCCGTTGAATAAATGATGTGTTTTCCATGAGATCAAACCCTTTTGCAATTGTAGGTCGGTATAGGTGTCATTTTATCCAGTTGAAGTGAACCGACCCAGTTCACTCCGAACTTTCTTTTATTCGGCAATCAATATGCCACGTGTTCAGGTCAGGGGCATAACTTTCTGAAACTATATCTATCTTGAAGCATTAACTCACTTCAGCGTAAAATGATCCTCCTGAAATGGTGTTGTCTCTGCCTCGTTGACATCATACTTCATGGTGAAGATATCGTCATCATCTTCATCCAGGAGTCTGATTACAAATCTGACAATCTCGCCATCAGGGCGGTCCCATTCTTTATCCCTTTTGATGCTGTTGTATATGACATCCACCAGTGATGGGATACCTTCCACATGATCCTCATTATAGCCCAGTTTCTGGCTAAGATCTTCTCGTGCTTTTGTGATTTTGGATAAGGCCATGGACTTGGTTGTATAGAATTCCTCCACGATGATCCTTGTGTCAGAATCTTCAGGATAAACTGAAGTGACTACTTTTCTGGCTTTAAAGCCATTTATATTTTTTTCATAGCCCAAAATCTCACGGACCATTTTGGGGAGATCATCTATATCATTTTGATCTGACCCCATATCAATATGAGTTTCATGATCGCCTGCTTCGGCAGCTTTTGATTCACGGAGTTCTTTAAAAGAATGGGGTGCAAAGGCATCAGTTTCTATATTGTATTGCCACTGAACATCATCGCATAAATTAGAAAGAACGACTTCAGTACTCCTACCATCTGACTCACTTACCATTTTGATCAGCGCGTTATGCATCTTGATTGATGTGTCTTCTTTAAGCTTGCAGCCTGATAGATAGCTAGATGTCTTGGTAGTAATCTTGCCTACAACTGGTATCTCGATGACGGTTTTTTCCTCGAGATGATATTCTTTATCGCCAGCATAGAGGGGCAGTGTATATGTGAACAGCCCCAGAATAATAGCGATGATTAATGCTGCTCTAGTCTTCATAACAAATTCTCTTTCTTCAAAGTTCCAGGGTTTCATCCCGTTGGTATATTTTTGCGATACGTGTGCCATATGCCATAGTAAAGCAAGGCCGATACCAAAACAGAAATGGCAGTGTCAACATTGAAGATATACGCCCAGAAATTCCCGTATATGGCCATGTCAGTATCTAGTCCTTTTTCCATCATTTCCCATTGATCGATAATGACCTGGTTAAAACCCCAGAAGAATTTTCCGATGGTCTTCAACAGGGCAGCACTTTGGAAAATGATGGCCCAACTGATGGATAGAAGAATCGGCGCACCTATACCAACCAGAAGGGGACGTCCTTTTACGTATGTCCCAACCAGCATAAGGAATAGAGCGAGAGGCGCCATGTGGATGGCTGCAAAAAGAAGATAGCCAAACCAATCCCAGATGAGTCTTAGATAGGATATTTGGTTTAACACGAGACTTGCCAGGGAGGTAAAAGGTTCACCCATGATCCAAATAGCAGTTCGAAGAAATGCCAGATACTCAATTGAGAGAAATAAAGTCAATCCGATCACTCCTATGAGACCGGCTGCTATTTTTGAGCCGAGGAGCATATGATCATTGACCGGTAAACTTCTATAGAATAGTGTGCTATTGTCCGCACGTTCCTTATAGATAGCATCTGAAAAGTAGAACAGGCTGAGAAATAGGATAAAGCCAAAGGTTCCCATCATACCCAGTCGTAGACCAAAGGCGATAGGAAGAGCTGCTTTCTTGAGCACTTGTTCAACACTACGAGGGGTATCATCTCCATCAATACTAAGCTCAACATCGTTTCCGTTCATACGAACATCGACGTCAAATTCCTCGTCCTCATCACTGAATCGGACATCTTCAATAAGGATATGACCATCTTTCTCCAGTTCCGAGTGGAGGAAGTCTGAACCACGGGAAACAGAAAGCAGCATCAGCAGGTTCAGAAATGTGATAACCAGGATGGTGCCGATGATGACCCTTTGCCATTCCAGCCATTCGCGTTTTAACAGGATCATTAATGGTTTCATGATTCACCTCCCATAAGAGCAACAAAAATGTCAGCAACAGAAGGGGTTTGGATGTCACCCAGGCCCACCAGTGCTTTGCTCTCAGTATTTTCAAGTAAAAAGACTCTCCGACCCAGAATACCATATTCACTCATGGGTTTGAGTTGATCCCTTAGTGTTTCTGCCTGGTCTGCAGGTACGGTTAATTGGGTAAAGCGCTTACCTAGGTCTTCAATACTGGCATAAAGCAGGATTTTCCCCTTGTTGATGAAAATGACATCGGAGAGGATATGCTCAACCTCTTCAATCTGATGAGTTGATATCAGAATAGATTTTTCCTCATCGAAGTAATCTTCCAGAACGCTGGTGTAGAGTTGCTTTCTAAAAAGAATGTCTAAACCATGGGTTGGCTCATCCAGGATAAGCAGACGGGAATCCGTTGATAGCGTGACTGCCAGATGCAATTGTGTTTTCATGCCTTTGCTCAAGGACTTGATTTTTTTATCCATGGGGATTGTGGTTGATTTAAGAAAGGTTTCTGCTTTTTCACGATGGAACCCAGGATGGATACCTTCAAGAAAATCCAGAAGTTCTCTGGTTTTCATCCAGGATGGCAGGACAGCGATGTCATGGATGACACCAGTTTTTCCCATAAGTTCAGCACGTTGTGTGCGGGGCTCGCAGTCCAAAACTTTGGCTTCACCCTGGTAATCCAATTCTCCAGTGAGAGCTCGTAACAGGGTCGTTTTGCCTGCTCCATTGGGACCGACGAGTCCGACAATTTTCCCGGGTGGAATTTCAAGATTAACAGCATCCAGGGCTTTTAGATCGCCATAGGATTTGCTTACATTTTTTAATTCGATAAGGGCAGTCATCAGACTTCCTCCCCGTAATTTTTTTGGATGAGTTTAATCAGGTCCGCCTGGGAGATGGATAGCAGTTGAGCTTCCTGGACCAAAGCTTGTATAGTTTCATTTTTAAAGCGATCGCTGGCGCTCCTGTTGAGCTGTTTACGAGCGTTGCTTTGGACAAACATGCCTAGTCCTCTTCTTTTTTCCAAGAGACCCTCCTGTATCAGTAATTGTGTTGCGTTTAATACGGTCTGAGGATTCAGCCCATACTCAACAGATATCTGTCTAACAGAAGGTATTGCCGTTTCGGCTTGTAGCGCCCCTGAAAGTATGTCCTGGCGAATGGACTCAGCCAGTTGTTGGTAGATCGGTGTTTTTTGATCAAAGTTCATTTTCTTTCACCTCTTTTGGTGTTCTACATTACTATAACACCAACACGATATGATATGCAAGAACTATTTTAAGTGTTGCTGGTACTTTGTTTGCTGCCATTCGGTTTGCCAGCTTGGTGATTAATAGCGGATATTGAACATCTAAATTAATGATAGATACGGGGAATGATTTTTTCTAAGTTCGAGGACGATCATGATTACGGGATCATCTTGAATTGACATCGAGGTATTGAAAAAACAATTACTTGCTACTGGGGACCGGCAATTCTGTTTCAGCTCGAAGCGACTTGCCATACGCTCTTCTCTGTTTCAATCTACATTTTTCTGCTTCAGCACAATGCTCAATTCCGATGGTGCCCCTTCTGGGGATATCATGACGTGGGAATAACATGGGATTAGCTGAGCATCAGAAGTAAATGAAGAATAGTGGCTATAGCCTCGTTGAGGTTGTGTTGTCTGCTGTACTACTTTCCGTAGTCGCCGTAGGATCATACCAGATATATGATCATGTCAAATGGGAAGCAGATCAAGGGAAGAGAGACCAGCTGGCTTGGACCAATATGGCTACTCGTATGGCCATTGCTGTCGATATGGACTATTTCACCATTCAAGGAAGTATGCCCGAATTTTCAGTTCCCATTACCCTGGATGGAATTCAGGGCTACCGCACCACCACAGTCAGGGAAGTCGATGATCCCTTTGATGGTGTCGCCCCCATGGATACTACACTACCAGATTATCTCAAGGTAACTGTCATGTTTGCCTGGTATGAACCCGATAATATTAAAGATAGTCTGAGTGTGAGTATATCTGAAGAACGTGGTTGGACATATTAACCACGTAGGTTTTCACCACCTCCACCTCATACAGAATTGGACCAATTCACTACAACAGAAACCTGAATATAATTCGGATTCTCATCTCTTCGGTTTCAAAGGAAGCAGACCTCCAATAATGATGATGCTTGCCACTCTCATATAGAAACATGGCCTCTCCACCCAGACTGAAATGATGAGTGAAATAATGTTCACCTCCAAAAGCAGGACCCCAGAATTGGAAGGTAATGGATTGTGACGAGTCATTAAGTAGGTTTGAGCTTTTACCAATCCCAGCTCGAAGACCATAGTAAATCAAGGTTTCCCCGTATCCATTTTTTAGAAACAGTCCAGAACCAAGCACGGTTTCGCGTACAGTACTGTAATTCATGGAAACAAATTTTTCTTTGGTCACTTTGTGAGAAAATGTGGGTTCAATTCTGAAACGACCCAAATCAATGGGTAGATATAAGGTGCCTTCCTGGGTAGTCATAATTGAAGTGTCATCCTTCTGAGGAAAGGCCATCCCGAATCCCATCCGAAACGAGTTTTCAGTTACTTCAATAGCCCCGGCATTGCCTATAACTGATAGAATGATCAAAATTATTCTGTAGATGATTCCCCCTTTGTTTGTTGATTAAAACAGAGGGATGGAAATATTGTTCCAAGATGTTTTTTTAAGCAAAAAAAAGGCGAGGAAAAAATCCTCGCCTTTTGATATATACAAGGGCTAGCCCTTACAAAATGGGTCCTACTTGATGTAAGCCATTTTGATGGTTTTTGAATACCCGGCAGCCTGTAAGTGATAGATATAAATACCTGTGGCTACAGGTTGTCCAGAATTGTCCAAGCCATTCCAGGATACTTCATAACGTCCGACATCCTGACTACCATTAACCAGGGAACGGACTTCCTGCCCCAACATGTTATAAATCACGAGATGAGCATCGCCTCTTTCAGCAATATCATAGCGGATATTTGTGGTTGGGTTGAAGGGGTTGGGATAGTTCTGCTGTAAGCTAAACTCTGTTGGTGCTGGAAGACCAATATCAATGATACTAACCAGGCACTCTGCAACGATCTCAATTCCGCCAGGACCAGAAATAATAAGATCTTCTACGGCAAAATCCATGGCGCCAGTAGCATTTTCATCAATGACCTGAACAGGCACATTCATGAGCAGACCAGATGCCAGATCAATCATGTTTCCAGAAAGATCAATACCTAGAACGCGCATGGTATTGCCGCTCACAGATGAAAAGACTCCAACAGATTCGTTACCGGCGGCGAGAACAGGAATTCCCAGTTCTACAATGCTGGGATCGAATACGAGATCTGCTTGAAATCCAGATACCATCTCAAAGCAATCAACAGTGACTGGGATATTCTGCCATTCACGAGTATTGGTCAGTGTAAGTGGAGCAATCGTGGCGGTGATATCCTCAATGATTGGACTGTCTTTAGCCAGTCCACCCATATTGAGAACTTCCTCGATGAGCATGACAACATCCAGGATATTGTGGTTGCCGTCACCATTTAGATCCATGATGGCCAATTCATCAAACGTGGGATCTTCACCAGTTTCAGTCACGATTTCAATAAAACGGGTCACATCCAGAATATTCAGAAATCCATCACCATCTAGATCACCCATAAGGATGGTTGATTCAACAACAAAGGGTGTGATTTCCTGCGTCCCATTCTCGATCTGGCTAGGACCAACCAGGATGTTAGTACCGTGCATGACCTGATAGTAACCAGGATCATAAATACCATCACCATAGGTGTCTAGCATTTCGAATAGGTAGGTTCCTGGTTCCAGGCCAATAGCCCATTCATAGAGTACATCAGCTTCGGTAAGATCACCTGCTGCGATACTGGCAACAATTTCGCTATTGGAGTTATAAATATTCCAGGATGATTCATAAGGATAAGGGTCGGTCAATACCTGAACGATAACTGGTTTTGGTCCTACCCATACATCAATACTAACAGAGGCACCATGGTTTGGAACTTCGTCAAAACCAGAGATTTCATAAACATAATGTCCATCCGGTAAGGCGAAATCCATAAAGTTCCACTCAAAGACATCAACTGTGGAAATCATGGAACCATTCCGTCTGATTTCAAGACCTTCGAGATCATAACATGGAGATCCATCCATGTTAAACAGAGGATCTTGCCAGGTCATGGTAACTGTATGTCCGACATCCTCAATATACAGGTTGGTAGGAGGACCGGGAGCCATGTTGGCGCGTGCTTCAACCAGGTTGGTAGGAGCAGATTCTTCGCCATTGTCATAAGTAGCAGTTACTTGATAGAAGTAAGACATATCTTCTTCAACTGCATCATTATAAATGGTCTCGGTGGTGGTACCAATCACACTACCATCTTTATAGATATTGTAGTGAGTGAGATCAGTAGTTTCGCGTAAGTCATTCTGTACAAATGCATTTTCGATGAAAACAGGAGCAAATGGAGTAGACACTTCTGCAGCAAGGATGGCATCAGCTTCCATACGCGACATTTCATTGTTAAGCACAAGTTTCTTGAGCGTTGCAGCAGTAGTCTGTGGTGTGAACTGTCTTTGTGTTACTGATTCAGTCACAGTAAGATCATAATTTCCCGCATTAGCGCTGAATCCATCTACAACGACGAAATAAACACCTTCAGGAAGGAATGCACCCAGGATTTCAGAAGGTCCAATCAGACCTGGAGCTGCATCACAAGCTGGACCATCATCATCATAGAATCCAGTTGAGAGTAGTACATCACAATCACCATTGAAGATTTCAACCTTGGCATCATAATCGATGTTTGGTCCACACAGGGTGATATCGATAGCGCCATCTTCGAACATGAAGAGCTGATAGGCATAATCTTCGTTATCCGTACCGCTCACGTCAAAGTCATCAACCATACCAACCGTACTTCCATTGGTTACGAAGGGGAGTGATGGGATGAGTTCATCTGCACAAGGCATGAGAGGAGGTGCTGGGTTACCAGGCACCCTCCAGGTAAGTTCGATATGATCATCAAAGAAACCATCTGCACGAAGTTCGCTTGGTGGAACTTCTCCAACCAGAACCTGAACTCTTTCAGAGTTGTCAGATTCCATTGCGCCTGTATCAAAGGAAGATACGACGTATGTATAGGCTCCATCGATCAGATTTTCTGTATACGCTGATTCGGTCACGGTGGCGGCATATTCACCATCGCGATATACATAGTATCCAGCCAAATCATAATCAGTATTGTCATTCCAGTCCAATGAGATATCATCGGTAACACCATCCACTGTACCAACAAGACCTGTAGGCATCATTGGAGCGTGATTCATTGGGACACCTTCAACTTGTGAGGAGGCTGCTTCACCGTCATCATAGATTGCAGATATGCGGTAATAGTAGGTGGTTCCGTTAACCAGTGGATGATCGGTATAAGCCATTGGGAGTGTATCAATCACAGCAATCTGATTTCCAGCTTCGATAAGGACAGGTGAGGCCTCACTACGATAAACACCAAAGTTTGTCAGCTCACGCAATTCGCGTAAATAACGACCGGGGCTGGAGCTAAGTATTTCTGGGGTGATCGCAATACCTGAAGCCCGAAGTTTTGCTAACTCGTAGCTTAGATCGTTTTCCACAACTACTAAGGATTGTTGACGAGCAGTCTGCTCGAAGATATCAAGTGTATAATTTCCAGTTGCTCCGCCAAAGCCATCCACGACAACCAGATAAGTACCTGGATCAAGATAGACGTCAACTAATTCAGACTGGAGGTTCCCAGCATCATCGTTATAGTATCCTGTCGATGTTATGCAATCATCAAAAAAGACTTCTAGTTTAGAATCATAATCGGTACCATTCTGAAGTGTAATAGTGTAAGTGGAGGGGACCATCACATTTAGCTGATAAGCCACATCTTCACCATCACCAAAAGTCACATCAAAATCATCCACCATTCCCAGGTTTGTTCCTGTGGCGTTGAAAGGTAGGGATGGGATGGGATAATCGGCGCACTCAACCAAGGCCGGGGCTTCCGTACCAGGTGCTAACCAGGATAATTCAATGGTACCATCAAGCCCTGAAATAGCTTCCACAAACATGGGTGGCAGGTGAGAAACGACGTCAAAGAAATACAATTCATCAGGAGAGCCTTCAGGTGAAAAGCCTTCATTTCCTTCAGAGTCAAAAGCCTGGATATAATATCCAACTGTGCTACCTACAGGATGTCCGGGGATATCACCAGAATAGATGCCATCGCCAAGATCATTCATTGATGCAGTTGAGAATGCTCCACCATTTGAATTGTAGAAGATGACTGCAAAATCCATTTCAACATTATCAGCAATATATGCTTCCACTGGATATGGACCATCGGTGTCCAAAGTAAATGTGAATTGAGTTACACCAGAAACAACGGGTGGTCTAACATCTGTATAAGGAGTGTCAAAGAAATCTAGATATTCTGTGAGTAGTTCAGTTTTGGTTGCTGAGCTATCAACCAGTCCACCAAATTCAAAAGAAGTACCAATTGAAGTCATGGTAGGTGTGAGATTGGCAATTCCACAACCCTCACCATCAGCAGGATTCACGTGAATGATTTGTGCATCAGGGGTGAGTGGTCCGAGGTGATCCATAAAGCTATTCTCACCGGCGTAGGGGTAATCCATTCCTGCAATCAGGTTCACACCTGAAACAAAGGATAAATCAGCACCACCATCTGCAACGCCATCAACTCCAAAATAGGGGTGAAGGACAGTTTCTGGATCAAAGGCCCAGGTGTCGCCACCTTCCATATAAAGTGGATTGCCTGCATTTGCAAAGTCCACCAGTGCCAAAACTTCCGCAGAGCTATCCTGGAGGACATAATTGTTTGAATAAATTCCAAGAGTTACAAAGACGGCTGAATATTCAGCCTCAATTGGACTACCAAAGATAAACAGATCAGGAGTTTCAATAGCTGTTAAGCCTAACTCACCAAAAGCAGTAACAAATGCTGGTCCACTGATGGAGCTGGCTGGATTCCAAATCATATATTCTGGAAAGCCATCAAACACCATGGCAGTTGCATTTACCACAATTTCTTGGGTGTTATCCGCTGTGGATGTAATGGTGTAAGTACCATTTGCTCCACCTTCGGCTGAGGGAGTCAATGTGACATCAAAAACCACGAAAGAATCTGCGAGAACGGTAACAGGTGTTACCAGTGCTGTGGAGAAATCCAGGCCATCAATGGTGATAGCGGTGACATCAAAAGGATCAAGACCAATATTGCCAATGGTAACATCGGTAGTAACGGCGCCATCATCAATCTGGAGAACGCCAAAATTGATATTACGAGTATCAACGGTCATGTATGAACCAGTAATTTCCTGAGGAAGATACAGTGCAGAAATACCAAAGTTTCCAACGAGTTCAGGATCACCACCGACGGCATCATTGATCATTTCCCAACCATTGGCGGAGTAAGCCCAGTTGCGATCTAGATAATTCGACTGTAAGTCACTGGCAATTCCAAGGAATCCAGAGCTGTTTTCCCAGACAACAACGTAGTAATCTCCGGCTTCAAGAACCAGGTTGTCCAGGACAATATCAAATTGTGAGGTTGGATCATCTATGGTAGTGAGATCCATTGGAGCGGATTCCCAAAGAGCGGATCCATCACCAGGAGCGATTGGCAGAGATGGAGGACCAGCTACACCAGAAGCAGGATCAGTGTAAATACTTACAATAGCTGCTGTCGCACTTCCACCCTGGGTATAAAGTGTCAGGCCAGTGAGAAAGATGGGTGTATCAGCGGTAAAGCGTACACTGAAACCACAACCTCCACCACAACCGATTTGACCTTCAAAAGAGCCATCATGATAGACTGCTTCTTCATCGCGGAGCGATGAACCAGGGATTGTCTCAGCATTCCAATTTACATCCAGCGTTCCGTCGGCTGATGTCTTCAGGCATACATCACAGGCTGCTGTTGGTGCGACCTTCCGGTCGGCAAAAGCTCCAGTTGCCAGTAGCATGACGAGGACAAAAACCCATCCGTTTGAGAACAATCGTTTCATGGTATACTCCTTAGTATTCATTTTATCATGGACCTTTTTAAACTTATTACCGTTAAATTTTTTTCTACAAAAAAAACGGCACCGATAATAAAGTGCAATTTCTCTGGTTAAACACCAAATATAGAACTAGCTCAGAACCAATTCAAGCCTATTGCCTGAAGCATTCTTGATGACATGAAAATGAGATATATTAGTGATATAGATATACAGGGTTCTTAAATTTTGATTAATTGGCCAAACCAAACTCTCATAGAAATCCCAGAGAGAGGAGCATATTTGGGATTGAATCCAAGCTCAGAAACTGGAGTTCGGCCTGAAAAATCATGGAAATATCCAAACTCAAAGCCCCAGGTTTTTCTGAAATTCATCCCGTAGAGCAATCCAAAGAGATGAACATTGTCACCCCAAAAGCCTGAGGGGATATAATTATAGCGAAGGCCAACATAGCCGTAATTGAAAGCATCAGTTTCAGTTTGCTTGAACACTTTGCCATCTCTTCGTACCGTCTTGGTTCGATCTTTTCGGGAAACATTGTAGTAGGTTGCACCAAAGGAACTCTGCTCAGCGTAGGTGGCGGCAAAATTAATGGTATGTAACCTGGACCCCTCATCCCTGAGCGTAATTGTCGCATCCACACCACTTCCATGAATGGGCAACATGCCAATTCGGATACCACCATCCATCTTTTGTCCTAGACCCTTCCTGTATACAAATTGTGGAATCATATTTTCAGCTGAAAGAGCCACGCCCTTATAGCTTTCATTAGGTTTAAGTGGTTCTGGAGAAATCACGGCATGCGAGGTACAGGACATCGCAAACACGATGAAAAATAAACACAAAAAGTAATATTTCGGATTTTTGAACATGTCCTCGAATTTCCCCGCAGGTGCCATTGATGACAAGACTTTTGTTCTCAAAATATGATCTCCCTGTATAGAAAATCCATACAATTTGAAATGCATACCTGGAATCAACTCCATGTCTCAACGAGAAAATCTCTGAGGGATGTGCTATTCAAATTTCAGCAAACTGTTTTGGACAAACGTGAAGCTGGTTAGATTAGGGGCATGGATACAAAACAAGCAATCGTAAAAAACTGGATCTATCGCTATACGGGAGTTGAACCTGAAGCCTTTGGCGATAGAATATTATTGACAAATTTTAGAAACTATGTCGAGAAGTTTGCCCACCGTTTCGATGTCCCTGTTTTTGGAGAAGATCGCTCCATGATCGTCGCCACCAACAAGGATGGATTGAGCATTATCAACTTTGGAATGGGTTCTGCCAATGCGGCAACCATCATGGATTTACTTTCAGCAATTGATCCCTATGGCGTCTTATTTCTAGGTAAGTGCGGTGGATTAAAGCAATCCACAGATCTTGGCCATTTTATTCTGCCCATTGCTGCCATCCGAGGTGAAGGTACCAGCAATGATTACCTCCGACCAGAGGTGCCAGCTATGCCCAGCTTTAAGATTCACAAATACATCTCACAAATTTTGGTTGAAAAGGATCTTGATTATCGAACTGGTGTAGTCTACACCACCAATCGCCGAGTTTGGGAACACGATGAAGTCTTTAAGGATTATTTAAAGGATACGCGCTCCATTGGCATTGACATGGAAACCGCTACCATCTTCATTACTGGTCTCGCCAATAACATTCCCCGTGGCGCGTTATTGCTGGTAAGTGATCTTCCCATGGTGCCAGATGGTGTCAAAACCGAGGCGTTGGATCAGAGTGTCACCAAGAAGTATGTGGATTTGCACCTGGATATTGGTATTGAAGCCATGACGCATATTGCTGAGCAGGGTGAATCAATAAAACACTTCTCGTTTTAAGCGGATTTTCAAGCTGGTTGATTTTTTAAAAACCAGGATGCGAATCCTGGTTTCGATACGTTTTAAAAGTCGATGACTTTTGGTTTTGAACGATTACCGTGAACATCACAACTTTGAGTAGGGATGGTTCCAGGTAAAAAGACTTCGCGCTCTGGTGTACAATATTGTGTCGCTAATTTGTGGGTTTCAGAACAAACATTTGCAAACACAACTGATTCTTCGGGAATCTCAAATTCTTCTCGTTCCCAATCCAGACTATCATAGACGGCCTTCATGTACTGCGCCCAAATTGGAACCCCCAAAGCTGATCCGGCCATACCATTGCCCAGGCTGATGGATGGAGAATCCATGCCCACCCAGACGGCTGTGGACAAGCGTGTGGTGAAACCTACATACCAGGCATCTGTAAAGCCAGTCGTTGTCCCTGTTTTTCCACCTGCTGGTTCATGAAAGCTAAATCTGGTTCTGGCGCCGACACCGGTTCCCCGATTGGCTACTGTCTCGAGCAGGGACAGCATGACATAGGATGTCCCCCGGCCTAAAACCTCTTTTTGATCTCCATTATAGGTACGTAGAACGCCTCCAAATCGATCCTGAACAGAGCGAATTCCCAGTGGTTGAATCCAGATACCCAAACGAGGATATACAGCATAGGCTGCTGCCATCTCAATGGGGTAAACTCCTGAAGCACCCAGAGCCAATGCATCACCGGGATATAATCGGGTAGTAATACCCATGGCTCGAGCTTTTTCAACTACTGCAGCTGGCGCTATGAGTTCCTGGATGGTTCTCACAGCGATCAAATTAAGTGATCGTCTTATGCCTTCTCGCATAGTGGTTTCGCCACCCATGCTTAAATCATAATTTTTCGGGCGCCAATCTGTTGAATCATTTGTTCCCAACTTGATCACAACAGGTTGATTTAATAAGGTTGTTGTTACAGGATACCCATTGTCTATAGCTGCGGTATAAAGAAAGGCTTTAAAAGATGATCCGGGTTGTCGTTTCATCTGGGTAGAGCGATTCCATTTTGACTTACTAAAATCTTTGCCGCCAACCATGGCTTTTATCTCACCTGTTTCCACATCGAGAGAAATCAGTTGTGCCTGTACAGTCAATAAATTTTCAATCTGATTGGTCATTTCAACTGAGTCAGAAATCATCAAGCGCACGGTATCAACGGTAAGGTCAATCTTGTGTTTTTCTAAAATGTTGGCCAAGGCCTTTGAATTTTCATCCATCATGCGCGCATCAAAAATGGTCTGGACCCGATCAAGCTCCCTTGCTACAACTTCATTGGCGATGGTCTGCAAACGTGTGTCAAGACTGGTGTATATAGTCAGACCGTCACGATAAAGATCGACACCCAGTTCATCATCTTCTTTTTCCAGTTGACGTCGTATAAACTCACCAAAATGGGGTGCCACATTTCCCACATCAACGCTATCTGGAATCCAGGTTTCAATAGGAAGCGACTTGAAATAATTCCGTTCAACAGCATTAATGGCTTTCTCTCTAAACATACTATTGATGACTACATTGCGTATATGCCTGGATCTATCAGGGTGAGTAATTGGGGAATAGTATGCTGGAGCACGAAGCATACCTATCAGGATGGCACCTTCATCCAGAGTAAGGTTCTCAACCCGTTTATGAAAATATTTTGTTGCTGCGGCCTGTAGCCCATAGGTTCCATGTCCGAAATAGACCGTATTCAGATACATGGTCAGAATCTCTTCTTTGGTAAAAGTATGCTCGATTTGAACCGCAGTGATTAGCTCCCTAAGTTTGCGCAGATAGGTTTGTTTAAATCCAATACGAGCGTATAAACTTCGCGCCAATTGTTGTGTCAGGGAAGAAGAACCTCCGTGAATTTTTCCAGTTGCCACATTCAAAGTGAGGTTATAAACGGTGCGAAACAAATTCATACCCCAGTGGCTATAGAAACGCTGATCCTCGGTCACGATGAGTGCTTTTTTAACATGAGGTGGGATTTCATTGGATTTAACCAATGTTCGCTGTGTAGTAAAAAGTTCCTGGATAACCTGATCGTCAGCAGAAACAATTCGGGTGATCAGATCAGGATCATAACGTTCCAATTCATCCAGAGAGGGCAGGTCTTTAGACAAAAAGAAGAGCCATGTGAAAATGCCCACCACAAAGGCCAAAGACACGATTGAAGCAATATACAACCTATGCTTAAATTTCTGTCGACTACCCCTGGCTTGGAACTGTTTCATCATATCTTACAATTATAAACTTATATGCCTGTCTTGTTCATACGTTTTTGAATCAAATCAATAATATTTCATGGATTTGCAGCATAAGAGAAATCATAAAACGGGATTTCAGGTAAACTTTCTAGACAATGAAGATATGGTCACCTCGCTTCAGCATCAAAAACAGCATATTGCACAACCACACTCCATCACTATATTTTTTGCTCCATCGCAAGAATAGCTGTTATAGTAGATGTTTAGCAATGAGTGAATAGTATTATAGGGAAATCCCCGTATGTATACGTTTAGAAAATATGAACACGATAAGGACATTGAAGCTGCCAGAAGAATCTGGCGTGAAGTTCAATGGATTGATGATAGTTCTGATGAAAAATTACTGGATGCTTTTCTCGGAGGAGGTAGAGCATTGGTTGCTGACCTGAATGGGAGTGCTGAATGTCTAGTTACCGCCAATCCGGGAAAAATTAAATATCTAAACGAGGAATTATCACTTTCTGTCGTGACTTCCGTTACCACCAGCCGGATAGCACGTAAGCAAGGTCTGGCAAAAAAACTGACGGCCCAACTCATCGCCGAGGAAGCTGAAGCTGGTGCAATTGTATCCACCCTTGGAATTTTTGAACAGGGATTTTATGATCAATTGGGATATGGAAGCGGCTCCTATGAGCATTGGATGAGCTTTGATCCAGCCGACATTACGATTAATGATAAAATCCGACCTCCAGTGCGTTTAAAAGAAGATGATTGGAAAAAAATTCACCAGGCCCTTCAAAACCGAAAAACTCACCATGGTGGTGTAACACTTTACCCAGAGTGTTTTGTTGAAGCTGAGTTAGCCTGGTTAAAGAAGGGTTTTGGTCTGGGCTATGCTGACGGACCAAAAGGTGAATTGACCCACTTCTTTTGGGGAACCAGTAAGGGTGAGCATGGTCCTATCACCATACATATTCTGTCATATCAATCGATGGAACAATTCATAGAAATGATGGCTTTGATTAAATCACTGGGTGATCAAATTCGACTTGTCAAAATGAGAGAACCTGCTGGGATTCAACTTCAGGATCTAATCCGAAACCCTTTTAGGTCAAGGATAGTGACAGAGAAATCCAAGTTTGAGCATATCAATAGGGCCTCGGCGTACTGGCAAACCAGAATCTGTAATCTGGAGGCCTGTATTGAAGCAACCCACCTGAATTCAAGGTCATTGCGCTTTAATCTGGACCTCAGTGACCCTCTGGAAAAACTCATAGATCCGGAATCAGCCTGGCGAGGATGTGCAGGGGAGTATACTATTGAACTGGGATCAACATCTCATGCAACTGATGGATTTGATAAAGCATTGCCGACCCTGACAGCTGATATTGGTACATTTACCCGCTTGTGGCTGGGTGTTAAATCAGCTACCGGCTTATCTGCTACAGGTAATTTGAGTGCTCCAGAATCGCTCCTAAACGATCTGGATGAAGTGCTATGTCTTCCGAATCCACATCCAGACTGGGATTATTAAACAGGAATACTTCAATATAAAACTGGTGCATAGAACTCATGGTTGCACCCACCTGGTTAGCAACTATATTTTTGGTACATTTTCAGATTTTGAGAACAAATGGGAGCGCGGTGATGCGACGTAAATATTTGCCTCTAGGTGTTATCATTCTAGCTATTCTGCTGAACGCTTGTAGTTCACAGAAAGTCGGTGTCTATGATGACTTAAATAAAAGCAAAATGGATAAATCATTTGCTAAATATAGAGGTACTCCATACAAATGGGGTGGAACGGAGCCAGGTCGTGGTGTGGATTGCTCAGGCTTCACTTCAGGAGTTTATCGTGATCAGGGTATCATCATTCCCAGAACATCCCGTATGCAATACACCGTGGGTGACGAGGTGTCCAGAGATGAGCTCCAATATGGAGATCTATTATTCTTTGATACGCTGGGTAAGGGTGTCAGCCATGTTGGTGTCTATACCAAGAGCGACAATATGATTCACGCTAGTTCAAGTTCTGGGGTAACTGAAGTCCCCATGGATACAGACTACTGGATGAAACGTTACATTGGAGCACGTCGATTGACAGGATCTGATTACCGTTCTGGTGAAGTTGGCGGAGAGTTCCATTTGTTACCCAAGGCATATCCAATCAGAGTTCGCCGGCTGATTGATATTCCTACCGCAGATGTTATTGAAAATCGATTTATTGGTCTGGATATCCAGAATGATGCTCAGGGGAACCTCAGGGTGGCCGGAGCTGTGAGTATCCTGAATCGCTGGGAATTTGGGGCTGAGGTACAGGTAAACCAATTTCTTGGTCACAATATGGATGATTTTGGATTCGAGCTACCATTCGTCAGCACCAAATTTCGCATCTGGGAGCAAAAAGGAAAGATAATACCATCCCTGGCTATTGGCGCTGAAAGTAATAGCAGGAACTGGACGGTGACTACAGACACAAACTCCGTAGAGATTGTGGAAAATCGTTGGAGCCCACCTCGAAATGCTTACGTCGTGGCTTCATATAAATATGAGCGCTTCAAAAAATTACATCTTGGTCGGGGGCGTGTAAGTGGTGGAATGGCCATGACAGACCTGTTTGCCTATCATGATACTTCAGCACGTTATGATGGAAATGAAGACACGTTTTTCTTTCTTGGAGTTGAACAACAAATTACTCGCCGTCTCATGACCACCATAGAATTTGACCATGTTTTTTTAAAAGATGTGGGGATTACCTGGAATATGGGTTTCCAGTTCGCCCTGAATAATTCCTCCAGTATAGCTTATACCTGGAGAAATGTGGGTGCCAAGGAGCGTTCGTTGGAGCGCGCAATGCAATTTAGTTATATTCTTGAATATTAGACTGGAGTCGAGTTATGCCTTTTCGCTGGAGACCTGATGGAAAATTCATTAAGAATTTGTCAAACACCCGTAGAATTATGCCCTTTCTCATGCATGGTAGGACGGAATCAACTGTTTACTATGAACAACATGTAGAGGTAGAAAAGGCCTGGAAGTTTGTAGAAAATTTCCAAAAAGAAACAGGACTGAAAGCTAGTATTTTGCATCTAATTATCTGGAGGTCTGCTCAGGTTTTGAATGAGCGACCTGGGTTGAATAGATTTGTAGCAGGTCGACGAATCTTCCAACGCGATGGCATTTGGATCAGTTTTTCCATGAAAAAAGAGATGCATGATGATGCCCCGCTGGTGGTAGTTAAAAAGAAAATAAATCCAGAGTGGACCTTTGAAGAGACAGTTAGAGAGATTCAAGGGGGAATCAAAAAAGGTCGCGAAGGAGCAAAATCTGTTTCTGATAAGGAAATGGATCTGGTTTTCCTCTTTCCTATGTTCATGGTCAGTTTCTTCACATGGTTGTTGAGGACTCTGAATCATTTCGGTTGGTTACCCCTCAGTATGATTAAAGCCGATGAGCTCTATAGCAGTGTTTTTATTGCCAATCTTGGTAGCATTGGCTTACAGCCAGCCTACCATCATTTATATGAATGGGGTGATACTCCAATTTTTATGGCACTAGGGACGAACGAACCACGGATGGCGCTTGATGAACGGGGTCGACCAGCAGTGAAAGATATGATGACGATTAAGTACAGTTTTGATGAACGTGTAAATGATGGGTTCTACAGTATAAAAGCCCTGGAACTGTTAAAGAATCTGGTTGAAAATCCGGAGATGGTTTTGGAAAAGGAACCAGATAAAACACAAACTGAAGAGGCTCTGGGTATTTAGTTCCCACGAGCTAGTGACCTAATATGAACATCGGTTTTCTACATCCTGGAGCCATGGGAATATCTCTGGCGGTCTCAGCCCAGGCAACTGGGCACCAGGCTTTTTGGGTATCAGAGGGGAGAAGTGAAGAGACCAGAGCAAGAGCAGCAACCCACAACCTCTCCGAATTGAATTCATTAGCGGATTTTTGCGAAGCATGCGATATAATTATTTCGGTATGTCCCCCCCACGCGGCAGTGGATGTTGCCCATCAAATCATGGAATATTCCTTCAAGGGTATCTATGCCGATGTCAATGCCGTATCTCCTGAGAAGGCAAATACCATATACCAATTAATGAGCTCAAAAGACATCGAGTTTGTAGATGGTGGAATCATTGGAGGACCGGCCTGGGAAGCAAAGAGTACCTGGCTTTATCTCGCCGGGCAGAAAGCAGCTGAAGTAGCGGCCTGTTTTCATGGGGGATTGCTGGAGACGGAACTCATGGGACCTGAAATTGGGAAAGCCTCGGCCATTAAGATGAGCTTTGCTGCATATACCAAAGGATCCACAGCCCTCCTTTGTGCCATCATGTCAGCAGCCGATGAGATGGGTGTTCGACAGGCTTTAGAAAAACAATGGTCTCGCAGCGGTTCTGACTTTACTGAGCGTACCCACAATCGACTCCGCCGTGTTACCGCCAAGGCCTGGCGATTCTCTGGAGAAATGGAAGAGATTGCTTCCACCATGAAAAGTGCCGGTCAGCCCCAGGGGTTTCACCTTGCAGCTAGCGAAATTTATAAGCGTATATCAAAATTTAAAGGTGCAGACTCAATACCTACAGTAGAGGATGTTCTTGAAGCACTGAAACATGATTCCAAGATATAATAACTTTAATTATCGTAGCGTACAGATTGTAATACATTTGAATTACCTTTTGGGGAGGTACCAATATGGATAGTTATTTTGCAACAGCTGAGCGCGCAACCGCAGAGCAGCTACACTCTGCACATGAAATCATCTCCCAAAGCATTGTTGTCGAAGGCTTGCTGGAAACAGTAGGCGGTCTTCTAGCTGTTTTGAATGAACAGCGTCAAATTATTTCACTAAACGATTCCTTTCTGAAGATGTTGGGCGTTGAGGATCCTATGCATGCCCTGGGTCTGAGGCCTGGAAATGCATTGGATTGCATCCATGCCCAGGGTGAACCAGCAGGCTGCGGTACCACAAAGTATTGCTCAACCTGTGGGACGGTTAAAGCTATCATGGCTAGCTTGGAGACCAATAAAGCTGTCGAAGATACCTGCGCCCTCAAGGCCAAACATAAGGACGAGGATGTAGATCTTGCCTTGAAAGTAAGATCTCATCCCATCACCATTGAAGGCTCACGATTTATTATGCTCTTTTTACAGGACATTACTCTTGAACAGCGCAGAGCTGCCCTTGAAAGAACCTTTTTTCATGACATAAATAATATGTTGTCTGGACTGGTGGGGGCCAGCGAATTACTGGCAATGGATGGCAATAAATCCCCAATGGTTGATATCGTCCGCAGATCCTCCTTGCGTTTGCAGAAGGCTGTTGAGATTCAACGATTTTTGCTGGATAGCGACGCTGATTATGCGGATCTGCTTCAACAGAGTGTCTCCCTGAAGCAAATTCGAGAAGACTTGACAACTCTATTTTTAGAACATCCATCTACTCTGAATAAAACCCTTAATTTTTCACCACAATATGAAGATTTTGTTCTACTGACTGATATCTCTCTCCTGGAACGGGTATTGGCAAATATGATTACCAATGCGTTGGAGGCGTCGGAAGCTGGTGAGAGAGTGGACGTTTCCATCGCGCTTGAAACAGACAAAATAAGTTTTAGTGTTCACAACAATCAAATCATCCCCGACGATGTTCGACTCAGGGTATTTCAACGCAATTTCAGCACCAAAGGGGGCTCTGGTCGGGGATTGGGTACATTCTCCATGAAGCTATTCGGCGAGAAAATATTGGGCGGAAAAGTAAGTTTCACTTCCAGATCAGGGGAGGGGACGGTCTTTACCATCTCGCTTCCCCTTTGATGGCATCCTATATGATTAAACGAACGCTGATTGTTCTCATTTCTATTCTAAGCCTGCAGGCCATGGACCCTGAGTTGCCCAAAGCATACAGGTATCTCGATATTCAGGAAGTTTTCCACAAATGGCGTCATGAAGAACCTGGACAGTTCATTTTCAGTGGCGGTGATTTCAATGGTGACTCCCGCTACGATGGTGCCCAGCTCGTGGTTAAGCACGCTACCAATCAAATCGTCCTGCTCGTTTTTCTACAGGATTTTGAGGGTCAATCGTTTCATTGGATTGAGTTGACCAGTTTTCCAATGGAATCAATAGAAAGTGTTGGGATTCAAGTCATCAATCCCATGGAGATTACCTTTTTCAAGAATCCAAAAAGTAATCTGAAATCCAGACTATACCTTATGACAGATGCCATTAATCTTTTTATGGATGAGGGGCCTGCATCTGTTTTTTTCTGGGATGCTGGCGAAAAAACATTTAAGCGTGCTTGGCTTGAAAAATAAAGCCCCTGTTTCTACCCACCTTCCGATGTACTGAATGTCAAATCTAACTCGCAAAACCATCTTGGTCGTAATACTGGAGCTTGGTCTGGCTTGTATCAGTATATTTAGGTTGGGTCAGGTATTTAATGGTGATTTCTATAAATTGTATTATGGCTATTTCGGAGATGTCCAGATTCCCTTTGCTGCCTACTTCCTTCTGTCAATAAATGAGGAGTCGATTCCATTTCTTAGACCGTGGCTTATGAAGTTTGGGATCGTGTTTCTGGTGATGACAACCTCAGAAATTGCACAGTTTTTTGGAGTGGAGTTATTTGGCGTAACCTTTGATCCCTATGACATTCTCGCTTATGGACTGGGGGTGACTCTGGCTGCGTTGGTGGATGTGAAAATATTTGGCAAATACCTGAGCTTTTGGAAAGTATCCCAATCAAACCAATCTGAAATTGAGGATTTATGACCGAGCAGCGTCTTCATCATATTTTTGCGGTTTCCCAGGCTTTACTGGTAACCTTCCTCTGGTCCACATCATTTATTATTATCAAATGGGGGTTGGCAGATATTCCACCCATTACTTTTGCAGGTTTAAGATATTTTCTGGCTTTTTTATGTTTCCTGCCCTTCATCTTTAAAAAGAAATATGTGGATGAGATCAAGGGACTTTCTCCCCAGCAGTGGACGAAATTAATCTTATTGGGATTTGTTTTTTATACACTGACACAGGGGACCCAGTTTTTAGGATTATCTCTATTGCCTGCTGTGAGTGTGAGCCTCATGTTGAATTTTACTCCCATCATGGTGGCTATCATGGGTATCGTCTTTATCAATGAAATCCCCAGCCGTTTACAATGGTCTGGGGCAGTCATTTTTATAGTAGGAATCATTTTTTACTTTTTTCCAATTTCGCTTGAAGGAAATCAGGGTCTGGGATTAATGGTCATGGCCTTCGGAGTACTGGCTAACTCAGGAGCAGGTATCCTTGGAAGAGATATCAATCGCCAACGTAATATCAGCCCGGTCATCATCACCTTTATCAGCATGGGTGTAGGTTCAATCATATTACTGCTTTCAGGTTTCCTCTATACGGGGATACCGGTAATAAATACTGAGAACTGGCTGTATCTGATCTGGCTGGCCGTGGTGAACACCGCCTTCGCATTTACATTGTGGAATCATACCCTGCGTTCGATCTCAGCCATGGAATCAAGCATTATCAATGGTACCATGTTGATACAAATTGCTTTTCTTGCCTGGTTTTTCCTGGATGAAAAGATCACCACGCAGGAAGGACTCGGAATGGGGATTGCGGCATTGGGAGCGACTCTGGTTCAGCTTAAACGCAGCAAGACATGAAAATACTGTGGCAGAGGGGGGACGCATGAGTATTGTAGATTGGAGTTCTATTAACTACATTCATCCACTATCTAATGAATCTGAACACTAGCTTTTTTGACTGATAAACGTTCCTCAATGAGAACAGTACCAGGGATGACTTGATGCAACATAGTAATTGGCAATGTCCAAAATGTAAAAATGATGAATATGAAACTGGTCAGTTTGCTGCTACCGGCGGTGGGCTTTCAAAAATATTTGATGTCCAAAATAAAAAATTTACCACAGTTACTTGTGTGAATTGTAGGTATACAGAAATTTATAAATCTGAGACTAGTGCTCTTGGTAATATACTGGACTTGTTTACAGGTTAGTCCAGTCATTTAGTTTTAAGTTAGGCTTCTTAGAATAACTTAAAACAGGTTATTTATACAACTCATTTTGCTTGAGAGGAAAGCATGAGCCCAATAGATCTATTTGCAGCAGCAATCACAATTGTATTGTTTATTGTTTTAGCCTTCAAAATATATAATAATACTAAACAGATGCGGGGTACAAAGAAGAAGTCTGGGAGTGGCAAAGCCGACGACATGATGCATGACTTTATGGATCAACCAGTTTTGTGGGCTAAGCTATCCAAAGGTCTTGAAGCCAGTGGTCCAGATGAAGAGCTGAGCATGACCCTCATGGTTAATGCCGCATTCCAAGGTTTTGAGGCTCAGTGCGAGGAAGCTGATGCTGGATCTCTAGATGAGAATGAAATTCTCGCCTTGGAGGAAGCTGTTCATAGAATATGTGCCATGCCTGGCGTGGCAAAATATATGGCTGACCTAAAACCTGATTTCTCTCAGAGGTTACTTAATATTATTGCTCAACAATCGTAGCTACCTTTCCTTTTTATATCAGCGCAGAATGTGGCTATTTGTATCAACCTTAAACAGCTTTACATCCCAAAAATAAAACATCATGAGTATTGATCTAAACAAAGTATTTGATCTCAATAAAAACATATTTATTGAGGCTTGTGCAGGTGCCGGGAAAACCTGGCTGCTTTCAAAACGCTACTCAACTATCATGAATGATTTTGCGAGGCAGCATGAGAATCTGATTTCAAAAAAAGATGCTTCAAATATTCTGGTTATCACTTTTACTCGAAAAGCCGCGGCTGAAATGGCTGGACGTATTTATGAAGACTTGAATAAATTGCTTAATGATGAAGCACTGGAAAATGTTGAGTCTGACTTTGGATCCTCCTTACGGTCTGCATCTGAGAGCACCAAAATGCATTTGCGTTCGACATTTTCTAAAAATGCCATTTCAACCATAGATTCATTTTGTGCACAAATCCTGAGAGAACAGGCGGAACGCCTTGATATTGATCCAGAATTCAGGATTCAGGATGAGGCTGACACGCAACGTATGGAATTGGAAACCTGGGAGAAATATTTAGGTGAGTGTAGCCGTAATGATGACAAAGATTTAAAAACTCTACTGGATCATCTTTCCGTTCGGCATATCAGCGAGTATGTAAAAAAGTTTCAATCTCATGCCCAATTGATGGTGGGCTGGTTAGAACATCACAGCAGCACATCTCCTGAGGACCTCCAGACTGAATTTAAAACAAAGCATCCACTGCCAGCTTCACTAGCAGAGATTGAGCCCGTTCTCATTCAACTACTGGATGGATTGCCCACGTCAGAGAAGATGTTGGATAGCAATCATTCCCAGTATCAGGTACTCAGAGATCTTCTGGAACTTCTGAGCAACCCCATTGAAGACGACTATCGATATGGTCAGGAGCTTATAGAGTTTGTCCGTCGGATCGCCTTAACCAAGGATCGCAAAAATTATTTGAAGCGTCCCTCGGTTCCTTCAAATGTTTGGCCAGAGGATTTTAAAGACGAGGTCAGGGCGCGTTTAAGAGAATTCAAGGATAGGGCAGAGCAACTCTTTCCCTATGAAACCCTGATGCATGAGATCCCTAGCGTGTGGGATATAGAAGCCTGTCTGGTGAACCACCATTTCGCAAAATTCTTTCAAGGGTATTGGGAAGCTCTAAATCAACGCCTGAAGCGTGAAGGCATATTGAGCTTCAACGAAGTCATGTTGAAAACCAGAGAAATTCTTAGGGATGATCAGATAGCTGCCCTTTATGGTCAACGATATCAGCATATCCTCTTTGATGAGTTCCAGGACACCAACGATGTACGTTGGGATATTGTAAGACTCATTGCAGAGGCTGGCCAGGGGGTCCTTCGTAATCGGGGACTCTTCATCGTGGGTGATACGAAGCAATCTATCTATCGATTCAATCAGGCTGATGTCCAAGTCATGAATCGAGTGAGGAAGATCATTAAAAAGGGCGATGGATGGGTCCTTACTGCTGACGAAACCTACCGTTCATCACAAAAATATGTGTCTGAAGTCATCAACCCTTTGATCAGTTCAGCTTTCCCTGGTGACGAGGATCGTGACAGCATCGAATTGTACGAGACTGTCTTCAGGCCATCTAATGCAGCTAAAAGCACTAAGAAAGATGATAATAGTACAGGCATATCCCGTTGTACTGTCAGTGTTGTGCTGGATGATAAAGCTTCCAGGGGCTCAGCAGTGGATATTTACAAGACAGCTGATTTGACTCTGGAATGGCTGGAGTGGGTAAATGAAAATGAGTTGGAGCCTGAGAGCGGACCTTCTATCGGTATCCTGCTGAGATCGTTTACACCTATTCTGGATTACATTCGCATTTTCACCCGCAAGGGTATTGAGTTTGAAGTTTTATCGAGTAAAGGTTTGTTTGAGCAACAAGAGAGCTTTGATGTTTACCATTTAATTAGCGTCTTACTTAACCCGCTGGATGATCAGGCTCTTGTGGGAATTTTAAGAAGTCCATTCTTTGTAATGAAGGATGAGGATATTCAACGACTAAAGGATGCTTCCAGAGATCGCAGCAACTCGGGGTGGGTCTGGAATGGACTCAAGCAGTTGAATCCAGAAATATGTGACACACTGAGAGACTGGCAGCAGGCCAGTGCACGGGAGCCCCTGGATCGACTCATTGAGAAAATAATCTCTGAAGATGAAAGAAGGTTGTCCTGGATATCTGAAACGGGTGGGGTATTGCGTTTGGCGAATCTGGATCGAATTATTCTCATGGTTCATCAGCTTTCACTTGATGGTCTGGGTGTCAGAGAAATTCATGAGTACTTCAAATTCCAGATTCAACATGGCGATGCATCGCAGGCCGAACTTCCGGGAGCAGCCAGGGTTCAGATTCTGACCATACACAAGGCCAAGGGGCTTGAATATCCTGTGGTTCTTTTACCTGGCATGCAATCGCCTATACCATCTGACAGAAGTGGTGTATTTATTGGTCGTCATGAGGGTGACTGGCAAGCCGGTATTACTTTAGACTCAAAAAGAGCCAGTCATAAAACATGGATGTATGAACAGATTAAGGAGCAAACGAAGGCTGAAGAGGAGGCCGAAGATAAAAGATTGTTCTATGTTGCTGTGACTCGCGCCAAGTACGGCGTTGGCTTTATAGCCAAAATAAAACCTGATACAAAAGCGTCAGCCACTTCCCGCTGGGGCCGATATCTGCACCCTGTGTTTGACCTGGATTTAGATAAAGACCTAGCGCTTAACGATCCACAAGCCTTGCAAAAGGAATGGCAGGACAGATCAACTGCAGCTGTGAATTATGATCTGACCATGGGGTCAGATATTCTCCTCTCCGAAGCTGGGCGATCAATTTCCGCAGCAGCTGATATTACTCAAATTGATCCAGTCATGCAGTCACTGGTGTACAGCGAAATTTCTCCTCATACCATCATGAAGTGGATGGATAAGAAGAAATATGCCGGATCTGATGAAGGTCAACTGGGTGATGACCTCGATCTGGAAACTGCACCCAAAACATTTGGATTACTTCTGCACCGTGCCATGGAATTGGAATGGTTTATTCCAGAAAATCATCTGGACCAGATTCGAAGTTTTCTCGAAGATGGAAATGTAAACGACCCTGAAACTCAAGATCAATACATCGAAGACCTTAGTGATTGCCTCGAGATATATCGCAAGAGTCAATTGGCCCAGAAGATCTCAAGTATTGACCCAATCAATAAACTACCAGAGTTACCTGTCTTTGGATTCCTGAAGAACAACACCCACATGTTTAAAGTTTCTGGCATTATTGATTTGCTTTATCAGAGTGAAGGTGAGTGGGTCGTTCTCGATTATAAAACAGACAAAGAAGTTCCAACTGAAAATGAGTTGAAGCAGCATGCCTATTGGTACCAGATTCAGACCTATTTGTGGATGCTTAAATATTTGTATGGAATAGAAGCACGAGGAGAACTCTACTTCAATCGGTTTGACATGCTGATTCCCATCGTCTTCGAAGAGGAGCTGTACTTCACCGGTCTGACTACCTATGAACATGGACGAGGTTTAAAACCGGTATTGCCTGGTGCTCAGGATATAAACCCCAGTTTGACGGAAATTTTAAAACGTCAGGGTGACCTGTCAGAAATGCTCATCATCGAGCCCACAAAAAATAGTGGTGAGTTGTTGGCTCAATCACTGGCGAAGGCCGGACTCAATCATCCCAGATTACAAATCATGACCCTGGGTGAAGTTCGCAAAATGACCGAGCCAGTTGGTCGTAGACTTACACCATACCTGACACGTTTAGGAATTGCACAACTCTCTGGAAAACGGTTACAGTGGGGCGTAGTGAATCGTCTGGCTGAAGCTTTCTATAAAGCGACTGGGGGAGAGGGTGTCGTAGATGGGAAGCAGGAGCTCTATGCGGAATTTTTAGACTGGTGCGAGAAGCAATCCATACAGACGCCGGGTCAAAATTATGACTTAAAGCAATTGCCTGTTTCCAGGAGAATCATCGTCAACTCAATCCATTCTACATCTCCTTCAGATTATGATTTCTTAAGAGCGCTTACAGTCAATCATGACCTCATATTCTTTGATCCCCTGAGGGGTGGTCAGGCAGTATCAGGATTTGACATGTCTATTGAGGCTTGGATGTCTCAGGAGGAAATGCCTTCCAAGGACAAGCGTCATAGCTACACACCCTGCTTCTCCATATATGAAGAGGCGGTCCTGGTGGCAGATCAAATTAGACAACTGATCAAGGACAATGTGGTAGCAGCTGACATTCGGATTGCTGTCTCCTCTATGGAACGTTATGTCCCCGCCATTAAAAGAGTTTTTGACCAACAGGGTATTTCGGTGCGTTTGAGTAAGCGCGAACCGGTCATGGAACGACCAGTTACTCAATTAGGCTTTGCGCTTATTCAGGGACGACTCCGGCAACAGATTTCCTGGGATATGGCCATGTCTGTCTGGCTCCATCCACTTGTCATCCCTAGTGGGGCAGAGGGCTATGCAAGATTAAAACTTGATATTGAGATGCGAAAACTTGGGGTCACCCATGTGAGTGAAAATCTCCTGGAGATGGTCACACATCCCAAGCTCCAGGAAACCATGAAGGAACTGCTTCAATTTTTATCAGAGACGTGGCAAACAGGACAGCCCCTGGGGTTGGTAGATGCTGCGGACTGGTTGATTGTGACACTAAAGAATTTCCAGTTTGCCCATCGTCTCGATGCAGGTAGTGTAGCCTCAAAATCTTATACATCATTGAAGAATGCCATTCTCGGTTTAAGTAAGGATTGGAAGCGATATTTAAGTCGCAAGGGGAGTCTTGCCGATCTGAATCGAGAATTGAGGGAGCGCCTTCGGGGTGTGGAAGTAACCTCATCCAGCCAGGGTTTTGGCATTGATGTGATCTCCCTGTTGGACACTTTGAATTTGAAGTCCGGTCATCTATTTGTCATGGGTCTTACTGAGGGACAATTCCCCTTGACCATGAATACCAATCCATATTTGATGCCTGCTTCCCTGAACCCCTGGTATCTGAATCTCTATTTATTCAAGCAATGGCTCAGTTTCCCCGATGGTCAACTTCATCTCACTGCGCCCTCAAGGAATGCTGATGGGGCGGTACTTCAGGAAAGTACTTTCTGCCAATATTTAGAGAAATTGGATTATCCAATACTTACTTCATTGTCGCAGGACCAGCAATACATTCAACTCGCGGGGAAGCGCTTCGCGACACCCACTTCTCAACGTCAAATTCGACACAATCAGCTACAGCAAGGCACACATCAAGGGGCATGGCAGGGCAAACTGTATGATCATGATATCAGTGAATTTGATCATATCTCGGCTTCAGCCTTTGACGAGCTGATTAAATGTCCACAACGATATTGGTATAGTCGTAAACTTCGGCTCGAGGCTGCTGAAACCAATATTGCAGACCGTGAGGAAATTGAAGTAGGTAATCTGGTTCACAAGGTTCTAGAGCGTTTTGGACGGGCTGGTGGATTTTTACTGGCTAATAATAACTTCTCCGCAGCCCTTCAAAAACTGGAGGAGATCGCTACTGCGCTGTTGGAAGAAAAGGAAATCGATCTGGATGCTGATTTACTACATAATAAATGGGGCGAGTTATACTTTAGAAATTTCCAGGATGTAGAACAGAACCTGATAGCCGCTATGTTGAAAATGGAACTTAATGTGTTAACTGCTTTCCTTGATGTTGGACTCCATGAGCAGGCATTTGGAGAAACCGAGGATAAGCAATCCTGGCCTGCCTATAAAATTGAAGGGAGCTCCATAAAACTTTCTCTTCTGGGAAAAATTGATCGTGTTCTGGTTTCTGGGAAGCGGGTCTGGGCAACTGATTATAAAACCGGTAAAGTTGATATAAACGAAAGCAAAGAACTCTGGACAAGCCAGATGCTCTTCTACTATCTGGTTCTCAAATCACAATATCCTGATAGTGATGTTGTTTTGACCTATGAGCAGATCAAGGGATACAGAGACAATGCTATTGGAATAAAGGGGTATATCGGGGATGTGGATAGTGATCATCCCGTGATGGATACGCTTCCTTCTCGATCAAGGGCTACAATGGCTATTGGTGGCGAGGCAGACTGGACAGTTGATAGAATAAAAGCTGAGACGCTTCACTATGCACAAGCCCTGGCAGACAATCATTTCCCACTAACAAGCCGAGATGAGAAACATGCCTGTGCCTATTGTCCTTATGATAGGATTTGCAGGAAGACTGCCTTGCCGAGATAAATTTAGGAGTTGGACATGGTGTTTACTTTCCTGACCCAAGCTGGTCCTTGAGCTTGTCGAAAGGCGCGAAGGCAGGTCGAAATGTTCAATGTATTTGACAAATGAACCGTGGGCTTCGATAAACTCAGCCTCCGGTTAGATTTTGAGAAATTATTCTAACTCAGATATTTCACTACCCTGAGATTCCCAGTTTTCTAATAGCGATTCAAGTTCGATATCTAGCTTTTTAATTGCAGTTGAAAGCTCTGCTAGTTTAGCGGGATCAGTTGCATTCTCAGGATTGTGAAGCTCCGCTTCAAGGGCTGACTTTGCTATTTCAGCTTTATCAATATCGCGTTCAGTTTTATTAAATGTTTTACGCAGAGTTTTAAGTCGTTGGTGTCGCAGTTTGTTGTTGCTGGGGTTGCGAACTTCTGCTGGTTCATCAATGATGTTTAATGACTTTTGATAGTTCGTTAGTTGATAGGTGTCAGCAAAGACTTTTACAGTCCCATCACCAGCCAGATAGATGATCTCATCACAAACCCGATCCATTAAATAACGATCATGTGTTATCAAGAGCAGGGCGCCATTAAACTCCAGCAGACTTTCCTCAAGTACTTCCAGAGTGGGAATGTCCAGATCATTGGTTGGTTCATCCAGAATGAGAATCTCAGCCGTTTCAAGCATGATCTTGGCCAGCAAGACACGAGCTCTTTCCCCACCTGACAGCTGGGAGATGGGAAGCTCCAACTGCTCTTTCTGGAATAGAAACTTCTGGGCCCAGGCGCTGACGTGGAGGGGGTTTCCGTGGAATATTACCGTATCACCATCAGGAGCAAGAGCATGCCTGAGTGACAGTTTTTCATTGGGGAGATGACGTGATTGATCAAGTGTCACCAGATTAACCCCTTGTGTAACTTCTACCTCACCAGTGTCGGCTTCCAACTGCCCGCGCAGGACATCAATCAGACTACTCTTACCAGATCCATTGACACCCATAATACCGATTTTCATACGAGGAGATAGAAAGATTTCGAGATCCTTAAACAGGCTTTGTCCCCCTCTGGCTTTACTGATTCCTCTGGCATGGAGAAGCTTTTTTGAACGTCGGTTACCGGCTTCAAATTTTAAACCAGCCTCCGTTTGGAGGTTGTTGCGTTGTTTTAATTCTGAAAGATCATCAATCATATCATAGGCTTTATCCACACGATATTGGGCTTTGGTAGTGCGGGCTTTGGGTCCATGTCGCAACCAATCGATTTCTCGTCTCACCTTATTTGACAGTGCCGCTTCTTCCAAGCGTTGATCGTTTAGATACTTTTCCTGGTCCTGGAGAAATTGAGAATAGTTGCCTCTGACCTTGAGGTAGCCCTGTTTATAGCGTCGATCAAGATCCATGATACGATTGCAGGTATTCTCCAAAATAAAGCGATCATGACTGATCAAAATGAAGGCAAACTTCGCTTGCTGGAGAAACGATTCTAACCAAAGAATCCCTTGTAGATCTAAATGATTGGTCGGTTCATCCAGGAGTACCAGATCATTATCCTGTGCCAGAATGCAGGCCAACGCGACACGCTTCTTCCAGCCTCCCGACAGTGTACCAGAAACCTTATCGAGATCTGTAAACTGCATTTGCTCCTGAATATCTTTGAGCTGTTTCTGCCGCTCCCAGTCTTCCAGATGATCTGGGAAGTGATTAGAGATGATTTCTCGTATGGATAAATCCTCATCAAAGACATCTGCTTGAGGGAGATACGAAATGCGAATACCTGAGCTGAAGGACATCTCACCATCATCAATTTGTTCAAGACTTGCCAGGATTTTCAGGAGGGTCGATTTGCCAGCACCATTGGGTCCGATGAGACCAATGCGTTCGCCGGAATGGATGTTGATAGACAGGTTTTTAAACAGGAGGGTATTGCTATATGATTTATGGATGTTTTGTGTGGAGATAAGCGTTGAGGGAGTCACAAGAACTACTTTCGATTACTGTTTCAAGAGGGTTACTAAAATCAAACTCATGAATCAATATAATAGGGACTACAGAATATGCTATTTGTGCAAAGAAATAATTGATAAGCCAAATCTATTAAAAAATTATGGCAGAATGATGAGTCCTCGTTAAGATGTTAGTGAATAAAATGGATATAATTAAAATATTATTGCGATAAATAAAAATTTCAATAGTGAGGGAGATCAAGTCGGGGCGAAACGTTATAATTGTGACGCTTTTAGTGCTTGTATGACGTACCCTCACCCCATATTATGTTCAAAACGAAGAAAATGAAATGAATTAGCACCTAAGGTGCTGATATTGTTTTATTTATTGCATGCAACAAAATAACGGAGGAAGTATGTGGCGTAAATTGTTACTAACTGGCTTGATATTTTCCGTAGCTTTTACATCAGCATTTGCTGTTGATGTTCAAGCAATTGGAGAGGATCATACCGCTGCTGTAATCGAGAAAAATAGATTGGACATGTCCAATGCTAACACATTGTTAGCAAGGGATGCATCAGATCGTAATGATTTTGGTGTCCTGGATCTTAGATACGATTATGTCTACCCAATTGATGACTTAACTGTTACCGCGAGTAACGATCTTGACACAGTAGTTGTTGCTGATGTCGCCACGGTCGGAACCGTGACCATCGACTACGATTGGGTTACAGATAATTATCCTGGTGAGGGTTCATTTACCATGACCTCACCTGCAGGTACCGAATTAACAATCGGTGCTGGTCAAACATCTGGGCATTATACTGTTGAATTAGCCGGATTTTCTGGTGAAGATCTTGCAGGTAACTGGATTTTCTCAGCAAATGACTCATGGGGTGATGGTGGTCATTCCTTATCAGGTGCCACAATGAACGTTGATATGGCTGCAATCGTACCAGAGATTAGTTTTTCTGACGACGCCTTAGACTTTGGTACACTTCCCGTTGGTCTGTATGCTGAAAAGACACTCACAATTAATAATTTAGGTGGCGGTGCTTTAACCGTTTCCAGTATTAATGCTGACGATGCAAATTTCTATCTTGGAACTCTTAGCATTGCACCAGTACCTGCTTTTAGCAGTGTTGATATCATTGTTGGTTATGAACCAGCTGCTTCAGGTGCTCACATAGCAAATCTCGTTTTCACCTCCGATGATGCTGGCTCTCCAGACACAGTAGCACTTTCTGGAACTGCCATTGATCCTGTAACAACAGGTGGCCCCGATGTGGCTGGATATACCTGGGTGAGCAGTCTTGATGCTGCTGGACCAACTTTTACCTGGATTGACACAGTTGGATCTACAGATGCCAATATCGCCAATGGTGATGACTATCGTGGTACTATTGATATTCCATTTACCTTTAGGTATTATGGTAATCTTTACACTCAACTCACGGCCACCACAAATGGCTGGGTTGGAATGGGACCTTCCTCAGGTTATAGCAGTTCCTATTGGACAAATACAACTATTCCAAGCGCGACGCTTCCAGATAATATGATTGCCCCATTATGGGATGATTTTAAGGCTGGTGATGGTCCTGCAAGTACAAGTTCAGCACATGGTACCATAAAATATATCACCTTGGGAACCGAGCCAAATCGTCAGTTTGTTGTCATCTTTGATGAAATCGTTCGTGGAACCTATGATACTGATTATTTCAGTTTTGAAGTTATTCTGGATGAAGCGACCAGTGATATTACTATTCAATATCTTGACGTAGTAGCTGGCAGCTCCGCAGATAATGGAATTGGCGGCACGATTGGTATCGAGAATGGTGATGCTACAGACGGACTACTCTATACTTATAATGGCGATCCTCAATTAATCTATGATGAAATGGCCATCCATTTTGTAGCTCCACCACCACCATCATTACCAAACATGGTACTCGATGTTACGGAACTGAATTTTGGTTCAGTTGCTGTAGGTGGATCAGCTAGTGCTGATGTCATGATTACCAATAATGGTAGTGGTGACCTGGTTGTATCAGGTGCCACAGTTGCAGCTCCTTTCTCAACTACCTATTCAGGTACAATTGCTGAGAATACTTCTGCTACAGCAACCATCTTTTTTGATCCAACGGCTACTGGCTCTTTTGCTGAGACACTGACCTTTACAGTCACCGGTGATTATACTGCTGATGATGATGCGGTTGCTCTTAGTGGTAGTGCCTATCCTGCAGACTTTGTTCTGGAAGATTTTGAAGGCGCTGACTTCCCACCTTATGGTTGGACGATTATCGATGTTGATGGTGGAAGCGCCATCAATCCAGATCTTTCATATATAGATCCTTATTCAGGCGAAGTTGCTGCTGAAGGTATGGGTTGTGCTGATGATTATCTCATCACACCATCCCTTACTATCCCAGCTGGCTATGCTGATTTCTCCTTCTGGCATGGACAAGAATCTGTCAACTATGAAAACTCCTTTAAAGTGATGGTCTCAACAACTGGAACAGATCCTGCAGACTTTGTAGAAGTTGTTGATTATCCAAACACGGTTCCACCGGCAGCTGATGCCTGGACCATGGAAACAGTAGACTTGAGTGCCTATGCTGGACAAGAAATCTATGTAGCACTCTATGTGTATTATAGTGAGTCAAGTTATTATGGGTTTGGTTTTGATGATATCCTCATGCCACCCCTCACACCGAACACCAATACCCCATTCTTCTCTGAATACATGGAAGGATCAAGTAATAATAAGGGTATTGAAATTTACAATCTAACTGGCTCCACCCTTGAGTTGGATGAGTATAGAATTATTCAGTCAAACAATGGTGGTGGCTGGGATCTTATTCACGCCTTCCCAGCTGGCGCAACTCTGGACTTTCAGGATTTATGGATGATTGTCACAGATGCTGCTTTCCCAGAAATGCAAGCCCTGGCTGATGAAGTTCTACCCTATAACACTGAAGATAAGGTTGTTCACTTTAATGGTGATGATGCCCGTGCCTTGATCCACATTGTTGGAACTGATACCACCTTTATGGATGTTATTGGTGTTCCCACAGAAGATCCAGGTTCAGGTTGGGATGTTGCTGGTGTTGCAGTTGGAACCCAGGAACACAACCTTGTACGTAAACCTGATGTAGAAACCGGTAATACAGATTGGGCACTTTCTGCCGGTACCAATGCTGATGATTCAGAATGGATCGTTTATGATCAGGATTTCTGGTATGGCATGGGTTACCACAACGAAGATTACCCACTACCCGGTGATAATTGTGACCTGGCACTTGTTTATGGTGATGTCAATGATCCTGAAATGGTAGGGACAATTGATTCCTATGGCGAAGCCTGGTATACCTTCTACAATGATGGTACATATGACAATGTTTTTGCATCACTCTGTGGTTCAACCTTTGATACAAAGATCGAAGTTTGGGCTGGTTGTGATTCAGCAACGTATATTGCTTATAATGATGATTTCTGTAGTACTCAGTCAGAAGTTGATCTTGGTGAATTACCTGCTGGTGATTACTGGGTCAAAGTATTTGGGTACGGCTCCAGTTCAGGCGAGTATACGCTGAACGTTACAGGTACCAATGGAGTACCTGACTTTGTTGTAACCTCCATGGAATACTACGGTCAGGATACTCTGGATGTTGTTGTTACCAATATTGGTGATGGCGACTCTCCTGGATATGCTGGAACTGATTATCATGGTCTGTACATTGATGGTGATTATCTCGGTTATGTTGCTGAGATGGACGTTGCCCTTTTGGCAGGCCAGAGCTATACATATAGTCTCACTGGTGTCAACTATGACTTCCTCGGTGTTGGAATACACGAAGTTGTATTTGAAGCTGATACAGATGATGATGTATTAGAAATCGATGAAACAAATAATAATGATACCCTCTTGATTGAGATTGGGTATCCACCACTGGCTCCAAGACATGTTGTAGCAATGGCTGGCGAAGCTCATGTATTTCTATACTGGGAAACAGCCGTCATTCCAGTGCCAGATGTTGCTGGCCTGGGAAGAAGCATCCAAGGTGTAAGTGAAACCAGAAGCAAACCGGCGGTTGTCCTCTCTCAAGAGTTGCTGGACAAACGTGATGAAGCACGTGGCTCTGCCTTCCGTGAGGCTGGAGACACTTGTGCTGAGGCAGTAGAGCTCACTGTAGCCGATGGCTCAGTAGTATCTGCTCCTTATGCACCATACTGGTACTCATACACACCTGCTGTAGATGGTTATCTGACAGCCTCTTCAGATGGTTTGACCACTGAAGATACCAAGGTGTATGCCTATGATGATTGTGATTTACCCTACATTGATTATGATGATGATGGCGGAGCTGGATTCCAGTCTATTCTCACCATTCCTGTAACTGGTGGAACCACTTACTACTTTGAGTGGTCTGATCAGTACAGCTCAGCAGCTTTTGATTGGTCGTTGACCTATATCGACTACCTCCCACTGGCTGATCTTGAGGTAACAGAGATGTATCAAGAGGGTGATGCTGTCTTTGCTGTGATCACCAACATTGGTGTTCTTGACGCTGCTGGCGTTTCTTGTCACTGGTGGGTTAATGGAGAAGACGTTGCATATGAATATACGGACCTCCTGATTCCAACAGCTGCTGATACATTAGGTCTGTATGGATTTTCATGGGCCAATCTTGGCGCAGGAACTTTCAATGTTGCCATGGATGTTGATTTCTGGGGTAGCGTAGACGAAATGTCTGAAGAAAATAACCTGGATTCAATCAGTGTTGTTCTTGAAGATCCAGATTATATGCCAACTTATAATATCTATCGTGATGATGTGCTTCTTGCAGGTGGTCTCGATGCAGTCAACAGAGACTTCGACGGTGAATATTTCGATGAAGCTGTGGTGGCGGATGTTGAGTATACTTACTACATCACCCAGATATTAGAAGACTTAAGTGAAACGATCCCATCCGAGTCTGTTTCGGCAACTCCTTGGGCTCCTATATTCTATCCATTCCCATTCACAGAAGACTTTGAAGCTGTGATGGACAACCTCCTTCCACTTGGTTATGTCACTGAAGAAATTGGTGAACCAGATGGCGGAAACTGGGAAGTTGGAGATAGTGCTTATTTCCAGACCAACACATACAATGGCTGGCATCCAGCCGGTAGCACTGGTCAGTTCGCTGGAATTGATGATGATGGTGTTGCTATTAGCTCCAACGGTAATGAAATCATGTGGACCCCATGGGTAGATTTTGCTACTGCTGTGAATCCCCAGATTCTCTTTAACTACACAGTTAGAGGTGGTCTCGGTGGTGAATTCATCGTCTTTGATGGTGAAGAAGCTATGGTATATCCCCTGGAAGATTCACCCATGGAATGGACAGGTACTCTGTTTAACCTAGGTGAATATGCTGGAGATGTTGTCCGTTTTGGTTTCCATTATGATGATAATGGTGGCTGGGCATATGGTATGGGTGTTGACAATATTGTTGTCGAAGAAGCACCTCTACCTGGAACCATCACTGGTACAGTAACAGATATTGATGGCAATGCTATCGATCATGCTGATGTATATGCCATGGGTCTGTTTGCCGATGAAGGCGCTATGACAGACGCAGCAGGTGCTTATACCATCACTGTTCCAGCTGGCGATTATGACGTTGAAGTTATGCGCGTCAATTATCATCCAGCCTATGCTGAAATGGTTACTGTCGCTGAGGGTGCTGCAACAACTCTAGACTTTGTTCTGGATCTTTACTTACCAGCCCCACAGAACCTCATGGCCTATCCAAGTATGGTAGATACTACCATCGGTCTCATGTGGGCACCTCCTGTTCCTATGGGTCAGGTTGCCTATGATGATGGAACCTATGAAGGTTTTGTTACACCAGTAAGTCCTTCTACAGCTGACAACTTCTTTGCTGCTCATTTTAAAGCTGCTATTAGTCCAGGATATGCGATCAATGAGGTCTCTGTCCTATCTACAGCAACTGGTGCTGAATCAGCATTTGAAAGTATCTCTGTATTAAGCTCTGATGAAATGGGTCTACCAGACTTTAGCGATGTTCTCTGGACATCTGCTGGAGCGGATGCAGCATTGTATCCTGAAGCTGCCTGGGATTTCTATCCAGTTGGTGTAACACCGACTGAACATGATTTCTGGGTTGTTATTGAATGGCCCGTTGGTAACGAGTTTGGTCCCTATATCGGTCACGATGATGACACGTTCATAGGAAACTCAATCTGGTCCAATGCTGCCGATACATCAGGCGCTCCTGCATGGATTATGGATCCAGGTACTTTTGCAATTCACGCTTACCTTGCTGAACCTAGTACAGGTCGTTCAGTCGTCCTCCACGGCTCAGAAACTGTTAATATTGAGAAGCTTGGTGCTCCAAGAGAACTCAGTGTAAAGCAGGATCTCGTATCCACAGGTAGCGTTGAAGGTCCTACCATAACAACAGTTGGTCGTGAACTTCTCAACTACAATGTTTTCAGATCCATGGACCCAATGGTTTTTGGTGATGCTTATGCAAACGTTGCTGGTGAGATGTTCTTTGATGATGACTTCACTTTCGATACACAGTACTTCTATACTGTAAGTGCTGTATACGACCTTGGTGAATCAGATTACTCAAATGTGGATGCCTTTACCTATTGGTCACCACTGTATCTGCAACACTATGAAGACTTCATGTATCCAGATGGAACACTTCCCGAGGATATCGGCTTTGTAACTGACGATGGCGCAGGCAATGCGGCTGCAAACTGGGGTATAGCACAGGAAATGCTGCATTTCAGTTGGTCACCAACAGCAACTGATTTCTATCAGACTGTAACATCACCAGAGGCTGACTTTGCTGGTGCAACAGCTGCTAGAATCTCATTCTATCTGATGTTGGATGATTATAATGATGCTGATAATGGTACATTGGATATTTCAGCTTCCCTTTCAAATGATGGTTTCGTAACTGAGACAGTACTCTTTGCTCACAACGATTCTATCTATGGAGATATTGATGATTATATGATTTTCAATGTTTCTGATGTGGTAGCTGGAACAGATGGATGGCAAGTACGATTCACTGTTGAAGGTGCTACATCATTTACCATGGATAATCTATGGATTGATGATATCATGGTTGAATCTGATGTTTACCCAGGTCCAGGAGATTTCAGTCTTCTGTCACCTGCTAACGACGATGATGTTGTGATTACATCCGCTAACGTTGCCACAGGCTCCTTGCTCTTTGCTTGGGAATCTGCTGGTGATGATATGATGTATGGTGTTGAATTGACTGGTACACTTGGTAGTGTTATCATTCCTTTTGATACATCCGCAACTGAAGTTCTGATTCCTTATTCAGTTCTAAGTGCTGCTTTTGAATTTACTGGCACCACTGGTGTAACTGGAACTTGGGATATTGTTGCTTATAGTGATATGTATGATGCCTGGTCATTGAATGGCCCATTCAACCTCACTATCGGTACAACAGTAGGTACAGACGATACATTTATTCCAGATGTGTTCGCTCTTTATCAGAACTATCCGAACCCCTTCAATCCGGTTACTACCATAACCTATGATATTCCAGAAGCATCTGATGTGAGACTAGTTGTTTACAACCTTGTTGGACAGCCAGTAAGCGTACTTGTTAATGGTTTCCAAAACCCAAGTCGCTACACATTAGCATGGAATGGTCTATCTGACGCAGGCTTACCAGTATCTTCAGGTATTTATGTATACCGCCTAGAAACTGACAGCTATGTCAAAACCATGAAGATGATGTATCTGAAATAAAGTACATCTCTCCGAAATACTACAAACAGCCCCTTCGCGGGGCTGTTTGTATTTTAGGGAGAGTTGAATGTGAATGAGGTGTTGGGAATGGCTCTATTTCCCACTTCTCCACATTTCAAATGTCTTGATCCAAATCAAATGGTCATAAATAATTAGCAAAAAGAGATTGGTTTGTTCTGGCCTCTTAACTACCTTCGCTCCGTGAAATATTTCAGTACCATACTTGTGATGATGATCTTAGTAACCAGCAGCTTTGGCAATGCTACACTGAGTGGCTTTAGTGGTTACTCCGATGCATCCCGTATCATTATTCAGTGGAATACTACAGCTGAACAAGGTCTTGATGGTTTTGAAGTTCAACGCAGTACTGATGGTCATACCTTTATTGAAATCGGATTCCTCCATGCCCAAGGTCAGGGGAGTGGCTATACCTTTATTGATGATTCCATCATTGCCAAGGTTGCCGGACGAAACTATTTCTACCGTCTCAAAATCAAAGATATGGCAGGCAACTCTCAATTGAGTGATGTGATTACAATTCAATCAACTCTTGATGTGGTGCCACGCACCTGGGGATCTTTAAAAGCTCTCTTTAAATAGAATCAATTCACAATTGGAATGATGAATATCCGTTGCGGCGGATTTTTTGTTTTATAAGGGTAATGGACATTGAGGTTCTCGAAATGTCCAACATGTTGTAATGAAAATTAGAGGCTCCGACAGGCTCAGCCGCTGGAGACAAATATGTAGAACCCAGTTGTGAAGTTGGAAAAGTGGTGCTTAATGGCACTCTAGAATGGTACGGGCAGGTTCAGTGAGATATCGGTATCCATTGTACAGGGTATAGAAACCATAGATAATGACCGAAAGTGCTGCCAGCTGTGTCATGATATGACGGAATTTGAGTTTTTTGAACAGTCCTACAAAAAAGCCCAGGCTAAAGAGTGCAGGAATAGTACTCAGCCCAAAGATGAACATCACCAGAGCTCCATAGATGGGACTGGCTGTACTGGCCGCAGTGATCGCAAAGAAATACACAAATCCACAAGGCAATAACCCATTCAGCATTCCCAGCAGATAAAACCCCAGGAGGGATTCACTTTTCAAAAGCTTTTTAAATGTCGTTTGATACCATGTAGAGCTGGCAAAGGAGGTTTCAAATAGTTTCAGTACATGTAGTTTGCCCAGGAGGGAAAGACCAGCGATTACCATAGCTACTCCAGCCACAATCCACAATATACCATTGGTTGTATTATTAAAGACAACCACACCACCCAGGATTCCAAATACAGCGCCAAGAACGGTGTAGGTGGTTACTCTTCCCAGCGAATAAAGCAGGTGTGAGATGGCCTGGGCCATCCTGCTCCGATCTTTTTCAAGACCAGCCGTTGAATAGGCGATGACAATACCACCACACATTCCAATACAATGGCCAAAGGATCCCATAAATGCGATGGTAATAATGGATATAATATTAACGGTTTCCACTATTGCTCCAGGAGTTGCTTGCGAAAGCTCAAATTTGCCATGGTTTCACCCCTCAACATGGCTTGCTGCATGTCAGTAAAAACCACCAGACCCTCTTGATGGGTCCTGTATGCTCCAAATCCGTACGACATGGGGGTTTGATCTGTACGACTATACCAGGCTAGTTTTCCGTCAATCCACTGACCAGAGGGCAAATCCTTCACCCAGATGATTGCTTCATCTTTAAAGGGTCTGGCACTTAACCAGACTGCCATACACCCGTGATCATCAAAAAACCAGGTTTTCCCACTGGGAGCCACAACTTGTGAAGCAAAATTTAAATCGTTGATGAGCATCCCGCATTCACTGCACTGAAATTTACCTGCTGTCATCTTAAGAGAATCTCTTTTTGCATTTCCCTCATAGACAACAATCATCTGCTGGGATTTCCCCAACAAAGAAAAGATGGTAATGATAACCACGATAAGAGCAAGAATAACGATAATTGGTTTGATGGTTTTCACGATTCACCCCCGGATGCATCTACACATTGAAAAAATCTACTCCTCAGTGGTATAATCCAACTCCGTAGATAGTCGGTACCGCATGACCCGTTGATGTTTGGTATCGGCTATATAAACCACACCAGTTGCATCCACTGCCACACTGCGTGGTCCATCCAGGATATCTGCCACCTCAACTAGATAGGTTGTATCTCTAGTGATGTATTCATACTCTGATCCAACCAGGATGGAGTCGCTATAAGTGGAATCAACCAGGACGCGATTCATTCCAATATTAAAAGTGAATCTCCCTGAGGGGTTGAACTGTTGAATCCTATCGTGACCCGTGTCAGCGACATAAATATTTCCCAGAACATCAAGACTCACATCCGAGGCCATCTCATAGCGCTCGATTTCCATGATGTCATCTTCACCATATTCAAAACCAGAGCTGCCCCCGACCTTATGGACACTAAAATTTTCACCCCATTGTGTGTAGAATAGGGCACCATCATTTCCGTGGATCATGCCACGGGGATCATTCACCGTCCCATTACCTGTTCCAGGTGACACTGCTCGACTCGTAATCGTTCCACCATAGACCAATATCTGGTCACCCCTAGCAGTTAAAAGAAGAGCAACCGGAACATACTGAAGCTCCATAATTGCATTTGAATTGGCATCAGCCACAAAACATTGATCACCAGAAGTGCTGACTCCTGTGACATGAACATTTGATGGATCGATAAAATAGCGCTCAACTTCAATGGCTTCCAGACTATCACTGGCATTCCAGAAAGCCCGGGGAGCCAACCAATAATCTAGATTTTCATCAGACCACCCAATGGAATCAATGGTCCAGTCCTGCTCCTGTAGCGCGTTGATAGAATCAAAACCGACTACCCACAGGAGTTCGCCTGTTGGTGACTCAAGTCTCACACTGGTGGCCATTGAATCCACACCTACATTATTAAGGTATTGGTTCCAGACCATGAGCCGATTGCTGCTATCTGCTATGAACAGGTTGAGGCGGTCATCCTGATGAATGGCCTGTGGAAAAATGCTAGCTCCGGCTTCATCAATGAGATTTGAAAGAGCTCCAAAATGGTTTCCATAATCATCATTGATGACTTCCTCTCCAGAAGTACTGATGACGTGAATTGAAGCCTGGTTATGATCAGCTATAAAAACGTAACCATCAGCTCCTACAATAATATCCCAGGGGCTGGCAAAGGCGTAGCCGTTTGAACTATCCCAGTCTGGACTGATACGTATATATGATGTATCTCCTGCTCCGAATACTGGATCAAATTCAACGGTTTCTGTAGGCAGATCAACCTTGATACCACAGCCTATGATGGCTAAAACCACCAGTCCCACCGATAAGAATTGCTTAATGCGTACCATTAAAAGGACCATCCCAGACTGATATGCTCAGAACGATTTAAATCAGACATATCTGCATACGAATAACCAAAACTGAATCCCGACCATTCAATACCCAGACCTACTGTCCAGGAGCGCACTTCATCACTAAAATGATAACCACTTCTCAAGAACAACATATCATGGAAGCCATATTCAATACCAAGTGAGATGTTCTCAGAATTATCAACAGGGTGATTAAGTTGAATAGAACTTGTTAATTCCTGGTTGGGTGATTGGAGCCATTCGTGGGCTACACCAAGACGAAAAATGGTTGGGGGAGCAAAAGATTCATATTCTGATTCCGTGGTATCCGTATCAGCATACTTTCCATCTGGACCAGCAGGTGAGCCAAAATTGAGGAGGGACACGGCAAAGCGTAGATCTTTGTAGCCCGTCCGATAATAGGTTCCAAGATCCATGAGAATACTGCGCATGGTTAAATCAGCCAGTTGTTCTTCTACCAGTTTGGTAGTGAGACCAAATGAAAAACGGTCCGTCATTCTCAGCGCATAGGTGAGTCCCAATAGCATATCACCGTAGTTGAAATATTCACCAGTTCCATCAGGTCTAAATTCGGTCGTAATCTCAGTGGGGGGGGCATATAGGGCCAGAGCACTAAAGCCAATGTGATGCACGCGACCAAATTTCCAGACTCCAGCAAAGGTGCTCAACTGAAAATCCGCTATCCATTGACTCTGATCAACCATTATGTTGATGGTTTCACCCACCTGCGCAGCCCCGGCAGGATTCCAGAATAGACTGGAAGCGTCGTTGGCAATGGCAGTGTATGCTCCAGCCATTCCGTGAGCCCTGGCACCAATTCCAATCTTAAGAAACGAAAAGGATGATGTCCCGGCTCTTTGACCACCCAGGCTGGGAAAAAGATTTCCTTGAGCACCAACAAATTGGGCCGAAACCAGGAGCGCTAATATAAGGAGTCCGCGACGCACTAGAATCTCACACTCATACCTAATTCAACAGTTCGGGGGTTAGAATAGCGACCAGGATTGTAATTGGGGTCCGGGCTGTTGATGAATCCATATGAATAGATTTCACCGGGATCGTAGCCCTTTCCTGTAAAAGGATTTATGCTGGAAGGACGTTTCACATTGAAGAAATTTTCGATGGTACAATAAGCTTTTAGTTGGAGACCACTTACCTGAAAATATTTATTCAACTTGAGATCAACCGTTGTATAGGGATCGGCAGTTTCAGAATAGGGAGTATCACTTTTTGACTGACCCTCATAATAGAACTTTCCATCTTCTTCCCTGATGGTGATGTTTTCCATGCCCGTATAGCGACGACCCGCTTGATACTCGATACGCGCTGAAACACCCCAATCTTTGGGAAGTCGAAGTCCAAATAGGTGGAGCTCATCCTTCCTGCCAACATTGAAATGCAAGTTGGTAAAAATGCTGAAGGGTTGATCCCATCGTAAATAATTCTCACCCAGGGGCTTCTCATCAAGACGACCCGCTTCCACAAGAAGGTTGTCCAGAGGTGTGGAACTCTTACCGGTGGTAAAACTGTAACTCATGTTGGCGTCAGCTGAGAAAAATTTAGCAAAACGACGCTTAAATTTCATTTCGATGCCTCGTGATCGGGCATAATCCATATTGATATATATGAGATAGGAGAGATGCCCATAGCGAGGATTGAAAAGAGTGACTCGCTGGCTGGTTTCGTAATCAAACATGTCCTTATAGAAGGCCTTGACCTCTAACACTTGATTGGCGTCGAATTTATGCTTAATCCCAATTTCATAGGCCACAGTGGTCTTGGGAGAGAGGTTGGGATTGCCAAAGAGTTGGTAGGTTGCTTCTGCCGATGAGCGCAGCTTTGCATAGACATAATTAAATGTGGGTAGCTGTGAAAAATGACCATAATTGAAATACAATACATCAGAGTCGGTAACGGGATGCGAAATGCCCAATCGGGGACTTAAATGTCCCTTGGCTCTGCTGCCTGCAAATTCAAAAGTCTCAGCATAAAACTTCGCCCGGGCGGCATCTGTTATGGTCAAAACTGAGCTATCCGCCACAGCGTCTTCTAGATATTGTCCCGGGAACCAGTAATCATAGCGAATACCAAGGTTGGCAATCATACCATCAAAGGTGATGCGATCCTGGAGGTAAAATGATCCATAATCAGTCGTTACATTAAAGAAGTCATAGTTACGACCCAAACCGGATTCACCCAACCACGGTGAATCAATGTCGATGACTTGCAGTTCAGATTGTTTGTGATCGAAGCCTGCTTTAAAGCTGTGACGTTTAGATGGCTGATAGTTAATATCTGCATCTAAGGAAAGGTTATCTGAGTAGTAATCGTACCAGTCGGATGCATCACCATGATCCCAGAACTCGTCCCCATATGCAATATCAATCTCACCATCAATCCCAAGCAGATAATAATTGATGGGTTCAGTATCAGTGGTCTGCTGATACTCTGTCCAATGTTTGTTTTGTACAGCGGAATGATTATTGGTAAAAAAGCGACCTACGGTAATTTCATAAAAGAGTTTTGATGAGAGCGTATGGGTATATAGCATGGAGCTAAGGATGGACTCCCGGGTAATAGTATTAAAATTATTTAGAATATTTTTGTACCTATATGGGAAACCCCAGCCCTGATTGATATTTAAGGAATAGTCATAAGAAACACTAAGCTTTTGCTGGCTGTTGATGCGCCAGGTCAATTTGTAGAGCCCATGCCAATCATTATGCTGTCTAGTCGCCATACTCTCCATCCACGATTGTGATGGAACCAGATCATCAGCTTGTGGTAGATAGGAATCATTAAGGTGCATATAGCCATTGAGGAAGAAACTGAAGTGGCCGGGAAGTTTAAATCCCAGAGCATTCAATGCACCAGTAAACACCTCCGGACCACTCAGGGTGAATTCAATTCTGTCCTTGGTGAAAGCGTCCCAGGGTAAATCCTTCAAACCAAAATGGTCACTTGAATAGGAAAAGGTTCCGTGGTAGTCGTCAGAACCTTCCTTGATACGAATGTTAATAATGCCTGACATGGCCTGACCATATTCAGCATTAAACCCTCCTGTTATGACCTCAAGTTCCTCGATAGCATCAACATTCAAGTAGAGATTGTTAGCACTTCCTGACAGAGGGTCCTTGACTGACATTCCATCAACAATAAACATGGATTCATCCACACGACCACCTCTGATATGGATTTCGTTATCCTGGGAAGTAATACCTGCTTGTTCAGCCAGAACGTCACCAACATTTTCCACAATATTCATTTTCAGATCATCAGAAGTGAGTCTGACGCTGGAAGCAGTCTGATCCACTTCAAAAAGGGGCCGTTCACCCTCAACAACCACCTCCTGGCCTAGGGCCAGGGTGGTTTGCTCCAGTTCGATTTCCACAAAGGCAGGTTCCGCTATGGTAACAATGGTGTTGGTTTTCAGAACGACCTTATAGCCGATCATGGAGAATTCAATATCATAAGTACCTGGAGACATCCCGGTCAATCTAAACCGACCATCCAGATCCGTGGCGCTGCCATAGTAGCTTCCTTTAATAATGACATTGACACCAGGCAGTGATTCACCGGAAATAGGGTCGGTCACATGCCCTTCAATGACGCAGCTACCTTGTCCAAAAATCGACAATGCCATGGATAGCAAGACTATGAGTGAAAGGAAAATTCGCACTATTCGAAGACCTCAAATAGCAGATAATCCATAATTGGAACAATGTTCTCATTCCCTTTGCACAAATGTAGAGGAAGACTGAAAAAGATGGATTGTCCAGATCCTGCGGAAGGTCTGAAAAGCTGTGCTACTGGTGGATTGCCAGTCCAGGCATCAGTTGAATTTCGAGAATCCTCTAGAACAAACAGATCTTGACTGGTCTCACCATCAATGAGATTTGCAGGATAATATGCACTGACTCTGCGGGCGATCAGGGAGGACGTTTTTAGGGAGAGATTTGGTAGTATTACCGTAGAATCTGTGATACTCAAATCCACCATGTTGATGTCCAGACCGGAAATCATTCGTCCTGAAGGATTAATCACCCAGTTTGAGTCTATGCTGGTAAAGGTATAATCTGTATCAATAAAAATACTGGAGATAAAAACATTGCCACCAGCTTCCAGATAGGTACGTAAAGCGCCGTCGGCTCCTGGTAATGAAGGTGCTTCTGAATAGTGGTACCAGACGACAGTACTAAAATAATTGAACATGGCCAACTGGTCTGTTGTGGCATTTGGTAATGCTTTTTCATCGAAACCCAACTCAAACTCTGAATAATTGTCCACGCCAACGAGGGAATCGAGAATGTCCTTATAAAAAGTGTGAGTTGAGCCATCATCAAGTTTGTAATCATCAATCAACAGAACATCACCAACAGGTTCTTCCACACGCCATCCATTGGGGGAGGCAGCATCCATAGAGTCTGGAAATTGCAGGAGATTACTGAAGGCTCCCGCAGTATCGATAGCTTGCACATAAAAGGTATGTTCCCCTGGGGGAATTTCAGTCAGAGTCACACTTGAGATATTCCCAGGGCGATAATTCCAACTGCCAGTACTATCCAGTCTGAAGCGAATTTGATTTATTGTTTCCAGACCATCAATATCACTAACCGACCATGCAAAGGTTCGCGTAGGGAAGGTCACATGGGTAACGTTGGGGTTGTTGCCTGATGTAGGATTACTGTTATTGGAAAACTCAATTTCAGGATGTGAATTTGCTACAGGTATACGCAATGTAGCTGGAGATGGATCTAGAGCTCCCTCATTATCCTCAGCCTTGACTTCAAAAAGAAATTCATCATACGAAATTTGAAGTGGGAGAAAGAACGTGTCTGATTCAGCTGTGGAGCGGGTCCATGTTTCTTCAAAATTCCAGCGATAGTGATAGGCCACCACTTCGCCGTCAGAATCTTCTCCCCACCAGTACATAACCTGATGACTTGTGGTTGTATCAGCAATATTTCTGGTAAATATAAAGGTGGTGTCTGATGTAGTATCAGACAAGACCGTATCAATGCGGTCTGGGGCAAAGCTTAAAAACAGATGCGTCTCAGGAGCGGCATTCCCCAATCCTTCAGAAGGCAGATCATCAAGAAATGGGTTTTCCAGAGACTCGCAAGTCATGATGAACAAAAACATAAACATCATGGTGATGCTTGCACTTATGTTTTTTCTAAATCTCATCATTCTAATCGATCTGCTCACTGTTTTTACTTTTGTGTTATTCGTGCAATTCGTGTCTAATAATTAATTACGCATAATAATAATCCCGCCTGATGACTGGCACCAGGCGGGGATAGATAAATACCTTATTTCAAGTAAGTCATTTTCCCTACCATCTGCTGTGTCCCTGCTATCATGCGATAGAAGTACAGGCCTGATGATACTGGACGACCATTTTGAGTTAATCCATTCCAGGCAACCTGATATTCGCCAGCATTCAATGATTGATCCACCAGGGTGGTCACAACCTGTCCGAGCTGGTTGTAAATCACCAATTGGACTTGCTGTGCCTCAGGAATACGGAAGGCGATATTGGTTGTTGGATTGAAGGGGTTGGGATAGTTACCCAGGGCATACCCGTCAGGGACAATAATATCACCAATGGCGTTAATATATAGAACCAGGTCTGACTCATACAGAGGTACCAGTTTATATGTTGATGAATCTGCATAGGTACCATAGTGATGATAAACCCATCCACGAACCTCTCCATAAGTACTTCCAACTGGAGGCAGGATATAATTTGAGAGACTATCCGAGTCATCATCTACAAATACACCACCACTCCCATCATCAATGACCATAATGTCAAAGTTGGTAGGATTGAGCTCTACGATGTCTGCTTCCTGAACTTTGACAACCACATTGCCCCACTGTTCTGCAGAGGTAGGCCAACGCAGATCACCTGTAGCAACCACAGGCTCTTCTGGTACAGCTAGACCAATATCTATAATTTCAATCTCAGAGGTTATCCAAAGTTCTGTCATGTTGGAGGCATGTGTTCCTTCATGTGTATCAAACTCCAGAATTCTACCTTGCATCTCGATCAGGTCACCCTCAAAGAGAACAGGATAGGCAGTAGAATCGGGATTGTAACTCAAGATGGATGACCATGGACCACCATTCACATCCTGAACGATAAACTTAATACCGTTTCCGGCATAGGAGAGTCCAGTAGGCATGGTTACAATTCCGCGAACAGTAACTATTGTTGTATCTGTCCATTCCTCATGGTAATAGCTGGTATCGGCGAACCACACAGAGCTATCGAGACTTGAATATTTTGGCATAAGGTCAGAGTATCTAACCTGCTGAATTGCCTGGATGCGCGTCAGTTCAGAATCCACAAAATAATCTCCTGTGGTTGCTGTCTGGACATCAATCGCCAAGCGAGGTTGAATCTTAAAAGCATCATGTGAGTAATCTAGGACACCAATAATGGAGGATAACGCTTCACCTTCAAGAGGTGTATAGAAGTAGTCTGCAGCATCGTCGATGGCTAGCGTATCTGTGCCAGCGAAAACACTCCACTCACCAAAACCTAGATCAGGATCATCGACAGTTATATTTTGGATTTCTACGAGCACGCCTTCATACATTTCCATGTCAGCATCCAAAGTGATGACCATCGGTTCCATAACATTGCCGTGGCTGAGAACTTCAATTTCCGTTACATCTGACAATTGTGTCATATCAAAATATTCTGACACCGTAGCTGTTAGACGGATTTCATCACCTTCCATAAGGGCTCGTTCAGGATCATACACCTTAATACCTGACTGAGCTGCAAAATCATCCTGGATGAAATAGTAGTGAAGATCATCTTCTGGATAGAATGCATAGGGTTCTGCAGTCACAATTCCTTCAACGGTTACCGAGGTACCAGATGGAACTGTACCGTCCTGCAAAGAAGCAATAGTGTTGACAGCGCCGCCATAGACGATATAGCTGGATGACTCAGAGGTGCTTACTCCACCCAGATCATCTGTGGCACTGATGGTGTAGCTGACCACAGCATTGGCAGCCTGAGCTGGTATGACACCAGAATATTCATCGTCGGCACCTGCAGTCATTACAACCACCATCTCAACCCCACTATCAACGATATAGTTCAATGAGGCAGATGCTACAACTGCATTGTCGATGATCGTAGCAGTAACTGTTACAGCATCAGCAGGACCGGGGCTGGCAGGATCCTGGGCTATGCCTGAGATCTGTGGCGTAGGATCGCCAATTTGTGCCAGGTCTGTATAATATCTTGGGAAAATCTGAAAGGTCTCATAGTAGCGACCCACGATTCCTGAAAAATTGAAATATCCCAGGAGGGCATCGTGCATGTTCAGATCAGTATCACCATCTATACGCATGGTGATGGTTTCACCATTGGCATCAGCAACAGTCATGTTTACACTGGAGCTGGATGTTGGCCAGGTACCACCTACGATGGTGAGACTATCGAGATGTATAAACTCAGATTCATAATCAACACCGTTGGCATGAATTTCCGGCACAGTCAAATTCTGAATAGCTGGTAAATCATTTCCTGAACTCAATACCTCAATGTCTGTTGGGGCAACTGGAGATACTTCAATAAGGTCTGCATAGATGTCAATAGGACCAGTTACAATGACTTCATCCCCAACCACTAATTCTGCATCAAATCCACCGGCATAAATGACCATGCCACCAGTATCATCCTGAATGGCAGCCTGAGTCGATGATCCAACTGTGCCCCAGGTAGTTGCCGTAATGATACCTTGAACCGTGACCACTACCTCGTCTGCCATACCTCTGGCTTCAGCAATAGAGATTGGTGTAACAGCACCTAATTCGGTTATCCAGGTACTAATCAATGCAAGATTTCCTGCTGATAATGCGGCTGAGGGTGGCATTTGTCCACCATGAACACCGGTATTTGTAAGTTTGCTATACAGTACAGATGCTGCAGGGTCACCGCTTACTACTCGCAGTGCAGGTGCATAACTAGCAGATGCTACAACATCTACAAGATTGTCAAAACTTGATCCTGCCGCAAGACTTAAACCACCATTTGTACCATGGCAACCGGCACAATTTGCAGTCCAGATAGGTTGAATTTCTGTCTCGTAATCCACCGCCAGGGCACTGCCCATGGAGATTAAGAGAATAGATAATAATAGTATTCGTTTCATTTTATTTCTCCTTTTTGTCCTAGCTACCGACTTGTGATAGCCATGCACTCTTGTTTTTCATATATCTCACTTAATAACCAATAGCTTCCCAGTTTGGATATGGCTATTGCTTAAGTTTTCTACTGTATAAACATACATTCCTGTAGATATCGGTTCATCGAATTTACTGATAAGATCCCAGGGGTGCTCACCACCTGATAGAACCGTATTCCCCAGAGGTAGTCGGCGAACATCTCCACCATTGTACTGTAATCCTTCGTGGTCAATCTCTTCCACAAGATCCCCGCTAAGTGTATAAATACGTATCTTTGAACTTGCAGGAAGATTCCTGAACCAGACCAGACGCTCCCGCTGACCTCCTCCATCCCAGCTTGCTCTTACACGATAAGGGTTGGGATAGACAGAGACTGGATGGTTTTCAGCATCCGAGGTGGCTGGTGTGCCTGGGATGACACTAATTCTATTTTCATTCCTGGAACTCTCCAAACTGGCCAGTCCAGTGTCTTCATCCCCACTATCAAAAGCTGTGATGGCGTAGACCGTATTGTTTGGCCAACCATTCTGGACACCTTGATTCACCCACTTGTAGTGATATGTATGTCCCTTGATTTCGATGGAATCTTTCATACCCGTGTCGTTGTAAATCTGAACCAGGTCAAATCCGGAATCATATCCAAATTCATCACCGATGAGATCAAACTCTGCCAACAGGGAGTACTGGGAGGTATTCCCGCTGGTTTTTGTACTTCCATAAATTCTGTAACCAGCAAAATCGTATTTCCTGGAAACTGGATCCAAAGCTAATTCTGGGGCACTATCCCAGTATAAAGTGACTTGTTGATCTTCAGCTACCACAGCCAGAGACGGTGAAGGTGGAGGTTCGGGTACGATATAGCGATCCAATACTCCATTTTCATTCAAATCTTCACCAGCATCCAGAATTGAATTACCATTTACATCTTCACCATTAAAGGCCTTTTGAGCCCAATCTGCATTTTTGATAAGATCCTGGCGCCGGTCAAAATTATTGCTAGAACCCTGATGAGACCAGGGAGCGCCTATGACTGCAAAGACCACATTGATTGATTCTCCCACAGGGAGCACAAATCCATCGCCTTCGGGTAAAGTGCCAAAGGGACCGGCTGATACCAGCATCATCCATGAATTGGGAAGATCTAGCCAGGGCTGGCCATCATTATTCTGGATAAATTCTTGATCGTAAAATGGAGAACTGGAAAGCTTACCATATCGTTCCTCATCAGATATTGGCATATTAAATTCAGGAATATCCAAATTTTCAGGACTGTTCCAACGCCAGGGATTGTAATAAGTATACCAGTCTCCCTGGGTATCAGCATGGGAGGTAGACCTCTTGCCTGGCCCATGTAATGCCATGATGCCGAAATACGCGCGAGACCATCCATCATCACCATCATAATCATACTGGTAGCCAATATTGCGTGGATAGCCATTGCTATTGTAGGACCGTTCAAAACTATTGATGTTGTCATACCAGCTAAACCCACTACCTGGTTCCCAGCGACTTTTGTAATTCATATTATTGACTGAGGCATCTGCCCAGATACCGGCGTAGAGATCTTTGATATCCCAACCTGACCCTGAAGAATCGACAAGATCACTTCTATTGGTAATGGTATAATCCAGGATCACGAATGATTCCATGAATGAGTGACTCCAGGCATAGGACTCTAAATGAACCTCAATACCTAAAGGTACATGATTAATGATTTCAGAGTCTGTATCCTTGAAATCTGCTAATAAATCTTGATGACTGACTGCTTCAAGAGAAAAATAACTGGCTAGAGGTGAGGTGCCGGCCGAGGAAATACTGGAACGGGTTTGAATGGTATCACCTGAAGCAGATGAAGTAGTGAATTCAAAACCTTCTTCACCATAATCAAAGGCGCCATCAACAATGGCAGTGGATACACGGGGGAGTCCTGGTTCACCGTTAATGATGGGGAGGCCACCAATCCACAAACCACCATAACTCATGAGTTCAACCATCTCACGTTCGGTACCATATTGTTTATATCTACAAGAGGCTTGATTCGGGTTATTCCAACCCTCACCGATGATCCCAAAATTGGTTACAGTGAGACCCATTTCACCCACGATGGTGGCATTGTCATAGTCATCGATTGCAGCTTTGTTTAACTGGGCAAAAACTGGATATAGATATCCAGAAAGGATGAATATGAGGGCTGCAAATACGTTAAGGCGCATTTAGCCAAGATAATTATCTGCAAGCCTTGTGGAAGGAAAATTCAGTTAATTTGGGGGCAAATAGAGGTACAATTTCATCACCTCCAGAATGTTATGAAAATAAGCCTGAGTAAGGGTCAGGCGCGGTTGACTGTCACCTATTTTAAGCTCAGGTTAACCTTCTCATTCTGCTTTTTCCAAAAACGTTTGTAGGGGAAGTGCGGTTTTTGCTCAACACTTTCAGTTTCCAGCATGGCGATGAGGGCATCCGCGGTTTCACGCTCTAGGCTAAATGCCTCTGCAGTAAGGGCGGCCCGCTTGCTTGCTCCCACTTCTTCTGCTTCTTTTAACCAGCGATTTTCCAACACTTCAAATTCCCGTCGCACCAGCATATTGCGATGCTCGAAGTCGCGCAAAATCTGACGATGGAGCTCCTCATGATGCCACCAAAAAATATCATCATCAAATTTCTCCAGATGTTCTCCGGCAAAGGATGTTGGCAGGGGATCATCACCAAACCAAACTGGCTTAAAAACTGATGTACAGGGGCTGGACGAGGCCGTCGCCCAATAAGTCTCTTTATCCTGAGTCAAATGGGCTACAAAAGAAGCTGTGGATTGAGAAGCTTGTCTGGCAGGGCTGGCACCTGCATGTGCACAGACATGGTTCATGAGAAAATGATTGTCAGGACGGTAGGAGCCATCCCCATGATCGCGAAGATGGGCAAAAGCATCCGGCAGTGAATAATTCTTGGCTCTCAGCATCTCATGTGATCGGGATTGTCTGGTAGCACAGGCAGAAAATTTGGTATAGAAGCTATCGGAATAGCAGTTGGCAAAATGGAAATCTGCCTTCTTCTTGATCCAGCCCTTTTCCAGTGCAGTGTAGATCAAATCTTCATGCATGAGATCAAAATCATTACCAATGGTGAGACCATTGCTGATAGCGTAATAGTCCTCCACCTTTTTGGCTGCCCATAAATGACCTGCTGTTTCCAGTACCCAGGCTTCATTGGGATCGGCAATAAGAAAGCTGTTATGGTAATAAAAGGATTTATTCTGGTAGCCACAGTTGCCACCCTGGCCATATTTCTCCAGCAGCTCGGTGATGGTTTCCAGTGCTCCCCGAGCGGAGCTACGACGCTCCAGAGCCAGTCGCAAGAGATCCATCCCAGTGAGACCACCCTCTTTCTGGACTAGCATTTTGGTAAAGACCGCCTCATTTCCTATAACAACACCTCTATCATTGGCTCCAATCTCAGCCCCCCACATCCAGAAGGGACGACTGATGAGCACGGCATGAGTTTCTTCTACCTGTGGGATACTCATGTGGGTACAAGTGACTACATCACTGGGGTCATGACGACATTCTGGATGGTACTCCAGAAGTTGAACCTCGGCAGCTTCACGATCACTATTTTTCCCAAAAATCATGCTTCCATCTCTGGTTACGGAGGGGAGGGCTACAAAGGTATCACACATAGCTATTACTTTCTCCTAGCGCTTGATATTGCCAGGCAGGACGAATTCGTATCTTTGTCCAAACAGTTTGCTTTTGATAAAGCGATCAATTCTTCTCAGACCTAGGAAGAGTCTCCAAATGAGTTTATCCTCCTTATAGTAGGCTTCAATTGCCTGCCTATCCAGAACATCCATGTTATCTCTTGAACTCTCGTTGATGCTTTTTATCCAACTATCCACTATCTCAGGACGTTGTTCCTTATACAAATTTGCTATCAAATCCGTATAAACCAGTTTGCGATCATAGTAGCGTGTCATCACATCTTCCAGAAATAGCCAGCGAATGAGCCAGCGCAAGAAAGAAGGCGCACTCTGTAAAAGGAGTTCAGGATCAAGTGTTTCAGTCCCATTTTCCAACATGAGGGGTGTACTGGTATCGATGTAGGCCATTTCTCCTGACTCAAGCAATACCCAATTTGACAATTGACCATCTATGGCTAATCGAATATCTGGGTCATTCTCTGAGTTATAAGTCCAGACCTTTTCAATTTCCCCGACTATCATTTGAATCATTATCTTCAAGGAATCCGGGTCCTCGGTATGAATTAATTTGTGGCAAAACCGGGAGGGAGGAAGTTGCTTCTGGAGAATATAGAGCACTGCAATATCCCCATGTCCTTGTACAATTGTAGTAGAGTCTTCAGGTATAAGTAGACCAGCAGCTCTCAGTCGTTCACAGTATTTTTTATAAGCTTCAGCATATTTTTCAGCAGCGGAGATACTGGTAAAAAGCGGCATACGTTTAGCCGCAATTTCAGAATCGTTGTTGATTTCCAGGACACAGGATATTTCACCATAACCCAAAATTTTGCATGGAATTAATGAAGATGTGGGGTCTCTGGGATCAAGCCCACTCTCAAATTGCTGTAGTGTTGACAGGTCTAGCATTTAGGCATCATTCCCTGAAAAACGCCTAAGAATTCCCCGACTCTTTTCCTTTGCGATAAGCGCAGTCCGTAGCTTACGGGCAGCGTTCATGGCGCTGTCAAGTTTCTCCATAACTAGATCAATCTCTTCATCAGTGATTGTGAGAGGGGGCAGGAATTGACTCACAGAGGTATCATTATTGGCATAGATCATTAAGAGATCCTGATCATATGCTGCCTTTGTCAGGGCAGGACCACCATATTCATCTCGTAACTCCAAACCAATCATGAGGCCAGTTTGACGAATACCGGTAAAAAATTTTGCATAATTCTTCTGAATCCGATCCAGACCTTCCCGGACTTTTCGTCCTGCTTCCTGAACCCTGTCTAGAAATTCAGGATCACTTGATATCTGAAGCACCTTTTTCGCTACCCGACAACCCAGTTCTGAACCCCCATAAGTTGAAATATGAATAAATGGATCTCGTTTGAAGATGGCATCCAGGGGTTCGCGAATAATGGTGGCTGCGATGGGATAAATACCACCGGAGAGACCTTTACCCAGAATCACCATATCAGGCGTAATCCCAGCATGTTCAAAAGCCCACAATTTGCCAGTACGCCCCAGACCAGACTGAACTTCATCCATGATGAGCAAGGTTCCATTATTGTCACATAACTCTCGGACTTTTTGAAGATAACCTTCAACTGGCATGACCATTCCTAGAGTGGAGGGGACAGTTTCCAGAATTACCGCCGCCACATCTTTATCAAGGACCTGAGCAAGGGCATCTGTATCATTAAAGGGGACCTGAATCTTATTTGAGGTGCTTATACCAAAGGGTTCGCGATACTGTGCATCACCCACAGTGAGGGCCAGACCAGTGTGTCCATGAAAACCACCAGTAGCTGATATAACTTTTGAGCGACCAGTATGTCCGCAGGCCAGTTTTAAAGCCAGATCAACGGCTTCACCGCCACCCACACCAAAAATACAAATGTTTAAATCACCAGGCATGGTATCGGTGATTTGCTGAGCGAGAGCCGTGCGCTCCTGACTCATAAAATGGTGATTCCCAATATCCAATTCATCAAGAGCAGATTTTAGAGTATCAATAATTTCCTGATTGCGATGTCCCAGATTGAATACGCCACCATTAGAATGACAATTAAAGAGACGTTTATTCCCATCCATATCATGAATCCAGGCACCATCCCGTCGACCCATAACAAAGTCCATCCCATATTTTTTAAAGAAGACCGCCTTGCCAGAAGAGACGTGGGTTTCAAAACTTTTTATGACGCTTGCTTTATCCATAGGATCAGTCCCTTTTACACCAAAGAAAACAGACTAGTAATTCCAGAATAGAGAGATAAAGTGGCGCGTACCCAGGGTATGGTTAATTTGATAGATTGAGTAACCCAAAACGAAATTCGACCAATCAGCTGTAAAACCAGCCGAGGGATACATACGCAGGTCAGGATCAGCAGGTTCTATTTGAATTCCACCCATAAACGCGAATTTTCCCATAAGTGAATAGGAGACTCCAACTGCTAGCGGTAATGAACCATTGTTGATCTCTGTCATCAGCGAGAGTTGACCAAAATCAGCATCGACCTCAAACCACATTTCAGTAGGCAACTTGGTGCTCTCTGAATCCAGTTCACCACTCACACCGAAGTGTCTTAAACCACCACTCATCTGGAGGTGATCATTTACAGAGTAGGCCGTGGCCAGATTGAGTGCAAGACTGGTTGCGCTGGCATTCAAAGAGCGTTCATAGATCAACTCACCTCCAAACCCCACAATGACTGGTCCCAATTCTCGAGCATACGCTCCACCTGTATTAAACAAATTGTATTGAAATGTACTGAGCGGTTCTTCAGTAGGAATATCATTTCGATGTTCCAGTTCACCGCTATTCATGGCCTGGAAACTCAAATGAACATTATTCAGTGCGATACCCATATATGCACCCTGGATATCAGCGACCCAATTCCAGACGCTGAGGGTGACTGTGGTTTCTGGGTGCGTGAGGATACGAGTCGGTTTGACAGTTGGATTGAGGGTCAAACCAAGAGAGGCATCGCGGGCGTCGGTAGGAGTTGACAGAATATCAAAACCAGTTTGGCTCCAGCCCATCCCGACAAGAGTCAATACAAGGAATAGTCTTTTTATCATTAGAAGTTTACTCCCCATCCTATATAATTTCGGTATCCTTCACCTGGAGTTCCGAATCTAAAGCCATAATCGATGTGCATTGGAGGACCTTGTTTCCAGGATAACTCATATCTGGCACTGAGACCGGGAAAAATGCTCTCGTCTTCGTAGCTCATTCCAACATTTACCTGTAGAGCCTGTATTCCATGCCACATCATGGCAACACGATAAATGTTTTCATCGATAAAATAGTAATCGTGTTCCAATGCGAGAGAGATGGGTCCTATATCCTGTAGCCAACCCCAGGAAAGACTCATGGGAAATTCATCTTGATAGCTGCTGCCCCGCTCAAAGATGTCCTGAGTTTTCCATTTATAACTGCTATTCCAGTCCTTGATGGCCAGGGCGAATGAACTTCCTACCATAGGTTTGAAAACAAACCCCAGGCCAGCTCCAAAGCCACTTCCTTTTAAATCCAGATCAACATCATCAGAACTGAATTGTTTGGTTAAGACCTTGAGCGAAAGCCCAAATGCCAGTTTGTCAGAAAAGCGGTTTGAAAATGAAACGAGATAGGTCATTTCAGTATCACTGATATCTCCGGCTGCAAAACCACGGGAGTCTCGAGCCTCAATATTTTTTGTTCCGGCGGCTATCAACCCGATGGATAAACTGGCTGTAGGAGGTAAAGGTACTCCAGCATTCACAGTGTAAATGAATCGATCCAGTGAAAGTTGGACCAGACCGGCATTGAAACTACTCTGACCAAAAAATGCCTGAGAGGCAGGATTTTGAGAGTAACTGTTGGTACTGGTCTTGTGAAAGAGGGTAATGCCTCCTGTCCCAGAGGAAAGTGGATCAGAGGTAAATCGATTCGAAGTACCCGTATATCCACCCAGGCCTGACGCGAATACGGTAGTACCTAAGCTAAAGAGTAGGGTAGCCATTATCAATATGATCAAATTTGAATTGGCAAACTGAACCCTGAGCTTTTCCTGTAAGCCGGAGCTGGTCCTTGAGCTTGTCGAAAGGCGCCAAGGCTTTTCGAAGGAAGAAGTTGATGTGAACATTTCGACAGGCTCACTGTTCGAAATCGGAGGCATGCGTAAATATTTCAATTTATCACCATCACTTTCGTCCAGTGAATATCAGATTCTATCTCAATTCGAATGAAATAGGTCCCATTGGATACAAGATAGCCACTTTCATTCCGCCCATTCCAGGTGCGTTCCTGAGGACCCGATAGTGTGGATGGAACATTGTCCAGGACTTCCCGGACACGATGCATTGTAAAATCAAAAACATGAATAGAAACATCTTCTCCAGCGTCAGCACTATACCGAATTATCAGATTCCCCTGGCCATTCAACACCTTATCATAGCGTGGTGTGAATGGATTGGGATATGCATAAAAATCATCGGAGGATTCTGTCGTACGGGCTTTGTGAATATTCCAGGATAATCCCTCATTGAAACTCACGGCCAGACCGTCACCTGTACCTACCCAGACTGCACCATCTTGATTTACCAATACGGAATAAACCGCATCGGAATAGATAATTTCAGAATAGTCGTCGTGATGAAAATTAGGTAATAAGACAAAGTGAAGACCGTCTCTGGATTTCCACAATCCCTGATCAGTGGCAGCATAAATATTTGAAGCGTCAGAACCAATATTCCAGACTCTATAGTCCAGAAGAGGAGCCCGCCAATAGTCGGTTGCATCGTCATAAAAACTTAAACCAGTTGCATCACCGGCACCGGTTGTAATAGTTGATGCCCACATCCTATCTGAGCCATCTGGAAGGGTTTGTCGATTGAGCGCTATCACCCAATTACCTGAGATGTTTGAGTTTTTAAAAGTAAAGTGATCCCAGCTAGAACCGCCATCTATTGAACGATTAATGCCACCAGAAGTACCTACCCATACCGTATCATTCCAGGCCTTTACCGCAAAGGCGATATGATTTAAATGAGTAAGGGGATCTAGAGCATAATAAGTCTGGTCACCCAGTATGTCGTCCTCCATTTCCTGGACAACACTGGAGTCCAATCTAGCTTGATCCGTCCAGGGTAACATGACACGTTGCCAGGTATCTCCCAGATCGTATGAAACGCGTAAACCGCCGCCAAATGAGGTTGCCCAGAGACGGGTTCCATCAAAGGCCAGATCATAGGTGATGTTTTGCACCACAGTAACAACATCAACAGACAAAATGGAAACTCCAAAGAGATCCATGTCGGAGTATTTGGCATAACTTGTATCAGTGCCTTCAATGATCATCTGAAGACTATCCATGGGTTGTCCCAGATGTGTCCAACTGGCACCAGCATCCACAGAGCGACTGATACCACCACCTGCTTTGAGGTCGCCAAAAGCGGTTGTTGTATCAAAACCCATGGCAACCCAGATAGTATCTCCCCAGACCGCCAGAGCTGATACACCACCCTGACCCAGGTTTGAAAAGCGAGAACTGTACCCGATAAAGGAGTTTCCGTTGTCATAGGTAGCACTAAGACCATGACCTGACCCCAGCCAGAGTGTATCACCCTGACCTGCGATATCAGAAATACTGCTTCCAATCAAACCACTATAAACGGTGTCGGCTGACTCAAGTGAAAAAGATGAAGGTCTCAGGAGTTGAGCATGTAGTGACAACGAAGTAATCATGCCAAGGATAACAAATAGGGATTTCATTTGAACACCCCGCTCTGCTCAAATTCCTTGCTTTGCCCCCGGGATAAACTTCCAGCGGGTAACACAACGATTGAATCAATCACAGGAATAGCTTCGATTCCCAACCAGGATCGAGAATTGAACGTCCAGTGGTAAATCCCGCTCAAATTAGTAGGGTCAAGTGCCAGAAGAAGACTATAGACACCATCATTGGCCAGGCTGTCACCACTGGTAAAATCGATACCCCCAAAAGAATAAAAGATCACACTCCCACCATCATCATACAGGGGAATAGGTTGACCTTGATTTGCGTAAGATCCATCTGGTTTGAGAGACATCATGCTTACATCTCTGATTTCATCCAACCCTGCAGGATGACTTACTTCAAGAGTAAGTGTGTCCAGCACCAATCCATTTGAGAGGAGTGTTAATGTATCCAGATGGCTTGCAGCACCAATAACTGGGGGAGCAGGACGTTCTGGTTGCAATGTTTTAAATTCAGCGAGGGAATTTGAAGCCTCGTCTCTTACAATGACTTCAAGGGTCCAGAGGCTGTCGACGTAGGTAGACAAGGTATCTGGCAAAGTCCAGCCCCCATCATAGCGACCATCTCCGATAAGGATATCCTCACCTTGACCAAGATCATTCAACAAAAAATATGCAGAACTGTTCAATCCCAGATTGTATACAACCTCAGCTATTTCAATGGGACTGGTTACTTCAACTGAGAAGAAAAACTGCTGGGACAGATAGTCGAATTCAAAACGACTGATTTCCATGGAGAAAGTAGTCTCACCAGAATCTCTGAGATAGGGTTCCTCATCCAGGGTGGTAGGTGATTGATCGCACTGAATCAGGCTGGCGATGATAATCACGATGATAATTATTTTACTTCGCATAAATAGGCGATCCATTCATTCTTTGTATAGGTTTTCAATACTTTCCAGGGAGATAGTTCCAGGAGTTCTCTGGTTTCCTGGTCTTCTATCTGGAGCAGACCTGAGATGATGACTTTGCCACCCTTGCCAACTGAATCGAAATAATCTGGGAGTATGGGAAAGAGTCGAGCTCTAATAATATTTGCCACCATAATGTCATAAGGAGGGTTTAATACCGGGGTGTCACTAATCTGAATATTAAATCCCGACTCAATCCCGTTCAATTCCAGGTTATCCAGGATATTTTCTTCAGTAAAAGGGTCGTTTTCCAACCCATCTACCTCAGCTGCGCCCTTGAGTAAGGCAGTAATACCAAGAATGCCACTCCCTGTACCTACATCCAGAACCCGTTCGCCTCCCTGAACCAAATCATCAAGAATCTCCAGACATAACTGAGTGGTTTCATGGGTCCCAGTTCCAAAAGCCATAGCAGGACGAATCCTGGTCTTGATGGTTTGGGGGAACTGATCAGGGACTTCCCATTCAGGGAGAATGATAAGCTGTTCTGTAATTGATGTAGGTTTAAAAAATGCCTGCCAGTTTTTATTCCAGTTTTCACGATCTACTACATCTTGAGAGATACTGGCTGCTTGATCCAGATCGATGATAAAGGTTTTCAACTCATCCAGGATAAGCTGAGTCTCGTTGTCCAGGGGATAGCTGACTTGAAAGACATCATCTTTCTCAACAATTGCCAAACCACCCAGTGCCATGGCAAAATCAATGGCGATTTCACGGTGCTGGTCAACAATACGAATATCGGCAGATACCCATTGTGAGGTGGGTTCTATCAAATCAAACCTTCTCGTTTTTGCAGCCAACTCAGGAAGAGAGGATCATAGATATGATAACCTTCATCCCTGTTCACAAGCCAGCCCTCACGGACCAATTTTATCACAGTGTTATGTGCAGTGCTGGTTGCTGATAACCCAAATTTGGCAATAAAACCAAGTTCAGTGGGGCGGGAGTAGCCACTGGCCAATCCCAGCAAGAGACGTTTTTCATTTAACCCAAAATTATCCCATAATGCCGTAAATAGAATATTGCGCTCTTTAAGTAGTTTTTTTATGGAGCGCTGCAATAGTCTTGTTGTGGTGCCTTCAAGCCATATCTGAGATACCGTATAAGCCAGTCTCTGCGTAAATAGAGGTTGACCACCAGTGTATTTATAGACTGCTTCAGGTAAATCGAAGTCACTTAGACCCATTCGGCGAAAGCGCTGGGTTAAATAGCGGGTACAGGCTTTTTGTTCCAGATTCTCAAGCTCGAAAAATTCCTGATTCTTAAAAAATACTTTATTGTCATTCCCAAAGACTTCCCGGAGGATATCCCTACGGTGACTGACAAAAATATGGGTAATTCCCCGTCTTCCATTAAGACTGAGTCTCAGCTCTTCCACGATGTTCTCTTTGAATTTGGCGAGATGCTGGAATTCATCCCAGACCAGGATAAACTTCTCGTTACTACCTTTGACCATCTCATACCAGATGTCGAAAACATTTTTAAGAGTGGCATTGCTCACGTCTGCTGTTAATGACTTCAATCGTTCATCGGTCTCAACCGATGGGAAACTGGTTGCCAAAGCTTTTAGAAGTAGCTCAAACAGTTCCTCTCTGCTAACAATAAATCGCAAATCAAGATGGATGAATGGGGTGGCATTTTTGTCGAGGACAAAATTTAACAGACTTGTTTTACCCGTGCCGCGTTTACCTGTCAGGAGCAGATGGCTTTGTTTTTCAATGCTGGCTATAATGAATGCTTGATCCTCAGGTCTTTGAACATAATGATTGCCCTTTACAGGTTCACCCCAGTTAAAGGGGTTTGCGTAAATTTTACTCATAAGCAGAGTCCTCCGGGGGTATGCCGTTGGAGGCAGATCCCGTTTTACGTTTAGCTATCATTGTTGATATAACCAGGTTAGCAGTGTATTCCCCACTGCCTCAAGACTTTCCGCACTGCATTTGTCCGGAGTGTCATCATGGGTATGCCAGTAAGCATTAGCAGGTCCAGGATATTCAAAATCGATAATATCAATAGCCTGAATACCCTTTTCAATAAAGGGGACATGATCATCATACATAGATGCACCTGCCACGAGTTGAAATTGATCATAGCCTATATCATTGGCCAGAGCCCAGATTTCTTCAATCAGTTGGGGTGCAGAACGGTAAGAGACGGGATCGACTTTGATTGTCAGCTCAGCATCACCTACCATATCCAGTAAGATGACCCGTTGAGCCATCGGTAGGAATGGATGATCCACATAATAGCGACTCCCCAGGAGATAATGCTCAAGATCGCGTGGTTCACCATAATCCTCACCATCAAACAGAATGATATCAATTCCTGGATTCACGGGATCTGAATTCAATTGTCTGGCAATTTCCAGGAGTATGGCCACACCGCTGGCACCATCATTTGCACCAATCATGGGTTGCGCTGGAGCGGATGGATCATATTCAGCCCTGGGCCGTGTATCCCAATGGGCACACAGGATAATCCGTTGGGTTTTTTGGGGTTGAAAGCGAGCTACAATATTGGTGAGATTCAACTGCTCTGTCGAGTAAGGATCATCCATTCGAAAATTCTGCAAATGAAGCGTATCAGCCAGGGGTCCCAAAATGGAGCTAAAAAACTGAATAGCTGCCTCAGCACCATCAGAATTGGGATTACGGGGACCTAAATCGCACTGAGCTTGTAAATCTTCGAAGGCTCGGTCTGCATTAAAACCTGATTGAGCAGATAGAGGTAACCCACTACATATAATAAGCAGAATAGACAGATAAATGGTATGAACGTTGGGCAGCATATATTCACCTAGCCTTTAATCTGAATATTTACGCCAAATTGGAAATCGCCTACATCCTGTCTACCATGATCACGGGTATCAGTGATGCGATAATCATATGAGATGTTACCAGATACTTTATCTGTGAAACTGTATTGGATACTGGGTCTGGCTGAAAGGGTCTTGGTGTAGCGACCATCACCAAATTCAATAGAGTTCGCGTTTTCAGTTCCAGTGTATTCCTGTTCATGGGTATAAGCTATCTCCAGCCGAAAATCGATATTGTTCTCAAGATACTTATCCTCCATCATCGGTAGAGGAATATTCATTCCTCCTCGATGTGAGTAGGATAGACCCGCATTAACAGATTGATTAAAATTCTGGTTTGAAGAGATGAAGCTATCTGCATCAATGGAGTTACTGATGTTTTTGGTCATGCTATAATTGAGGGAGCCATTAATGCTCTTTTTACCCTGAATATTCAATCCTATCAGTGGGGAGAATGCAATAGAGTAAGTCTCTCTTAGCAGAATACCCTTCTCCTGATTTGAGGTTTTTTTTCCAGCATAATTCATATCGAGACTGGCACCCGTAATAAATTTTTTGAGCCACTCGATATCCTTGAGCCCAGAGTACCTCAAGTTGAAAGAGGGCAATGGAATACCTGAAGTACCGAATGATTTATATTCATCTTTTGGTACCCCATACAGATTTCCACTGGGCAGGAAATCCAGATTCTTGTTGATAACCTCCCCCTGGCTTTTATTCGACAACGTTGTTTTCTGGCCAAAGGTAAAGGTAAATTTTGTACTTAGCGTTTTGGTGAGTTTTAGACCTGAGCGTGTGGTCAGGTTAAAATTCGCACTGGTGGCAATAGGATTGGTAGCATCCGGATGATTCAGATTGTTAAGCGCAGTATTGAATCCCATACGGTAGCCATACCCAACATTGTTCAAATCCATTTCTCTCACTACAAGGGTCAGTGAATCTGGAAAACCTGTTGTATCTCCAGCACTGGTAACCGCTACCGTATCAAGGGAAGCTATCTGCCGCAGATTGCTCGTGTTTTGACCCTGGGTGATATTCAATGAAATTGGATCAATCCGCTCCAGTGTTGTATAGGTAAAATCCAGGATTTTTGAAAAGGTCAGGGGTTCCTTGGTTTCTTCAGCTTTTTCTTCGGTCTTTTCTTGCTCCTCAGCCGGGGCAACCCTACCACGCCCACGGCCTCTGGCTGACTGGGTGTTCTTATTGCTGGAGGATCCCTTTTTTGCATTTTCAGGCTTATGTACAAGACCAAAAACATCCGAAACCTTTAAAGCCATATTTGCAGATGTATTCGAACTCACATTCAAGTCAAGACCAGGTTGATCCACATTAATTTTATCCGTAGCCGAGAAGTTGGATGAATAGGAAAAGGTTGGTGAGAGGATTTTGAGACTCTGGGGGTTCCAACTCAGGCTATATGATTCTTTGTAGCTTCCAAGGTGACCAAAATCCAATTCTCTGATGATATCCTCTTTGCGGTTTTTCAAGCTATCCAGATTGTTAGAGAGAGAGGCATTGAATTTTGCACTGACAGTACTCAATAAATTCCAATCTGCATTCATACGCCGACTCATGGTTAACTGGTGAGTTGGTTTAAGGGGTGTAGCATTGGGATTTCGGAAGACACTTGAGGACTTATTTTCCACCATAGAACCATCTACGCCAACGTTGGAGGGTAGATACCCAATCTCCGTTTCAGCCAGGCTCTCACCGATGAGGGGGATAAAATCCATAAAGGCAAAAGGGGCAACTTTAAAATCCTTCCCGAGGTTGACCTTATACGAGAAGCTTCCATCTATCTTTTCTGAGTTCTGTTCACTTTTCTGGGCATTGGATGCCGTATTATTGGTGGCACCGACCTTAAAATTCATGTTGTCAATGGTGTATTTGGGTAGCCAGTGTTCTGATTTGACTTTTTTGGACAAGGAAACATTCCAACTGTAGGATTCACTTCTGTTGGTCATGGTCTCCAGCGTATCTTGAAGTGATGGATCCAGATCAACAATTCGGATATCACTACCAGTAATGTATTTTGGCTGTTTCTCACTCTGTCTGTACGAAGCCGAAATAGGTATGTTTAAACCCCAAGAACTGGGCAAAAATTTATGGAGGGATACACTTCCACTTACATTGGCAGCAATTGAATTGTCTCCTGTGCCAAATTGCTGTTGGACATTGTGAAAATCAGCATCATCGCGCTGAATATCCATATTTAGTTTGACCACATCTGCAAATTGCATACTCATATTCGCCCGATAGGCCGTTGCGGTATTTTTTTCAACATCACTAAGACGCAACTCATCAAGCCATATTTCACCGCTCATAGGCTGATTGGAGAGGTTCCTGAAACCTGTTTTCAAAAGTCTTACTCTGGAGAGTGAGGGTTTACCCTTGACTGCGATGATGCTGCCGTCCGAAAGTTCTTTTGTGGCGTATTTATCATCTGCAGAAAGTTCTGACCAGTATAAAGAGTCATAATATGTACTATCTGTATCTTTGTCTCCCTTAGGATCAGGCACCCATTCGATTTTTTTGATAATGAAGAGTGAATCATCCAGCGAGAGCTTAAAATTTGCCAGGTCAGACATGTTTACATCAAGATGATTTCGCTCATCCCACCCCGGATAAATGGGGCGACGAATCTCATAAAAATCATTGTCAGTTTCACCAAAACGGAAAAAGAATTCCAGATCGGATCCATTTTCCAACTCGTAGTCAGTAAAAGTGGATTCGTAGCTGCCACCACTGATCCTGTCCCACCCATGAACAAACATTTTCATGGTCTTATAATGGATAAAATCCTTGGCCTTTGAACCCTGAAATAATTTATCAGCTACCACTGTATAGCCTGGCTCAAGATTATCGGCCCGTATGACCAGTGATTGCTCCTTGGAGCGCAACTGTGTAATAGGATCCAGAATGCCCTCAACACCTGCAGGAGGTGAGAGATAACTTCCAGGAATACCTTCAGAGTTGTACCGACTTGGATTGTCTTCAGTATTAATCACCATAACATTCAGGGTGCCATGCAGGGAATCGGTGATACTGGTCTCAATTTTATCGTACTGTGAGAATACACCCCGTTCCTGCCAATCATTTCCGACGATATCAACGGTTGCTATCTGCAAGGCAGCGCCACCTGCTGGGACTTCATCCATCCATAGACGTGAAAACTTGACTTGTGACCAGAGTGCCAATTCTGGATTATCACCAGATTTAACAAAATCAACCAGAGGAATTCGGATGAGTTTCCAACCGGTTTCACTACCGTCGCTAAATTTAGTGCGTCCTGCGATGTATTCTTCTGTAGTAAGATCTACATCCATTGTGAAATAAGCATTCCGCGTATCCAGCGCACCATCGTTATTTAAATCCTCAGTGTTCGGGTAATTACCGCCTTCGATCTGCAGATTGCCCTCGGTACCATTGATATGACGATAGTTAATTGATCCGCTCTCAGGATTTGGATCAAATTCATACTGGTCCCAGGTTGGGTGGTGATAACCATATTTTGCTATATCTACCAGAGGAATAGTGTCACGACCATCAATACCATCTAAACCGACATCTTCAGCATCCTCAACAAATCCATCTCCTGAAGGAAAAACCTGAGAGGAAATATCTTCCGTATCTAATTGACCATACCCCTTTTTCACGGTCTGATCAAGAATTTCCACATTCCAGGTTTGCCCCGGTTCCTGCTGGTCTTCACTGATATATCCCAGATCAACGTGTAGCCTGCCCTGATCTCCTTTAACCCAGAGCTCCAGAAATTTCGATGTAGACTGATCATAATAGCCCGAGGAGAGGGAGCGCTGGATTCCACCCCAGGCACTTCCAGGAGCGCCACCGGCCTGGACAGAAAAAGAAGAGTCTGGAATGACATTAAGAACCAGAATATCAGTAACATCATTCTGGGCCTGAGCACTGGTTTCCTTATTGGGCCAGATTTGCTTGGTCAGAATTCGATTATATGGGTTATACCAGTAGGTATACGCTCGATCAAAATTTCCGCGACCTGTCCCATCAGAAGGGACAGATGAAAGACCCCAGGCACCACGAATAATGCTTAGCTGAGCTTCTCGACGACTGCCTTCAAAATCATCCAGATAGGCCAATCCCACATCACCCAATTCTTTGTTCACAGATGTGTTAGGATTTGGAATAACCTGAGCGATTTCACCACTAACCGTGACATTGGATTTTGCATCTGTTTTGATGAGGGGTAGCCAATCCAACCCTCGGGTTAACCAGGGGAGGTCCTGAGAAATTTTTGTGTTCAAATCCCAGATAAAGTTTTCCATGGGTTCTTTACCAACCCGAACCTTCTCATCAATACTACTTTTTGAAAAGTAAATAGCACTCAGACCAATAAATGAAGTCTTATTTTCTCCAAATTTGAGTTCCGCTCTGGTACCGAGAATAACCTTTTTATCCAGCTGGAAGAATTCATTCAACTCATACTTAATATCCAGATCGGCACCTGGTGCCAGAGCCGACTCATTCAAGATAATCAGCTGTCCAGAAAAATAATCGATTGTGTAATCTTTTGAGGCGCCTCTCTCTAGCGGAATATTGTTCAGGGTAACCTCTTCAGAGCCTTCAATCACATTAAAACCCAGATTGAAACTTGAACTCTGGTTGGCATAGCTAATATGCAATTTGAATTTATTGTCTTTTTTATACTCAGAGGGGGAAGTTACCGGGAATTCGTAAAATGATGTACTTGAGTAGTCTGGATAACCTTCCTTACTTCCATCATATTCATTCAAGTTGGGGTTACCACCACTATTCAATTGCTGTCCTTCAGCATTTGTCATCCAGATGGGCTGATCTGCCACAACTGAATCAGCCATAAAGGGGATTAAATATGGCATGATGAGCTCACCACGTCGCAGATTCAGGATATTCTCATAGTCCAGATCAATGATTTGGTCGGGTTCCGGTTCTGCACCAACACCTTTTCGGTCCAAGCCAAATAACTGGAGAAATGATTTTCCCAGTGGTGTCAATTCAGATTCATCCCCACCGAGACTTTCTTTTATCTTAAGGTCGAATCCCTCCGCGCTAATCCCAGAGGTATTCAGATAGAAAACATTTTTCCATTCCAGATCCCAGGAAGGGTCACCGGGCAGAGCACCATCAGGTTTAATTAATTTTAATCTAAGTGTATCTGATATTCCAGGTGTTCCCAGAGCAATGTCACTACCTTCCTGGAAAGTTGTTTTGGGGTTAAACAGGGGATCATATTCGGGAACAATCAAGTTGGTCTGATCCATGTTGTCGGCATTTATAAATGTATCCTGATATGCAATGGCTAATACTTCATTGTCCTGAACCGGGGTGTTCATTCGGATGACACCTAAATCTTCATAGAGAACGAAATCCTGATCAGGACCTTGCTGGAGCTGGATAACATGTCTGCTGGTAGCCCAGGTCGAATCCGTTTCTGGGTTATCATAGATCTGCGCAAAATTAGTGATTTGATCACCCTGATTGAAGTTAGTGTATTTGTAGACACGAATGGTTTGTACGGATCGGCCAGTAAGACGGTACTGCCCCTGGTCATTTAGGGGATATGATTTGCGACGATAAAAGTGATTGACGTAAAAGTAGGTATTGCGGCGACGGTTGTAATCGTCCACAGTAACTTCAGATGATTCAGAATTGCCATTCAGGGATAATTTTTCCTTACGACCACGCTCCAGTGAGGCAATGGCGGTGATATCAATAGGTCCTACTTTTGCCAGGGCTTTTAAGCCGAAAAGTCCATTATTTTGACCAGAGAACATGGCCAGCTTAGTACCAGGGAGGCTCAGGGAAATATTTCCAGCTTCCACTCTCTGGATAATTTCATCCTCGTTCCCATTGTAGAAGATTTCCATATTGTTTTCGAAATCGAAATCTCGTTCACTATCCTGATCAACCTGGATGCTAATGCGATCCCCAATTTTACCCTCGATTTTGAAGGCTTGTTTCTGCTCGATCTGAAAGGTGTTTGACTGTTGCTGGCTGTTTGTATTGGTTGTCTTGGATCTATCCTCGCTACGGAGTTTTCCTGTGATATTAACATTTCCACGTACTCGTAATGAAACACGCTGACCGGCGATATCAGCACCAATCAATTCAAAGGCCTGACCACCTTCAGCAGCATCCTCTGCCTCTAGACGACCTGTGGCTATTTTCTTAAATAGACTGGTTTTCTTTTTGGCCAGACTGAGGCTGACAAATTCATCAATGGAAACCACGGTAGGGATACCAATGGGTTTACCATCCATTATCTGAGACATGGTGAAATAGGTTGCTGTACTATCCATCTCCAGAGTGGATTTGATGGAGCTCAATTTCAACTGACTCATTGGTGAAGCGAGGAACATCGAGGTATCGCTAAAGAAGAGCCCCTGGTTGGGACTATCAAAGATAGGTGTACTGGCTGGCTGATAAAATTTTGCCCGCATGGTGAAGGTAGCACCAACAGACCGTAGCTCTTCTGTCTGACCATAAACAGCTGGCCAGATGGTAATCAGGGATAATATAATTTTTGCAATCGTTCTCACGTTGTTGGTATTGTAGCCCGGTATATATCCTCTTGGGATGAGTGGAAAGACTAGCTTATGGTTCTAATTATTTAGCTCCACTTTAAAGGCGCGGTGTGTATGGCTTAATTGATCTATAAGTTTAGCGAATGCTCGTTTTCGGTGACTCAAATTATTTTTTTCTTCCAGATCCATTTGAGCGTAGGTTTTTTGCTTCTCAGGTATGTAGAAAATGGGGTCGTATCCAAAACCAGAATCACCATGTCGTTCAGTTGTAATCATCCCGGGAACTTCGCCCCTGGCTGTCACGATTTCAATGCCATCGTAAAACACGGCAGCCGTCTGGAATTGAGCCTGCCTTTGTTCCTGTGGGACATCTGACATCTCCTCAAGCATTTTCTGAACATTATCATCGTAGGTCACATTTTCACCGGCATAGCGGGCAGCATAGACACCAGGTGCTCCATTCAGAGCATCTACTGCCAGACCTGTATCATCAGCGATAGTGGGGATGCCACAATGGTCAAATCCAGCTTTGGCTTTGATGAGGGCATTGGCTTCAAGAGTATCACCATCTTCAACGATATCACCGATCTCCGGGTACTCCAAGAGCGACACAACTTCAACAGCATAGGCTTGCATGAGACGAGTTAATTCCTCAACCTTGTGCTTGTTCTGTGTGGCTATGAGCAATTTCATTATCAACCTACCAATTTACAGGAGAATTGTTCCCCTCTTCTAGTCCAGAAGACTTTAAAATTCATTCCCAAGTTTTTGGGATGAAAATGAAGCCGCCAAAATTAGACGACATCATTTCCTCAGTCAATGATTAAGACCCCATTTGAAGCAAGATGAAACCTTGGGGTGTTGAAGATCACCAGATGTCATAAAATAAATAGAAACAATGGATAAAGGTGCTTATCCATAGCCCCTCACACCATAATATTTTGAATTTGCCCCTGCCTGTGTAAAAGAAGGTGTTAGAATTGATCCAGGTTGATCCATTTTTCCTATACAGAATACGAAGCGACAGAAAATACAGAGGCCGCCCCGATAAAAGGACGGCCTCTGCAATAAACGTGTTGATTAAATCAACATGAAGGCAAGGAACTACTTCATGAGTACCATTTTCTTGCTGAAGGTCTGGTCGGCCGTCTGCAAGCGATAGATATAAGTACCACTACTGACTTCATTACCACTTTGATTTAAACCATCCCAGCTGGTATTGATATAACCTGCGGGAACATTTCCATTCACCAGGGTACGAACTTTCTGTCCCAGGAGATTGTAAATCTCAAGTGAGACTTCTGAAGCCTCAGGCAGAGCAAATTCGATACTCGTTGTTGGGTTGAATGGATTTGGATAGTTCTGAGAGAGTCCATAAGCAGCAGGCATCATCTCGAGGTCATCCACAGATACGATGGAAGTTGTGACGACATTGGTCGTTTCACTCATATTTCCATTCGCATCAACTGCACTGACAGCATAGTAATAAGTCTGTCCAATGATCACATCTCCGTCTGAGAACATTGGCTCCACAGTAGCATAAACATCTGCATCTGTGAAGTCAGGATTGGTTGCACGATAGACTTCAAAGTACTGGAAGTCATCAGCCATACTCATTTCCCAGCCAATCTCTACACTTACTTCTGATGCATTGAGAAGTGCAAGCGGTCCTGGTATTCCAGGATGGATATTATCCACAGAATAACCTGCATCTGGCTCGCCATCGACGTAGCCATATGTATCCCAGTGTCCAGTTACCAGAAAGGCACTTAAGAAATCAACAGGATCACTTACCACAGCACTGGAATCAACCAGTGTGGGCAATACAACATTGTAATGTTCCAGATCGTGGTTAGGAAGATATTCCACAAAGTCCAACACTGGACCCCAAGGTGTATTGCTAAGTCTCCAAATACTATAACCAGAGAAAGAACCCCATTCTGTACCACCAGGCCAGAATTGCATTCTTACCCAGCGACCCTGATCATAGGGCTGATCAATAATAAAATTGATCTCAGGTGCCATGGCAAAATCGCGTGGTTGTAGGTAGATTTCTATGAACTGCCAGTTATCAGTGATAGTTATGACACCCCAATGATTTTCTTGAAATCCAGGGGCTCCGGCAAATACAGCGTAGTCTCCATTTGGAGCAGGAATACTGAAGTAACCATTGTCGTCAGTATATCCCCAATACCCTGTAGTTGAGTCTGCCAGACTAATGAGAACAACTTCGGCATCAAAAATACCATAACCCATGTCATCATAGACATATCCATCGACACCACCATCAGGTAGTTCCATGGCAAATGATAGATAAGTAGTATCATCCAGAACGGTAATTTCATCTATCCACATCGGTGGATAATCCCAATGTTCGACTACGATATCATAGGTGCCATTAGGTAGATCGAACCAGAATTCACCAAATTCATCTGTATTTGACCAGTATCCTTCGTCATTATCCCAGGCATAAGCATAGACGCTAGCGTCCATGATGGGAGCTCCCGTATCCAGGTCATGAACTTCACCGGCAATGGCTCCCTCAACCTCAAAGTATTCCAGGAAGAAGTTGTAGGTATTGAGGCCTGGCCCAACTGGGAATTCATCAAAATACATATAATGACCTTCAGCCCAGGCACTAACATAGTAGTAACCAACGGGTAGATCAAAATAGTAGTAACCGAACTCATCAGCCATGGTGCCAGCACCCCAACCCTCATTTCCTATCTGGACCTGAGCATAGGGAATTGGCATGCCATCTTCGTCGAATACATAACCTTCCAGGGATGCATCAAAGCTCATGTGGGTCATGAAGAAATCGTACTGCATGAGGACATCACCGATGAGAACCGTATCAGGTTCTGGACCTTGCCATTCCATTCCACCTGCCATGACCTCATAGAGACCTGGAGGAGCGTGAATTTCATAATATCCATCATAATCAGGTCCACGATGAAACTCCATACCAGTATCGATATCTCGCATCATCATACCCATTTCATAACTATCCATAATGGGTTCGCCAGTTTCGGCATCTAAGAAATATCCAAACAATCCACCAGAAATGGTTTCCAGTGTGATCATCTGACCCTCAGCGCCTGCAGGAACCATATGATTCATTGAGGTTTGGATTATATCTGACATATCAGGCATCCAGACCATGAGATCATAAAATGTTTCAGGTCCGCCAAAGACAGGAACTTCGAAGTAACCATTAGTGGTGCTCATTGTGTATGAGAACCCAAGTTCATTCATGGCTACTACTGTGGCACCTTCGAAGTAGTCTCCATCAAGAGTTACAACACCAAAGATAAAGTTATTTGCCGAATGAAGGGTGAAGTTCAGTGTGGTTACAGCAAAATCACCCACAGTTACAAATTCAGTATGTGGGACCACATATGCCCCTGGTAGAGTTTCAGGATCTACACCAACATCATATTCGCCTGGCATAACTCCAATATGGTAGTATCCAGTAGAATTTGTGTAGCCATATGCAGTAAAACTACCATCATATCCATCAGCTTTAACTTCTACACCCTCGATAGGGCTGCCCATTTCGTCATAGACAAAACCTTCGATGCCGGCTGTGGGAGCGATGTAATAAAAGTTATATCCAAACTCTGGACCCTGGACATTTACAAAATGATGGGATGGGTCAGGCATAAGGCCATCAGTCATATAGAAGTGGTCTTCTGAACCTATCATGACATTTCCTGTATCAGGTAAGTCTAGATGATATTGTCCAGCACCATCGGTAACGACTATAACAGCTGGTTGCTCATCATCTTCTGAGTCTTCATAGACCGCCCAAACAACAATACCACCTAATGGAGCACCGCCACCATTGGTCTCATAAATAGAACCTGAGACTGAGAAAGGAGAAGGCATGGTATAAAATTGGACTGGAGCAACGTCCATGGCCATCTCTGTACCTGCAACAAATAGAAGATCATCTGCTAGATAGTTCAGACCATCAGCCATATCATCAGTATATGTAAATCCAAACACACCGTCTGTTGGATCTTCATCGTGCATGTCATTATCCATGAAATCATAGATCTCTAAACCGACATCACCATCATCAAGCATACCATTGTGGTTTCCATCCCAGATAACTGAAAAATCACCATACATGGCGCCATCAAGTTGGATTTCAATATAGGGGTTTGAACCAATGAGGAGCGTATCACCATCTTCTCCATTAACAGTGATATCAAGTAATGAAGGTTCACCATCAAACAGGGGGGACCCATCAGTCTGAATCATATAATCGAAGGAAAATGAAGGATTTGACCAATCTGCGATAGCCTCAGTTACCTCTAACACAACATACATACCAGATGTGCGTGCATATACTACCCAGAGATCGCCTATCATGAGGGGCGCACCGTTATTACCAGCACCGTTCCAATCCCATGAAATATCGGTCCAGATCCTGACTGGATCATCAATAGGATCAACCGCGCTAACTGCGTCCAGTGAACTCATTGGAGATAAATAGTATAGCAGGCTGGGATCACCATAATTGGCATACTCATTACCAAAATTCAGCATCTCATTACTGGTAATGCGCAAGTCCATACCTAAAGAATCACCACTATTCTCTCCCGTAATAAAATTGAAATATAGGGAATCTGCATGGTAGCTCATTCTGCCGCTGTTATACATTACCTCACGTAAGGCATTTGTCTGTGCCTGAGGAATAGAACCATCAGTTCTCAATAAATTGACTCTCCTGGTCGATTCCAGGTCAGGCATATTTTTCGCCTTTGTCAAAGCATTGCTCAAACGCAGCATGCGTTCTTGCTCCGGCGTAGCCTGTGTAGCCACACTGTTGGTTTTAAGATTTTTTAGAACAGTGCTCTGGTTCTGCACTTGCCTTAGTTGTTTGATTTTGTCAATGTTTGTTGCTGCCTCATCTGCCAGCATAAACATTGGCAAGGCCATTATCATGATAGACACAATAAGTAGCCAGGGTATTCCTCTTGAGTTGATGGTACGCATCATACATCCTCCGTGTTTGTTAATGACAAGCGAAATTAGCTCTTTGAAGGGGAAAATCTGTGATATGGCACACAGGCGGTATAGCAAGAAAGCCCCCTTTGATATAGCGCAAATATAAACGAATTGCAGGCCTGCCAACAGAATTAAAGCCTTTATTTGTCACAATTAACGCATGCCAAAGTATAGTACCCTAAAAATTATGATTAATATTTAACTTTGTAGGTAAGGAGAAAAGCTTAGTTGTTAAGGCGTGGGTGGAGTGAATATATAGCTTGTAACATCTCTTTGACTGTGAAGGATGTCTTTCAATCTTATTTCAGGCTGATCCTTGAGATAAACGTCAAAAAAGGTCCTGGTATTTCTCCGCATGAGATCATTCAGCCAGACAGGATCAAGAATTTTTGTATATCCAATTATCAGAGAAAATGGAGTAAATAGTGGCATATCTGTAAAGTCAGTATGGTGGGTTCCTGGAATGAGCATTTTATATATGGGACCGCTACTATGGGACAATAATTGATCCATTCTTAAATAGTTACCAGGATCTGACCACTGCTTTTGACCGAGATGATAGATTGGATTATCAAGACCCCCGCTGATCACAGAATCTGGTACCGGTGCATACCATCCATCCAGAATCATGGCAGCTCCAACGCGAGAATCCACAGCCATAGTACTGATGGCGACAGCTCCACCCAGTGAATGACCTATCACCCCGATTCGATTTTTATCCATGGGCAATTCACTCAAAAATGACTCCGAACTATCTTCTCTAATCATATCTATGATGTAACTGAGATCTCCAACAAGAATATCGATTTGGGAAAGATCTATTGTGTTCAAAAAACCTGCGTTTAGAGATCGTCTTTCCCCTGCTCTATAGGGAGCAGTTTCCCCATCGTCAAAAATGGTAATATTGGCTCCATAGCTATGATCAGCCGCAAAAACCACATATCCATAGCTGACCAATTCCTCTATGAGGGCTGTATTTTGAAAGCGCATACCACTCAATCCATGTGAAAAAATTATAATTGGAAATTTCTGGTCTAAGTCACTATCCCCAGAGAAGGCTGTGGATTGCGTTTTGACCTCGGCAAAATGACTGAAGAGCGATAGCGGAAGGCGTAATTGTTTGGCCAGGGCTGGCAGTCTCAACTCTGGATCATCAATATAGGGCAGAGGAGATAAGTCTTCTTGCTTTGCAATGGGGATCCATGTTTGAACCACCAAACGGCGGAAATCATTCTCTGGGGTGAAAGTTTCATCACGTGAGCTGTCAGTCCAGGTCGAGCTGTTGGTGGCAACAGAATAGGGACCCGTAGGTTCAGGAAGATCAGAGAAGGGAGCTACTACTGGGAAAATCACGGAGCAATTACTGAGACTTATCACCAGGAAAAGCAGTAAAATAGTGGACCATGATGGATTGGTAGAGCGGACAAATCTCATGGTCACAAAGTAGTCTATGCTCTGCCCCTACAAAATAATTTCTGAGCTATTCCTCCCGACTCAATTCCCTTCACCACGGTCAATTTCAGATTATCTTCATCCCGTATGATTAGTCGAATTCCAAAGAATATTCTCTCTGTCCTTGAGAGAGCCGGTCGTCTGGCTGAAACCATAAATATTGAATGCTACACGGTAGGCGGATTTGTCCGTGATCTTATCCTGGATGTTCCCAGTAAAGATGTGGATATCATGGTCATCGGGGATGGGCTGGATTTTGCCAGAAAACTGGGCAAGGAGCTTGGTGTCCCAGATATTGTCGAATATGGTGAATTTGGTACTGCGCTGATCCCATATGGTGAATTTCTGATTGAGGTGGCTTCAGCTCGTAGTGAAACCTATGAGTCCGACTCCCGCAAACCCAAGGTGATTTACACGGATCTTAAGGGGGATCTTAGTCGTCGCGATTTTACCGTGAATGCCATGGCCATTAATCTTTTGCCGGAGCACTTCGGGGAATTGGTAGATGAATACGGCGGTATTCAGGATATCCAGGATAAAATTTTACGTACACCCCTTGATCCAGTAAAAACCTTTGATGATGACCCCTTGCGCATGATGCGTGCTGCCAGATTTTCTGCACAGCTAGAATTTGAATTGGTTCCCGAAGCCATGCAGGCCATGCAAGCCAGTGTAGATAGGATAAGTATTGTCTCTCAGGAACGGGTCACCGACGAAATTGTCAAAACATTGAAAGCTCGGGTTCCATCCATCGGTTTTTATGTGATGCAGAAGGCTGGACTATTACCCCTGGTTTTCCCCGAAATTGCCATTCTTGGTGGGGTAGAGGACCGTGATGGCCAGCGTCATAAAGATGTATTTCACCACACCCTCAAGGTGGTGGATAATACCGCAGAGCGTAGCGATAAAATGAGACTACGCTTCGCAGCTCTGGTACATGATATTGGTAAACCAGCTACCAAAAAATTTATTGAAGGTATTGGCTGGAGTTACCATGGCCACGAAGAGCTGGGACGTAAAATGCTCAATGAGGTTGGCAAGCGTATGCGACTCTCCCGCAAACTCACTGCCTACCTCAAACGGATGACCCGCCTTCATCTTCGTCCCATTGCTCTGGCCCAGGAAGCGGTCAGTGACTCAGGTATCCGAAGACTAATTGTCGAGGCAGGTGAGAATCTGGATGACCTGATGATTCTGGTAAGAGCCGATGTGACATCAAAGGATTCTCGACGCGTCAAACGTTATTATGGCAACTTTGATCGTGTCATGAATCGTATCGTAGAGGTTGTGGAAAAAGATGCCATGCGCGCTTTCCAATCACCCCTGCGCGGAGATGAAATCATTGAACTCCTTGGCGTACCTCCAGGACCAGTAATTGGTGAGATTAAAAAGGCTATCGAGGAAGCCATTTTGGACGGTGAGATTCCCAATGAGTACGACGCTGCCCGGGAATACTTCTTCAAAATCAAAGACACTTTCCTGGACTAAGGCCCACTCTATTATAATCTACCTTGTGCCTATAGCATATCCCTTGATTAAGTAGTCACTCGCTTTACCTTCATTTACAACGAATCAATAGTGGGTCGGGAATTACCGATGCAATAAAGTAGGAATACAACCAAATGGACAAAAAACATCATGCTGAGTTGCTTGAAACACTAGAAGATCGATTCGCAAAAAATATGGTGCGTCACCCCCAAATCAATTGGAGCACCGTCCTGAAAAAAGTGGAGGTCTCTCCTGAAAAACTCCGGGCACTTTCTGAAATGGAACAGAGCGGTGGCGAACCGGATGTGATTGCTTATGATGAAGAATCTGGTGAATTTACCTTCTGTGATTGTTCCCCTGAAAGTCCCTTGGGCCGTCGCAGTCTTTGTTACGACCGTCAGGCTCTTGATTCGCGAAAGAAGCATAAACCGATTGGGAGTGCTATAGAAATGGCTACCAGTATGGGGGTTGAAATTCTCACTGAGGAGCAGTTTCGGGAGTTACAAGCAGTGGGAGAATTCGACAGGAAAACATCGAGTTGGGTGAAAACCCCAAGCGAGATAAGAGCTCTTGGTGGCGCACTCTTTTGTGATCGTCGCTATGACCAGGTCTTTGTTTATCACAATGGTGCTGAATCGTATTACGCTGCCAGGGGTTTTCGTGGTTTGCTCAAAGTGTAACCTGGACATAAGCCATAGCAGGGGTAAGAGAGAAAAGGGTTAGGATGCAAAAATTAAAATATCTGGTAATCTGTCTTCTGATGATTCATGTCCCCAAAACATATGGCTGAGGCGTTCCCTTACCGGGCGGTCCGCCCCCACAATGCAGTGAATCAGGCCATCATGATGATCAGGCTCAGAATAGCCCATTAACACTGGGTATTGGTCTGGGTTCATTACACTCAACGCTCCGTTTTAGTGGTAGTGATGAGGTTAAAATTAAGATGAATACTGCATCCCTTTCTGCGGCATGGAGGCTCAATGATAATTGGTCCCTTCGTGGAGGATTGGGTTTAATCAGAGATGGAAAACTAACTCCCACAGGACAAACTACTCAACATGTACAACCGGGTGGCTTACTCGGGGTAGGGATTGAATACTTATGGCAGCGGGGTGAGGGCTATAAGCCTTACATAGATTTCTCAATCTTTATGAGTGCTTCATCAGCCCGGGTAGAGCATCCCACTACCCGTGGAACAACAAGCTATTTCTCTTCTGATCTACGATTGGGAGGACGAGCTAGTTGGATAATAAAAGATTCACTTTTTCCGTATCTAACCGCTAGAGTGTTTGGCGGTCCAGTTAGCTGGGAACTAGAAGGAACCGACGTAATTGGCACAGATATTCATCACTATCAGATCGCCCTAGGCACAGCAATTCAACTTGGCCAGACCGGGTTGTTTGCGGAGTGGGCAGGTCTTGGAGAAAAGGCATTGAGTATTGGAGTCAGTTACACCCGATAATTCAATTAGAGTTGTTGAAACATTGAGATGTGAACGACGTTCTACTCTGGACAGATATTTCAGAACACGTTAATTGAAGGATGCATGTATATGCCGTTCGATTTACAACCCTTATTAACTGGGGAAAAACTGAGTCTCAGACCCCTTAAAGCCGATGACTTCGATGATCTATTCACCGTCGCTTCAGACCCCTTGATTTGGGAACAGCATCCTGCGTCCACTCGCCACACCAAGCCTGTCTTTAAAGCGTTATTCAAGGAGTCCATGGATTCCGGTGGTGCAATGATTGTCCATGATACCCGGAGCCAACAGGCAATCGGTTCATCTCGCTTTCATGGCTACACTGAGGAACGAAGTGAGATTGAGATCGGCTGGACTTTTTTGGCTCGGTCCTACTGGGGTGGACGCTTTAATGCCGAGATGAAACAACTCATGCTTGAACACGCATTCCAGTATGTGAACAGTGTTGTCTTTCTTGTAGGTCCTCAAAATATTCGTTCACAAAGAGCAATGGAAAAAATCGGTGGTGTGCGAGACGGCTCCAGAGTCGATGGTAGTGACCAGGAGAGTATCGTCTATAAGATTACGGTGGAAACCTTCAGATCAGGCAGCTTTAGCTAGAATCACTTGTGAATAGATCAACGAAATAAACGAGGGAAATATGCAGAAAATATTGGCTTCTCACGCTCCAGCTCTACAGAGTCTTCAGCTAAAAATTGAACAAGAATTTAGGATTCCATCTGACAAGATTAAGCCTGTAAATTTTTCAATTTCAGATGGTGATGTCATGACATTCCAGCTTTCCTTTCAATATCCCTACCCCGGTGGCCAGGAAGAAATATTGTTGGGTTTCGAAATAAGAGGGAATTCGCCGGACACCTTGTATTTTGAGACACTTAACGGCCTGAAAGGGTATGAAGCATCCAATGAGTATCATGGCCTGGAAAACGAAATTGTCAAATACATCTCAATCAAAATAGACGAATAAATTTCAGATTTTAAGGATCGAAAAATGACTTTTGACGAAATAGACAGCAAGATTTCAACCTTTATGGAACGCTGGGGTATACTGGCAGTACGTATTTCATTTGGAATCATTTTTATCTGGTTTGGAATTCTAAAACCACTTGGTATTTCCTCAGCCGAATCGCTGGTTCTTGCCACCGTTCCCTGGCTACCAGTTTTCGAAGGTGAAACCTGGGTTACCATCATTGGCTGGTGGGAGGTTTTGATTGGAGTAGCCTTTCTTTTTAAGCGAACCATACGCATTGCTATTGGTCTTCTTGCACTACAGATGGTAGGCACCTTTTTGCCCCTGGTAATGCTTCCAGAAATCACTTTTCAATCAGGTTATTTTCCATATGGACCCACCATGGAAGGCCAATATATCATCAAAAATCTAATGATTATTTCTGCAGCATTGGTGGTGGGTGGAACTGTTCGTCGGCAAAACAAGATTATCTGACGGCGGCCTCACTACCAGTGGTAGATATTTCTCTCTGACCTTCAGAACCCCACATTGATTAATAATGGATAATCCTTTTATAAAAGGTAGATTTCCAGCATAACAAATTCAGGAGATCGGGACATGAAAAAGCTATGGATAGCACTGGTTATCATTGTGGTATTAGTGCTGGTTGTATTTGCGTGGTTAAAATTTTCATATTTAAAGGGACCACTTGCTGTCCACGAGGGTGAATTAAACCTGCCACAACTATCTGCCCCGGTCACTGTTTATACTGATGAGTATGGTGTGCCCCATGTCTACGCAGAGAATGAAGAGGACCTGTTTTTTGCAGCCGGTTATATCCAGGCTTCTGAAAGACTCTATAAAATGGATGTCATTGCGCGTGCCGTGGAAGGTCGTCTTTCTGAAGCCTTTGGACCCGATCTCATCGACGATGACAAGTATCTACGGGTTTGGGGTTTCCATCGTATTGCTAAAAATGGTGTCAAAAATATGTCCGCCGAGACCCGCAACATCCTTGAAAGAGGACTGGAAGGGATCAATGCCTATATCGATGAACACGAAGATGATCTCCCTGTAGAATTCAAAATTGCAGGTCATAAACCCATCCGTTGGACCTTGGAACATGTCATTGGCTATGCTCGTCTCATGGGACACGATCTATGTTTGGCCTGGATGCCAGAAGTCATATTTGGTGGGGTTCTTGACAAACTGGGTGATGAACTAGCACGAGAACTCTACCCTGTTTATCCTGATACCAAACCTTACATCGTGCCTCAAACACCCAAAAACTTTAGTGTTGTGGCCGAATCCATGTTCCGTAGTGAGAAAAGGATCCGAGAAATTACTGGCGCCACAGGATCGCATATTGGAAGCAATAGCTGGGTTCTGGGTGGGGATATGACACAAAGTGGTCAATCCATCCTGGCCAACGATCCCCATCTTGCCTTTTCCCAACCTCCCGTTTGGTTTGAGATGCATCTGGTTGGTGGACGCTTCGATGTAGCTGGAGTTACCCTCGCTGGTGTTCCAGTTGTTATTCTGGGGCAGAATCAGCACTACGCCTGGGGCTTTACCAACGTCATGGTGGATGATACCGACTTCTATGTTGAGGTCACAGATGATGCCCATCCCGATCAATATTTTTATGATGGTGAATGGCGAGATATGGTCATACACGAAGAGATCATTAATGTAAAAGGTGAAGAACCTGTTTTACATATCGTCAGGGAAACCCGTCACGGACCAATAATAAATGATGTTCACGCAGTATTAAAGGCCAACGAATCAGCGCCTGTAGCCATGTCTTGGGTGGGGAATTATTTGACCAATGAGGTCGATGCGTTTATCGGGCTAAATACAGCCACCAGCTGGGATGAGTTTTCGACTGCCGTGGAAAAATTCTGGATACCTGGGCAAAACATGATTTATGCCGATCTGGAGGGAAATATTGGCTGGAGACCTGCCGTTGCACTTCCCTTGAGAGCACCTGGAACTGGACTGGTTCCACTCCCCGGGGATGATCCCAAATGGGATTGGCAAGGATTTGTACCTTTCGATGAAATGCCATACCAGTACAACCCGGACCAGGGCTATATCGCCACTGCCAACAATAAAACTATTGGTGATGAATTTCCATATTACATCAGTGCCTACTGGGAGCCACCTGCCCGGGCAAATCGTATCAACGAAATGTTAAACGTCACAGATAAGAAGTACACAGTTGAGGATATGCAGGATATTCAGAATGATTTTCTATCTGATCATGCCAGGGATTTGACACCACTATTTTTGGATCTGCTGAGTGAAAGTAAATTCAGCAATCCCAATGCCACTGCAGCTGTGGAATCATTAAAAGACTGGGATTATATCATGGAAAAGAACTCACTCCAGGCTGCTGTCTTTAATGTGCTCTGGGTGAAATTTGCCTACAATCTCTATGGTGATGAAATGGATATGATCGGGCCAGAGTTCAAGGATGGTTTCTTCAAGCTGGCCAACATTGCCATCCGCAATGCCATTTATCTCCTGGAAGAAATCCCCACCTCAGCCTGGTTCGATGATGTATCAACTGAGGATATTACTGAAAAGCCCACTGATATCCTGGAACGATCCGTTGCAGAAGCCGTGGCAGATCTAGAAAAGCGCTTTGGTCCGAATACAGAGGATTGGAATTGGTCCGAAATGCACACACTCACCCACAAACATCCGCTGGCTCAAGTAAAAGTTCTGGATTGGATGTTGGGTTTGAATGTAGGACCCTTTCCGGCTGCAGGTTCTGGCACCACAGTCAACAACATGGAATATCGTATGTATAATCCATATGATGTCGTCCTGGGACCATCAGTTCGTCACATCTATGATTTTGCTGATTTTGATAAGGGTGGTCTCAGCGTCTTACCCACAGGACAATCAGGCAATCCACGCTCGCCCCATTATGCCGATCAGGCCGACATGTATAATAAGGGTCAGTACAGGGTGTTTCCCATCAATGAGGAAACGATTAAAAATGCAGGTTATAAAAAATTAATGATGGTTCCATAGGTTGAGATATTCACCAGGTGGGGATTCGAATCCCCACCTGGATTAATACACTCCCGCCTGATTCCCGATCTTGTGATGTATAGAATCCACAGTAATTTGCCCTCATGATTATCTATTTACTCTCAGTTCTGGTTTTGGCCATTCTGCTTTACCATTTCTTTATCTGGAAACCCCTGGATACATCAGTTCTGTACAAGAATCAGCCCTACCTATTATTCGGCCACCGTGGATCTCCTACTCAGGAACCTGAGAATACCATTACTTCCTTCCAGCGTGCTTTGGCCGATGGGTGTAATGCCATCGAACTTGATGTTCATAGGACCCGAGATGGTCATTTGGTCGTTTTTCATGATGACACAGTGGAAAGAACAAGTAATGGAACTGGACGCGTCGCAGAGCATACGTTAGCTGAACTTAAATCTCTCAATGTGGCCAAAGAGTGGGAGGGGAGAGAAGAGCGAATCCCGCTGCTTCAGGAGGTTGTTGATGCCCTGCCGGATACCACCATATTCAATTTTGAGATCAAGAATTTTTCCTTCTTTTCTGAGCAGCGCACTGAATTAGAGTTGGTCAGATTTATCCGTGAAAATAAGATACGGGACAGAGTTATTCTCTCATCCTTCAATCCACTGAATATCTGGCGAGTAAAGATGTCTGATCCTAGGATATTCACAGCTTTACTCTGGTTTAACCCCAGCATTTTGTCTCTTAGACATCCACTGGGCGTCCATCTTTCCCACCCCGATCTCTTTCACCCCTTCGAGGAAAATGTGAATTGGGGTGTCAAGTTCTGGTCAAGAGTAAAAAAAATTCCTATGCACGTCTGGGTTGTGAATGACGAGGAGAGAATGAGATCATTTGCTCAAGATCCCATGATCAAGGGTGTCATGTCAGATGATACGAAACTCTTGATGGATACCATAGGCCACAAAATCCGTTCAGGGGAATAGATATAATTAACCTGATCCGGCATATTGGTATCGTCACTTTAATCCTGGTGGCTATTGGGATTCCGAATGGCTTTTCAGCTGATAGATTTAAGATTCCACCCCTAGAAGATTTTATCTCAGATACTCTTCAAATTGTCATCCCCCAGGATTCCAGTATAAATCCTGAAAACAGCCCAATAAAAGTCATGGATTCAAGGGATCTGGATGAAACTATCATCGGGATACGTCAAACTAAAAAATTGAAATATATCCCAGTTGATCAATACCTGGATCTGGATCAACCCCTGGCAGACATTTTTCAGTCACAGTTTGTCAAGGATTCCCTTGATCTCTCAGGAACCCTTCATCTTTCTAAACTCATTTTATGGACTGACAACTCCAGTGTCTTACAAAAAGGGCTTTGCCTAAGTGCTTATACCACTTTTCATGACAGCTTAGATCAACCCGTGAGTGATTGGATTTGGGAATTGCGAGTCAAGCGCGAGAAGAAAGAGGCGGACACGCTCTATCTTGGGCGTGTTGTGCAGAAATTTGCCAGGGAACAAGCGCGAGTGCTTTCTGAAACGGATTTCAATCCAGATTTTTATCCCCACCTTTTTCGTCGTCAACTTCTGACCTGGTCAGAATTCATCTACTTTGAAGACGGGTTTGCCATTAATGCTCATTTCAGGCTGGATTTTCCAGCTGATCAGGAATCAAAGTGGCGGCGTGGTTCACCTGGTTTGTTTTATCGTCGATCGGATATTCATGAGTCCATTGCCATAGGGGGAAAGGATCAGCAGTGGTTCCAGCGACTTTCACCTCGGTGGATCACACAGGTATCAGGGACCTACCGCTTTGGCTTCAATAATTTCGAGCGCGGACATTTTGACCATCTGGAATACTACAATGTATTCTATGTGAATGTATCAGCTCAGGCAGCTTTGGAATACCGCCCGGTGTATCACAAGGGAGTATTTGGCGGATTTGGTGTTTACGCTGGATACAACATTCTACCAGATGTCGTTCCGCAAACTGAAATGGGCTTATTGTTGAGAGTCGGGTTGCTACTACCGTGATCTTGAGGATGAAAATAACTACCGTACTCTTGGTCATCCTATCCCTCAATGCCCCCCTGGGTGCTGCTGATGTCACCGGTTTTGTCCACGATGTGCAATCTGGAGAAAGTATTATTGGTGTAAATGTATTTATCAAGGCTACCGGGCAAGGTGCTGCTACTAATGTGGAAGGTTTTTTCATTCTTCGTAATGCAGGCTCAGGAGTTGTTGACCTGACCTTCTCCCACATTGCTTATGAGGACACTACCGTGAGTATCAATTTGGGTCCTGTGAATCATTTTATCTCAAGTGTGACCCTGCGACCACATGCCATTGATACCAAGGCCATTGAAGTGGTAGGAAAGCGGGCTACTATCATCAAGGATATGGATATATCAAGTCTTCAGGTCGATCCTGTTATTCTTACAGAAATCCCTCAACTCAACAAGGATGTCTTCAAGTTGATTCAGTTCTCGCCCAGTGTGACCACCTCAGATCCCATGTCGCCCCAGTATTATGTACGAGGTAGTGATCCTGGTGAAAATCTGGTTCAGATGGATGGGATGACCATCTATAATCCGCAACACTTTATGGGCTCCAGTGCCATTTTTAATCCCTATTCCATAAAAAATGTGGAGATGCTGGTAGGTGGCTTCGATGCCGAATATGGTGGCCGGAATGCCTCCATTATGAATATTTCCACTCGAGAGGGTCATCAATCAGAAATTCATGGTGAGTTCCGACCCTCTATTTCAGGGATCAGCGGAGCCATTGAATTTCCGGCTGGTAAAAATGGTACGGCCATGGTGTCCGGTAGAACCTATACTGATTTCATGCTAAGAGTCATGATGGGTTCACCGAATCTGGTCATGGATTACAATGCTGCTTATCAGGTATTACTTGGCAAGACGCGTCTCCGGTTTTCCGGCTTTTTTGCCCGCGACTATATGGATTATAGTGTTGACAACCTCATGCTATTCTTCCCTGAAGGCTTGTTTGACTCATTTGGAGAGGGATTTATCACCAACACCACCAATCGTGCGCTAGGTGTTAAGTTTAATTCGGTGCTTCTACCCACCTTAACCCTGGAAGGTCAGGTCTACCACTCAGCTTCCTCAGTGGACAATTTGACTTACTTTAATTATTCCATAACCGATACAGTTGAAGATTTTACGGTAGCTCTCGACTATAAAACTCATATTGAGAATACAATTGGTGAGAATACGGGAAAGGCTAATCTAGCCTGGTATGCCTTTTGGAATCAGACCCTGAAACTGGGTTTTGAGATTAATGATATCTATTTTGCCAACGAGGTGGGACGTTTCGACGCTGCTCCAAAACCCAATGAATCAGGAGCGCAATTCCAATCATTCTTTGTTCAGGATAAGATTGAAATGGGTCCTCTTCAATTCAAGCTGGGGTTGCGTAATTCCAGATCTCAGGCACAGGGTGATTGGCACATGGAACCACGAGTATCAGCAAGTCTCAGAATCCCTGGTGGTCACCAGTTTAAAACTGCCTATGGGAAATATTTTCAATATCTCACAACCATGGATTCCAAGGGTGATGAATTTGTCCAATTCCTGGATTATTACCAGTCACTTGAGAATCGGGAGCCCTTGAATTCCATCCACTACATTGTAGGACTCAATGGTCCTCTGTTTGGTGACATTGCCTACGAGGTGAGTGCATATTATAAGGATCTGAAGCAACTCTATCGGGCTACCTATAGCAATACCGTAGTAGCAGGGGAAAGCTCGGCCCTCATCGAAGGAGGTTCAGGGGAATCCTATGGATTTGAAATTCTCCTCAGAGGTGAATTTGGCCGTCTCTCGGGGTGGTTAGGTTACAATTATTCTAAAGGATTCCGTCGCTACCCCTCAATTCTGAATGGTGAGACAAGTCTCTTTGATGCAGATCAACCCCATAATCTCAAGTCCATTCTACTCTACAAATTGACGCCAGATATTGTGGCCAGTTCGACCTTGCAGATTACCTCAGGATTCCCACGCACGTGGGAAACGGGCATGCGCATGCATGGAACCTATGATCCTCTGACAAACACCACTGGCTATTTTGCCACTTATATCACTCCAGAGCGCAACAATGTCAGATATCCCGCTCGTTTTGCCTGGGATATTGGTTGGAAGAAAAAACTCCGTTCAGGCTTCGGGTTTAATTTGGCTGAGTATCTGGGAGGTGTTGACGCATACATGACCATGACCATCCGGAATCTGCTATTTCTACATCGTAACCCTATCTACTACTTCTATATACCTGAGTATGGTTATTATGGTTTTGGAGCTGAATATTTACCATCAATCTCATTTGGCTATAGCCTACAATTCTAATGGATATTCACATGAAAATAGCGAGAACTGTCTTCTGCATTCTGACTGCTGTATTCTTGTACACCTGTGACTTGCCACATCAACCAGGTCCCATGCCTACAGACATAGTTGAAACAGAATTTGAACCTGGTCTAAATATTATGGGTGTTCTCAGGGCAGATGATCAAGCCGGGACATCTTTCATCAATATTAATAGAGCCCTCACCACTGAGGAGATTTATTCAGATTCCATAGAGAATTTTTCACCACAGATCACCTATGCTAAAGTGCGTTCAGTTGATTCAGCTGCTGAATACCAGTTTGTGAGAAGTGAAGATACCAGCGATTGGGGGAGCTATTTTGATACCACCCTCAGTGTTGGAGCTGGTGAAGCATATGATCTGGAAATCATCGCGTCTGGTTTTCCCACACTCACCGGACACACCATCATTCCGGACAAACCGCAACTCGTGGCAAATTCACTCCTCATAGATTCTGATAAGGTTTCGTTCCAAATACAACATCATGCCAGTGCCTTTGAATACAAACTGTATCTGTTCTTTGCTGCAAGCGTGTCGGAGAAGGTGGTCAAACCAAGCAATGGAAATATTATTGAAGTGGATTGGAACTTTTCTATCTCAAATGGTTCCCCGCTGTATCTCGGACTTACAGCTCTGGATGAAAACCTGACGCGTTATGGGAACAGCCCAATATCATTTATTCCCAACACCTATCATCCGGATGGATCTACAGTGAGTGGTGGCTATGGGTGTTTTGGGTCAGTGTCTATTGCTGTAATAGACTTGTAAATTGAGATAATTGTTTCGTTATCCTTCGACTCCGCTCGGGATGATGATTTAGTATTTCTAATGTGGGTGAGATTTTTGCGCATCCACCGCACTCTATTTTGAGCATGTCTCTTGCATTTGACCTAATCCTGTTCTATGATAAAAGCCTTATGAATTTTAAAGAACTTCGTGAAACAAAAATATCATCTGAGACCAAATTTAAGGGGAATCTTCTCCATGTGGTCCGGGATGAAGTCCTGCTTCCCAACGGCAAGACCAGTGTCCGCGAGGGCATCAAACATCCTGGTGCTGTCGTCGTTATTCCATTTTTGAATGATTCAACGCTGATTATGGAACGGCAATTCAGATATTATCCTAATGAGATATTTTACGAGCTTCCTGCTGGGAAAACAGACCGAGGTGAGGATTTCCTCACTACTGGTAAACGGGAGCTACTTGAAGAAACTGGGTATACTGCAAAGACCTGGACTTTCATAAGTCATCTCTATCCCGCCATTGGCTATGCCGATGAAAAAATGGCAGTTTATGCAGCCAACGATCTAACTATGCAGGAAATCGACCGGGACGATGATGAGTTTCTGGAAATAATTGAAATGCCCCTGGACAAAGCCATGGAAATGTTGAGACGTGGTGAAATCACTGATGCGAAAACTATGGTGGGTTTGTTCTGGGCTGAGAAATTGGCCAGTGGAGATTGGAAAGCCAATGTCAGAAGTTGATTTTATATATGCCTGTGAGGCATCTGCAGTACCTGAGAATGGTGCGCTCAATGTGAATCTGGATGGTGAGGAAATTACCATTTTTCACACACCAAGTCGATTCATCGCTAGATCAGGTTTCTGCAAGCACAACGGATTTAAGCTGGAACTATGTGAAATAACAGGTGATACGTTGACCTGTCCTTTGCATGGATGGAAATATAGCGTATCAACGGGTAAGGGAATCAAGCCCAGTTATACCAGGCTGGAAACCTATCCAATCGTCATGAGAGCTGAACAATTATGGGTGCAGCCCGTGGCTGAAAAACAGGATGATGAATTTGATACATCAGCTTTTGATTGGTAAAATTCAGGTAAGGGGAGGGTGACATGACAAAAATAGCAGTAGTTTTATCTGGCTCAGGATTTTTAGATGGCGCTGAAATTCAAGAAAGTGTGATCACCATGCTTGCCCTTGATCGTGCCGGTGCGAGCTATCAATGTATGGCACCGGATATGGAACAGATGCATGTAGTGAACCATTTAACAGGCGAAGTTACTGAGGGAGAGCAGAGAAACGTTCTTGTGGAGGCAGCTCGCATCGCCAGGACACAGATCATTGATATCGCTGAAGCCAATCCCAACGACTTTGATGCTGTTATTTTGCCTGGTGGATACGGTGCTGCTAAAAATCTCTCAGATTTTGCTGTGAAAGGAGCTGCAAGTACTGTACAGGCTGATGTGCTCCAATTTGCCAGATCTTTTGCTGCAACGGGGAAACCCATGGGCTTTGTCTGCATCGCTCCTACGATGATACCCCATATATATGGCGCAGATGCTAAACTGACCATCGGATCAGATGCTGATACGTCGGCTGCCCTCAAGGAAATGGGCGGTGTTCATATTAACTGTCCAGTGGACGATTTTGTGGTTGATGAAGATAGAAACCTGGTTTCAACTCCAGCATATATGTTGGATATGAGAATTGGTGAGGTTGCCATTGGAATCGAAAAACTGGTCAACAAAATTATAGAGATGATTCATGGAAAATAGTGTAAAAGACTTAAAACAGGTCGCACACTTCTCAGAAGATGCTGCCAATATTAATAGTATGTTCAAAAGTGATCAATTGCAGATGGATGTGCTGTCATTGAACACCCATCAATACATTTCACCTGTTGTAGAACCCATATCAGACATCATTTATTTCGTGTTGCGTGGCGAAGGTGTTTTTGAAGTGGGAGATGAGGTGCTGGTACTCACTCGCAACACGTCAGTCCTGGTTGAAATGGGTGTTAGCTCAGGCATCATCAATGAAAGCGATGAGCAGTTGACCGTTCTGAAAATGGCTGCCCCTCCAGGAATTCATAACCTTAGTTCCTAACTGAGACCAATTATATGCATGCACCCATTTTTCCCTTACCCACGGTAAATCTGTTTCCTGAAACTACCGCCAGTTATCACATCTTTGAACCGAGATATGTGGAAATGATTGAAAGTGTGTTGGAAGGGGATGGTCTGCTGGCTATGGGGGTTCTGAAACCAGGTTATGAAGAAGATTATTACGGTACTCCGGAAATTTTCCCTGTGGGCTGTCTGGGTAAAATCCAGTCCTACGAGAAATTAGAGAATGGAAAATATAATATTGTTCTGGAAGGCCTTTTTAGAGTCGGGTTTGGCGAAGTAGTCAAAGACAACCCCTTCCGAGTGGCTGAATTAATCGAGTTACCAGAATCAGATTCTGAAAATGATTTTATTGATGAACGGGAAGATTTACTGCTGCGTCTTAATTATCTGGTGGAGCAATCTCCGGACACCCTCGATTTCAGTCCCATCCTGGGAGAACAGGAATCGTTTATCGCACTCGTGAATCTGGTGGCCCGTACTTTACCTCTAAAAAACGATGAACAATACGCACTCCTCTCAATGGACTCTGTCCGAGAGCGCGCCAATCGCATCCTGTGGCTTATTGATGATCAGATAGAAACCATTGAATTGCTTAAACGTGTAGATCCCAGAATTACGGATGATATTTCCCTGAATTAAACACGCTTAAACCCTCTTCAGTTGGATCAGTTTTCAATGTCTTCGTTTCTACATTTCGATTCACAATAACACATAATGCTTAAATTAATTAATTACAAAGTGCTGAATTGATCTAAATCAGTCTTTTATAAAGTGTTCTGCTGACTTTATCAATTATACATGATAAGATAAATAATTGTCATTAGGAAACAGATGTCTTGGCATGTGCTTTGCAAATGATCGGATGATGAATGTTGAAAAATTTGTTAACCGATCATTTATAGAAGGAAGCCATTATGGAGTGTTTTTCTCTATTACGGTCTGATGTCCCAGCCCTGATTGATCACCTCAGGGATTTTGGGGAGGTAATCGCCCCCCATGGGAAAGGGGATGTCTCGTACTCATTTGAAGTTGTCCGTGACAGTAGTGATGTTGTTCTGGACTATAACCGCACCTTATTACCACTCAAGAAGATGTTTCTCCCACCCGTCGAAAAATTGATGGGGTTCTCACTTAAAAATGAGAGTTTTGAGCAAGTTGAGGTAGCCATAGCTCCCAGAGTGTTTTTTGGTGTGCATAGTTATGAGATGCAATCCATACTGAGGTTGGATCACAGCATGCTGTCAGGATCTGCTGAATCAAATTATTTCAAGCGACGCCAGTCCTCCCGTTTTTTAGGTATCTCGTTTGAGCCAGATGAATTTCACTTTTCCGAAAGTGTCGGTATTGTCATTGAAGAAATGGAAGGCTTTGATCTCTTTCTCAATGAAGTCGATGGCGATTTTCAACTTTATGTCCTCACTGACAATGGCCAGGAAATGTTAAATGGGTTTGATAAAATCAATCTAACAGAACCTGAAATAGTTGAGGGTCGTCACTTCAAGAAAAAAATTAGATATCATTATAACAGACTCCCACGGGTTTTTCAATATGCCTATCACTCTGATGTTTGGGCTGATGTAGCTTCACGCTGTGTGGGTTGTGGTGCTTGTACATTAACCTGTCCCACGTGCTTCTGCTTTGATGTTCATGACCATGTTGAAGTGACTGCGGAAGACGGCATGCGGCAACGCAGCTGGGATAGTTGCATGCTAAGTACTTTCGCTGAAGTCGCTGGTGGAGAAAACTTTAGAGAGAAGACTATCAATCGAACCCGTCATCGCCTCTTTCGCAAATTCAAGTACATAACAGATGAAGAGGGCTTGCCCTGGTGTGTTGGTTGTGGTCGCTGTACTGCTTTTTGTCCTGCTGGAATCTCAATGCCAGATATTGTCAATGAGCTCATTCAGGAAGATGAAAAAGCCCAATATCACCGAACTGTCCGGGTATAGAGAAGGAGGCTGAATATGAAACGCCTACAAGATGTAGAACATCACGAAACTGAAGATCTCTATTACCCCACCATGTGTAAGGTGACAGGAGCCAAACAGATAACCGAAATGGAAAAATGGTATGAGCTTGAAATGCCAGAAGGTCAAAGTTTAGGCCATGGTCCTGGTCAGTTCGTGGAAGTATCTGCTTTCGGGATTGGTGAAGCACCCATATCAATTTCCAGCTCTCCATCAAAGAATGGAAAATTTGAACTGTGCATTCGTCAGGTTGGAACTCTCACCAATGTCTTGAAGAATTACGAAACCGGTGATATGATGGGAATTCGTGGTCCTTTTGGTAAGGGCTTTCCCATGGAAAAACTTTTTGGTAAGGATATCCTGGTAGTAGCAGGTGGAATTGGTCTGGTACCTCTTCGATCCCTCATTAATTATGTCCTGGATAACCGCAAAGATTTTGGCCGACTCATCATTCTTTATGGTGCAAAAACGCCATCTGAGCTGCTTTTCACAGACGAACTGGAAACATGGAAAGATAGAGATGATGTAGAGTTACATGTGACAGTAGATCAGCCAGATGAAACCTGGAAAGGAAATACCGGTGTTATCACAACGCTGATTCCCTCTCTGGATCTCAAACTGAATACCACCATAGCTGCCATCACAGGACCTCCTGTCATGTACAAGTTCGTGGTCATGTCTCTCAAGTCAAAACAACTTCCTGATGATCAGATATATCTGTCTCTTGAACGCCGCATGAAATGTGGTGTTGGTAAATGTGGACATTGCCAGATCAATGGTGTCTACTGTTGCCAGGATGGGCCCGTGTTCAACTATGTTGATATCAAACCATTGGAGGAGGCTCTCTAATGAAACCACAAGTTGCATTTTTCGATTTTACTAGTTGTGAAGGTTGTCAGCTCAATAAGCTCAATTTTGAAAATGATCTTCTCGATATATTAAAACACGTAGATATTGTTGAATTTCGCGAGGCTATGGATGACAAGGCCGATCACTATGATATCGCCTTTATTGAAGGATCTATTACTTCACCATCCTGTGTGGAACGCATTCATGATATCCGTCGTCGCAGTGATATTTTAGTGGCGCTTGGCTCCTGCGCTGTAAATGGTGGTGTCAATGCCATGAAGAATCTTCATCCCATTGATGAAGTTCGCGAAACGGTTTATGGGGACGACAAGTACCTGTTTGCCACCCTACCAGCCATGGCAGTTTCGTCGGTGGTAAAAGTAGACTATGAAGTCCGTGGTTGTCCCATGACCCAGCAAGATTTTCTCAAGCTGCTTATCGCTCTGGTCCTGGGCAAGCAACCTCCAAAATATGGTTCTCCAGTATGCGTGGAGTGCAAGCTTAAAGAAAATGAGTGTCTTTACAATCGTGGCATGGTTTGTCTCGGTCCTATCACCAGGGGTGGTTGTGATGCAGTTTGTCCAAGTTTTGGACAATTCTGTACCGGCTGTCGGGGAATCCTGGACAATCCCAATATTGATGGGATGTTGGAAGTGATGACCAGTCATGGTATCAGTCTGGATGAGGCAAAAAAACGTATGCTGCTCTATAATTCAAACGAGGTTCAATTATGAGTCGTGATCTTGACATAAAAGTCCATCACCTGACCCGTGTGGAAGGTCATGGAAATATTGTAGTAAACATGAAGGATGGGGTGCTTGAGAAAGCTCACCTCAGTATTGTAGAACCTCCCCGGTTTTTTGAAGCCATGATGAAGGGTCGCAGTTTTCATGAAGCTGCCATCATCACATCAAGAATCTGTGGTATTTGTTCTCTCGGTCATCAATTGACCTCACTGGTAGCAACTGAAGATGCCCTGGGTCTGGAAATTTCAGAGCAGACTTCGCTCCTCAGGAAATTATTGATCCATGGAGCTACCCTTCAATCAAATATTCTGCATGCTTATTTTCTGGCCGCACCGGATTTCCTCAATGTTGGCAGTGTATTTCCCCTCATCGCAACACACAAAGATGTTGTATTGAGGGCCCTGCGCATGAAACGGTTGGCCAATGATATCGGTGATATCGTTTCCGGTAGAGCCGTGCATCCCATTACACCTGTACCAGGTGGCTTTTCAAGAATTCCAGAAAAAGCAGAGCTATTGGAAATCAAACGACGCCTCTTGGAAGAAGCCCTCCCAGATGGATTGGAAACTATAGAGACTATGAAGGCCCTGGCTGGTGCCATCCCTCAGTTTGAAAGAGAAACTGAATACATTTCCTTAAAGCACCCAGATGAGTATGCCCTGTACGAAGGAGATATTTTCTCCTCTGACACAGGTGCCATATCCGTCCACAAATATCTGGATGTCACCAATGAATTCGTTGTGAATCACAGCACCTCAAAACATGCGAAATACAACAGAAACTCATATTTCGTCGGTGCGCTTGCTCGCTGGAATAACAATCATGCCCAGCTCGGTGAAGAAGCACATGCTGCTGCTGAAGCCATGGGTCTCAAACCCAACTGTTATAATCCATATATGAATACCATTGCTCAGGTAGTTGAAGCTGTGCATTGCATTCTGGATAGTGTTCGCATTATTGACAGATTGATGGAAATGGGTCTCAAAAATGAGAAACCCAACCAGACACCCACACGATATGGTCGCGGTATTGGTTCCAATGAGGTTCCCAGGGGTATCCTTTTTCATGATTATACTTATGACAATAAGGGAAATATTATCAAGGCGAACTGTATCATTCCTACTGGTCAGAATTTGGCCAACATAGATGATGATATGATGAAATTGGTGCCTGAGATTATCAACAAGACCAAAGAAGAGATCACGTTGAACCTTGAGATGCTGGTCAGAGCCTATGATCCCTGTATCTCTTGCTCAGTTCATATGCTGGAAGTTGATTTCATCGAATAGCACCCATGGCAATATTAACAGTCATAGGTGTAGGTAGTCGATTACGAGGAGATGATGCAATCGGTCCCTTACTTATCGATGCACTTTCCCGACAAACGCATTCACAGATAGAATTGGTGGATGCCGGCAGTGATGCTCTGGGGATTCTCGAGTATCTTGAGGGGCGAGAGCACGTGGTTGTTATAGATGCCTGTCAGATGGGTCGTGAAGCAGGTTCCGTTGTGGAGTTTGATGCCGCTGAAATCGATTTTGTTTTAAAGGATGATCCCATTTCACTGCATGGCCTGGGATTGGCAGAGTCAATAAAAATGGCAGCATCCTTGAATATGATACCTGAAGACTTGAAAATCATTGGTATTGAACCAGAATCAATTCAATTTAATGGCTCACTTTCCATACCCGTTCAGAGGGCTTTGAAAATGGCCGTTGATATCGTTGAAGATAAACTAAATCGAGTAAGCCAACTCGCTGAGGCTTAGTTCAATTTGTTTGGCGTTCGCGCCCAGGAGGAAAACAAGAAATGGCAAAAAAAGTATTAATAATAGATGATGACTTCGATCTTGTTGAAGCCATGCGCATCACCTTGGAAGCAGCTGGATATGATGTGATTGATGCCCAGGATGGTGAAAAGGGCCTGGAGAAGATTAAATCAGAATCTCCAGATCTGATTATTCTGGATGTGATGATGTCTTCCATGGACGAAGGTTTCCATGTCGCCTACAAAATTCGGGAAGATGCTGACATCAAGGATACACCCATCGTCATGTTAACAGCCGTCGGCAACCAAACTGGTTTTCAGTTTGACCCCGGCAAAGATGCTGATTTTTTACCAGTTGATGCCTTTATAGAAAAACCTGTAAATCCAAAAAAACTGGTGGACGTAGTACATCAAAACATTAAGGTCTAAGCAGGAGAGACTTTAACTGATTTGACTTTAAAAACGGTAGCAATTTGACGCTATTTCCTGAAACACCCACTTTTTCGATTGCTTCCATGCTTCGGCGTGATAAATGGCTTATACGGCTACGTTGGTATGCAATTCTTGGACTTTTCTCTGGAGTAATTCTCTTAAAGTTCATTGAACTTGGACCTCCATCCAGCCTGAATGCAATGGCCATTGCGGGATTCATCCTGGTTGGGTTAAATCTCATGTATCTGACTTATGCCTCGGCCCAAAAGCAGTTCGGAATGTCCAGTCTGGTTATTTTGCTCAATTTGCAAATGGTCATGGATTTGTTTTTGCTCACCGTCCTCATTTATCTCACGGGGAGTGCAGAAAGCCCGCTCTCCTTCTTCTATGTTTTCCACATTATTCTAGCCAGTATCATATTCCCTGGCGGTTTCTCATATCTTTATTCCCTACTGGTTGTTATCCTGTATTCTGGTCTTTTGCTTATAGAGCAGTCAAGTATGGTAGAGCATATTTGCTTTTTTAATGATTTTCATCTTATGAATGATTCCAGAGTTACCATTGGAATTTGGTTCATTTTTGTAGTGACCATGATGGTCTCAGCTTATCTGGCCCAGAACGTGACGGAGAGACATCGTCGTGTGAGGGATAAACTGCAGGCTGCCAATCTAAAACTGCAAGAAATCAACGAAACCAAGACGACCTTTTTCCGCTATGCCAGCCACGAGATGAAAGCACCCATTGCAACCATTCAATCCACACTTATGGTTATAGAAGATATATTGGGTACCAAGGCTGATGAGCGTGTCATCAATATGCTGAATCGAGCGATCGGAAGGACATCAGAAACCATTGGTATGCTCAAAGATTTGGCAGATCTAACCTATGGAAACTTTCAAGAGCAGCAACAGTTCGAAACTTTGGATCTCCGCAGTCTGCTGATTGGTTTAGTAACCGATGCGAAACCAAATTCAGATCGGAAAAGCCAAACGCTCATTTTTAATTCTGCTGACATACGTTTTGACTATTCAGGGGATGTTAATGCTCTGGGTAAAATATTTACTAATCTCATTTCAAATGCCATTCGCTATACCCAGGAATCAGGTAATATTCAGGTGAGTTTAGAAAAAGTTGACCTGAATTATGTGGTAAAAGTTTCTGATGATGGACAGGGTATTCCAGTTTCTGAGCAAGTCAATATCTTCAAGGAATTTTACAGGACCCCAACAGCCAAAAAAATGATTTCAGAGGGTACGGGCCTCGGTCTTGCCATTGTGATGCGCATGGTTGAACTACATGGCGGGGATATTCAGGTTGATAGCCAGGAGGGCCGAGGGAGCACATTTACAGTTCAACTGCCATTTGAGGAGGATCTGTGAGGAAGGAATCCATCGGTGGAATCATCGTTGATGAGCAGCTAACCTTTGTAAGAATATTCAACCTTCCAGATGAACCCGACTGGGGTGGTTCTGCCCTTGAAGAATTCTGCTTTTACGGTCAGACCGTAAATTTTATCAGTGAAAATATGGACAGCTCTGGTAAGGCCAATTTGTCAGTAACGCTTCACCATGATGAATCGGGATCCTTTCAAGAAGCGGTGGATGCAATCGCTGAATTGCATGAAGATATTAGTGTTGAGGTGATTGAACACGTCTGTCTGCTCACAGTTTATGGCCCACACTTCAAAGAACGCTGTGGTCTGGCCGCTACATTTTTCAGAGCCCTGGGGATTAGAGGAATTAACATTCTTTCCATTTCCACTTCAATCAGTTCTATCTCAGCCATCATTGAAGAAAAACACCTCCTTGATGCCACCAACGCCTTGCGCGATGTTTTTGATGTCCCCTGATCCAACCAACTGAACCATCTCTATTCTGTAATTTCCAGGTCGGATAAAAATTTATCCATATGTGATAGATTCTGGGTTATTTTTAATTTTTCAATGAGATGACTGGAGTACATGTAATTGGATTTTCATAAAGAACTTACTGAACAATTAAAAATGGCCATGAAAGCTAAAGATGGCACATCACTAAAAACAATCCGCGATCTGAAGTCTAGAATTCAGAGTCGTGAAATCGAAAAAGGTGAGCCACTAACAGAAGCAGAGTTTGTCAAGCTAGTCCAAACAGCTGCCAAACAGCGCAAAGAAGCCATCGTTTTGTATGAAAAGGGTGAGCGGCCAGAATTAGTCGCGGTCGAAAAGGCTGAATTGCAGGTGCTGGAGAGATACCTACCACAAATGATGGGTGAATCTGAAATGGAAGTACTGGTTAAACAAGTCCTGGCAGATACTGGCGCTGGAAACATGAGTGATATGGGCAAGGTTATGGGTCCCCTCATGAAGGCAGCAGCAGGTAAAGCTGATGGAAAACGACTTCAAGAAATTGTAAAAAGGATGCTTAGCTAATGGCAACAGGATTTGATTTAGTCGGATTGCTCCTCATTATCATCATGTCGGTGAGCGGGTTGAAAAAGGGACTCGTAGATGGGGTATTGAAAATAGTTGGCATGTATGCAGCGATGTATGGGGCCATGCACTACAATCACCATGGATCTGTATTCCTGGATACTCTCGTCAGTATTCCAGATGCCTACAAGACACCAGCTGGTTTTGTAGTAGTATTTTTAGGCGTGATGTATTCAATAACTTTTGTGTCTTATTTACTAAAAAAAATAGTTAAGAGCTTGCATTTGGGAGCTGTTGATCGAATTGGTGGGATCACCTTTGGAGCGCTTAAAGCAGGACTGATGCTATCAGCTTTTGTCTGGGCATTTGCTATGGTTCCAGTGAGCATGAGGGGTGACTGGCAAAAAGATTCAAAATTGTATCCTCACGTAGAAACATTTGCGGGTCAGATGGTATATGTTTTATCTCTCGAAGATGAATTAGCGCTTCTGCAAACTATGGTGGATCCAGACGCTGATAAAACTGAACTCCTTCAGGCTGCCATGGGTGGTGAAATGGGTGGTTTACAGGGTCTCCTTGGCGATGGTGATGGCGGGGATCAGAATGAAATTCTGGGAAAAGCCCTGGAGTCAATGGGTGGATCTCAAAAAGGACTCCTGGAACAGATGTTGAAATCCGCAGGGGTGGATGATGTATCAAACCTGGATATCATGGAAGAGGTGGAAAAAGTCAAGCACGCTGGTACCAACAGGCAAGCAGAAATGGATAAAAAACTGGAAGAGATCGAAGCCATGGCCCAGGGTCGCCCGGTGATCGCAACAGAGGAGGATAGTAGCGAGGTGATCGAAGAAGAGGCGGAGGGTCTCGAAGAGTAGAGCAATGGATTCCTCTGGCTCAACCAATTCTAGTGATATACACCTCGGTTTTGATGATGTGCGACAGTGGCTGGCTGATGAAGCCGCCGGTGCAAGTGTCACTCTCCAGTTTCAACAACTCCAGCCCAAACCAAATCCAGATGAAATAAGGAACCAGTATGATCGTGTGGCCGGTATTGAAGCCCTCATGGATCATAACACGAGTTTCTTTATTCGACAATACGATGACCTCTATGAAATCCTCAGACTCCTGGCACTGGAAGGCAGTACACTCTATCCTGAAGACTTGAAAATCGTTCACAACGTCCTGGAACAAGCGCGAGTTCTAAAAAATATTTTTCAAAATAGTCCCGTGGATGAAGCTGCTCTCTGGCAGGAAGATTTTGAAAAAATCACCCCCCTTCTGGATATTGAAAAAGACATACTCAGAATTGTAGGACCAGATGGTGAAGTATTGGACAAGGCATCGTCCACACTGTCCTCGCTGCGGCGTAAGCTCAGAAAATCTGGGGGGGCCGTCCGTACGCGCATGGCAGATCTGGTAAAGAAATATAGTGACTCAGGCTATTTAAACGAATCTCAGGCGGGTATAAAGGCCGGACGTTTGGTTCTTCCCGTCACCAGCTCCTATAAACACAAGGTTCAAGGGGTTATTCAGGACATGTCCAATACAGGGACAACCACCTTTATTGAACCTTTTGAGATTATTGAATTAAACAATCAGATTAAAACCATAGAAATTGAAGAGCAGCAGGAAGTACAACGTATCCTAAGGGAACTGACCAGTCGCCTCCACATCCATCATCACACCATTCAGATAAATTATGAGATGCTTGAGATTCTGGATTACCACACTGCACTGGCCAAGTTTGGTAAAACCTTCGCCTGCAGCATCCCCACTCTGGCTGAGGATGGAACCTTTCTACTGAAGGCTGCCCGGAATCCAAGGTTAGCTCTACAAAGAAAAGTAGTTCCCTTAGAGCTTTCTATGGATAATCAGACCACCACGCTGATCATTACTGGACCCAATGCGGGTGGTAAGACGGTTGCCCTTAAAACTATTGGGCTCCTCGCCCTCATGGCCAATGCCGGTGTTCCAGTACCTGCTGCAGAAGGCAGCGTTATTCCATTTGTAGATAAAATATTCACCGACATTGGCGATCAACAATCTCTAGTGGATGACCTTTCAACCTTCTCGGCCCACCTGAGTACTATCATCAGCATTTTGGATCAGACCACATCTCAAAGTCTGGTTCTTCTAGACGAATTAGGAACCGGTACAGACCCTGCAGAAGGGGCTGCTCTGGCTCGATCTATTCTGGAATCACTGGGAGGTGCTGGTGTGAAAACAGTGGCCACCACTCATCTTGGTGACCTTAAAGTTTTCGCTCACGAAGCAGAAAATGTCATGAACGGTGCTATGGAATTCGATCAAAAAGGACTCAAACCTACATATAAATTTTTAGCTGGTGTTCCTGGAAGCAGTTATGGCTTTGAAATTTCCAAGCGTCTCGGTCTCTCTGAAGACATCTTGAAGTCCGCCCGTGGGTATATCGGTTGGGCACGAGATAGTATGGAGAAACTGTTGAGATCTTTAGAGGCCGAGCGAGCCACCCTGTCAGGTTTAAAATCTGACAATACTGATCTGCAGCGCGATCTAAAGATGAAGCAAAAGCGTATGGATACTGCCCTGGAATCTGTACAAAAAGCGGAACGTAATGCTGATAGAGAAGCAGCCAGACAGGCTGGCCAGATTATCACCGACGCGCGACAGACGGTTGAGCAGGTCATTAAGCAGATCAAGGAATCCCAGGCCGGCAAAGAGAATATCAAAGAAGTTCGCGGAACTTTGGATCAGATTGAAGCAGAGCTGGAAAAAGTCATCGAGGAAACGGAAGAACCACTCAAGCTGGAAAAATTAAGCAGTGAGGATGTAGTCGAAGGCTTAGACGTAACTGTATTCAGTTTGGATCAGATTGGCGTTGTCCTGGAAAAACCCACACGAGGTAAGACCATGGTGGAGGTTGATGGGAAACGAATGCGTGTTCCCATTGAGTGGCTGGGGAAGGCTCCCCGGAAAAAAGTAGAAGCGTCCCAATCCAACACGGTTGTAAATGTCTCTGACCGGGAGGGTAGCACCTATAGCCTGGATTTAAGAGGATGTCGGGCTGAAGCAGCTATCGAAGAATTAGGTAGATTTATTGATCAGGCTGTGCTCAGCAACCTGTCCCTCATGCAAATCATCCATGGCAAGGGAACAGGAGTTATAAAACAGATCGTCCATGAGGTACTTGATAAACATCCTGCAGTGAAGAAAAAACGTCTAGGTGGTCTGGATGAAGGTGGGGCTGGCATCACCTTTGTTGAGTTGAAGTAAAGCCCTCCAGGCTGGGATTCGAATCCCAGCCTGGATAGCACGATTCAACTTCAGATAGTTTTCAATTTCTACCGTCTTATCTTCATCGCAGAAATCATGGCGCTCATCGCAGAACATATTATTGAACAGGTCCGTGAAGCTAATGATGTAGTTGATGTTGTTTCTGATTATGTCCAGCTCAAACGCTCCGGACGTAACTTTTTTGGTCGGTGTCCCTTCCATAATGAAAAGACACCGTCCTTCAGCGTCAGTCCTGATAAGCAAATCTATCATTGTTTTGGGTGTGGAGCCGGTGGGAATGTCATCAACTTTATCATGGAACACGAACGTCTAGACTTTTTATCTTCGATAAAATTACTGGCTGATCGAGCCAATATTCACATTGAGACTGATCCAGGGGAACCTCGCAAAAAAGATGATAGAGCTTCCATTTACAACATGCATGAAATTGCGGCCAGGGTTTTTGAGCGACAAATAAATGATGCCAATGCTAAATCAGCTAAAGACTATTTACTCAATCGAGGTCTTTCCGAAGAGACCCTGAAAACCTTCCGGGTTGGTTTTGCTCCTGACAGTTGGGACACTGTGACTCTGGAGGTGATGAAGCTGGGATTGTCCCAGGATGTTCTCACCCGTAGCGGTCTGCTGATGCCCAAAAATGAGGGTGGCTATTACGATCGCTTCCGTAACCGGATCATGTTTCCCATCATGGATATCAATGGTAAGGTCCAGGCCTTTGGTGGCAGAATTTTTGGTGAGGCTGATGGTGCCAAATACATGAATAGTCCAGAAACACCCATTTACCATAAGGGACGCACCCTATTTGGTTTGAATATAAGTCGAGATGAAATCAGAAGTTCGCGCACAGCCATCCTGGTCGAGGGCTATATGGACCTCATTCGTCTGTATCAAGAAGGGTTCCAAAATGTCGTCGCAGGTACTGGTACGGCATTTACTTCAGAGCAGGCTGGGTTGGTGAAACGTTTTGCTGACAAAGTGCTGGTCTGTTATGATGGGGATGCTGCTGGTCAGAAGGCGGCTCAAAAAGCTGGCCTCACACTTCTGGACAAGGGACTTGATGTCCGCATTATTCAGATACCCGAGGGGGAAGACCCAGATAGTTTTTTTGATGAGAAGGATGCCAAGGCATTTCAAAAACTCATTGGTACAGCACTGGATTTCATGACTTTCGTACTCAGAGCCAATCAGGATCAAATGGATTCTCCAGTGAAACGGACAGCCTTCCTGGAAGGGATGGTATCAGAACTGGCTCTCATGCAGAATGAAATACTCAGGGGCATGTTGGCAGGTCAATTGGCTGAAGAAATGCATGTTCCTGAAGAAGCGGTTATGGGATTGCTAAAACGTCAATCAAAAAGGGTCCGTCGTAGCGAGTATACTCCCGATCCTCCGGCTAGACAGCAACAATCCAAGCCAGATACCTTGCGCCGTCCAGAATCAGGAGCTGAAAAGGCAGAATTTGAGCTATTGCGCTTGCATCTCAGCCAGGACGAAAGTCTGCTGAATTGGTTGACTTCCACCATCGGTGATGAAGATATCAAAGCCTTTCATTATGTGGAAATATTCCAGATGTTCCATGGTCGGCTACGTAAAGAGTTACCCATCAATCATAGCAGATTGCTGGATGAAATTGAATCTGCTGAGATCCGTCGTTTTATTGCTCGCTTGATCAACGAAGCACGACCTGACCTTGAAAGTATCAGTCATGCACATCAGTGTATTAAGACGGTACGCTGGTGGGCCATTCAACGGGAAATGGATGAGTTAAAACAGCTTATGCGTGATGCAGATGCCAGGGGTGAGGATTCCCAGGAATATTTCAGAAGGAAAGTTGAACTTCAACTCGAGCAAAGGGATATTAAACCCAATCCCACACCGATGTAATCGCATGTTTGCGGTTATATCACACCTTCACTTTTCATCAATCAGCTCCAGTATTTGAACGATTTAGTCCACGCCTCTAGGGATGAAATGAGAGGGGGAGGATAAATCGTTGGTCCAGGCTTGTCAGATTTATAATACTATGCGGTGTTAACATTAATATATTCAATTATATAACTCTTGTAAAATAGTTGAAAAAAAATGCTCCATGGGCTTGACACGCTTTTGATTTTGGTCTAAAATATCAACGGAAAAATGACAGCGAGGAGTCCCTTATTCGACAGAACAAGGGACTTTTTGCATCTAGGGCTTTAGCAGGGTGGATATTATGGCTTTAGCAACCTTTAACCTGCTCAAATCATCGAAATTATAAACATATTTAAGTAAAGCTGTATGGTGTAGTCGGGATAAATACTCCACTTACAATCTCTTTGCACATGCTGGACCACCCGACTATTTTATTTGGCTTTTTGAGACCTATAAATTCATAATTTGTAATTTATAATTCTTAATTAAAAAAGGGGCCCATAGCTCAATTGGTTAGAGCGCCGGACTCATAATCCGTCGGTTCGGGGTTC
>JABHBL010000097.1 GCA_018673925.1 Fidelibacterota bacterium
AAAAAGGGTATGCAGGTTTCGGTAATATGCTCAACCTAGCTGGAGCTTGCGCTCCGCTGGCTCCTTAGAAAGGAGGTGATCCAGCCGCACTTTCCAGTACGGCTACCTTGTTACGACTTCGCCCTAGTCATCGGTCTTACCATTGACAGCTCCTTCCCCGAAGGGTTAGGCCACTGGCTTACGGCACTACTAACTTCCATGGCGTGACGGGCGGTGTGTACAAGGCCCGGGAACGTATTCACCCCGGCGTGCTGATCCGGGATTACTAGCGATTCCACCTTCATGGGGTCGAGTTGCAGACCCCAATCCGAACTTAGACCGGTTTTTTGAGATTGGCTCCATCTTGCGATTTCGCGACCCTCTGTACCGGCCATTGTAACACGTGTGTAGCCCTAGCTGTAAGGGACATACTGACCTGACGTCATCCCCACCTTCCTCACGCTTGCGCGTACAGTCTCAATATAGTGCCCAGCATAACCTGATGGCAAATATCGATAGGGGTTGCGCTCGTTGCGGGACTTAACCCAACATCTCACGACACGAGCTGACGACGGCCATGCACCACCTGTGACAGGGTCCTCGAGCAAGCTCTTGGAGGGTTCGGCTTTCACCGAATTTTCACTGACATGTCAAAGCTAGGTAAGGTTCTTCGCGTTGCTTCGAATTAAACCACATGTTCCACCGCTTGTGCGGGCCCCCGTCAATTCCTTTGAGTTTCAGCCTTGCGACCGTAGTCCCCAGGTGGAGTACTTAACGCGTTAACTCCGGCACCGAAGGGGTTGAATTCCTCCAGCACCAAGTACTCATCGTTTACGGCGTGGACTACCAGGGTATCTAATCCTGTTTGCTCCCCACGCTTTCGTGCCTTAGTGTCAGTATCGAACCAGAGAGCCGCCTTCGCCACTGGTGTTCCTCCTAATATCTACGCATTCCACCGCTACACTAGGAATTCCACTCCCCTCTTTCGAACTCAAGACCAACAGTTTTGGAACCAGGTCCGCAGTTAAGCTGCGGGATTTAAATTCCAACTTATTGATCCACCTACGCACCCTTTACACCCAATGAATCCGGACAACGCTTGCGCCCCTCGTATTACCGCGGCTGCTGGCACGAAGTTAGCCGGCGCTTTCTTCTAAGGTACCGTCACGAATCAAGCTTATTCAACTTGAAACCATTCTTCCCTTAGGACAGATCTTTACACTCCTTGAAGCGTCATCGATCACGCGGCGTTGCTGCGTCAGACTTTCGTCCATTGCGCAATATTCCCCACTGCTGCCTCCCGTAGGAGTCTGGGCCGTATCTCAGTCCCAGTGTGGCTGATCATCCTCTCAGACCAGCTACTGATCGTCGCCTTGGTGAGCCATTACCTCACCAACTAGCTAATCAGACGCAGACCCATCCAGAGACAGTAGCCGAAGCCACCTTTGATCACAAAGACCGAGGTCAAAGTGATGTTATCCGGTATTAGCACCAATTTCTCGGTGTTATCCCAAATCTCTGGGCAAGTTGTCTACGCGTTACTCACCCGTTCGCCAGTTTAATAAAATTCCGAAGAATTCTTTCTCCTTAGACTTGCATGTGTTAAGCACGCCGCCAGCGTTCGTCCTGAGCCAGGATCAAACTCTCCATTGTAGTTTGTTTATGACTCTATTTCATTTTACTATTTTTTAACTCATTGTAATTGTCGGTATCGTCAAATGAGATACCTCATATTGACCTAGACCGTGCATACCCAATTTTCAAATATCAAGGAGAAAAATTTGCGTTCTCCGCTCTCATTTTCGAAAGCTCGCAAATATACTTGGGTACCTATGTCTCAGCAACACTAAAATTCAACTTTTATTAAAAAAATTGAGGCTGTTTTGCCACCTGATACCCCTCTCCTGTCATAAAGCGGCGCGATAATAATCTGCTGACCACCTCTTCACAACAATTATTTGTAAATTATCTCAAAAATATCACTAATACTTTTCAATACACCTCCAACAACTACACAATGCACCCTGATCGCAGCACTGTAACCATAAGTTAATTATATACATAGGATGATATCTCTCATGAAATAACCTCGTGGTCTATATTCCCCCCAAACGCCATATAGGCATTTCATGTCCATTTCCAGGGGAATATTCGAATCATAATGATCAGTAGGGCGACTAAAATTATTCAGACTACTTTTATGATTTTACAGAATTGTTTCAACCTTCTGGAGGCGAGGTAGCTGTAACCTATATAGCCCTTGTTAATACCAAGCAATTCTCAGTAAAAAATTGATACCTCTATAAAAAAAAGGGAGCCTGAATCCAGACTCCCTTTTAATCATTTTTGTGCCCTTATTCTCAGGCAGAACTCCTTGCTACTTCAGAAGGGTCATCTTTCGAACCAGATCGCTATTCTGGGTGGATAGTCGGTAGAAGTATACTCCTGCATCAGCAGGTCTTTCCTGGAGCTCTCCGTTCCATTTGACGCGATAATTGCCACGTTTCATGTGAGCAGAAACCAATTCATCTACTACCCTACCCCGGATATCCAGGATTTGCAGAGTTACATAGGTGTCTTCACCAAGATCAAAGGCAATTGATGTTGTTGGATTAAAGGGGTTGGGATAGTTCGCGTACAACTTATGACTTACTGGTAAACTTGAACGCTCTTCAACGCCAACTGTGATCAGCTCCACTCCGGTTCTGTGTAAATTACCTCGATGAGTTGGCCAATAGGTTGCCGTTTCCCCATTACTTGATATATCCATTACCAGCAGATTGTCATCTGCACCAACGATGATTTCCAGATCGCTATCACCATCCAGATCCGCCACAGAAGGTGATCCTTGTATATTGCCTGTATTCTCCACGGGAAACCCACCAATATTTGACCCATCCAGGTTTAACCCATATAGAAAGCGATCATTGGAGCCTATGAATACTTCAGCGAAACCATCATCATCAATGTCAGCTATGGCTGGTGAGCTATATATGGCACCATCAGTACCTACTGGCCAGCCTTCCAGGAAAGTGCCAGTGTGATCAACGGCATATATGAGTCGATCCAGACCGCCTATGACGATCTCCAGATCTCCATCTCCATCCATATCTGTAACAGCAGGATCAGCTTGAATATTTTGCGAAGCACTGCTGACGAACCACAACTCATTCCCTCCACCATCAAAGGCATGCAGCTTGTTGTCATCACTACCAAATAGTATTTCGAGTGACCCATCGGTACTGCCATCGATATTGGCCAGGATAGGTGCTGATCTGACTCTATCAGCCAGCACAACCGGGAAACCCGCTGCCTCTGTTCCATCAAGGTTGATGGCATGCAGTTGATCACCCCAGGTACCTACAACGATATTTACACTGCCATCTCCATTGACATCACCAATAGCAGCTCCCACAGTTATGTTTCCATCCAGGGTCATGGGAAAATTTGCCAGTGGAGTACCATCATGATGCATGACGGCCAGTTCATCATTATAAGAAACACTCACAATTTCTAGATCCCCGTCACCATCAAAGTCATATAAACTTGCAGGTGCCAGTATAAAACCCGGGGCGATATGAATTGATTCGGCACTTCCGTCATGTTGCACAACATAAAGGTTGCGATCCAGACCACCGACGACCACTTCCAGATCACCATCATTGTCTACATCACCAACTGCAGGTGTTGCCTCAGCCAGGTAGTTTAGCATAACAGGGAAACCTGTGATTTCGTTACCATCTGCATTTATCGCATGCAGAAGGCTATCATAGGCAGTATAAACGATTTCATTGCTTCCATCACCATCAAGATCCACGACGGCATTACCGCCTTTAATAATGCTTGAAGCAGTAGGGAAGTTCGTCTGCCATATACTTACGTCTATGGCAAATTCCAGGGTGACGGTATAGGGTTCATCGGAACCATCATTTGTGGTTACCACGAGCTCCATTGGTAATAATCCAGAAGGAGAATCCTCATCCACAGAAAAACCATACCTATCAGCGATATTTACGCCGATATTGCCATTATTTATATCCCCATAACTCCCCGTGCTATCGGTTACTGTAATGTATTCGGTATTACTTCGAAGAACTGCAGTCACACCTAGAGCATCAAGCCAACCAGTACTATTGAACAAATTTATCCGCATCAGAGCAGATTCACCGGGTGAAAGCAGACCATCACCATTGTCATTGGTCAGTGACAGGCTATAAGAGTTATATGACAATTGAGGAGATGTCAATCTGGCAATAGAGTTAAAAATGTTGACCCGACCCGTTCCCAGTTGACCAATAAAATTTGGATTGATGTGATAAATAGAGTCTGCACTTGACAGAAGGTTATCAACCAGCCAGTCATTTGATGCTTCTGGATGGGTGGCTTTTAACAAACCAAAACACGAGGCGACCAGAGGCGATGCCATGGATGTACCATCCCAGGATTGGTATGAACCAGCTGTCGTATACACGGTACTCCTAATATTTTCACCAGGAGCACTAATACTGACACCTGAAAAATAGCCGTTTTGCCCAGGGGTGCCTATCTCAGCACCATAATTGGCCCAGGAAAAATTATCTGAGCTGCCCAGGGCTGTTACTGAGACAATTTTATTATAGCCGGAAGGATAATGAGGGGTATCAGAAGGGGTCCCATTGTCATTACCATTACCAGCAGCTGCAACAATTATTGCACCATAGGTATCATAGACCAGATTGGCATTGGCTTGATCAGAGCTGCTATAACCTGTCCCACCCCAAGATAAATTTATGATATCCGCACCAGCTTTAGCTGCGTATAGTATCCCGACTTGTCCCAGATTGATACCACCATCGCTTTCATCATAGAGTACCTTAACACACATTAAAGCACCATTATAAATGGTACTGGCTATACCAGTCCCATTATCTGTTGTAGCAGCAAGAATGCCTCCCACATGGGTACCATGCATTTTATTGCCAGAATCTGCAGGTCCCGTAAAAGTTCCCATGGGGTCATTGTCAGGATCATTTCCGCTGGTTGTTCCAGCAGGATCCCAACCAAACAAATCATCTATATAACTTGATGCATTGTTATCCCAATCATCAGCATCGATTCCATCCATAAAAGGAGAGGATGAGTGAAGAGCATCTTGAAGATTTGTTGTACCATTGCCATCATGATCTGTTACATAGGCACCGACTTCTTCAGGAGAAACGACTCCATCCGAATTTGAATCTACAGCATTAAAAATCCCTACTGGGACTTCAGCCTGATTGATCCAAATACGATCCTTAAGGTCTGGGTGAGTGTACTGAACACCAGTATCCACACTAGCCAGCACGATGGACCTATCACCTGGTAAAACACCACCGGCTATGTCAAACAAGTCCCAGGCTTCTGGGGCTTTAATTTTTGGCAGATACCACTGATTTCCGAACTGTGAATCATTTGGAGTATAGAGGGGACGATAAATCACCTCTTTTTCAGCATATAAGACGCTTGGATCAGCATGGAAGTTTGCTACTACTTGTTCAAGATTACTCCGTCCAGATACAAGGCTGAGTCGATATATATTCGAAAGGATAATATCACCATCCATATCGTCGGGTGTTGAGCCAGGAAGGTATTGCTCCATGACCACAATTTCCCGAAGGGATAAGAGTCTATCCAGACTTGATATTCCAGTTACTGGGGCACCGCTTTTAAAATCGATCTGTTCAACTACAATATCCGGTTGCAGACATATGAGGAGACGATCACCATAATAGGCCGATTTTTCCGGAGATGCGGCATAGACCATCGATGCCATTAGAAATAAACTAGTGAGTATATATTTTTTCATGCTTTTCCTTATCCCCCGATAAACAAAACGAGCTGAATTTCCGTTTCCCGGATCTTCAGCTCGTTTAGTCTTTAACTAACTTTTACTATTTGAGCAATATCATCTTTCTTGTGAGATGTACATTGCCAGTATTCAAAGTATAAATGTAAATACCTGAGCTCATCTGAGATCCATCAATACTCAATCGATATGAGCCAGCGCTCTGGTGTTCCTGAACCAGAACATCTACTTCCTTACCACTGAGGTCGAAAACCTTAATCTCAACATTTCCTGATTGGGGAAGTGAGTAGGCAATCTCGGTACTGGGATTGAAAGGATTGGGATAGTTCTGTTCCAGGCTGTATGCCGTGGGTAAAACACCCTGATCAAACGCTTCAATGCCAACCTGAACAAAGGCGGTATCAACATCGATTCTAAACATCAGGTTATATTCAAGACCTAGTCCAGACATGTTGTCCCAGGTGATGCTGCCATCGGTTTCAGTGAGGCCGTAGTAGGAGTTACCACTATAGCCACCATCAGTATCAGCACCAATCGAAGCGGTTCCAGGCAACTCTTTGAGACCGAAATAGATCGATCCACCAGTGATCCAGATAGAATCTGCTGCAATATCCATAGAATTCCAACCTGGTACAGGGAAACTCCAGCCATAAAGAGCCAATTCAGTTTGTGGATTTCCACCAGGACCATTGTCTTCCCAGACTTTGGCAATAAAAGGAGAAGCTTCTGTATCATTTATAAAAACTTTGATACGTTTCAGGAGGGTAGGATATCCTGGGGGTGTGAATTTAACAGCCTGGTAGTTTCCAGAATTAATGTTAAATCCAAATTCAGCAGTACCATCATCATAGGCAATTTCAATCACAGTCTGTGATTCAGGCATAGCTGTTACCTCATCAGAAAGAGGCCCTTCCATGCCATCAGAGATTGCAGACACAGCATAATAATACATGACACCATTTGATGCAGTCTCGTCAGTATAAAATGGCACATTGAGAGGAGCAGCATTTAGAGGCAGACCAAAAGCACCACCGGCGGTTCTACGGTACACATTGTATGTAAAACCACCCTCAGAAGTTGTAATTCCAGATGCATAGAGGGCATAATTTCCGTCCATACCAGTACCGGTGAGCGATAGCATGGTACCTTCTGGATGCCATCCATAGGCTTCACCAGCATATTCACTATCTGAATCAAGAGCTACAAAAGGAGCTAATGTATCTGTGTATGCCCATCCAACATAAAATCCACCTGAAACAGAGATATTGGCTGCACTGAGGTCAAATACCTGAAGCTCATCCATAGCAGTGGCTGTTACTGGGTCACTCTCATAGATAATTTGTGAACTGCCATCCCAGACAGTCACAATAATTGGTAAAATGGAACCTGGAATTGAAGCGCTACCACTACTTAGAACATAGGAAAAGGTCTGGAGCGTTGTGGTTTGAGCAGCATTGTAATGTGAAGCCCATGCTGAACCCACAACTTCACCACCAACCCAGGGTACTGAACTTGAGATAAAAGACTCCATGGTCTCATCACCCCAGGCAAAGGTAACTTCCTGTGATTCATTTAGATCGGCCCAACTCACGGCTACTTGTGAGTCACCTGGGTCTGCAGCTAAGCCACCAGGAACGGGAAGGGATCCTACAAAAGTAAGGTGCCATAAATCGCCCGCAATTGGTACATTTGAGGCTGCAACCCAACCGTCGCTGGTTTCACCATCATTGGTAACAACACCAGCAATATCAATATTATCAATAATCCAACCAAACATGGCGGGATTATCACTTGTGCTATAAGAAGGATCTGAAGCAAAGGCAAATCGGATGATTACTTCAAGATTCTGAAAACTAGCAGGAATTGTAATTGAAACATCTTCCCAACCAGCTGATGCCCCACCCCAACCAGCAATACCGGGACCTTCGCCAAATTCAGAGCCAAAACTATATAGTGAAGATGAATTGTATACTGGGGAAACATCATTCAATACTTCCCATGTGCTACCACCATCTGATGAAATTCTGACATTCATGCCATCCCATCCAGTATATGGAGTAGTTGCACCAGCAGGATCTTCAACATTTCTATTCTGTTTGAAAGTAATAATGTTGACCTGTTCAACAGGTAAGGTCAATGCTGGAGAATCCAAAACTTGATACCAGTGATCGTTATATCCACCAGCTGTTCCGATTGCTGGATCATTCATGGCCCAGGACTGTCCTTCAAGTGCGCCTACTGTGGTTTGGTGAAAGTGAGCTGGTTCAGCGGTACCATCAACAGATACCCAACCAGTTAAGTCTTCATCTTCAAAATCGGCAAAGAAAACAGAAGCGCCATCTACATCGACACTAATATCATCAAGGAAAATTCCCTCACCACTTGGTGTGTCTGCATCGGTTTGCATGTACCAGCGGAACTGGACATCGCCACCTGCATAGTCATTCAAGAGTCCGTCAACGGTATAGCTCTGTACAAAGCTGCTCCAATCGCCAGGAGCATCTGTATATACATAATTACTACCATCGGGATCACCATAAGGATTGGAAATGGCATACCAAGTGGATCCACCATCTGGAGTTACTTCACAACCCCAATAGTCGACATCAGGAAAGGCATCAGGATCTGTAAAGCTGCCACGGATAAAAAAGTCAAAAAATACTGTAGTTCCAGCTGGTAATGTGATAACTGGAGAATACATATAGTTCAGCATATTCGTAATTAGGGTCAAGTTTTCATCTTGACATGCTAATGCAAAATCACCGTTTCTTAGGTCTCTCAAGGCACCAGCTTCATGGTCTTGAGCTGCACTGCTTGCAACCTGGTGTGTGCCCTTAATCATCAACTGATTGCTTGTGTGATTGAGTCCTTCAATCGAACCTGCAAACGCTGCCCAGGCAACCATTGTAATCAATAAAACTTTTGTTAGCGACTTCATCTTTTTTCCCTTTTTTTTCCTGTATTTCTGATCAAACTAATTTCAAACAATCTCTAAACATCCGCTAAAAACCAAATCCAACAGATACCTGCTGAACCATGCCTAATATACCATAATTTGAATAAGAGTAGTCAAATAACAATTTCGTACCATACAAATTATAATTTAGACCAGCACCGATGGAAAAACGTCTCAACGAGTATTTATCTGCACCATAATAACTATCCCAACTGGTGGCAGTGAATTCGGCAGTCTTTACTGCCAGCCCGTCTTCAAAGTCTTCATTGGCATCACGTACACCATTGTCGTTCCAGTCGATATAGGGTTCTCCTAAATCATATTCACCATTGAGGACATATTCGAATTCCTCGTATTCCACAGGCCATTCATATTTCAGCTTATAACCACCTCTGAGAAAGAGCATATCATCGAAGCTATATTCAAATCCAATGGCACCCCTTAACACTGCATCAAAAGGATCATTGGCATCAACCAGGAGACTTAAACGGTGTACTGGTGTAGGTAGCCAGGGACTTTTACCACCCAGAAGGTCCATACGCAGACCTGCTCTAAATACCAGAGGAAGTGGCCATTCCTCAGTGAGGAGGCGTGTGGTAACCACGGGGTTACTCTGAAATTCATCATTCACATCAAGTGGTTGATTTAAATCGGGACCATCAAACCTACTTCCAACACCAAAGTTCTGGATGGACATTCCCAGAACCATGCCGTAGATGCCCAGATCAAAATTTGATCCAATATCAAAGGCAAAAGTACTGGCAGACTCACGATAAATCGTCTCGCGTATCATTTTTGCTGATACACCCACAGAAAGTCTATCTGTGAGGCGACGTGCAAAGGCCATTCCCAATGCCAGACCGGTTGCCTGGAATTGCTCCCCTGTGCCATCAGGGAAATCGAGGGTAGTTACTTCCATATCCCCGGAGTTCATATATTGAGCGACAAGACCCAGGGTATTGCCTCCTCCAATGGGTATGGTGAAACCAAGGAAACTATTAGTAATGCCGGCATAGAGCTCATTATTACTCATATAGAGTTCAGGTCCCAAAGTGGTTGTAATTCCAGCAGGATTCCAGGCCATGGCTTGTGGCCCATGGGCCAGCGCAGTATAAGCACCTCCCAGAGCTGCACCAGCAGCACCATATTCCAGTTTAAGAAATTGACCGATTGAAGTAGCTACTTTGGAGAAATCATCTCCAGGGTAAACCGTATTCAAAGAGTCTTGTCTAGAATCTTGTGCCTGCATCAGGCTGGGGACCATCAGCATCAAAATGATTAACAAAATGAATGAGTTTTTCATTTTTGCAGTCCTTGCAGGAGCGTATAAAACATTTGAATTCATCATCATACCCTCCTTATCTGATCACGGCAAATTTGCCGACTTGTTTTTCATGGTTTGGTGTTTCAACAACAAAGACATATAAGCCTGGAGCTACCTCTTGCCGATTCATGGATCTGAGGTTCCATTCTTCCTGACCTGAGAATATGTCATTGTGTAGGATCGTATATACCAATTCCCCTGTGAGGGTAAAGATTTTAATAACGCATTCGTTAGGTAGATGTGTAAAATGCAGACTCTTATGATTAATATCAGTTTCCCAGTCGGCAGTTACTATGTATGGATTTGGAACCACCATGACCTGCTGGAGGGTGGATTGAGTCACTTCACTCATCTCAGTAACAGTCTCAGCACGAAAGGTGAACATATCCCCATCTTCATAGGGTTTACTGATGCTCAAATGAGTCACATCACCAGTCTCAGCATGTCTAATTGTTGGATTTCCTGAGAAAGTCCTGGTAGTATCCCAACTCATGTTGAGAAACCAGGTTTGAGTATTCACCGCACTGGAATCATAGCCCTCAACACTAGTCTCCATAAAAGCAATTTTTTCATTGGAGCGGAATGAAGGATAATTTGGATCAGGTGAGGTTCCAGGGATTCCTGCGCCAAATACAAACAGCTTGACCTCACGATAAGGATCCAGAGTTGTATTGTTGTTGATATCTTCACCAACATCAAGGAGTCCGTTATTGTTCAAGTCCTCACCAAAACTGGTGTTCACAATTCTAAACGGTAAATCTGTACCAGGGACAAATACCATATCATCGTTTGGATTTTCCCAGTCCCAACGAATTTCATAATCACAGGCAAATTCATGGGCATTTGAACCCATTTGCAGTCTGTACTGTGGAGCTTCATCACTCCCCTTGTTATGCCAGTACAGAGTATCTACTGCTGGTATCGGCATATTTTCCAGATAGAACTGAAATCCGCCCCATACCTCAGAAAACATGGTGGAGGTTCCTACTTCCCAATCAGTGAGAACCGTATCTCCAGTTGCACTATCGACAACGGTATAGGTTGGATTCAGGTGATAGTAGGGATTATTACAATTGGCAGTGTAACACTCAGGCTCTGCATTAATCGTAATAAAGTACGTATTTGTGTTTACTTCAACTTCGCCAGGATTGGTAGGAATGACTTCTACCTCGCCAGTACCAACAGTCCATGGTGCTGATTCCAGCCCCCATGATTCAGGTGCGTTGGAAGGTCTTGCATCAGGAGTGACATTCACAAATTGTGGTAAAAATGGGCTATTTCCTCTAAAATTCTCAAGAGATTCCAGAGCTTCCCATTCACCTGTTGGATTTGTATGAGAATTCTGAAGTGTGTCCATTCCTATATCATATGCGACAACAGAGTATGAGTAAGTGACACCATTAATGACATCATCGTCTACATAACGATGTTCAAGACCAGTATTTTCACCAAGATTGAACCAGGGCGCAACTGGATCGGGGCCGGCGTATTCCAGGCCATAGCGATCTTCATCTTCTTCAGCTGTCAAATCAAACTGTGCCAGAGGTTTCCAACCCACAGCCTGTCCATCAGTATTATAGATACGATCAGTATGCGGGTTACCCCAGCTTGATCCTCCATCAGTGGATCGATAAATTTTGTAACCTTCGAAGTCTTCTTGGTTAGTAACAATATCTGTGGAACTTTCTGCCTTGGAATCCCAATACAGAGTAACTCGTCCATCATCTGCTACAGCAGAAACGGTGGGAGCATCTGGCGGTGAGAATCCCTGATATTTCAAATCGTACATGATTTGAGCCATCCTAGCGTTCTTGGCAAGATCTGGAGGTGTATCAAAGGTTTCAGTATCGTTTGGTGGATCACCCATAATTACTGCAAATGAAAAATAGGTGGTATCCCCTGCTGCCAGATCAAAGGGACCTGCAGACATGATAAATACACAATCCAGCCCTTCTTCCCCATCTTCAGCACTGATTTCCAACAATCCTTCCAATGAATCAAAGTGAGGATTCAGGGTTCCATCAATACTTGGATGGAAATACCAGTCATTGTAAGAGTTATTCAATGGATTGGGTGTATTACCGGCGATGCCGCGCCATTCCCAATCCTTATAATTGCGATTTTCAAGGCTGACATAAGAGGTATCACCGGCCATGAGGGCAAACATAACATTTTCTTTATCCAGGGATCCCGGGCAGCCACCAGCCCCTGCATAGCCATCGGAGCAACTTGGACCGCCACCCTCATCTTTTAAAACACCAGGACGTTTATACCAATCAAACCAATGCCAATCAGTAAGACCAAGCGCCTGACCCTGTTGAATATCGATGGTGCCATCACCGTTTATATCGAGATTTTTTGATGCCAGAGGTGTATCCAGAAGTTTCAAGGCGGAGTAGGCAAGATTGGTGGCAGATGTACTGCGGTCATCCCAATCCCAGATGAAAGCCATGTCATAAGTGGTATCAAAGGCCATCATATCATCATCATTGGTACGACCCGTATACTGACCATTCTCAAGACGTGAGTATGAATCCACATCAAAATAGAATCCACCATATGCACCTTCATAGTCGAAGCCGTGGACATCAGGACTGCCGATAAAATTTCTATCCATCAATTCATAGGTGACTGTCCCATCATCTTCCGTCGTCGGGACCCAAACCACATCGGCTACAGCATCACCATTGGTATCCATGGGAAAACCCTTGTAGGATTCATTCACGATTTCAACGGTGAAGAAGGCGATATCTTCAGCATAGGAGCGACCATAGGAGTGGGCATTCACAGTGACATGCATGCCCATGGAATAACCCTGGGTCATATCTTCATCACGTGAAGCCAACCTGTCATCAAACTCCATGTAGATATCCTGATCACCAATATGGCGACCAACAATTTCCTCACCTTTTGTGGGACCTTCCGTTTGCACAGCCCAATCACCTGGCCAGGTTCTTTCTTCAAGACCAGTAATATCATTGATGCGCATGGGCCATGAATCGGGGATATCACTTGAAGCTAATAATGGGTAGGGATCACCACTATCTGTGTAGATACCACCATAAATTTCACCCGCCATAACATCACCACTATGGAGATAACCATAATGTGACTCAACAGATTCCCAATCAACCTGTTTCTTATCCTGTACACGATCAAACCAGGATTCAGATACGGTGGATCCCCAATAAACCAGGGTATCAGTTGTATAGTGCTCAAGACCGGGGACATAGGGTGGGCGTAAGGCCCAGGGAGTCATGGCTCCTGTTGAGTCTCTACCGGGAACACCGAGAATAAAGGATACATCAGAAATATACTGATAACCCTTATAGAGTCCGGATGGTGAGCTTTTGTCATCAAATTCTATAAAGCTTCCATAATTATGGGTTGCAAACTGCAATTCACCCTTGCTCATATATCCTCGAGCACGGTTGAGAACCGGGTCAAAGGCAGAAGTTTTACCTAGACCAGGGGCAGGTCGAATATTTGGTTCAGCCGAGTTGAGTTCTCGAGGCATCACCAGAACTGCCAGCAGCATTAAAACTAAATAAGACATGGGAGTGATTAATTTTTTCATCATATCACCTAGAAATTCACTTTAACGGTCAGATCAACCTGACGGGGTGCTGAATAATAATAAGGTCTATCATAGAAAGTCAGGGAACTACTTCCATTTGCGATAGCGATCGTGGAATTACGACCAGGATCTGTAGCGCTGCCTGTCTCTTCATAAATATCTATGATATTTTCACGATTTAGGAGATTCCTAATAATAAGACCCGCAGACAAATTCAAGCCAGCAAGATTAATTGTCTTCCTGATGGCCATATTTGTCTCTATGAACCAGGGCATTCGCTCAGAATTTGTGGCTCCATTACGATTCAAATTGATATCAAATGGTGTGTAGGGCGCACCTGAGATCCCGACCACAGTCACATGAACCGAAGCATTGTTAAGGGGATGTATTCCATAAATTCGAGGGGAATTCTTTTTGCTAAATTGATAGCCACCTGTCATTGTAAGGTTATGGGTACGATCATAAGGCATCAATACCTCTTTCTTAGGCATGGATTCAGGTGTATCTGAAGATCGATAGCCCTGCCATGGATCGGCACGGTTCGCAGTAGCCTGGGAAAGTGTGTATTGAATATCTGTGGACCAGGCGGTGCCTCCACGCTTAATCAAACGTAAATCCAGACCGCGTGCTGAGGCGTAGTCATAATTTACAACTACTGAATAGCTATATGGGAAGGCTTGAACACGTTCGGTAGAGCCAAGATCAGAATAGTCTTTTGACCAGCCCACAACACCCAGTTTCCAAAACTCAACAAACTCCCAGTTCAAACCAAACTCATAGGCCGTAGAACCTTGAGCCTGAACATGACTATTTCCCACAATGGGAAGTGCTGTAGTCAAATCATTGGCATCGTTGAGATAGATATTACGATAGTCCAAATTCTGATAATAACGACCATATCCAAAAGTGAAGGTAGCTTTATCAGTAATAACATGGGAAATACTGAGACGTGGTGACCACAAGACATTCCAATCCGTGGGTACTGACCCAGATGTCTTTTCACGAGGATCAACCCAGGAACTATCCAGAGAGTTCTGAATATCAAAGCGGATACCCGCATTAATAGTCATCCAGGGATACTCTATCTTATCCTGGATATAAGCGCTGATCTCAATGGGTGATTTCTCACCTGTCCCATAGATAAACTCTTCCAGGAATCCATCGCGTTCAATAGAATCAGGCAAACCATAGGTCTCACCATATGGTGGATTCAACCAGGGTAGTTGCGTTTCATCAAAAGTGATAAGATGTCGTTTTAAGTCTACCCCACCCCGTAGCTGATGATGCTTATTTACACGACTGGTGATATCAAATTTTATCTCATCCGTAACACTCTTGGTATGATGACGATAGCGATCTGCTCCACCTGAACCATATTCATAATACATGATATAGTATAGTGAATCCCGCATGGCAGCGAACTCAGCTGCACTCATACCCGCTGGTGAAGAGAACTGTTGGTATGTTGAATCTGGATAGTACATGAACTGGAAAGGAGTATACTGACCTTCAGCCAGATGCTCACTTAACTCATCACCAAGACGCCAGGTATGGATCTCTCCATACTTATCAGCATATTCAAGCGAATCCAATGGATCTATAAGATTACCATTTGAGAGTCTTCTTGAGGAGACCAAAGTTCCACTATCATTAAAATTTTCTTCCAGAAAGATATCTTCGATTTTGATCCTATCGTAGGGTCCAATGGCAATTTGCTCACCATGTTGAAGGATGATGTGTAACTCAGTGGAATCATAGCTAGCGCTACCAACATGACTCTGTTGACGCCAATAATAGGTGATCATGGTCCTTAAACAACCAGGTCCCCAGGATTCATAATAGATGGTTTTGTCTTCATCATTGGCAATAGAAACCCCAGGACCATATTTTTGGTCATTCTCAAAAGGAATATCACAATCTCCACGATAGTTTACTCCGTTGTGGAGACCACGAGCTTCTGTACCGATTTTGTATTCTACCCAGTCTGGATAGCCATCACCGTCCATATCACCGTCTTCAACATCAATTTCCATTTCCTGGGTGAAACGAGATGCGCTGAGTGTGTAATACGTTTTTTCACTGAGCTGGTGACGAAATTCTAAATGAAATCTTTCTGAGAACTTGTGATTCACATTCTTGTTCTCTTCATAGAATTGATTCCAGGGATTAAAGGTCTTGAATTTTGAATCTACCATCCAGTGCGAAAAATTCAGGAATTTGTATGAGTCAATTTTCCAATGCAATTTGGTGAAGATGTCAAAGGTTTTATCATAGCCAAAGGCTCTCCAACCAGAATAACGGTCAAGCCAATGTACTTTATTGGCCTGGTTGATTCTGTTACCTGGATCGCCCTCGATATAGACTTTGTCATCATAGTTATACACAGAGTATGAGCTGCTTGAGTAATCAGCGGCAACATGGAAAGTAAGATTACTTCTCCCGGGGATGATTGGACCCGATAATGATCCAATAAATTCTTTATAGTCTCTGAGACGATCCTGCTCTGAACTTACAGGTCCAAGGTTACTACCCTTCCACTCGAAGGTTCCTTCGTAACGCTCGCCACCTGTGGCAGTAATAATATTCACAATTTGAGACATGGCATCGCCATATTCAGCATTGAACACACCAGTTTGAGATATCAGATCCTGTACTGCATGGGTTCCAAGTCGGGTGCCCCTACCAAAGCCTCCGCCGTATATGGGATTTTCAATATACATACCGTCAATAGTGTAGCCGATCTCACCTGAGCGGCCACCCCTGACGTGAATTTGCTCAATCCCACGATCGGCAAAACCAGGAATGCCATTTTCGGCGCTCTTTATCTGGATGACACCACTCTGGAGGGTCAGCATCTCAGTTAAATCGCGAGCCGGTAAATTTTGAATTTCTTCAGCGGTACGAACAAGTTTCTTTACAGTCACATCTTTTTCAACCAGGGGTCGATCCGCAATAACGGTGACTTCCTGACCTGCGATAATTTCTTCTTCGAGAGAAACATTGAGGGGTGTTGTCTGATCCATAACCACGCCTACATCACTATAGGTTACTTTGGCATATCCAATCATCCAGACCTGGACACTATGGACTCCAACCGGTACATTTTGGATGTAAAATTCACCTTCAAAGTCTGTGGAACCTCCCAATCCCAATGCCGATATCATCACCTGGGCACCAATAATGGGTTCACCTGTGCTGCCATCTGTAATACGTCCTGAAATAGTTCCTACAGTAGCGGACCAGGCCATGGTAACACTTAACAAAACCAGACTGAATTTTAACCAAACACTTCTCATGAAATCTCCCTGCAGCAATGACGCTTTCTTCACATGCATTTTATTAGCTCAGCATGGTAGAGCTAGAAAACAAAAAGAGGTCAGCTAAGAAGCGACCTCATCTTGATCGGAGTAAAGGGATGTTTTAATTTGTTTAAAACATCCCTTCACACACTCAGATGACCTCTTTGTCAATTCAGAGCAATTATTTTACGAGCAACATCTTTTTAACATCCTGAAACCCCTGTGATTTCAGAGTATAAAAATATGCGCCACTGGCCAGATCATTTCCAGCAAATGTATACTGGTGATTTCCTGCCATGAGGAAACCCTGATGCACTGTTTCTACTGCGCGACCAGTAATATCATATACAGTCAGCTCAACCATTCCTGATGTTGGAATGCTGAAACCAATTGATGTTGATGGATTGAAGGGGTTTGGATAGTTCTCTTTCAACTCAAAGCTGACAGGATGAACTGCTTCATTATCCACACTCACACCAGTTGCTGGTGCTAATCTAGTTTTCAAAAAGTAGACATTATTCAGATAAGCAGCAAAGGTTTCATCATCTGGAACTGTTTGCTGATTATAGTCAGGCATCTGATACATGATATAGACTTCACCATCCACACCAAATTTGTTCATGTGGGGGTAGACCTCATCCATATCAGGATCAAAAGTGAGTGTCTGGTTTACAGGTTCACCCCAGGTGGCACCATTATCATTTGAGACTGAAGCCATGACGTCATAGTAGGAGTATGAATTTTCGCCAATTGTTACTGTGTCTGACACAGTATAGTAGGCCATATAGAGTCTATCTTCGACTATAAGATCGGTTGCCATGGTCACACCATTGGCCTGCCAGCCACCATCTCCATATACCTGCCATCCCAATTGCATGCTGGCGATGAAACCGATACTTACATCAATCCCTCCACTGCCAAGAGCAAAAGCTGCGTCTTCAGCATGGAAATGATAAATACCATTTTCTTCGGCCCAATATGGGTAGACACCATCTGGATCAGATGGAAGTACAGGAGCTATGACATGGAGACCACCATCATCATCTGTGGTAACTTCAGTATCGTAACCAATAAAAGGAGTCCAACCTTCTTCAAGGTGAGCCCAACCGCCTTCACCATCTTCTATACTATCAGGGAATACATCCCAGAAGTAATCGTTAAGCGTGTTGTCAGCGATATAATACCAATCGCTCCAGGTTGCGCCAAAGTCGTTGGTCCTTTTAACAAACAGAGTATGATTGCCGATTTCTGCTTCATTGCCCCAAAAGGAAGTCAGGGCATAATATCCAATACCGTCATCGTTGATATCCATGTTTCCATTTGAGGTATAGTTAGCATCAGCTTCAAACCTGAAATCCAGAGAATTTTCTGCGATAAGGGTTGGAGCAGACATGGGCAGGGCTGTTCCCTCCCAGGGACCAGCGGATTGTCCGCGGAAATGAATGCGGTCATTATTTCCAGACCAATCAGAGGCAATGACATTCATTACATAATTTCCGTCAAGATCCACATTCTGAGTTGGGACGAGAACCCAGGCATCGTGGGTAAGTGGACTTGAATGGATATCTACACCAGGAAACCAGAATCCACCACCATAACCAAACAGATCAAATGAGTAATATGCACGTCCACCATATTCACCACCACCACCACCATACTCGTTCCAGAGTACTACAGGATAGTCTTCTGAAGCCAGGGCAGAGGGATAACGACCAGCATTGGCCAGTCCAAAATTCAAATTGGAATAAGTTGTCCAGGTTTCACCAGCATCATCTGACGCGGCCATACCAATGGAGCCAGAGGCAGTACCATCTGTATACTGACGATAAGACATGATAATTTTATTATGGTCGTATGGATTTACTGAAATAGGATTGGTCTCAGAGGCAACCAGTCCATAACCATTTTGAGAAGAGTCCACGAGGACAGAATTGCCTTCGCGCAAGCCCGTTGTAGTGCCTGTTTGACCTGGTGTAAGGGTAATTCCTTCACCCTGGGGTTCAATCATTTTAACAAATGCTGCTGATACAACCTCATCAGGTCTGTGCAAATTTGCACCAAATAATCCCATGGAAAATGCTCCTATAAGGACTATTGTAACTAACTTTCTCATGTTGCTTCCTTTCGCTTACATCTAACTCATTTCAGTTTATCGCATCGACTATCATCATAGTTTCCCCCCCTCCCTATTGCAAGATCAATTCGGGGAAGAAACGATTACAAAAATAACACAGGGTCCAGGGTTTAGCCAAATACCATTTGCGTAACAACCACAGCTGCAATGATGCCTGCCAGATCAGCCAGAAGAGCGGCTGGAAGAGCATGCCTGGTTTTCTTGACACCTACAGAACCAAAATATACTGCCAGGATATAGAAGGTCGTTTCCGTGGAACCTTCCATAATTGCTGCCATACGGGCGATTATTGAATCCGGACCATATGTATTAATTAATTCAGACACAATACCCATGGCTCCACTTCCACTTAAGGGACGCATAAGTGCCATGGGAATCACCTCACCGGGCATCCCAATCCAGGATGTCAACGGACTGAGCAGACCTGTAATTAAATCGAGGGCACCTGAGGCTCTAAAGGCACCTATGGCAACCAGGATAGCTACCAGAAATGGAATGATTCTCACAGCCACATTAAAACCTTCTTTCGCTCCCTCTGTGAAAACCTCATATACTTTAACCTTCTTATACCAGCCGTGTCCGACAATGGCTAAAATCAGTAGTGGGATAGCGATGGCTGATACGCCATTAATAACTCCTTGAAACATATCAGACCTCCTTCCCTTCTACTTCCACATCTACTTGTGGCATTCGGTATTTGGGAAGTTTCTGCAAAACTTTTATGGCTATGATGGCCACAGTAGTGGATACACCGGTTGCCAGAATTACTGGTCCAATAATTTCAGCTGGGTTGGAGGCATTAGCGGCTGCCCGAATTCCAATGACTGTTGCTGGAATAAATGTTACTGAAGAGGTGTTGAGGGCCATAAAGGTGGCCATGGCGTTAGTGGCAGTATCCTTGACTTTATTCAGAGACTGTAATTCCTGCATAGCTTTGAGACCCAGGGGTGTGGCGGCATTTCCCAGACCCAGCATGTTAGCTGCTATGTTCATAACCATGGCACCCATAGCTGGATGATCTGGGGGAACATCTGGAAATAATTTCACCATAACTGGTCGCACTGCTCGTGCAAATAGCTTGACCAGTCCAGACTCTTCAGCAATTTTCATGAGACCTAGCCAGAGGGCCATGATACCAATGAGACCCATGGCTAGATTAACTGATGCCTTAGCAGAATCGAAGAGACCTTTGGTAAGAACAGTTAAAGGTACAAAGCTGGGGTTCATAACCAACCCTTCAGCACTACTATAATCCAAACCCAGACATTGAAATCCGGCTACTAGAATTCCACCGGCCATCAACACAATCCAGATGGTATTAATCATTTATATTTCCTTTGTCAGATGAAGAAATTTTTGATTCAAATTTTTCTGTATGTTTGTCCATCATTCGCTTCCGTCTTAGACGAAAAATAATGGCGAAAATCATGATACCTATTACATAGCCAATTGCTGCAGCCAGCGACATTTATTTCTCCTAATGGCGCTTAAACTAATTGAATCAATG
>JABHBL010000098.1 GCA_018673925.1 Fidelibacterota bacterium
ACCAACTCAATTACATATGACAAATAGTTGACCGCCGGTCAAGTTTTTGTCATATGTAATTGGAAACCAAAAAAAAACAGATTGAAAAAAATCAGGTAATGCCACTCCTGATCAGGAAATAGAGCCTCTTCCCTCAAGCCCACCATCCATCATCGCTGAGTTTATTGATGAAACAATCAAGGCTGGTATAATACACAATCATCCCGATGTGGATGATGGTTGATACAGTAGCCTTCGTAACAGGCCCCTCATTGTAGCCCTGCGGCACACGACAGTCCCTGCCCTGAGTGTGGTGGACAGATATCTGAGCTAGGAGGATTAAAGAAGTAACTGGAGGTGGTGAAGCACAGAGCCATGATAGTCCACTTCCTTGGAGTCAAATTCAAAACAGATATCGAGAATATCTCCTTCAATATCTGGAGTAGGGATGAAGTCATTGATTTATTCATAGACCTCGTTGCCGGTTGCTCAAGGAAGATCGATAGTGTTCAGAACGTAGCGACCAAGAACGCATAGAAATTGGCAGAGGTAGATCCTAAAGACGATCATGAGGGGTAAAGTATCTAAGTATAACAATGTAATATTTAGGCGGGTAGCCGGTTTGAGGAGAGGTGAATAGGCCTGTCTAAAATAGGCGGAGATCTGTTCCTGAAGATCGTTCCTGACACTGCAAGAAATAACCCGATGGTGGTAGCGAATGGAATATTGCCTGGTGCTATAGAAAACAACATCAGGTGCAAATCATGTATCCATTTGTTCCACCATCAGTATGCCAAGAAATACTACAAGTGCGACTATCGACATGTCTCGGCATCAGCGAGTACTGATCATCGAGTCAACTGGTTCGCTTGTGCAAGATATGAGGAGGAAAAATGATTATAACATACATCAGGGGATTAATCGAAGCTCATAGGTTGAGAAAGCGTGAGGATAAAGTGCTTAAGGATTGTGGATGTTCCTGTAAATGCCCCAAGTGTGGAGACATCCTCAATGACCAGGCTGAATGCACGGACACAGACTTGGTGAGATATACCTGTAGCTGTGGACATGAATCAGAATGGAACTTTGACATAGCACCCGTTCCGATTCTTATGAAGGGAGGATAGATGAATCAACACATCAGAACAACCTACCCCAAGTCGAGGAAGGAATACTTCTGCGAATCATCTGAGTGGCTGATCAATGATCACCATTATCTATCAGACATTGGGGATCTAACATTTGCCGAGAAGCGTGTCCTTGCTAAAGCGAGGATGAATAAGTGGAAGATTCAGAAGGGTGAGAAGTATATGCGTATCACCGGGACAAACTGTGATGGAAAGATATATGACTCCAAGGTGATCCCAGAGATAGATGCCATTTGTCGCAAGTATGATGTTTATGATTATGACTATTGTTGAAAGAAGGTGAATAGATGACCGAGTGTAAAGCGAAGAAAGATCAAACCGATGCTACCCATTCTTTAGAGTGGACAGGTACAGCACAACGAGTAGGAGATGGTCAGAATAAATACGAGCATAAATGTAAGCTGTGTGGTGAAATAATCTGGCTTGAATATGTCTTCAGTAATCAATGACAATACACCACTTCGCATCACCGTAAATCTAGGGTTATTGACAGCGACATCTTTAGACCCGCTCCATTTTGTACCAAATCAGCGTTAAACAAATTACAGGCTCAAATCACATACACTGTTTCTATTGGACTTAGAAATTCAATATCCTCCAGGGTAGAGGTTTGGGCCATCGATGCTCGGTAGGTTTTTTGACCGACGTACACAACCGTCTATGAGACTCGAAACGCTGGCGGCAAAAAACAACCGTATAATGCGATATGTAGTATGGAAAGCAGTAAGGTTCGAGCCCTAACAATAGGTAAGTATTTCATCAAAAGAATAGGAGTGAAAATGCTAAAATTAATGATCGATGGGAGGGACAGTAATCTGGCTAAATCAATATTCAGCGGATTTGCCTTGGCAAGCGTTGGCTTTTTTACCGCATCCTCTGCCCAAGACAAGAAGTATGAGAAGGCTTCGAGGTATTGTCACCGTAAACGTCGAAGGGATGAAACATTTACTACTCGTACGGCTCGGCAGCTGATACGTGAAGTTTTTCCCGATTCCCATAGAAGAAATATTGCAATCCACCTTCACCCCTTTAGTGCCAGTCATGATGAGATTAGATCTGGTGTAGTAGAGGGCACACGAATGCTCTCAGAAGCCACCAAAGCCAAGTTTGTTGGTCATATCTACTACTGGGTCCAAGGTATTACCCGAGACCGGTTCCTACATGAGGTGGGGCACCTTAAGGACGATTATGAACTATGGCTCTCAAACCAAGATAGCTTCACAGATGAACTTCAGGCAATTACTTACGGTAAGACAGCTTCTATGATGGGAGTTAGCTTAATAGAGCGCCTGATTCATGGGAAGGAAGTGCTTGTTGAAGAATCTGCCTGGAGGCAGGTAAAAGGATCAATCCGCAACAAGAAAAATAGGGCTGCAGGAATTGATACCTACAGACACAGTAGAAATTCGGAGTTGTTGAGCCTGGCAGGTGCTGGATCACTCATGGTTGCAGTCTATATCGGTAGCAAGTCTGTTACAGAGATGCTGATTCAAAAAGTAATCGGTCCAACTTAATTGATAAGGACAGTTCTGTTTCTACTAATGGCAACTGCTTTC
>JABHBL010000099.1 GCA_018673925.1 Fidelibacterota bacterium
ACCGAGAGCGCAGAAGTCTCCGGGAAAAGAACAAGAAATGCGTACGATGGAAGTAAGGCTCATGGCATCACTGCAGATTTAGAGCATGTGAAGACAATTACTGCATACGACAATGCAGTTGAGCGTTTGGCAAAGCGTCGTGGATTCCTCATAAGTGAGTACAAGGTGATAGCAGAGAAGTACCAAGCTACTGATGATGTGAGTGACCGTGCGAAGCTTCTTAAAGAGAAGGGCTCCAAAGAGTCACAGATCAAGGCAATTACAAAAACAAGCAAATCGCTTTCTTCAATTAAAAATGAGATTGAAGAAGCTGAGCGTGAAGCTCAGGCAGCAGTCGAGTTCATCGACTTTGATGCTGCATAAATCTAACGGGGCATCTCTTCGGAGGTGCCCCACAAATTATAGAAAGCAGAGAATTAATATGACAAAACATAAACAAGTTGAAATCTACTCTCCTGCCTTTGAAAGAAACATCAAGGTGGATGCGGGTATTGCTGATTTGATAGAACTGCTGCATAAGTTAGATATTGCAACTTATCTATCATGCCAAGAGAATCGTTCAGGGATTATGTGGATTGATTTTCATAGTCTCGATGCAGATGTTTTTCTCACAATCTGTGCATCTAATCGCGAAGAGGATATTGTTGATTTTGACAACTCACTATATGGTAGGATGATGGACCCTTATGTAAAGCACAGCTGGGAATACAATACACATCCACATGACTGGGCCGAAAAGGTCAATGAGGAGAAAAACGAAGTTTACTATGATGGAGATTCAGACATCGATAGTTCGATCTCCATAAGATTTCCGATCACAGATTACCCTTTAATAATGGAGAGATTACATAGCCATCTTGTAAAGATTCTCTCTTCAGCACCTGAGGTCGATGAAGTTGAAGAAACCCAGCTAGATCAATAGCTTAACTACTTCACAAATGGGGCACCTGCTACATACCATCGTAATGAGTGCCCTTTTCTGGAATAAGAACAATAACTAAAATTAATCACCAAAGGATCTTAATCATGGAACAGATGTATAGCCTGAAATCAGCAGCCAGTCTGCTCGAGGTCTCTGTGAAAACAGTGCGCCGGCTATTGCATCTGCATCAAATCAAGGTTTACCGTGTTGGTAATAATATCCGGCTCAGGGAATCAGATTTAAAACAACTAATAACAGAAGAATTGTCACTAGACGACTACCGCCTAAGCATATAGAAAGGATTGGATATGGCTACAGTAAAAACTTTTCAAGTAAAATCAGGCTTACGATATTCAGTCGATTGGTATGGGCTGAACGGCGTTCGTCGAAGGAAGAACTTCAAGGATAAAAAAGTGGCGGAGCGATTTGCCAAAGAAATTGAAGTAAAGAAAATGCGCATTAATGCAGGTCTCGAAGTCAGTCTGGAAAGCAATCTTCCTTTGCCTGAAATGGTAAAAGAGTATAAAAAATATATGGCTAACCAGAAGGATCCTGAAACGATTCGTCGAGAAACATCCATTTACAATGCTCTGGAAGTTTTCCTGGGTAACATCAAGATAAGAGCGATTAATAAAGTACAATTAACGCATTATTTGGAATATCGTCAGGTAGAGTGTGATATTAGTCCAGCCACCGCTGCAACAGAACACCGAACTCTGAAGGCTTTCTTCAATACGCTTGTCCGCTATAATTATTTGCAAGAGAATCCAATCTTAGCTGTTCAAGCTCCACGAAATTTACCCAAAGAGATAATCATATTGACTGACGATGAGGTGAAAGAATTCCTCAGTAAAGTCGATTCCTCAGACTATAGAGATCTATTCTTAATGTATCTGCATACTGGCGCAAGGCGCGGTGAGATATTACCGGGGCGACCATTCACATGGGACAACGTGAACTTTAAACGTCGAGAGATCACCTTGATAGGGAAGAAGAGGGTACCAAGGATTGTACCGTTAGATGACGTTGCATTTGAACTCCTCCATCGACGTAAGTTTGATGAACATAGAGAGTTTCCATTCAATTTCAATTATGATTACCTATACAAGAAGTACTTACGTTACCTAAAAGCCGCAAAGGTAAAAGCAACCGGCTTACATTCACTTAGGCGCTCATACGCATCAAAATTAATTGAAAGTGGTGTTGATTTGCTTGATGTATCTAAAATGATGGGCCACCAGGATGTAAAGGTGACCATTGATCATTATATAAAAATCAATAATGAAAAGCTACATAGAGCTGCAAGTAAACTGAATGGAGTCTGGACTTAGGTGCAGCCATGCATTCCCGACAAAGCCTGGATTCGTCCAGGCTTTTTTTACGTCCATCCCGAAATCTAAAAAGCCTATACCTGGCCTACTATCAGCAAACCCTTACTGGCTAATGTATTCTATCCAGAACGGCTTTTTTCGTCACCATTTCGTCACCATCTGGTGTCCCACCATGTCCCATTTTGTCCACATTGGATAGATTACTCGTAAAACTGGCAGAAACAAAAAACCCTCGTAAGTCTAAGAATTACAAGGGAATTATGTGGTGGCCAGGGACGGAATTGAACCGCCGACACGGGGATTTTCAGTACCATGCTTTGTGCTATGTATCAGTGAGTTACGGGGACGAGTCACTAAATCGTCACTACTTTTGAAAAGTCCCTATATTTGAGGTTAGGGGCTTTCT
>JABHBL010000100.1 GCA_018673925.1 Fidelibacterota bacterium
AAAGCAGTTTAGTCCAATTGAAATAAAATAGGAAGGGTATAGATAAGTAAACAATTGACTCTTTGATGACAGCGTGACCTGTTTTATTTGAACTTCCTGGACTGAAGCATGCGACTTCGAATATACAGATATCTCTAATTTCAGAACTCCTGAGTTGCGCGATTTCAATTTGATACCAATTCGTAGTTCAACTTGAAATCTGTTCCCGGATAAATTGTCTCGGTGTCGTTCAAATGATCGCATAATAAATGAACAGCACGATCCGACTGCGGGTTGGTCAACCGATGTAACTTCACAGTCAACGTTTTGTTGTTTTCATCAGGGACAAGATCTATATCCGCATTGTATATTTGCCGCAATAAAGGACGTGTATCCTCTTTTCTCCCCAGACTTTCCCGCAATACTTGAGCCATTGCAGTTTCTGCTCTGTATGCGATCATCTTGACCGTGTCAAGGAGCTGTTTACGAGCTGGCGCTATTCGATAAAACTGTTCCTCGTCAGGTAATTCTTCGAACGGGATATGTTTTTTTGTCTGCTTACGCTCTTTTTTTAACGACTCCAATTCCTTCTGCATAAACTCGATATCCTCACGAAGCGCGCCTTTTTTTTGCTCATATTGCTCCATTTTTTTTGGAGTCAATTCGCTTCCATTCATCTGCAAATCGTGGAATTTGGCTTTTTTACGTCCCAATGTGCCGACAAGACTTCTGACTTTTCCGTCCAACTGGCGATACATCGGATTGACCACATGTTTGGTCTCGTTAAATCCATAGAGTTTATAGCCTGTTAATGAGTCAATATCAAAGTTTTCCATCATATATTTAAAGAAGTTCTCTTGAGACCATCTGGAAAACATATGGGCCGCGATTTCCGTAAAATCGGCTTGATAATCCGTGCTCAATACGGAAGTTTGATGCCCGCTTCGACATTTTCTGTGAATTTCACGCACCCAGATTATATCTCCCAGCAGATACCCACGTTCGGCCAACTCCATTTCGATAATCTCACCATGGGGCATTTTAACTGCGTATTTGTTGAACTCCTCTTCCGGCCATTTCTGTTTCGGATATTTTTGATAGGTCTGGCAAGCTATGCGCTGGCTCCACATCCGCTGGAAAAATTCTGGACTATATCCCTCCCGGTCGAAGATCAAAACAAAACACGAACGGTAAGGGTCTCTTTTTAGTGCCTGCTGGTTCGGTTGTCCGGGAACATCCCGGACAAGACGTGGGACAATTTCATTCTCCAGTATATCCAACAGTCCGGTTGTAAAGGCGCTGGAAATTGTGAAAAAGGGGCGTCCCAGAGCGTCATTCACCCAATAATCTGTCATTCCCCTTAAAGTCAATTTCTGTCTGGATACATAGCGCCGGGGAAGCTTGTTCTTCGATCCGTAGTATGTGCGGACATGACCATCCACATAAAGCACTCCGGCTGCATCCGGATTTTGGTCCATCCAATCTTTGGACAGTCTGCCGCTCCACTGACTGACATTTTCCTCCTCCGCAGATAGGAAGCTGACTTTTTCTCTGAGGGTGCGAACTTCCGGGATCCGGTCCAATCCCAATATTTTGCCCCATTCGCCCGGTTCCTGGTATCTGAGTTGTTCGATTTTTTTCACCCTGGCCAGAGCCATAAATCCCAGAAGCAAAAAAACGTTGTAAAGGCTGTAGTACCCAGCTGCAAGCTTGAAAAACTTGTCCGAGTACTTCAAGAGTCCGTTCATCAATAAGGCAGGAAGAGCAAAAAGGACACCACCTCCCCTGACATCTTGCAGATCTTCGAATATGACTTCAGCCTGACCGATCATACCAGTGGCGGCAGCCACTCGTTCAACAGTCCGGGTGCATGCCTGGCCCATCGGGCTATTGCTGTCTTCTATACTTCTTTCGCTTTTGTTTTTTTTTCCACAACCGGTCTTTCGATCAGCTTGCCGGACCGAAGTGCTTTGTAAAATGTATCCGGTTTAATATTCAGCTCCTTCGGTACCTCAAAGCGATTTTTCCCTTCGTCGAGCAGAGATTGGGCTTTTTCCAGCACCTGCGGGGTCAACACGCGCGGCTTTTTGACTGTTTTTTTCTTCTCGAAAAAACCTGACGGACCCTTTTCCCGGTACAGTTTTACTGCCCGTTTCATGCTGATGGGAGGGACTCCAAACGCACGGATAATATCCACTTGTTTGCAGCTGCCATTGACCACCAGCTGACTGGTGAACATCTTGAAACTCTTGATGTCTTCCTCCAAATGGGAGAAAACCGGCAAATTCCCGTGAAAGTAATAGACCTGCCCGTCGCGTTTCTCAAAACAAAGTACCGAAGTGATCATCGTCACTCCTTTGGGGAAAATTGGGAGAACCATTTGAGCCATGTTGATCCTTTTAAACCGAGTTAGAACGAACTGATATTTCAAACTTCGGTATCTTTAGCAAATCCGGCCCTTTCTGAAAAGAATAGAATTATCGGTTTTTTCTATTCTCTGTAAGCTCTTGTATTGTCGAATTGTATTTTCCCTTTTTTATGCTTGGGGGCCACGGTTACCAAGGGCTAACCTCAGGATCTCTGA
>JABHBL010000101.1 GCA_018673925.1 Fidelibacterota bacterium
CTGAGTAGTTCTGAATGGAATCTTTCATCACCACTTGAAGGTGAAAAAGGTCAAGCTAATTATGATATGTCCGGTATTGAATTGATTCAGACGGTCACCTATCAGAATGATGCAAAACCATTTATCTACCAGCCACGTGCTGTCTTTAACCTTGCAAATGGAACAACTCAACAGTCAAGAAATGTCAATCGCGACACAGCATTCACGCTATATTTCACCTATGACGGTGATGATTATGCATTTACGACAGCTGATATGTTTATTGATATTATTGGATTCGCGAATTGGTCTGATGTTTGTGGTGTAGTCACTGCAACAAATGACTGGGGACAGGAATCTGACCTTTCAAACGAAGCATGCGCCACATCGGGTGCACCAGAAATATGTGATTATGTTGCTCCTGAAAATCTGACTACAACCGATACCGGTGTATCAATTTTATTGGAATGGTCACATCCTGATTATGTTGATCCAAGTATGGTTCTTGGTGAAACAATGGGTAATCCATATATTGTTGATCAGGTGCCATTCTATGCAACAGGTACAACTCTTGGGTTTATGGATGATTATGATGAAGAATGTCCTTACACTGGAAGCACCTCCGCAGATGTAGTATATATGTGGGATGCCGAACCAGGTGACTGGACATTTGATATTTGTGAATCTGACTATGATACAAAAATCTATGTCTATGACGGCGACGGTATACTCTTAGGTTGTACCGATGATTCATGTTCAAACTCAGAAGGATCTTCCTTTAGATCTGATCTAGGTCTGACAGTAATGGATTATGGCACATTATACATAATCGTAGATGGTTATTCTGGAAACGAAGGAAACTATACTCTTGAAGTCTATAGTGGTCTACCAGTTCTTTCTGAGGAAGATCAACCGATCAAAGAAGACGTTGAAGAATACCAGAATGCTGACAGAGAATGTGCTGTCACAATGTTTAATGTTTATCTTGAGACTGAAGAAGGTGACTGCCCTCCAGGACAATTCATGGATTGTATCGGTGAATGTTTTGATGAAGGTTTCCTATCATGGATAGGTGATGGTTTCTGTGATGATGGTACATTTGGTATTGTTTTATACTGTGAAGAATTTGATTGGGATCTTGGTGATTGTGATGGTGATGCACAAGAAGGTAACAAAGAAACGGCTGAAGGTTATGTACCTTCAAATCGTAACTGGACATATATTGCCTCAACAATCTATCCATATTATGAATATACCAGTAGTTTATCAGGCTGGTTCATTGTAACTGCAACTGATGGCTATCCTGATAACTGGAACGAATCACTTCCTACTGACCCGGTATATGGTGAAGTAGTTGTTGAAATACCTGATGTACCGGCAAATGTTGAAGCCGAATGTTACTTTGAAGCAGGAACTTCCGGTATCGTATGGTCATGGACATTTGGTGATATTGAACCAGAAATCGGTGCACCATGTGGTGATGGAATGGTTTACGACTGTGAACTCTTCTGCGTTGATGAAACAATTGCCTGGGAATATGTCGGTGATGGATTCTGTGATGACGGAACATGGGGTTACTACCTCGCATGTCCAGAATTTGAAAATGATGGTGGAGATTGTGGTGGTGACATGAATGTTACAGTCACAATTCTTACTGATAACTGGTCAGAAGAAACCTCATGGGATGTCTATGACTCTGCTGGAAATTTTGTTGATGGCATCGAACCTAATACTCTTGAGGATTATACCATGTACACATGGGATCTAACCCTTGAACCTGGCTCTTACACATTTAATGTATGGGATGCATTTGGCGACGGTATCTACTGTTCTGCTGATGGATACTATCAATTAGACGTCGAAGGCGTATTAGTTGGTGGCGGACCTGGAATTGGATGTGACTTCGACTTTGGAATGACTCATGAATTTACCATCGGTGGATTGCTGCTAAGCAATTCAGAATGGTCCACATTATCACCTATTGACGGTGAAAAAGGTCAGTCCTATATCAATGAAGTTGAGTTGATTGAAAATGTCACATACCAAAATGAAGTCAAACCATTTGGTCAACAGACACGAGCACATTTTGACCTCGCCAATGGAACTGAACAGGCGAACAATGTCAACCGTAATATCTTCTTCACATTATATCTCACCTATGATGGTGTCGATTATGCCTTCACTACTTCAGATCTATTTATAGATGTAACCGGTTTTGACGGTCTGAATCCTGTTGAGGTATGCGGAGTAGTATCCGCCACTGAAGATGTATTTGGTCTTGAGTCAGAACTTTCAGATGCAGCTTGCACTGAAACATGTACTGATGAAATATGGTCATACGAACCACCCACTAATGTGAATGCTGACGGTGGTGATACCTCTGTAATGGTTACATGGGATTATGAGGGTTATGAAGCTCCTGAAATTCCAGTCTGTGGTGATTATACAATTACATCATTACCATTCTCTGATGAAAATTCTAATATTGGTATGGGTGATGACTGGTTAGTATCTGGTAGCCAGGGTGCCGACGTGGCATATGCCTTAACACTGAACTCTGCCACAACAATCACTGTTAGTCTTTGTGGTGGACTTACTAGTTATGACTCCAAACTTGAAATCTTTACAGCTGATGAAAACTGTACTGGTTTGAGTACTGGTTATTACAATGACGATGCATGTGGATTACAATCAGAAATAAGTAATGCCTACCTAGAAGCTGGCACATATTTTATCGTCGTCGATGGATATGGTGGTGGTGAAGGCAACTTTGGAATCGATGTTTGGGAATCTGCTGCACTTGCATCTGAACCTATTGATCCTGATGAGGGTCTGGCTTATGAATCTGAGAAATCAGGTGTAGATATTGCTGACCTCAACTGGAATTATGTTGATGAGAATGCTTCACGTGAAGAAGGTGTCACTCACTTTAATGTCTATGCTGATGTTGAAGGTGATGTCTTATCTATCATGTTGATGACTGATAACTATGGTTCGGAAACTACATGGGATCTCTACAATGATGATACTGGAATGTTAGAAGCTTCTGGTGGACCATATGATTCTGCGACATCATACCAGATTGACTTAATCTTGACTTCAGGAAACTATACCTGGACAATCTATGATTCATTTGGTGATGGCATCTGCTGTACCTATGGTGAAGGTTTTTATGAATTGTATATGAACGAAATGTGGATTGCTGGTGGTGGAGAGTTCTTAGCCTCTGAATCAGTAAGCTTTAATACTGCCGATGGATCTTTTGCTGTGGGTCAGAATGATTACCTCAGTCTTCCCACCTGGGAAAAAGGAACTGAAGGAATTGAACTTGAAATGACTCCAATAGAGATAATTGAAAATGGACAGTTCCCCTTAACCGAAAGCAGAGAAATCATCTGGATCGGTTCAACCAACCAGTTAAGCTTTGAAGTTATGGGACAATCTGAAGGTTGTTTCTATGTGACTGCTGATGATAACTCAACATGGGACAATGAATCAGATATGTCTGATGAAGCATGTGCCGGTGGTTGTGACTGCGAACCTGGTGACTTTACCTGTGATGGTTCAATCAATGTCCTTGATATTGTTCAAATCGTCGCTGTAATTCTAAATGGTGTTGAACTCACAGAATGTGAACTCTTCTACGCAGATTACACTGGTGACGGCCTTGTAAATGTTCTGGATATTGTTCAGATTGTTGCTATCATTCTTAATCCACCATCAAGATCAGACAATGCAGATTCTGCATCGTTTATGAGAGTTGATGATGAGTTGAGAATCAATGCCAATGGTTTTGTCTACGGTATTCAGATGACCTTGAGTCATGATGAAGATTTCTCAATCAATCTATCTGATGCATGGTTTGCTGATTATGTTACTTCAGACAATACTACCAGATTGCTAATCATTGATTCGCAAACTGATGTTCTGTTCACCTATACCGGTGAATTCGAAATTGTCGAAGCCTTAGCAGCAAACACAGATGGTATGATTAATGTAAATCTTGCAATACCAATGGACTTCAATCTGGGTCAGGCATATCCAAATCCATTCAACCCAACAACTCATCTTACCTTAGATCTACCTTCTGATGGAATAGTATCCATCCAGGTATATAATGTAGTGGGTCAGTTAGTTGAGACACTCGTTGATAATCACATGACCGCTGGGTC
>JABHBL010000102.1 GCA_018673925.1 Fidelibacterota bacterium
AAATAGAGGAAAGCTTCCACGATCCAATGAGAGCAGATGGTTCATCTTGCTTAGCTGGTTGCTCCTCACAGCTAAGGAGCAATGCTAGAATCATTGAGCAAAAAAGGGAAGAGCGATATTTTGTCTTAAAATGCATCTAACAACTATTAGACTGTTCTTGATAGCGATTATTGGCCGTTGGCAATGTCTGCATAAACGGATAAAATCCGTTTGCTGCTTCGCTGAGACCTTCTGACATCTGAACAGTGTATTTCTCAACAATTTTTATATTGTTCTGCATAAGACCTCGCGAATTTCTTCCATAGAATCTGATAACCCCCAAGCCAATTTATAAAATAAAGTAATAATTGTGCAAATATCATGCTACAACTATCTAAATTTATAAATTATAACTCGTCCAACGGACTACGTACTCCACCCGGCCCACGATTTAAAACATGGGTGTAAATCATGGTGGTCTTCAAATCCTTGTGACCCAACAATACCTGAACAGTCCGAATATCATATCCGCCCTCTAACAAATGTGTAGCAAATGAATGTCTGAAAGTATGACAACTGATCCGCTTGGTCAAGCCGCTTCTATCCACCGCACGCCGGATAGCTCGCTGCAAAACCGTCGCATGAAGATGATGCCGACCCTGCTGGCCAGTTTTCCTATCACTCCATCGTCGCTCCTGTGGGAAGACCCACTGCCAACGCCACTCCCGTGTGGCTCCAAGAAATTTTCGATCCAATGCTCCAGGTAGAACCACCTCACCAAAGCCCTCTGTCAAATCTGATCTATGAATCTTCTGAACTGCCTTGATGTGTTCCTGCAGCCGAATTTTTAACGACCCCGGGAGCATCACCTCACGATCCTTCCCCCCCTTTCCATTTCTTACTACTATCTGATTCCTTTCAAAATCCAAATCACATATTCTTAAATCAAGACTCTCATTCAAACGAAGACCGCAGCCATAGATGAGCTCAACCATGAGTCTATCCCGTCCATGTAATTGCATCAGAACCAGCTTCACTTCACCCTTGGTCATGACCACAGGAACCCTCTCCGGTTTTCTGGCTCTGATTAAATCGCCCAGATCACCTACATCGCGCCCAATGATATTCCTGTAAAGAAACAACAAGGCAGCCAATGCTTGATTCTGTGTGGAAGCACTCACTCTTCCTTTTACCGCTAAATGAGACAAGAATGCATTGATCTCCCGTTCTGCCATATCCTCTGGATGTTTCATATTGTGGAATTGAATAAATCTCACAACCCACCGACTATATGTCTTCTCAGTCCTTATACTGTAATGACGAGCGCGTAACGCTCCACGGTATCGAGACATAAGCGATTTATCGTTACGGATCTGTTCGCGCTTAGAATCATGTTTACGCTTACTTAATTGTTTCCGCTTTGCATCCTCCTGCATGTATAGTGGAATCTTCGACATATGCCTTCCTCCTTAAGTGATAATTGTGAACCAAGAGATGTTTGGAATTGATCAGAGGAATTTGCAGTTGAATTCAATGAATTGAATGGATAGTAATGATACGCAGCCACCCAATACAGAATTGCAATCCAATCTGCAATAAAGTGCTGATCCTGTAATCATGATGTAATAGGAGGTTGGTTAACGTCAAAATCTAGTCATTTAGCCACAAAATTCAAGAAGGTAATTATCGATAACATCACACCCTCCAGGTCTTTCCGCCTGAGGATATTTCCAGGTCACATTAGGGGTAACCCTCATAGGTGAACCCATTGAATTTTATAATTTTAAGCCATTAAATAATCAGGCTTGGGAGGCGCTTTATGAAGGATTTAAGAAATTCAAAGGAACACCACAATTACCGCAATGAACTCACCATAACCGGTTTGTTATTAGGTGGTATGGCACTTCTGTATACCGATATTCCATTTCATATCATGATTCAAACCTTCATTCAACACATAGGATCTGCAACTGCTGCAGTGAAACAATTCTTTGTCTCCATTTTTATTGAACCCTTTGTACAGATGGAATTTTCTGACTTTGTTGGAATACTGATGATAACCATCTCGTTTGGGCTCATGATTGTGCAGATTCGAAAAAAGATGATCTCAACTAGCTACGAATCCCACACCTGCCCTCTATGTGACAGCAAACTCCATCGCATCCATCGCAACAGATGGCAACTATGGTTGAGCAAAGCCCTCTATCTTAGTTCGGGATATTTCCACTGTGAGACGTGTGATCACTCAAGTTTACGCTTTTATCAGAAGACGCCCCATCTTCGTCAAGGATAGTGCTAGATCTTTGTATTAGCCATCCACAGAAGTGAGGTATTTCGTCCGATTCACGATACCTGAATAAGCTAATTCAAGATTCCTGGCCAAGTGCTTCTTGTTATAATTATTCAGCTTGTAGTGATACTTGAGCATATCTTTTTCAAAACAATCATTTATTTCCACCCAGGTTTTATCCCGGTGTAATCTGGCATATTGCTGCAAACCCTCGACATAATTGTCTGCCGGAATATCCACATCACTCTTACGAAAATTGGGAAAAGTGATACCCCGACTCCTGAGTCGTTCTGTGGCAGAATAAAATGAAGAAGCTGGAAAGTCCAATGCCTCCAACGTTTTATTACCAACACCTGTATTTAGATAGTGATATAGAAATAAGTTATAATGAAAGAGGTCCTTAATTTTCACCCAATTCAATTCTTTCGAAAAGGCGAATAAATCTTCATTGGCAGATTCAGTCACTTCCCCAGGGAAGTGTTCTTCCAGAAAGATTACATACTTATTAATGACCCTGCGACGGGCTTCATTGATGGGAATACCCCTTTTCATCAATGCCATGATAGACCCAAAGGCCTGCTGATAATAGAAATATGCTTTGGTAATGTCAGCTACTTCACGATGGTAAATTTTTCCCAATAAAAGACAGGCACCGGCCAGTTCTGAGGCTACTGAAAATTGTTGACTCACTTCCATACTGCTTATGGCAGCTTTCAGGGCTTGATCTGCATCTCCCAGAATGTGATGTATTTCTGCAACTTTGGATTGAATTTTCGCAGTAAAATAGGCATTTCTCACTTTCTTGAGTAAATCCTCATAATATTGTACCGCTTCGGCATTGCGATTTTGATTCACCAGTAGAATGCCTCTGGTGTAGTCAATAGACCAGTGCAAATGCTGAAAACCATGTAAAGCGGCCATTTCATGCGCTTTATCCAGATGCTCACTGGCATCAGCCATATTTTCCTGCTTAATCAGTTGCATTGACAAGCCATAGTGTGCTTGAGACTCCATAACCGTCATCTCATATTTGTTAAAATAAGCAATACACTGCAGCCATTTCTTAAGAGTGAACTTCTTATCCAAATCAGCTTCCAAAATGAGATACTGATAGGCTATCATCTGCTTCATCTTATTTGAAGAAGTGATGCTGCGTGCCTTTTCCAGATATCTGAAAGCCGCATTCGTATCCCCTAGCTGTTGGAAAAAACCAGCATATTCATAGTAAAAATAAGAGAGAGCGCCTTCTTGCTGGGAACCGTGATTGAGCACGCTGATCTTCGCTGCGACCTGCTCATAAAGTTCAATGGCAAAGGCATAATTACCCTCAAGAGTGGCAATTTTTGCATAGGTAATCTTTTGAAGCGCTTCAAGCATCCGATTCCGGCGATCAGAGATTTTTCCTTGATCTAACATCAAGGCCACCTTCTCCTCACTCAGAAATCCAATTTCACCCAGGAGTGCATAACATTCTGATGCATGGAATTTTTCCACGGTGTCATCTGCCTCGCTGGTTCGGTTTAACTCATTACTTAGAAGAATCTTGCGCTGTGCCATGCTTCCTCCATTATATAGATAAATTTATGACTGAGGCCGTGCCACTTTTACTGCTAATACGATTTTTACTAACCTCCACAATATGGTTGTTTGGGTATCAAAGATAATTTGTCAACCTTCAGTTAACAAACTTAATGCTGATAATCAGTCATAATAAGTAAAATAGGAGGTCTAAATATCAATAATCTATAATATTCTTTACTTTTAATAAATTATTTTGATATCTGATTTTGCAGATTAAATCCTTTTGGGCGTCCAAATTGGAGGTAATCAGTAAAACAAAAGTGCAATAACTAATAGTCCCATAAAAATCTCAACCGCCCTTCCCCCTTTTTCCTCGCAGCTTTCCATTTATATTTCCAGCCACACAAATAATCGATTTAAGTATGACGAAATAAATAACGGAACCAATTATGTCAGAGAATATGCTCACCGAAATTGAAGAATTAGAAACCGTTTTTAGTACCGACGAAGGCACAGTTAAAGCAGTTGACAAGGTTTCGTTCAGCCTCGAAAAAGGACGCACAGTTGGCGTCGTAGGCGAATCGGGCTCGGGAAAATCTGTTACCTCCCTCTCCCTCATGCGCTTGATACCCAATCCACCTGGCAGAATCGTCGGTGGCAGACTCAAGTACCATTCCAGATCCAAGGGTCTCGTTGACTTAACTGAAGTTCCAGAGAATGAGATGCGAGAATTCCGTGGCAATGAAATCGCCATGATTTTCCAGGAACCCATGACATCGCTGAACCCGGTATTTACCTGTGGTAACCAGGTCATGGAAGCACTCATCCTCCATCAAAAGATGAGTAAAGCAGAGGCCAGAGCCAGAACCCTTGAATTGTTTATTGAGGTTGAACTACCCCGTCCTGAAAAAATAATTGATTCCTATCCTCATCAAATCTCTGGAGGTCAGAAGCAACGCGTCATGATTGCCATGGCCATGTCCTGCAACCCTCAAATCCTTATAGCCGACGAGCCCACCACCGCTCTGGATGTGACCGTTCAGGCTACCATCCTTGATTTGATGCGTCGTTTAAGAGATAGCCATGATATGGGTATTATATTTATTACCCATGACCTGGGTGTTATTGCAGAAATCGCAGATCATGTTGTGGTCATGTATAAGGGCAAAATTGTTGAACAAGGCTCTGTCTGGGAAATTTTTTCTGACCCGCAACACCCCTATACCAAAGGCCTACTTGCCTGTCGCCCACCCCTGGATCATCGTTTAAAACTCCTCCCCACCATGGCTGACTTTATGTCGGAGAGTGATGAAGGTGAAATGTTAGAGATCAAAAAATCTGTGGATGAAACAATCCATGATCTCATCATTACACCCGAGGAAACAGCCAAACGTCATGAGAACCTTTATGCCCAGGAACCCATTCTCACCATCAACAACCTGAAAACCTACTTCCCCGTTCGTGAAGGGTTATTCAGCAAAGTGGTGGATCATGTAAAAGCAGTAGATGATGTGACTTTTGATGTCTATCCAGGTGAAACCCTGGGTCTGGTTGGAGAATCAGGCTGTGGTAAAACCACACTGGGACGTACCATTCTTAGACTCATTGAGCCCACAGCAGGCAACATCATCTTTCATAATAAGGATATCACCAATATCTCTGGAGATGAATTACGGGAGATTCGCAGAAGAATTCAAATAATTTTTCAGGATCCTTACTCCTCTCTCAACCCAAGAATTACCATCGGATCAGCTATCATGGAGCCCATGCAAGTTCACCAACTCCATGGTGATGATCAAACTCGGCGCCAGAAGGTCCAGGAGTTGTTGGAACGAGTCAATCTGGATCCCAGTCATTATAACCGATATCCCCACGAATTTTCAGGTGGTCAAAGACAAAGAATTTGTATCGCCCGGGCACTGGCTGTTCAGCCCGAATTTGTGATTTGTGATGAATCCGTCTCTGCTCTGGATGTTTCTGTCCAGGCTCAAGTATTAAATCTGTTAAATGAGCTGAGGGACGAGTTTGGTCTCACCTATATCTTTATCTCCCATGACCTCTCTGTTGTAAAATTTATGTCAGACAGAATGGTGGTGATGAATGAAGGTAAAGTGGAGGAAATGGGGGATGCTGACAGTGTCTACCAGGATCCACAGACTGATTACACCAAGCGGCTTATTGCTGCCATCCCACGTGGAGATCTCCATGATATTAAAAAATCCTACCTATCCAGAAAAACTGAATAGATAGGATTCATTATTAAGCCCCTGCTGGCAAGTGCCTGCGAGGTTGAAATTACTAATTTCCGGCTTTTTTCAGCTTTTTATCTACCTCTTCAATAACCTTGTCAAGGGCTTCTTGTTGAAGATCCTGAGTGGCATCATCAAGTTTATCCATGGCTGGACTTAACTGATCTTTTATGGTACCCAGGGGATCATCCTCAGTGACATAGATAAAGACGCCATAGGCCAGTACCACAAACATCAATATCATGAATAGTTTGAATACCTTTTTCATCAAAAATATCAATAATCCGATACCAACAAACGCCGCTACTCCCATGTAGAGCTTGTTGCTCAATAGCAGATCTAAAATATCCTGCATCTTATGTATTCCTTTTATTCGAAGAGCTGTTCAGTCGTTCCATATGATGAAACTTCCGATAATCACATTTGTGTTTAAGCATTGAATTCATGTGATGTTAACCTTGAGTTCAGCAATTCAAAATAAAAACTAATTCGAAGGAGGTGGTCTTTAGATCATCTATGCTTTTTTCAACCGCATGGGTTTTAGCTCCATCTTACACTCTGCGCATCTTCCTACAGAATCTTGACGGACATGGCTATGGATCAGCATGGGACATCCATAATATTCCATTTTGTCTTCTGTTGTGATGACTCCAGGAACCAGGGTCATATTACACTCCGTGCATGTGCCAGGCTCCCGACTATGGATATGCTTATGCGATTCCATTGGACAGGTATAGTAGATTAATTTTTCTGCATCAGCAGGTGCTGCGGTTTTTTCCATGGCAGCATGGTTGTGACCATCATGGTTCGTTGCCGGTGCAGCCTTTTCCTGACCACAACCAACCACAAATACTGCCAGCACGACTGTCATCCATAAATACTTCATATCTTTACCTCTCTTTACTTTTCGTTTTTCGTTTATCATTCATAATTCGTAATTCGTAATTCGTAATTCGTAATTATAGTCACATCAAGACACAATCAATCCCATCCAACATCATATGCACCATCAAACCTATTGCAATCACTCTGGTTTTATCCGGGATTAATAGAAGCGAGTATGCTCCAATAGCCCAAAATGAGTGCAGGGGATGAAAACCAATACTGCACCTGCCAGGATCATATATGGGATGGGCCAACAGATGATCCAGATCCACCACCATGGTAGCTGACATAACCACCCAGTAGTATTTCCAGCTCTTTTGAGGAAGCATATATTTACTCATCCAGGGAGCAATTGCTGCTGGAACCAGAAAATGGGCCAGTATGTGGAGGATACCTCGCATCAGCTAGAAAACAGACTCCCTAGAAATCCCTTTTTCTCAGTGCTTTGCTCAGGGTTAAATCCTGAATTTCTGATAATCTCAGCAGATTCCTCTGTAGTGAGATCTCCACTGACTGAAACTTGCTTCTTTGATAGTTGAATATCAATGGATTCGACCCGTGCATCGGCCTCTAATCCTTTTTGGATTGTTGCTACACAACCATTACAATTCATATCGCTTACTTTGAAAACATGTTTTTCCATATCTCATACTCCACTTGCTATTTAGATTCTCAATATGACCCTGTCATCGTAAAATTCACTACTTTTTATCATCTCTTTAACAGTCGTCTTTCTGCCAATATCACATACATAACCGGCACAACGAATGTGTTCGTGATGGCGAAAAGCATCCCCCCAAATGAAGGAATGGCCATGGGGACCATAACATCCGCTCCTCTCCCAGTTGAAGTGAGTACTGGAATTAAGGCTAGCAACGTGGTAGCCGTAGTTAACATGGCTGGGCGAATACGCCGCTTCCCTGCCAGAATTGCTGCTGCCTGAATCTCCTGGCGTGTGGTTGGTTTAAGCTCTTCAAATTGCTGATCAAGATAAGTCGAGATCAACACGCCATCATCTGTGGCAATACCAAAAAGAGCCAGAAAACCCACCCAGACAGCTACGCTCAAATTGATCTCATGAATTTGAAATATTTCTCTAAAATTCAGACTACCAATTGAGAAATCCATAAACCAGGGTTGGCCATAAAGCCAGATGAGAGTAAAACCGCCAGCCCAGGCGACAAATATCCCTGAGAATACGATTGCAGTCGTGGATGTACGTTTGAACTGCATATACAGAATCACAAAGATTGACATGAGAGCCAGTGGCAGGACAATCCGCATTCTCTTGGTAGCCCGAACCTGATTTTCGTAGGAGCCTGTAAAATCGAAACTCACACCACTGGGAACATTCAGCTCACCTGAATCAATCTTACTATCCAGGTATGCTCTGGCCTGCTCAACCACATCGACTTCAGCATAGCCATCGACTTTGTCAAAAAGGACATAAGAGAGCAGAAAAGTATTTTCACTTTTTATGACTTGCGGTCCCCGGGTAAAGCGAACGCTGGCCAACTGTCCCAATGGAATTTGAGCCCCAGACGAGGTTGGAACGAGAATGGATTCAAAGCTCTCATCACTCTCCCTGAATTCACGCATATATCTGACGCGGATGGGATAGCGTTCACGACCCTCTATAGTCATTCCAACTTGTTTACCACCAATAGCGACTGCAATAACCTGCTGGACATCACGAATAGACAATCCGTAACGGGCAATAGCCTGACGATGGATATCGATTTCCAGATAGGGTTTACCCACGATTCGATCAGCAAAAACAGCGCTGGCCTTTACAGAAGGAATTTCTTTGAGATAAGTCTCAAGCTCTAGTCCAAATGCTTCCATGCTCTCGATATCTGAGCCATGTACCCGGATGCCCATGGGTGCCCGCATACCACTTTGCAGCATGACAATTCGAGCGGCGATGGGCTGCAGTTTTGGTGCAGATGTGGTTCCAGGTAGTTGGGCAACCCTAACCAATTCATCCCAAATATCCTGATTATTGCGTATGTGGCTGCGCCATTGTCTAAATGGTTTCCCACGACTATCTGGGATCAATTGATCATTTGAGTCTCGAACAAATTGGTCATCATCATCAACTTCAAATTTCAGCGTATTCCCTGATCCATCCTGAATGTATTCAGATTTATAGGTCACCACGGATTCAATCATGGAAAGAGGTGCCGGATCCAGGGGGGTTTCAGCTCGACCAATCTTACCTACAACATTCTCCACCTCGGGGATTGAGTTGAGCGCCCTATCCAGCGTTGAGAGGACATCAAGCGACTCCTCCATCCCAGCATGTGGCATGGTGGTTGGCATATACAAAAAGGAACCTTCATCCAGATCAGGCATAAACTCTCTACCTAATCCTGGAAAAACGTGTACCATTTTTTGATAAGGTCGACTCTCTTTGATCACATCAGGTGACCAGCCAAAAATCGAGTCAAAACCCAACCACGCATTCAATCCAAACATCAAAAGAACTGACGGTATCAGCAGAGCAATTCCCCGATTATTCAACATCCACTCAAGAATTCTTGGATATCCCTGGGTAAAGGTCTTAATCAGCCCCAGAATGAAGCCGACCAGGACGGCGACCAACAAAAAATTCATACCTGCACCATATTCATAACCCAAAGGCACCCAGGTGAGTGAAAGCAGGATGATCACATCAAAGACAAGGAGGTAATTCAATGTTTTTTCATGATAAAGCCAGGGATAATTTTTCAGCAGGGGTTTGAGCAACTGAAGAAGTGCAATACTACCCAGAATTACGCCAATGATAATATTGAATGAAACAGCTACCCAGATTGAGAGAGCGAGTAGAATGGCCAGTGATAATTTCCTAGTCCACTGTTTATCAGATTTCTTCGAAAAGACAAAACTGGCAACCACCGGTAAAACCAAAATGGCCAAAACCACTGAGGATATCAGTGCGAAGGTCTTTGTGTAAGCCAGTGGTTTAAACAGCTTTCCTTCGGCTCCTTCCATGGTAAATACCGGTAAAAAACTGATAACCGTGGTGGAAACCGCAGTAAGAATTGCTGGTCCAACTTCCCTGGCTCCTTCCAGAATCTGATTGATAAGGTGTGGAGACTTCTGATCATTCTCAATTTTCTTGAGAATATTTTCGGTCATGATGATGCCCATATCCACAATAGTCCCAATAGCAATTGCTATCCCGGATAGAGCTACAATGTTTGCATCAACATGGAATAGTTTCATTCCCACAAAAGTGATCAGGACTGCAGCTGGCATCATCATGCTGATGAGGATTGAAGCTCTAAGGTGCATGAGCAACACCAGAATCACAATGAGCGTGATGATTATTTCTTCACGCAAGGCATGATTCAAGGTCCCCAGGGTCTCATAAATAAGACCTGACCTATCATAGAAGGGGATAATCTCAAGCTGTGAGACTGAACCATCAGCCAGTGTTTTCGATGGAAGCCCTGGTGAAATTTCTTTGATCTTGGCTTTGACGGCATTGATAGTTGCCAGAGGGTTTTCACCATATCGGGTAACGACCACACCACCAACAACCTCAGAACCCTGTTTATCCAGCGCACCTCTTCGTAAGGCCGGGCCAAAACTGACATGTGCAACATCAGCGATGGTGATTGGTGCATTGTCAATAACCTTCAGGACGGTGACTTCTAAATCATCCAGCCCTTCGATAAAACCCAAACCACGAATCATATACTCCACGCGATTTACTTCTACTGTGCGGGCTCCAATCTCGTTATTAGCATTTCTTACCGCCTCAAATACCTGCAATAATGAGATTCCATAGTGGCGTAAGGCCTGGGGATTGACATCAATCTGATATTCTTTGACATAACCACCCACAGAGGCAACTTCTGCTACACCCCTGGCTGTGGATAGTCCATATTTTACGTAATAATCCTGGATTGAGCGTAATTCGTGAAGATCCCAACCACCAGTGGGTTGTCCCTTTTCATCACGACCCTCAAGTGTGTACCAGAATACCTGACCCAGTGCAGTTGCATCTGGTCCCAGACTTGGTTTGACTTCATCTGGCAAGGTCCCTGATGGAAGGGCATTCAGCTTCTCCAGGATGCGACTCCTTGACCAATAGAAATCCACATCCTCATTGAAAATCACATAGATGGTAGAAAAACCAAACATAGAGAATGAACGTACCGTTTTGACTTCCGGTGTACCCAGAAGTGCCACAGTCAAAGGATACGTAATCTGATCCTCAATATCCTGGGGAGAACGTCCTGCCCACTCTGTGAAAACGATTTGCTGGTTTTCACCAATATCTGGGATGGCATCCACCGGGACAGGTGTGCGATCTATTCCAGGGATATCCCAATCAAATGGAGCTGCCAGGAGTCCCCATATCATGAGTGAAATAAATAGAATCAGAGTGATCAGCCTATTTTCTAAAGGCAATCCGATAAGGCGATCGAGAAAGTTTGTTTTAGCCATGTTGGTGTCCTACTGGTGCAGATGAGGGCGCTCCATCACCACTCATCATGCTCTTCTTTCCGGCGATTTGCATAGCACTATCTATTTTAAAATTCCCATTAGAAACCACGAGTTCATCAACTGTCAATCCGTCGATGACGATGTATTCTGAACCTGCTCTAGGCCCTAAAACTATCTCTCTAAGAGTAAACTGACTCATTTCACCCCCAGTGGTTTGCACATAAACCAGTGCCCGATGACCCGTCTTCAGCACGGAACTTGCGGGAATGAGTAATGCGTGGGTGGCCATGGTCTGAACTCCGCCAATTTCTTGCAGGGGTACCAGATCCATACCACAGATAGAACAATCTCCAGGATAATTTTCAACCACTTCAGGATGCATGGGGCAAGCCCATTTCCCACTCAAATCAGGGGTAACTACCTTGCCACTTCCGTTCAGCATCACTGACACGGTTGCTTCAGCCAGCATTCCAGGCTTCAACAAGCCCTGCTTATTATCCAGGACAGCCCTTACGGTTATACTCCGCTTCTCAGGATTTACCAGAGGGTCAATGTATGAGATATGAGCACTAAAATCCTGCCCAGGTAATCCTGGAACTGAGAAGGAGAGTTCCTGACCATAGGTCAATAGAGGTAGATCTTTCTCGTATGCTTCAAGGATCAACCATACTTTGGACAAGTCTGCAATAGAATAAATCTGCTCCCCAGTTTTGACATACTTGCCCTCCACAGCATTTTTGTGAATGACGACGCCAGTGATGGGACTGTTAATTTGTAAGACTGAACGAGCTTTTCCAGTAGAGGTGATGGTATTTATTTGCGTCATACTCAGCCCCAGGAGTTTGGTCTTTTCTACCACAGCATCATAGGTGGCCTGAGATGTTTTCTGAGCCACAGGGCTTTGATCCATACGATTCATCCTGCTATAAGCCTGGAGTAATTCACTTTGGGTCGAATAGAGTTCTGGACTATATATTTCCAACAAATGATCACCCCTATTCACTCGAATTCCCGTGTAATCAACATACAAGTGTTCCAGTCGACCTGGAAACCAGGCGGCAATATTTTTCACACGGGTTTCATCATAATCAATCTTACCTGAGAGGTGAATCTCACTATGGGCCATTCCATGACGGACTGGAGTGGTTGAAATTTGAGCTAATTTAACTGCAGCTGCTGATAAACTGATCTCTGCTGAAGCATCTGATCCACTCTCACTTGCCAGGGGGATTAAGTCCATAAAACAGATTGGACATTGTCCCGGCTCATCCAGTTTTACCTGTGGATGCATGGAGCAAGTCCACCTTGTTTCCCCCTGATGACTGGAATGATTGGTTGCAGCACCATCATCTACTGCAAGTGGGATTAAATCCATATAGCAGATTGGACATTGACCTGGTTCATCCAGTTTCACCTGAGGATCCATGGAACAGGTCCATATGGTTCCCTGGGAATGATCCTCGTGGTCAGAGCTCACAGCCTCACTGCCCGTTGAAAAGAGAAAACTCCCCAACAGGACACCCAGGATGAGTGTTGCAATGGTTTTCACCCATGTGCTAGACAGAAATGGCTTCATTATTTGAACATACTTTGATATTAATTCATTCATTTTATATGCCTTTCAAATAGCTGAGATCAGCTAGATGTAATTGTGCAGAATATTGAGTCTTGGTCAGTGCTAACTGTAAATCAAGAACATGTTGGCGAGACATGGTGTATGTGAATACATCAGAGCTCTGGCTGATATATTCCTGCTGCATCACCTTTTCAATTTCCCGGGCTTTGGGTATCAATTGATCTTCATACAGGTGAATCAATCTCATATCCTCATCAAGCATGGACTGGGAGACATCATAATCCTGAGCCAGGCTAGAGCTTACAGCCTCCATGAGAGCGTGGGCCTTTTTTTCACGCCAGTCAGCGGATTTCACTGCAGCTTTTTTTGATTTCCAATTCCATAAAGGCAAGGCGATGCCAGCACTCAAACTGAGTGGATCTTTTCCGCTTCCAGCCATGGCTACCCCATCTGTCATCTTTGTATCCGTGAGTATATAGTCTAGTCCAAATTTCAAATCTGGAATATAGGCAGCCCTGGCGCTGGCTTTCATTGCCTGGGTTTCTTGAAGCATTGCCTCCAGACCTTGAAGCTGTGGATGGTCAATTGAGACCTCGCCTGTTGATCTTTCGTACAGAAACTGGATTGTTTGAATTGGTAGAAAATCCGCAGGTAAAGAAGTGTCAATTTCGAGTATTGATCTCAACTTTAGGTTGAGACGGTAAAACTGACTTTCAGCATCACGAAGATCATTTTCAAGTTGAAGTGATTGGATTTGAACTTCAACCAGCTTTTTATGAGAAACAGAGGCACTTTGGTACTGGATGTTGAGAATTTCTTCCAAATCCTTTGAAAGGGCTATTTGGGCTTCAATAATGGAGGTTATAGATTGAATATAACCTGCTTCTACCCACAAACTGGTTATCTGGCGCTTCAGCCCTAATCTCGCCGTCTCCAGGGCCCTATAGCTCTGAATCGACTGATAACCCATGATTTCTCGAGCAGCCCTAATTTTGGAAAACCAGGGAATGGTCTGTCCCAGAGATATCTTGGCTGATTGTGGTCCTTGAGCTGTCTCAACCGGCTCTATATAATAACCAATCCCTAGATTTGGATCCGGCAAACTTGAGATGGTTTGCTCTGCATCCTGATTTGCTCTCCACTCAGCGTATTGAGCCCGAATCCCAGAATTCCTCGAGAGAGACAATTCAATGAGCCCATCAAGGCTCTTTACCTGTGAGGGTAATTCCTTTGGACTCTGTTCCAGCTGGCTTATCCAACCGTCACTTCCAGGGTTAATTTTTGGCTCAGAGCTCATCAGGAGTGAGCATAGCAGAAGCTGAAGGGATAACAGGGTGACCCAGCTTTTGCCCACTAAAACTTTATTATTTCTATACACAACAACATCTCCAAAACAGGATTTTACACATAACAATACACACTCAAGCTTTTGGCCTGGTGTTGAATCCTAGCTGTTAGAGAAGTCTAAATAAGTAAAGGGGTGTGGTCTGGGGGTGGAGCTTCCTGGAAATGATCCAGATTCGTAGAAATTACTTGAGATTGCGCTGGCAAAACTTCCAATTGCAACATGGGAGCAGAAGCAATATCAAGGGAAATGTTGGATTCTACTTTAATGAGGGGAGCTGAAATCAACGGGACAAAGAGCGTCACATTACATGAGGTCATGGACATATCGCATCCCGAGTCAACCTCAGTCTCACAACAACTTACTGTCTCTACACAACAGGCAGCCTGACAATTATTGTGGGTTGGAATAAATGGAACTGCCTGCATCATCCCGATGAGGATAAGTGTAAAAATGGCAGTAATTTTCCAGGTCTTCTTCACAGGTAGTTAATATGACTTAAGTTAGAATAGTTCCAAATTATTTATTAAAAGCAATTATTGGGGTTATTTGTTGTTCTGTACGTAGGTTTTTTTACCGCTGAGGACGAGAAGAGCGCAAACATTGAGAAATGATCAGGAGTCTATTAGCCAGTCATAGACATTTGATCCGGTTTCGCTGCCACCGCCGCCGAGCCACTCGCTGCCCATAGACTGGACTGGACGAAAATCACCTATACCTGCTCCTCCATGATCATCCTGACAACCCACGGCAATTTGAAAGCTAGCTGATTCAAGTGATTCTGGAAACAGGTCTTTGGGTAGTGTGAACATGATGCCTTCGGTTTCAGCATCACCAATTGCGCCGGCAACTGATCTGGGCATATACTCTGCCTCAGACTCATGCTTATCATCAACCAGCAAGATCCCCCCACTGATATACATGATTTGATCTGCCTTAAAACCTGCCTGAAACGTAGATTGGGAATTCTTTCCCAATTCTTTCGTGCCTGTTGCTTTATTGTAGCTGATTCCAATGGCACAATAGGTCAATTGATAGCCATATTCCGGATGCCAACCGGGATCGACCAGGTTTGAAAAATTGAGTTCAAATTCGTAGTGATCTTTCCCCTGCTTCACTTCAAACCCAAGTATATCTGCCAGACCATTTTCAAATTGAGGGTTGGTAGGGTATGTAAAACGTGAATTCAGACCATGGTCATCCCCTACTGGATCTGACATCGCGAGTATGGATGGGGCTGCTCCACTAAAACTGTTCAACTCTTTTTCACTGAGAAGTCGATGTTCTGGTCCCATAAGAGCTGGCACGTCCCTGGTGGTATCAAGTTCACAAAAAGCCAGACTGTTTGGTTGAACAGCGACATCTTCATGTGTCACCATATAGTCCTCGATTTCACCTGAGACCGTCCACTGCCCCATGTGCTTTTCATATCGAAGATGCAGATCAGTCTGTTTCCAGCTCAGATCAAGGTGAGTAACTTCTACATCAGCAAATAGCTCAAATGATAGTTTCATTTCATCCTGGGATGATCTAGAAATGGTGATGTCAAATTGTGATTCAGACTCCTGGTACTCAATCTCCCATTCATCTTCACCAATGGGGTGCATGAAACTCACTTCCTTTAAATTTTTGAGGAGTCGCGGTGCAATGGTTACGTGAGCCTCAGATAAATCGGGTTGGATACCCAGTATATCCTGATAGAAGCTGCGTAGATACTCAGCCAGGCTCCAGGCTTGACTAAAAGTACCAGATAGGTGCAGTTCCCCAACTCTTGGCCAGGCATCTGTTAGCTCCGCAATGGTTCCAATTGCTCCACGTTTATTTATTTGATGTGTGAGATCAATAAAAATTGTTTCAGCATAGTGATATTGATGGAATTGAATTGCCGGTGTGATGGTGGCTGCCGAATTCCAGGTCCAGATAATACCATTGTGGTAGGCAGCATCCTGTACATACAGGCCGGGTTGATGATGATATGGATGGAAATTTGAATCATCCTGTGCCAATGATAAAACCCCATTCCTGGTTATTAACTGGGGTGCCAGAGTTTTGAAAGTAGACCAATCGCAGGTTTCATTGAATAACGGGGGTACCAGAAAAACATTGGGACGTATTTGAGCGTCCTGTGAATCATCAGAGTTGAGATGATCTACCAGATGAGTCCCATCTGAAGATCTAAATTTTTCAAGTGATGTCTTGCAACTGGAAATGGTCTGCTGGACCTGTTCGACCAGATCATAATCCTCATATTTCTGGGCGAGACGTTTGGTTATCTCCAACTGGTCACGCCAGATAAATTGAATGTCTATGGCCCGATCTCCTCTGGGACTCCAGGGACCATCCGGACCCTTGGCATCCATCCATGTATCGGCATCGGCATGACGCAGGAGACCATCCTTATCGACCCAATTCCTCAAGGAACCTGTTGTAGCTCGACGAACGGCTGGCCACATCTCATCCAGGAATTTCTCATCATTGCTGTATCGATAATAATCCCAAACTGAACGGACAAACCAGGGGGTGCCATCAGTGGTATTGTAGATAATGTTATCAGGTTGTGCTCGATTGGGAACCCGACCGTAATCCGGGTCAAATTCGTCCTTATTTTGAAGATCAGCAAATGACAGCAGAATCTGCCTGGCATCCTCATATTGGCCACTCACCAATACAGCACCGGTGAATGAAATAAAAGCATCTCGTCCCCAGTAATCGTCAAACCAGGGCAGTCCGGCATAGATACCCTTGCCTAATTGTTTCATCACCAAACCATCCAGTGAATGATGGGCCCAGAAAATGGCTTTGTCCAGGTCAGGGAGATTGCTGGTAACGAAGGTGGACTCAGCACGCTGGTTAATTCTTTGTTGTCTTAGACTTCGATTATTCTCAATCCAGCCCGGTTCAATTTTCAGCTCTTCAGCTTCTTTATTCAGAGATATGGCAATCACCAGACGATGGGATGAGGTGTATTCCGCCCGTGGTGTCAAAAATGCTGTATATAGCTGCATATCAGGTACTTGTGCAGACAGCCATTCCATAGATTGCGAGAACCAAATTTTTAAATGGGGATAGCTGGAAGGGATATCCAGCATGCGGTTCAAAACCACATTCATTTCCTGACCAGAAGTTTTGATCTCGAAATCTACAGGTTGATTCCCACCCAGAATAGCAGGCTGGATGTTCCAATGCGTGGCCTGATCAGCCTCCAGCTCCACCAGGAGCATTCTCTTCTCGTCCAGGAGGGTCCAGGTCTCACGAATTCCCCTATCTGGATAATGACGTTTTAGTGAGGCTGGGGTTATGCTTACCAGAGCTTCCTCTCTTGGTAATAATTCACCATCAGCTGAGATGAATAGATCTTCAAAGTATCCACGCTTAAGCGCAGTAAGCCCATGCCAGGGAGAGCTATTATACCCACCAGCTCGTGTTACCCAGTGTGCATCCTGTTTGTCTGTGTAGGCGATCTCTCTGGTGCTTCCCGGAGCCAATTCGAAAGTACGGGAACCAGCTTGTTTATTCTCCACGCAACTAGACAGAATGAGAGTGAAAATGATTAAGGCAAGCCACTTTATACGCATGTATCCCCTTCCAGAAGTGAAGAGGACAGGCATCGCTCCTGTCCTCTGTCAATCATGTTAGAAAATCTCGAGATCTACTTAACGAGCATCAGTTTTTGAACCTGATGGAAACCCGATGTCCTCAGCTCAACAAAATATAAACCCGTTGCTACTGGTTGATTGGCATCATTCACGCCATTCCAAACCAACTCGTAGGAACCTGCTCCAATTTGAGCTGGACCTTCACTATGTGACCATACCTCGCGCCCCCTGACATCATAGATCTTCAAGCTCGCCAATGTAGGATTTGGCAAGTCAAATCTCAATGTAGTGCTGGGATTGAAAGGGTTAGGATATGCTGGGTGTAGAGCAATCTCCAGAGGTATCTTTGCCTGATTATCAATGCCCACCCATAAGCGTTCACTGGTAAAGATCCGTGCGGAAGATGCTGGTAAGCTATAAGATCCAAACCAATTGGTCTCGATCTCGACAGTGTCATCCTGGGTATACTCATACCAGGTTCCTGCCCATGGAAACTCAAGATCCATAGTTTGATCTGAAGTGCTAAAGTTAATCGCTACCAGAGCGCCTGCCTCACCATCCATAGTCCGTTGGAATACGATTGATTTCTGTGTATTTGATTTATGTACGGTGTTGATATTGTTTGATCTGAAGGCAGGATAGTTGTTCCGTAGCCAGATCATATTTTTATAATTCTGATGAATCTGAGCCCTATCGGGATCCTCAAGATAGTGCCATCTGAGTAAGTTATAATCAATGGTACGCTCAGTATCCATACCAAACTCAGCCCCCATATAAAACATGGGGATTCCAGAACTTGTAAAAAGTGTCTGGGCAGCCAGCTCAGCCTTTTGTAGAGCTGTCTCATAGCTCAGACCATTGGTTTGGGCTTCAAAAATGATCCTTTGTTCATCGTGACTTTCAATATAGTTCACACAGGTTTCAGCATCTGAGAAACCATCGGCACTGAAATTGATTCCCTGCTCTGTCCTATTCATATCTCCATATGTGGAGCCTTCAAACTGGCCCTGTCTCAGATTTGCTTTCATCTGATCATGGAAGGCATCATGCCAGTGTGAGTTTATACGCGTAGCACTGATAAGACTCCACACATTTGAATCAAAATGTTCAGCTATCTGATAGGCAGTATTGTCTGCCATGTAGGCTTCATTGGCAAAATAACTGATGCCATCCCAGCCTACCCCTGGTGTATGATCATAACGGTATCCATCCACATGATATTCGTTGATCCAATGTCGTACTGTTTGACTGGCCAGGACTCGGGTTCCTGTACGCGAATGATCAAAGTCAGGAAAACCCCACTCGTTCCCCTCAGCATGCATGTAGGGAGAATTTTCGTAATCATTTCCGTACATTTGCTGATATGGTGAACTCCCATCAGCATGATTAAAGACAAGATCAATGAGAACGGCCATACCTCTGGCATGGGCTTCATCTACAAATTCTCTAAAGTCATCAGGTGTACCATATGATGATTCAAAAGCCATGAAAAAAGCAGGGTTGTAGCCCCATGAGGTTTCACCAGGAAATTCTGTAGGTGGCATGAGCTCAATGGCATTCACACCCAGATCCTCCAGATAGTCCATCTTGCTCATCAACCCAGCAAGATCCCCTGAATCCGTAAAATCACGGAGGAGCATTTCATAAATGATGAGGTCTTTCATGTTTGGTTTCACCCACTCATCATCTGTCCAGGGAAAATCATCCTGACCAATACTCGCTACAGACCTCTGGTTCTCTGATGCCCAGTGTTCATTACCAAACATATCTGTCCAGTTCACATCTGTTGCGAGAGGATCACCGACAACTTTATCACCATCAATGATGTAGAGGTATTCATATTCGCCTGGTCCCAGTGGGAAATTCAGCCAGAAAATTCCTTGGGCAGGATCATATTTCATAAGACCGGCCACAGGATCCCACTCATTAAATTCTCCAACGAGAGAGATAAACTTTTTACCTGGAGCGAGAATGGAAAAACTTACGGTTCCATCCAGTTGGTCATGGACTCCCAGATTATACCAGGGCGGGATTGACTCCTCCACGACATCAGGAATGTTCCAGACCAATTTGATATCAGCCATGACGCGCTGATTATCTCTACGGGCAAAAGCTGTCAGTTGATGTGTTCCATAGCTCAAATCCTCAGTATTGGTAGTAAACTCAAAATTGCCCCCACCACTGATATGTCTGGTTGCCCCGTCTAATTTGACTTCGACATAATTGGCATCCTGAGATTCGATCTGGATCAATTGATCGTCATCCAGGATCGCACCTTCTTCGATATTGATTATGTTGACCGTTGGATCTAAAGGTCCTGGATCAAAACTCATGGGAATATGATAGTCACCCCCATTGTTATTGTCCCACGTCCCATCCTCGAAATGGAAGACAAAATCCACACTGGACACAATCTGATTCGAGCTATTAAAGGGTCCAATCTCTATATATGAAATGTTGTTTGTATCCGGACCGATCAGGTCGCTGTCAACAGATAACCCTTCCTGCCCAACCACTGTGTTCTCAGGATGATATTGGTCGATAGGAGCTGACCACCAATTGACACCCCACCAGAGATAACCGATTTCAGGATACTGAACACTGATTCGAATTGTGTCGTTGGGACCTGGGAAAAGCGGTTCCCACAGACCAGGGACATCTACCCCAATATGCCAATCAATCCCTTGTCCGCCATTATTATCCCAATTACCCTGGCCATCCTGGAAAACAAAATCGATTACATCAGCTTCGTCAGGAATGTCAAAATGGAAACTCCACCATCCATCAGTACCTGCAGTCATAGGCAGATCTTCAACATTAGTCCAGTCGTTCCAGCCGAGGTGAATGAGAACATTAGATGCATTGTCAGGCAGGGTCCCGGCAATTGTATTATAATAAATATCTACGGAACCGCCCTGCGTGATTGTAGGTGGTTCCCAGTAAGCAACATCCTGGGCAGCAAGCGGTAGGCAGGCTACCAGAATAAGATTTAGAAGTATTAGTTTTTTCATTTGATCACCCCAAACTGCTTTGGTAGTAAGGACAGACTGCTATCTGGATTCTCCACAATACCACCATAAATTATATTATCCATCCCACTGGCTGAAAACTTGAATGTATCAGCCGAAAAATTAAAGAAATTGAGCAATTCCCCATGTTTGTAAGCCATGATCTTACGATCGTTATTGGCAATAATAAAATTGAATGCTGAAGAGGAAGTGAGGTGCTCTTTTCTGATTTGAAGCACATCTGACATGACTTTAGAAATACCCATATCCCCATCTTCCCAGTCAAGAGGAATCTTCTCAAACAGAGCCGGTACGTACTCACCAGTGGTACCTATTTCCTGGCCAGCGTAAATCAGCGGGTTGCCATCCATCAGAGCCATAAATGCCCAGGCGGTCAGATTGAGATCTCTATCTGGGATCAGTGTTGCTGATCTGGTTTTATCATGATTCTCGCTGAACCGCATCCGTAGAGATCCCTGAGGATACTGAAACTCTTCCAATTCATAGGAGCGTTTGATCTCGGATGGGTCGGCATTCCCCTGAGACAACTGTATGATCCCCTCCCACATGTTCCAGGAGTAGGTCATATCATGACCGTTAAGATGTAAATCAGGTTTAGCCCCCTCCGCCAGAAAAAAGACATCAGATTTAACCTGCTGACAAGCTGCTTTGGCATCGGCCCATAATTCATTTGGGACCAATTCAGCAACGTCAAATCTATAGCCATCAATATCGGTTTCGGTGATCCACCATTGCAGCATTTCAATCAGATAGGCTCGTAATGCAGGGTTGTCATGATTGAGACCAGCCACATCGTGCCAGTCTGCATTTGGAGGAATGATCTCTCCCGCTGCATTCTGGGTATACCAATCAGGATGTTGATCCAGCAGTTCATTGTCCCAGGACGAGTGATTGAGCACAAAGTCCAAAATGATATGCATATCCCTGGCGTGTATTTCTTCTACAAGCTGCTTGAAATCATCCATTGATCCCATATCAGGATTGACTGCATAATAATCCTGAACGGAGTATGGACTACCAACTGCACCCTTTCTGTTCTCTTCACCAATGGGATGAACAGGCATGAGCCAGAGCAGGTCGATACCCAAAGATTTGATGCGATCGAGATCATTGATTAATCCCTGGAAGGTACCCTCCTGTGATTGCTGGCGAACAAACACTTCGTAGATTACAGCATCTTTCACCCATTCAGGTGATGCCGGAGCGTCAACCTTGCTTGCTTCATTTCGCAATAAGTCTATCTCATCAATATATGGTTCCAAATAAACTGCTCCCGGGATGCCACCAGGACCGCCAGTATCCTCAATGCGGAGTACCAGGTGGTGAACTTTGCCATCGGCTAATTTATCACCAATATCAAAAAAGAATTTAATATTATAGCCCATTTGTTTGCCGAATAGTCGTCCATCCAACCATACAACAGCATTGTCATCGATGGAATCAAATACCAGAGCCAGGTTGTAACCGGCCGGGATGTTTTTAGCTTGGATTTGAGTGGCATACCAGGCGAATCCATCATATTCGTCATCAGCCCACACGCCTGGGACCTCAGTGGTTTCCCACTGGGAGCGGTCATAATCATTATCGAACCAGCCTGCTCGGAGACCTACCCGACTTGAATCGTATTTCAAGACCCACGGTGCATCTAATAATTGTGCTTCAGGGGTGAGCGTATCGCATCCAGACATGAACAGCACGATGATGGTAAGCAAAAGAAGTAGAGAAAAGTTTTTCATGGAGATTCCCAATAGAGTTGTAAAACTAGCCTTTGACCGATCCCAAAGTGAGACCACCAATTAAATATTTTGTTAGAAAAAGGAAAAGTGCAATCGCCGGTATGGAGACGATCATGGCTCCAGCTGCATAAAGACCCCATTCTGTTGTCATATTGGCCTGAAACGATTTCAAACCGATGGGTAGAGTGAACATTTCTTCATACCAGAGCACTTGAGCTGCTACTATATATTCTGTCCAGGCCGACATAAATGAAAAGAGGGCAGTGATCACAAGAGCAGGTGATGCCAGCGGTAGAATAATCTTGTAAAATGCCATAAATCTGCTGGCACCATCAATGCGGGCAGCTTCTTCCAAAGAATAGGGTATGGTATCGTAATACCCTTTCATTGACCACACGCAGAATGGCAAGGCCGTAGAAGAATAAATGACAATCAAACCCAGATATGTGTTTATCAGATGGAGACTCGAAAGCATGATAAACAAGGGCAACAGCAGCATGGTAGCTGGAAACATCTGTGTAACCAGTAGACTGAACAGACTGGCCTCGCGACCTGGAAAGCGAAAGCGGGACAAAGCATAGCCTGCCGTGGAAGCCAGAGTGACACCAGTGAGCATGACTGTGGCCGTAACCAGAATAGAATTCCATATCCAGGTACCAAAGGGGTGATCGGTAAAAAGTTTGATGTAATTATCAAAAGTCCAGTCCTCTGGGATAATGGATAAACTCTCAGTTAAAAGATTGTCACCAGGACGAATGGAAATTGTGATGACTCGGAGGATGGGATAAATGGACCAGGCAACTGCCATAAACAAAGCGGTATAAATCATGAAATACTGAAGTTTTGATGTTTTTTTCATTGTGCTTCTCTGCCTAGTCTGTTTTCATCGTTTTGTACTCTTTTTTTACATCAAATTGAACGAGGTTTACAAATAATTGCTTTGTGCTTTTTGTTCGTTTCATTCGTCAATTTCGTTGTAAACAGTTCCTGCTTCTAACTTCTAACTTCTAACTAATATGCCGTTTCTGTGGCTTTGTTCTTCTGCATAAACTTCACTGAGAACAGAGCCAACATGAGGAATATCATAAAGCTAAAAGCTGCTGCGTACCCATATCGATACAAGTTGAAGGCAGCACGATATACAAAACTCACCAGGATATGTGTCTGATCTCCTGGCTGTCCACCATTGGACACCAGCCAGACCACATTGATATTGTTGAAAGTCCAGACGATACCCAGAGTGATTGCAGGAATCATGACCGGTTTCAAGAGGGGCAGTGTGATTTTCTTAAACTGCTGCCAGGCTGTGGCCCCATCAATGGAAGCAGCCTCATAAAGCTCTTGAGGAATGGATTGTAGCCCGCCCAGGGCGATGATCATCATAAAAGGGATACCTAGCCACACATTGGTGATAATGGTGGCAATAAAGGCATTTGTTGGATCGATCAGCCAGGAAATGGGTTCAATCCCAAAAAATTTGTTCAGGATGATGTTTACAGCACCATAATCGATGTTAAACATCCCACGCCAGGTCAAAGCGGTGATATAACTGGGAACTGCCCATGGCAGAATCAGGAGCACACGAATAATGCCCTTCCCAGGTAGTGGTCGGTTAAGCAAAAGGGCCAGCATGACACCAAAGATGACGTGCAAAACCACATTCACTACGGTCCATATCACTGTTCTTAAAAAGAAATGGTAAAACTGAGAATCAGTTAGGACTTTTCCATATTGGGATAGCCCAATTATTTGCCAGTCATTGACAGTGGTCAAACCCATATTTGAAAATGAGATCACTAGATTATAGAAAAATGGATATACAACCACTCCAAATATAAAGAGAGCGGCTGGTGCCACCATGAGAACCCCAAATCGGGATTCCTGAACCAGAACGCCAGCTATACCACGGACAAGAGGAAGAATAAAGGCTACAAATAATTTGTATAGTGCCCAAATTGCCAGGAGAAGACCAGCGAGATAAACCACGATGGCGCTAATATTGACAGCATCTTTATCTATATCCTGCCCTTCAAAAAGCTCAGCCACCTTTTGTACAGCTACCTCCTGTTGATAGGCTGCACCCTCCTCAGGTGTCATACTGCCACCAAGAACATTTTGATATGCAGGACGCATGGCATCCCATATGGCTCTCATCTGTGGTGAGATGGGCATGGCTCTACCTCGGCTCACCTGCTCTATGGAGGTCATGATCACCGGATTCTCGGCAATTTGTGGGCGTTCTCGGACTTCTAAACGAGTGGGTATGGTAGCCAACCTGCTGGCATATTGGAACTGAGCGTCAGCTCCTGTAAGAAACTTCATCAGTTCCACAACCTGTTTTTCCCGTTCGCCACTCAAATAGGGATTCATATAGTAGCCCTTGGTGGCAATCATAGGTGCTGGAAATAATCCGGTCTCATCATTGATTGGCAGGACAGCCAGACCAAAATCTACATGGGGTGATTCCATATATTTGGCCCATGACCATGCTCCATTGATGAGCATACCAGCCGCACCTGTGTTAAACTTTGAGTCTGCGATATCATAGTCGCACTCTATGGGAATGATGCCGTGGACATCTCGCATATCCCTGACAAATTTGAAAGCGTTCACAGCTGCATCATTATTCAGGGTAGGATTTTGATCCTCATCCATGACCCAGCCACCATAGGATGCGTAAAAAGGCATAAAGAAGAAAGGCTCGGTGAAATTCCAGACCAGTCCATATTGGTCCACAACACCATCTCCATCTTTATCAATGGTAAGCTTTTTACCGAACTCAATCAGTTCCTGCAAGCTTTCAGGAGGGCGATCAAGACCAACTTCAGCAAAGAGACGTTTGTTATAGACGAGAGCGAGATGATTTCCCAGTTCATCTCCAATCTGGTAGAGGTGTCCCTCATACCAGGTGAGACCTTTGGGATCAAAGGCGGATAATTCTTCTTCTGAGAAAAAGTTTTCCAGGGGTTTGACAATATTCATTTCCACCAAAGCACCAGTAAAATCACTGGGACCATAGAGGAGATCTGGTCCACCCTCGGTAAAGCCGGTGGCTGACATATAGGCCATACGTACTTCTTCATTTTCCTTATAGAGCAGATGGACGCTGATTTCTGGGTGCAAGCTTTCGTATTCAGCTACCAGATCATTCAGAACTGCACGGCTTGGAGCTGGCATGGGATGCCATAGATGTAGAGTTGTTTTCTCTACGCCTAAGAGGGATCCCAGCAGTAGTAGAAAAGTCAGGCTACGCTTTATATTTTGGCTGAGACGTGATCGAAAATTTCCTATCACCCTAATACTCCTCGGGACTCAAATTCGTATTGTTAATATCTATCATCAATGCCGCTGGTAGCCATGGGCCAAAAATGGGTAAGTGCATCATCAAGATGAGCGCGCCAGGCGCCCCATGAATGACCCTCGTGCCATACTTTCCAATGCAAATTCCATTGCTCATCCTCCAGTATCCCTTTCAGAGACATTGAGCTATTGTAAATGGAAGGTTCATATGTACCTGCATCCATATAAATTTTTACAGGTAATACCGGGGATGCCTCATATTGATCAATGAGATCACCAAACCAGATTGCCGAAGAATAAGCACCGCAGTTCCCAAATACATCAGGATGCCGAAGGGTAAACAGAAGGGATGTCAAGCCTCCCAGGCTTACACCCGCTACCGCTCGATACTCAGCTTCGGGCATAGTTCTGTACTCACTATCGATCCAGGGAACCAGTTCATTCACAAACATATTCATAAAATCATAATCATATGCGTATTCCTCCATCCTGTTGATGGGGTCAACAAAGATGGCGATGACAGGTGGAATGAGTTCTTGTGATATCAAAAAGTCCAATACGTTCTCTGCAAATCCCAGATCTATCTGCTCACTCCCATCATGGAAGTAGATACTACGATAGTGCTGAGTTCCCTCAGCATAACCTGGTGGTGTGTAGACCTTTACTGCCCGAGTGCGGCCCTGGGTCGTATCACTAAACGTTGTCGAAAATAAGGACCCGTGAGGAATGGTGTAGGTTTCGATTTCAGGTGGTTGAATATAGGCTGCCATGGAAAGTTCAGAATTAGGTCCGTATCCACCGCTACAGGTGCTGGGATTTAATGGATCCAGGATCCAATTCCCGTCCACAACAAGTTTGTAGTCGAGCCTGGCATCATTTTCAAATTGGTAGCCAGCGTAATAAAGATTTGTCCCTGAGAGATTAGTTAAGTTTTGGTTCATGGGATCCCAACCTGTGAAATCCCCTGCTACTGCGACTTGAGGATTGGATCCATTTATATAAAGAAAATATGCTGTGGTATCCTCAATATAAGGGATACCTGTTGCACTGTCAGCCCATTGGAGAAAGGAGTCAACCAGGACCTGTTTCTCATCAGCGGGGGCTTGATAGACTGATGTAATAAAATCATTAAATAATCCAGTTAATAGTTCTGGATCTGCTCTGCTAACCGAAAAATCATCGGTTGCATTTAGGTCAAAATTCTGGGTTTCAGGTGCTGTGGTACAAGATGGAACGGTAATGAATATCAGGGAGAGTAATAAGATTTGTAAAAATCTCGCTCTGTTCTTGTTTAGTTTTGTTAGTAAAACCATGGTGAACTGCTAAACTCCCCTTTTAAAAAAACAGGGTGGAGAAGATTTTCTCCACCCTGTTTAAGATTAAAGCAATCGCATAGCGATTATTTCAGCATGAGCATTTTCTTGCTGAAGTTATGATTTCCAGCAGTCATGGTATAGATATAAAGACCACTTGAAATCGTATTTCCTGAATTATCCATTCCATCCCATGTTACGGAGTAGTTACCGGCATGTAGATAGTCTGTCTTCAAGGTACGGACTTCCTGACCAAGAGCATTGTAAATGGTCAATACAACATTGCTGGCTTCTGGAAGTGCAATGTTGATGGTTGTCGTTGGGTTGAAGGGGTTAGGATAGTTCTGACTCAGAGCATAGGATGTTGGAATTCCTGGCAGTGAGGCGATTGATAGAGGTTCACAAGACTGTGGGAATGGAAGCGCTGGATCTTCATTCAATTCACCAAAACAGTTCATGCCAAGATCCATGGTTGCACTGGCATCATCAAGGTCAAAAGTACGATTCAAGCCAAAGCCATTCTCGTTATCAAGTGAGTTGATACCATACTTATACTGCTGTGACACTGCCTGACCGGCTGTGTACAGATAGCTAAAGGTAAATTGTAAACCTTCAGTATCAGTTTGAGTCATGGCGTTTGTACCAACACAAGTTGGATCATTGCCCCAATCCCACCATTGGCTAAGAATACCATTGATGGTCACACCATTGACTTCGGACCAGAGAGTAATATCATCTGAACCAGTCTGTGTGTCGACCAGGGTATCACCGGCAGCCAGGGCACGATAAGCTGAAGAGATATCAACGTTGAATGTGACAGTCACATCCTGAGTGATAATATCAGCAGGAGTTACATCAGAGAAATAGGCAACAGGCTGTAGAATCTCGCCATAGCCATTTGCATCTGAATCAACTTCTTCACCAGTAGCGGCGAAGGAACGGTTGCTTGCGATACTTTCCCAGATTGCAGCATCAACATCACCACCAGTAAGGATAACGAATTTATATTCGAAACCTGAACCGACTGGAACATTGTCGAAACTGGAAAGATGTGTGTATACATTGGTCTGCTCTGGATCCAGGGTCATCTGTACTGCACCACCCCAGTTACCAAAGTTATCATGACCACCGCGGACAACAATCAAGTCACCAGCAGTTGGATCATAGTTACCATTCAGAAGCTGAACGGTCATGTCAACCTGAAGAAAGACTTCGACATTGGTTGCACCGACAGGTTCCTGATTTCCATACCAGACAGTATCAATAACATTTACACCGTCAACTACGTCATAGACACGGTTGTCAATACCCTCTGAGGTATCCCAGTTACTGTTGATACGGAATTTGTATTCCATTGTACCAGCGGGAACTTCAAAAGTACCGACATAAACGCCGTCAGCATCATCATCAGTCAACATGTCACCACCACCCCAGCCGTTCAAGGTTCCCGCTACATCAAGAACATCTGTACCAGGTACAAAGTTACCTAATGTAGTTTGGAAACTCATATCGACTTGAAATGTTACAGGATTTCCAGGAACATATGGATGTGAGCCGAGGCTTCCGACAAAATCCTGATCCATAACGATCCACTGAGAATCATCAGCATCTGTACCTGCTGAGTTCACCCAGAAGTCACCAGAAATAACACTGGCTTTACGGATAAGAGTATGATCTTTTGTTGCATCTGCAACACCGGCAACGGCCCAGCCATCACCAGGATCAACACCATCTACACCAATAAAATCAATGTACATACCGTTTTTCAATAAGGCGATACCATCATCACCGTTGTGATGTACAGGACTCTCATAGGCGAGTGCTGTATCTGCTTCAGCTAAAATGTCTGCATTAGCATCAGTAGCTGCGATCACATAGACATCGCCAGCGGCCAGTGTACCGATAAGAGCGAAATCTCTATCGCCCCCGTCGCCCCAGGCAGTTCCATTATTGGTTCCCTGTACTGAGTATGCTGAAAGATCAACATCTGCACCGGTACCATTATAGATTTCAATAGCCTTATTGCTTGAACTTCCTTCAATGTATTCAGAGAGGAAGAGTTCTGGTCCCATAGGTCCACACATTTGTGGGAATGGAAGCGCTGGATCTTCATTCAATTCACCAAAACAGTTCATGCCAAGATCCATGGTTGCACTGGCATCATCAAGCGTGAAGGTCCGATTCAAGCCAAAGCCATTCTCGTTATCAAGTGAGTTGATACCATACTTATACTGCTGTGATATTGCCTGACCTGCTGTGTACAGATAGCTAAAGGTAAATTGTAAACCTTCAGTATCAGTTTGAGTCATGGCGTTTGTACCAACACAAGTTGGATCATTGCCCCAATCCCACCATTGGCTAAGAATACCATTAATGGTCACACCATTGACTTCGGACCAGAGAGTAATATCATCTGAACCAGTCTGTGTGTCGACCAGGGTATCACCGGCAGCTAAGGCACGCTGTGCTGAGGAGATATCAACATTGAATGTGACAGTCACATCCTGAGTGATAATATCAGCAGGAGTTACATCAGAGAAATATGCAACAGGCTGGAGAATCTCTCCGTAACCATTTGCATCTGTATCTACTTCATCACCGGAAGCAGTGAAGGAACGGTTGCTTGCAATGCTTTCCCAGATAGCTGCATCAACATCACCACCAGTGAGGATAACGAATTTGTATTCGAAACCTGAGCCAACTGGAACGGCATCAAAGCTGGAAAGATGTGTGTATACGTTGGTCTGCTCTGGATCCAGGGTCATCTGAATTGCACCACCCCAGTTACCAAAGTTATCATGACCACCACGGACAACAATCAAGTCACCAGCAGTTGGATCATAGTTACCATTCAGAAGCTGAACGGTCATGTCAACCTGAAGAAAGACTTCGACATTGGTTGCACCGACAGGTTCCTGATCACTATACCATACCGTTGGGATAACATTTGCACCATCTACAACAGTATATGCACGGTTTGCAGGTAGATTTTCAGAAGTGTCCCAGTTGCTATTTATACGGAATTTGTACTCAATGCCTCCAGCAACAATGTCGAATGTACCTTCATAGATACCATCTGCATCGTCATCAGTGAGCATATCGCCACCACTCCAACCATTGAATGATCCAGCAACATCAAGAACGTCTGTACCAGGTACAAAATTTCCTAAGGTAGTCTGGAAGCTCATATCAACGCTAAAAGTAACGGTTTCTGGTTCTACATATGGATGTGAACCAATTGAGCCAAAGAAATTCTGGTCAAATACGATCCACTCTGAATTGGCTGCATCTGTCCCAGCAGAGGCTGCCCAATCTGTATTTCCTGCAGTAACGGTGGTTTTGCGTACCAGGGTATGCTCTGCGGTTGCGCCAACAACACCGGCGACATCCCAAGCGGTACCAGGATCTACACCAAGTACACCAATGACGTCAATAACTTCAGTAGCCGCATCGTAGGCACCATCGCTATTTGCATCATATGCAAGAGCCATAAAGTCATCACCATTGTAATAAGTTGCAGTCCCCAATGAATCAGATTCATCGGTGATATCAGCAACGGCACTGGCATTTCCAATGACATATACATCACCTGCTACGAGTGTACCAGATAACACAGTTGAATCTTGACCGGTGGTAGCACCATTGTTCAGTCGAAGAACTGCGTAACCAGCGAGATCAACATCGCTGCCTGTGCCATTATAAATTTCAATGGCTTTGTTGCTTGAACTTCCCTCGATATACTCAGAGATGAACAAGGATGTTTGTCCCATGGCTGACATAGCCAGGAGAGCAAACAGGGTTACTAGTAATAAGCGTTTCACACTTACCTCCTTTGGTTTATTAAAATCAAATTTATTAAAAACTAGAAATCCAGAGCCACACTAAAATTCTGGATATCCTGTAATCTACCAAAATACTCATAACCATAGTCCAATCGGACCTTCAAACCACGCATGGGAATGAGCAACCCAAATCCTGCTGTTAGCCCTTCCTCAGAATCTTCGAGGAAAAGTGCTTTTCTTCCAGCTCGTGCATAGAATTTTTTAAGCAATTCATATTCGAATCCAACATTGACACTCTCATAATTATTGTTGGGGTGGAGAGCATCCACTGCAAAAATCAAACCCATGGTCTCATTCCTGAAGACATCCATGGCAATACCTGCGCGAAAAACCAGGGGTAAATTGAAATAACCTGTTTCCAGGGTAGATACAATTTTACCATTATTACCATCCAACTCCTCAGCAATGTCATAGAAGTGCTCGAGGTCAGAACCTGTCATACGCATGGGCAATCCAAAATTGGAAATACTCATACCCAGGACCAGACCTTTAAAATCAGTCCGGTAAAGTGTACCAACATCCACAGCAATGGACAGGGCCTGCTCATGCCAGATCGTCTGACTGATAAACTTAGCAGTACCTCCGATTGAGAATCTGTCCGTCATGGCCCTGGCCAGCGTAAGACCGATGGCCATATCTGTAGCGCCAAAGGTCAACCCAGTTCCATCCGGGTCCTCAATGGTTGTGTGAATCAGGTTTCCATAGTCCAGGACGGTTGCTGACAAACCTATGGTTCCCAAACCACCCATATGAAAGACAGATGCCACATAATCGAAACTGGTGCCTGCCAGATACTGAGAATGAACAAAGAGAGCCTCATTCCCTCTAACCTGTGTAGCAGCTCCTGGATTCCAGTAGAGGGCCGTTGCATCATTCACACTGGCAACATGGGCACCACCCATACCGACAGAGCGACCTCCGACTTCAATACCCAGAAAATAGGCGGCTGTGGTTCCAACCATGGATTGAGCTGATATGATGACTGGCATGATAAGCAAGGCAGTCAGTACAATATTTGTTAAACGTTTCATACTTCCTCCCTCCTATTTCACTATTGCCAGTTTGCCCACAGTTTCACCGGCATCACCAGCGTCAATGTGGAAAATGTATACACCATACGCAATATCCAGACCTTCTTTGGTCCTCAGATCCCACGAAACAGTTCCATCAAAAATATCACCATCATGTTCCAGAGTCTGGATATGATCTCCTCTAATGGTATAGAGTCGAATCGTACAATCTGCTGGAAGATGAATAAAATCCACCCTGCGCTCTCCACGCCCTGTGGCAAAACGATTTACCGCTTCCCAACTGGCAGCTGCCAGATATGGATTTGGCACTACTCTGACATTTTCCTTCCAGTCCTCAGCTGCAGATAGCGAGTTTACACTAGCAGCAGTGGTGGAATACTCGAAAACATCACCTGATGAGAACGGTTTTTTAGTGTAGACCCTCATGGTATCACCCAGTGCCAGTGACGGAATATCAGACCAGGCAGTATCTGCGGGATCTGAGAGTGTCATTGGCGTGATGACATCGTTGAAATTCATTGTCAAATACCAGGTCACAAAGCTATCACTTTCTGCGGTTTGGTGCGTGATATAGATCAGAAAATCACGGGCAGTTCCATTGATGGCTTTATAACCGACCAACGGCATCATTTCATCCGTTGTTAAATCTTTGACTGTAAAATTAATGGGGTTGGGCAGCAACTTTTTGTTGAATGACGCGACATACAATACTGAAGTTGCCACTGAATCATCGTAAAATACGAATTCATAATCGTGGGGTATTTTCCGTTGATTCGGATTGTAAGACACGTTGATGCCCATGGATAATTCTGGTGTTTCAGCTGCGCTGCGATTTATCATCGTCCGATCCATATCAGGATCAATCCGCCATACGTTATTGAAGATGTAGCGTACACCATCAACCACGTTGCTCTCTGCTCTGATATCTGGCTCAATCAGACCATGATTATCTCGGACAAACTGATAATTTGAATTTCCAGCATAAAAATTAGAGCTGTTGCTCACCACAGTATCTGTACCGAATAGATCGGTCTCTCGAATCACAGAGAAGGCGGTTGTCATTGCCTGCAGTTCATCAGCATCGTTCTGATCCAGATTGGGCTCACCTACATCAGGACGGCCATTACCCTCTGTACCGTCAGCATCAGGTCCCGGGTAGTAACCTATGAGAACCGTGCGATTTCCAAATTTTCGTATGACTGGATCATCGACATTTTGAGCCCATAGTCCATCACTGCCTGTATCATGAATAATAGTGTCCCCGTCGGCAACATCCATGGTACCACTCGAATCAATATCGAGGAAGGCAACCCAATCACCATCATTATCGATACCATCATTACTCATATCAAGGAAGTGCAATGCGTAACTTGCATCATCTTTGACAGCCTGATTATCGAGAAAATCCAGTTCCATTGTCCCTGTTCCTACACCAAGCACATGTTCAACACCAGTATCAGCAGGACCTACATAACCAGCTACTCTAGCGTTGGGAGTTGCTTCCACAGTATTGGCATCATATGTAAGGTTGTTGTTGAGCTCAAGTATTGTCTTCGAGCATTCTGCAGGATAAATATTTTTTTCCAAATCTCCATGATCATAGGCAACAACAGCATAGAAATAGCGTTGACCATTCACAACAGTACTGTCTACCCATGAATGGCGTAACCCGCTGTTATCACCAAGATAATAAGCGGCCCCATTCACTCGGTCCAGGTCTCCTGAAAAGAAACCCTGGATATCGTTAACCAGATCAAATTGTTCCATGGATTCGTAGAAAATTGAGTTGCCAAAACCATCAGTGATATTGTTGATCTCATTAAATCCAAAATCAGTAGCACGATAAATTTTGTAACCCTCAAAGTCATAACCCAGAACTGGATCATAGGAGAATTCTGATACATCATCCCAATACAAGGTAACTCTCTTGTTACCAGGAACGGCGCGTACCGTAGGTTTCTCTGGTGGCTTGGCAAAGTTATAATTGTTATCATAAATCTGCTGGATCGTAATTTTGTTGTTCAAGATATCATCAAAATCTTCACCAAATACAAGACCTACTGAAAAACGCTCCGTAGCCTTGGCACGCAATGGAAAAAAGCCAGCACCATAGATGAAATCACCATCTACCGGGTTGGTCTCAATATCATTGGCCACATCGATACTGGGTGTCAGTTTGGACCACAAAGCGGCATCGGCAGATAGACGTATCTGACCGGGAGGTGTAAAGTAGGTAAAACTGGTTAAACCGATCTGATCTGATTCATCAATATCGGTTTTATCAATGTGAGGTTCACCAGGAAGTCCTGTATCAATAATTTCACCATTGGCGAGTTGGGTGTATCCTGATGTGGGAACACCGTCCCCTTCACCGAGATCACTTGTACCCGGGACACCATCCAGACCAACATCATCAGAGGTTGGATCCCAGTCACCATCGTTATCAATACCATCATCGCGGGCTTCATCAAGCATAAGGTCACCATTCACCAGATTTGTACGGTAATCCCAATACTGTAGAGGTGGGAGTGGCTCCAATGGATCTTGACGATTGATTCTGTTGGCATAGTGATTCAGGGTATCTTCATCAATTAAACCATTCAAATTGTCATCAAGCAGATTTTTAACATCTTCCATGAAAATGGTCTCACCAGCGATAATCTGTACAATCCGCCCCTGTGACAACACCTCTGTGGTATCATCAACGATGGTAAACAGACTGCGATCATAAGTGGTGGCATCAATAATGACAACATCATCTCCAAGATCATAGGTTACCGGTGCGAATACTTCAGGTGTAAAGAAAGGAGCTGAGCCTGAAAGCTCATTGTCAGCATCATTATCAATTCCATCAAAAGGATTACCTGGTGATTCCAGGAAGGCATATCCAGCATAACCCACAGGACCTTCAAAACAGGGGCTGTAGGCTGGCGGACTATCAAATGAATAGGTAATGTCATTTTCAGCATCAAAGTAGGCAAGATCATCTGATGAGTCACCACAGCGACCACCTGCCAGAGTTCCAACCATCATTCCAAAGGCAGCTTTCAAATAGTTTGTTGTGCCCTGATTGGTTACATCATAAAGCCAGAAAATGGCGTCCTCAGCCAAAAAGTGTGACCACTGCAGGCCCCTGGCAGCAACGGAAAGACCCATTCCATATCTGAGTTGATTTATGGAATCTGCGCTAAACACTTGCCCGGAAGCTGGGTCACCCAGAGATTTATAATTGAACTCCCTGTCATTGTTGTCGTCCATGACGTAGTAGGATTCCTGATCAGCATTCTTGACATTTTTTCCGAAATATCCATTCCAGGATTTGGCCCAACCTGGATCATCGATGTCATTAAGTTTATCTGGCCAAAACGCAGGCCAGGAATCAGGAAGTCCATTATCGTCTTCTGAATTAGGAAAACCATCAGGACCATCATTGTCTAAATCTGTAGACAACGCCACCAGATCTGTATCAGAATTGGCATAGCCAGGAACCGGCTCAAAAGTCCAGGTGGCATCTCCAACGATGGGACCGTCAGTCCAGCCGCGGGGACCATCACTGGTTCCAACCGATCTAAATACCTTGTATATCCGGGCAATGAAGGGATAATCACCATCACTACCGACCCAGGGAGGATCCAGAATCTCCATGATGTCAAACTTGCTAAATTGATTCCCATTCTGATCTACCAGTGTATCAATTGTCGTTGCACTAAAATATCGAAAGGTATCAATCCAGGATTGTTCTGCTTCAACGCCAAGTAGTGGACTCACATCGCCAATGTACATATTACCAGAACCAATAGGCCATTCACCTTCCGGGTCACCACCAATGGTACCAGCTACCAGTCCATAGTTGAAAAATACGGTTCTAATTTTATTTCCAGCGTGAATACCCTTTTTTCGAAATGTGGGATCACCATAGGATTGTGCCTGCAATGAGACACTTGCAATCAATAACAGCGACAGGAAGTATTTTAACATTTTCATTATTTTACCCCCACGGAAAACCCGACTGTAAATCTGCGTGGGTCTCCATACCAATCTTGGTGCATATAAAAGTCATCCAGTGTATTGATGGCTTCAACGGCATTATTTGATTCTGCTCTGAGTTGGGCAAGTGTGTAATCAGCTGAACCAGTATCACCATATACTGTATATTCGTTCATGATATCGAACATGTTATCCAGCTTGGCATAAATATTCATTTTAAAGCCACCTAGTAGCAGATTCTTGTAAAGTTTCATATCATACATCTGAGTAAGCGGTTTGGTACCACCGTTGGGTGTTGCGACTCCCAGGTTACCCTGTTCATCACTCGGGGTGTAAGGCAAACCACTACCTAATCTAGCATTTAAGCTAACTCCCCAACTGTCAAGATTTCCCACGGTGACATTGGCATTCATACTGTGTCTTTGATCCCAATCCAGGCGAAGGAGACGCACTTCAGGTTCACTGTCTCCCTGGCGCGCATTAAATGCTGCAGCCGGATCAGATGCATTTCCTTCTGCAATCTGGAATGTATAGTCGAGGTTGGCCATCCACATTTGAGAATAGCGTTTCTCAAGAGAAAAAATGACTCCACGGGTATTGGCATAGTCCCGATTGACGAACATGGCGTACTTACGCTGATCGTAGGTAAGCACCACTTTGTCAGCCGAAATAAGATTACGAATGTCCCTAAAATAAAAATTGACGGTAAGACCTAAGTCATCCGTCAATTCCTGTTGCAAACCAATTTCATATGAAATTGTATGCTGGGGTTCTAGATCGGGATTCCCCACGAGTGTATTAATAATGCCTGTTCCACTGGCAATCCGATATTCCGGATTAGTAAACAGATCTTCAAGTTTTGGAATCTGGAAGAAGTGTCCATAGGAAACATGGATCACGCCCCTGTCAGAAATTGGATAGCCCAAACCAATACGCGGACTGATTTGCCATTTAGCACTGGCATCTTCGTACCAGAATTCTCGACGTTCTTCAGGTGTGAACTGATTATCGGTTGTCTTCTCGGAGTTATCGTATACACCATCACCATCAACATCTGTAAATACTTCAGTGACTTCATAGCTACCGCTGGAATCAGCATCCACATAGGGTTCCGCATCATCTATATGACCATCACCATCAGTATCGTGCCAACGATGCTCCGGTTTAATTGGAGAATACACATCGGGATCTCTAAGGTCAACGGGGATGACACCATCGGAGTCAAAATAGTCTGCCCTCAGTCCAGCATTAACAATAAGATCCTTGAATTCAAGTTTGGTCTGAGCATAGGCGGAGATTTCCATTGGATTCACGTTCAAGTTGAAACCAAAGGGTATACCCACTTGAGTGTCATAAAAAAGGAAGCGACGATAGATATCATCGAGACGCGCCTGAGCACCAACTTTTAATTCAACGGTTTTATTAATTTGACTGGTGAGATCACCTTTAAAAATTTGGGACTTTGTCTTTCTATTGAACCAGTTATTATTTATACCACCGGTGAAATAGCTGTATAATTGTTGGGTTGATAGTGCATTGACAAGATTGATATCTTCTGGATCTTCATTGATGGCATCAAGAATGCCATCACCATCCGTGTCCAGATACTGTGCGAACGCCCATTCTGATTCGAATTTGTATTCCTGCCACTCATACCCCACATTGGAATATCCCAATTGATAAAAAGTTCTCTCTGTAAGCTGGTGGTTGATGTTAAAAGTTACGCTTCCACCTGTTTTGTACTTATGTAAAATGGCATCTGGATTGAGCTGCATACCTTCATCCCAACCTTGTTGATAGGACTGGTCCTGAAGAATGTTCATACGAAGGGCGAGACGAGGTGTGATTTTGTATGTGAGCTTCAAATGATAGGAAGTCTTCTCATAGGGGTTCATATGAACAAAGGTGGAATCTCCCGTTCCCAGTCGGTAGCCATTGTCCTTGAAAGCCTCCAACGAGTCCAAATGAAGTGGTGCATAACCAACGGTTCCATTGGCAGTCGAATCACCTCCACCAACATAGGTTCCTTTTAGCCACCATTTACCTTCCCCTCCAATACCTGTATTGGGGTTGACTTCATCAAAAAAAGTATCGTCAATATTGTATTGTCGGACACCGTCCATGTGTCCTTCTGCGACAAAACGACGAATCGTCCCAAACATGGTGAGCTTTCCAGGAATAATTGGACCTGAGAGATTTGCCTGAAGATTGTATTGAGCTGTAGGTGAAAAGCTGTCAATATTTCTATATACATCGCTGTTTGAAGAGAGGTGATCCCCACCGTAGCCAGTAACGCTCCACTCGAACTCATCATCGCCATCTTTGGTTACAATATTAACAACGCCGGACATGGCCTGACCATATTCTGCATTGAAGGCACCTGTAATAAGCTGCAATTCCTGAATTGAGGCGTTCTCAACATCAACTGCCATACTTCCATCATATGGATCCGTAACTGGGATACCATCAATCATATACAAGGTCTCGCCGTGACGACCACCACGAATGTGTCCATCAACAACACCAGCCTGCATGGCCAGAACATCGTTAAAAGTTTCAACGGGCATGGCTTCCATCTCTGCAGCGGAAATATGAGAAGCACTTGAAGTGAGATCCTTTACCACAAGAGGACGCTCGGCAGTCACCGTAACAACCTCCCCAGATTCCAGGATGGCTGTGCCAAGATCAAATTCTAGAGGTGTGGTGAGATCAACAGAAACCAACACATCGATTTTACGTAATGACTGATATCCAATCATTGATGCAGTGACTGAATAGTTGCCTGGAGGCAGTCCTGTAATAAAGTAATCTCCATCCATTCCAGCAGAGGCACCAAATGTGCTACCATCCACAATGACATTGCAACCGATCAGGGCTTCACCTGTATCTGCATCGCGAACAAAACCTGATATTTTTCCTGTAGTTCCTGCCTGTAGATCAATGCTAAAAAGAAATAAAACGACAAATAGCCACGTAAGCGACTTAGGGATAATTATTGTCTTCAAAACTGGGTCTCACTCTTTATTAGAATTAGTAACCCTCCTCTGAGTTACGTTATGAGAAATTATATTTAACACCCCCGCATGTCAAGTTAATTTCCGTCATTTTATTAATTCTTTAACTGGTGTTGGCTAAGCATTTAGCGACCTTCTGCAAGAAATCCTACAATCTGGTCAATTCAACTTATTAGCAACTATGTTTGTTTAAGATGTTGAAGTAGAGGCAAGACGATTTTAAACAAAATAAAGATTTGCTTGTCAAGGGTATGATTCATATTTCAAGGCAATGAAAAAGTTCTTCAGCTTAATAATGACACTTCTCAGTTTCGCAATTTTTTTCCTGCTATTGGCTTGTGATAAAAATGAGCTACCACAGGGAGTCGTGGCAGAAGTAGGTGATACACAAATCTCGTTAGATGATTTTAAGCGAGCCTATCTTCCCATTCTCCTCTACTCAGATAAAAAGGAATCTCAGGCAACCAGAGATGAGGTTTTAAATTTCCTTATTGATCAGGCGGTTCTAGCCAATGAAGCCCGACTCTTGGAGTTAGATACAATACCCACGCTGGATGTGTTAAAACGGACTGCCCGGAAAACAGCTTTTACTCGCATGCTTTACCATGATTGGGTCAAAGATAAGATTCCTCCTATTAGTGAAGCTGAGCTCCGCACGGCTTTCAGACAGAGCCATACTTCACTGCTGGTGCGACACCTCTTCCTAAAAGACCAGACCAGTGCACTCCAAATGCACCAAGAACTGGAAGCAGGGGCAAATTGGGATTCATTGGCTACCATGACATTTGAGGAATCTTCCCTGGCTGCTAGTGGAGGACAACTGGGCTGGATAAAATTTGGGGAGATGGATCCAGATTTTGAAAAGGCAGCTTACCTAATTGAACCTGGAGAAAGATCTGAACCTGTTCAGACTAAATTTGGTTGGCACATTATTCAAGTTGACGAACGCAGTAGTGAAGTGATGCTCACTGAATATGATTATTCCCTTCAGCGTTCCCAGCTAAAACGGATTATTCGTGAACGCCATGAACAACATCTTGCTGATTCCGTGGTAAACCAATTGATGACAAATGCTCAGCTCGTTTTTCACCCTGAGATTGCACCAAGGGTTTGGACGGTCATGCGCGAGCAAGTTCGCAGTATTTTTAACACAGAAAATATTCAAGAGTCGCTAACGCCTGAACTTGAGACCTTTGAGGACAAACTAGACCCCATACTTAACGAAGAGATGCTGAGCTTTTCAGGTGTTCAATGGACAGTCAAAGATTTTTTGGAACGCCTACCTGAAATGAACAGACAATTGATGCTCTCAGATCTCAAAACAGCCACGGCTTTTCTAGTTCGGGATGAAATCATTTACCAAGAAGGTCTTAAGCAGAATTTGGAGAATTCATCTGAGGTGAAGGGTGAAGTGAAGGATAGAGAGAATCAATTCCTTGCCAATCTATATTTGCGCTATCAGGCCGACAATCAACCAGTCTCTCCTCAAGTTATCCAACAATTCTATCAACGATACGCCACAAACAGATATCAGGCACCAGATAGCATTTATATTTATGAGCTGCTCTTTGACAATAAAGAATCAGCTCTCCGTATAAAACCAACGCTTCAACCCGATTTTATGAGCTCCTCAGCAGCTCAGAATAAAATATTTGAGATAGTTGATTTGGGTTGGTTCCAGGCTGCTCGAGCTGACAGGGCAGATTATTATCACAAATTAGTGGGTATTCCCTTGAATACGATTCAAGGACCCTTTAAGCGAGATGATGGATTTGTGCTCATTGTTGCCACCAAAAGACACAGACATGCCAAGCCTTTGGAGCAAATCTATGAAATGGTCAGGTTGGATGCCCAGGATGATCGCAACACAAAACTCCGTTTAAATGAAGTACGAAAACTCTCAGAGAAACTTGTAATCCGAATTGATCCATCAAAACTGGACAGCTTGAACTGGCGGGATTAATCCCCTAATCCACAATCAGGATACTATTTTGCCCACCGTAGGGATCAGTTGAGAATACTGCGGCCTGTGGATCAGCAATCCATGTATCTCCATTCAGAATAAACTTATATTGATAGCTTCCCGGTTTTAAGGGAACCTCAATAAACAGACTATCCCCGCGTCTGCTTGTAACATAATCACCAGCCGTCCAATTGCTAAAATCCCCAGCAATCTGGAGTTGGTCAATATTGCTCTCCTTGTCGATATAAAACAGTTCCTGCACCTGATAGTCAGCCGATAGTCTATCAGTAAATTCAACCCGTGCAGGCAGATCATCACTCATCTCCCCTTCAAACGACCAAACTGACATCGTATTTGGAGGTAGTCGGAGCAGCAATTCGTCTTCTTCGTGGCGGATGACCGCTTCTCCATAGATTTTGTGGATCTCTGAAATATTCATACCATATGGAAGCGGAATTGAAATGAATTCTTGAGTGGCGGCATTATTTAAACAGGTCAATATCTTCTCATCACCCCAACCTCTTACATAGGCGTAAATTGACCAATCCTTGTAGAGCTCCTTGAAATCACCCTGACTTAAAGCAGGATATTGATTCCGTAAATTCGTGAGTTCGACAAATTGCTGTTTTTGTCTCATTTGCTCATCTGAAGGAGCTTCTGGATAGGGAAGCCTATTTAAGTAGTCCTGAGATTCACCACTTACATCGCCTACGGCATATCCCTTCATCCCCAGCTCAGTCCCTGAGTAAACAACTGGCAAACCTGGAGCTGTCATCAGCCATCCCAAAGCCAGTAGTTGCTTTTTCCAGGCGTTTTCTCCAAGATCCACATTAAATCGGGCCACATCGTGATTATCAATAAGTGTGGCAAAGGAGGTGTTTGGCAAATTCTGGGTATTCAACTCGTAAAATTTTGAGAAATCACCTATCCCGGCTCCTTTATTAAATGTATTGCGGATCGCGTAATATCCAGGGATATCGAAAAGAAAATCAAAACCAATATTGTCATATGGTTCGATTCTCCAGGCTTCCCCCCAGAAAACTTCACCCAGGAGTAAGAAATCAGGACCTGCCAAGTCCCTGATCCGTTTTGTGTAGGCCTTCCAAAAACTAATAGGAGCATGTTTGACCGCGTCTAAACGAAACCCATCACAACCAGTCTCCTCAATCCAATATTTTGAGACCTCAAACAAATAGTCACTAACCTCAGCTCGCTCCTGAGCCAGATCTGGTAAACCATGAAGCTCACCAATTTCAATTTGCTTCTGATTCTGCCAATCTGTGATAGCATAGGGCTCACCATTTTCATCTGTGTGAAACCAATCCTTTTTACTTTCATCATCAATCCAGGGATGATCAGCTGCGGTTTGATTAAATGGCATGTCAAAAATGATTTTCAAACCTCGTAAATGGGCCGCTTCAACCAGAGCTTTCAAATCCTCCAAAGTGCCAAAATGTTCATCTACCTCATAAAAATCTATGGGGTGATATCCATGATAAGGCCACCAACCCACATAATCTGTATTTGAATTGTCAATAAAGGGTGATATCCAGATCATGCTGATACCCAATGCCTTCAGACTATCCAGCGACTGGGTAACCCCGAGGAGATCCCCACCCTGATAATGTTTCAATGCCTCTGAATTGGTTCCATCGTAGGCTAGATAGCTGTTGGGATTATTTCCTGCATTATTCTCTGGGTTGCCATCCACAAAACGATCAATAAGCAAAAAGTACATGATATCAGCCGATGCAGGCTCAGTGGAAGGGGCACAATTCGTGAGCAGGAATAAAAAAATAACGGTCGTTAAAAGAATCTTGATAAAAATTTGCATCTGTGATCTTAGGATAAGTGTCCAGGGATTTCAATACTAAAACAAATTAATTCTATGAGCTTTTGGCATTGGCTGTTCAGGTGCTCTGCTTATTTTCAATAGATGACTAGAAGCTTAGAAATAAATCTAACCGCCAAAGTCAAGGCCGCTGGCTGAGCAGGTAAAATTGGTCCAGGGGACCTGGACGACATACTTTGCGGGATTGATATTCCATCACATCCTGACCTGCTCATAGGGATTGACCATCGTGATGATAGCTCAGTTTACAAATTGAGTGAAGACATTGCTGTTGTCCAATCTCTAGACTTTTTTACACCCATTGTGGATGATCCCTTCACGTTTGGACAAATCACGGCTGCCAATGCCTTTAGTGACCTATATGCCATGGGTGCTCGTCCTGTCACAGCATTGAACATCGTTGGTTTCCCAGTTGATGATATGGATAATTCAGTGCTACGAGATATTCTGAAAGGCGGTCTGAGCAAGATCAACGAATCTGGGGCGGTGCTTGCTGGGGGTCATTCGATTAAGGACGATGAGTTAAAATATGGTCTCTCCGTCACAGGCGTGGTCCACCCTGACAAAATGATTTCCAACGGTGGATCTCAACCTGGCGATGCCCTGATTCTCACCAAGCCTCTGGGAACGGGAATTGTTGCCACTGCCTTGAAGCGTAAGATCATATCTCCTGAAGAGCTGGACACCATGGTTGAAAGCATGGTCAAGTTGAATAAGTATGCAGCCGATGTAGTTGGAGGGTATTCAGTAAACGCCATGACGGATGTTACTGGCTACGGCTTGATTGGGCATTTATTGGAAATGTTGGATGCCAGCTTTATGGATGCAACAATCTTTGTGGACCAACTTCCTGTTCTACCAGGAGCTTATAAATACGCTGATCAAAATGTGATCCCCGGTGGACTGAAAAACAATCGTGAATTCTACAAACCACGCATTGCAGTTGGCTCTGGTGTCACCGAGTTGGAAGAATTATTAGTGGTTGATCCCCAGACTTCTGGTGGTCTACTTATCAGTATCCCCGGAGAAAAAGCCGAAGCCATTGTTGAGGATCTCCATGCCAATGGAGTTGCGGAAGCCCAGGTTGTTGGTGAAATCAGCAATTCAAGTGCTGAACCACGAATTTCACTTCAGAAATAATCTATTTACAGCAGACAATTGAGAATCCAGGCCAAACCTGGATTTTTTTATAGATAGAAGTGAATCTGACTCAATATCTGTGATTCGGGGCCCGGACTTGCGTCTGGTAAATCCAGAGAGCTGGTGCGATAACTCAATTTCATTTCAACACCTCGAACCGGAAAAAACTCCAAACCCAGACTTGTGCGTTGGATGGCACCTGTAGTGAGATCAATATCGGGATCAAAAAATTCATAACGACCCACAATATCCAAACCCTGGAACAGACGATAACTTAATTGGTGAATTGTGGCAAGATTGGTGATCTCCGGTTGTATCCATCCATTCATTTGGGACCACTCTCCTAACCAGACAAAGCCATGACTGGAGACACCCCAACTGGCAACGGAGCCGTTAATCAGATCATTTTCATCGAAATATGCCAGACCAATCTGTCCTGTAAAAAGATCTCCAGAATACAGATAGCTCATTTTTGCAGCCTTAAATAGCTTGGCATCAAATGCCCTATTCGGATCAATAAAAGGAGTACCTGCCATGAGGGTCACATCAAATCCATATATGAATGAAGATCCCATCTGCACAAGCTGAGGTGACTCAATATATGGTGTGTATGGCATTCCCTCTCGTTGTAATCCCTGGAGAGTGAGATTCCCCCCCCTCGTAAACACGCTATGATCATCTATCCTCCAGCCAAGAACTGGTAGCGCTTTCGCCACACCAACCCAACTCTCAAGTGGCAAGCCCTCATAGCGCAATCCACCAGTAACTCGAAATTCTTCAGAAATTCTGGAAACCTCAGCGTGAGCAATGAAACTCCCCAACTCAGCGCCTCCATAAAGAGCGAACTGCATTGGGAATTGCCTTAAGTCTTCATCTGCTTGAGCGATCATTTGATATCTTGTATCAACACCAAAATAAAGTGGAAATTCACTTTCCTCATTCTCCCAGGGTAGGGAAATATCCTTCAACACAAGGCTTTCACGGGCATATTCCTCCCCATATGAGGTTCGATTTCCACCACCACCCTGATATGAATGACAGGAACCACAACTAACATCCTCCATCAGAGCAAATCTGGGAAGGGCTAAAAGACTACTAACTGTAAGACTGAGGAGCGTGATCCGAATAAGTAATTTCAATTGTCTAATGCTCCCTGGTTAATCCATGTTTCAATAGTAGCAATGGTACTGGCTGAAAGGGCAGTACCGCCCTGTGGCATAAGTCCACCTGTGGTTCCATTAATTCGTCTGACGATCAAACTGTTGGCTCCATCTCCTGGGGTCACAGCAGGTCCATTGGAAGACGTACCAGCCATAAGATTGGAGTAAGAAGTCAAATTTAAGCCACCATTTGAACCATGACAGCCACCGCAACTTGCATTCCATACTGGCTGAACCGCTCCTGCATAACTCACAGGCACTTCTGCCTCACCAGAGAGGGAAACAACGTCTGGTGTAGATGGACTATTTGAGACGATGGTCATATCACCATTAAAGGTACCTGCAGCATCAGGCTGAAAAGTGATGGTTAAAAGCTGTGAGGCTCCAGGGATCAATTCGAAGGGTGTGATTATATCGACGCTATACACACCAAGATCAAAATCCATGGATGATATCAATAGCGTGTCATTACCTGTACTACTAAGAGTGATTTGCTCTTGGCTGCTATTATCGGTTAGAATAGTACCAAAATTGAGACTGGTGTTTGAAACAGTCAGCGCTGGCACGGGTAGTGCCGTCCCCTCCCCGGTCACACCAATAACATGCTCTGGATTTCCCAGGTCATCACTACTGATCAAAATTTGACCTACATAGGTAAATTCAGCAGAAGGTGTAAAAGTGAGCTCAGCATTCAGTGTATCATCAGCCAGGAGAGCGAATGTACCGTGAGGCTGTAATCCATAAACAGAACTATCCTGGATCAGAGTCAGTTCCCCATTAAGCTGGCCCTCACCACTATTGATAATCTGAATCTGACGGATCTGAGGGGAGCCGATGGTTACTGTAGAGTAGTCAATTGAGGTAGTCTCCACATGCATCTGTGGCAATAGGACTTCTGGTTCCCCCATATCGCTACAACTTCCCAGGACAATCAGGAGCGATGTGGCCCCAATAAATATTCGTATTAAATTTTTCATATCGACATATAATTATTTATTTACTATTCATCAAGAACTAACATGACTATTTTTATCATCTTATAGATTTGTTAGCAATTGAAAAGAGTACTTTTTATAGGCAATACATGAGGATATAAATTATTTAGGTAATAACCGATCATTTCAGAACCTATTTTAGCACTAGCAGTTAAATTTATAGAGAGAGCTCATGTCAGAGTCCAATTCAGAAAATACCTCCTCCCAACACAACTACCAATTTGATGTTGAAGGCATGAGCTGTGCAGCTTGTGTCGCCAATGTTGAATCAGCTATTAAGCAGTTGCCCGGTGTCCAGGAGGTTTCGGTTAATCTGGCAACCGAATCCGCCACTGTGACTTCCCAGGACTCCATTCCCATAAAGAAGTTTACCAAAGCAGTATCAAAAATGGGCTACAAATTGGAACCCCAGGGCTCATCCTCTCTTGTTCATCGGCAGCAGCGCACCATCGCCACCTGGAAACGACTACTCCTCATACAGGCCATATTTGGAATTCCATTACTAATCTACGCCATGTTGGAAATGCTGCTAGATATACAGTTGCTTTCCGCCAAATGGAATATTCTGGTACAGTTGACCCTAGCTACCATCCTGGTGATTAGTGGGTTTGGATATTATCAACGAGGATTTAAGCATTTGCTCATGCGTGTGCCTAATATGGATTCGCTTGTGGCACTTGGCACAGGTTCGGCCTACACCTATTCGTTGATTTCTGCCCTAAACATTCAATTGGATTGGGGCATGAGTGGGTTTGAAACTCTCTATTTTGAAGCCGCCGGAACCATTCTGCTGTTTATTACCTTTGGGAAATGGCTGGAAGCGATGGCCAGGGGAAAAACAACTGAGGCTCTCACTGGACTCATGGAGCAGATGCCAACGGAGGCAGAGGTAAAAAGGGATGACACCTGGGTAACGCTTCCTCTCAGTGAAGTAAAAAATGGTGACGAAATCAGAGTACATCCACATTCGAAAATCCCTGTTGATGGAATTGTCATTGATGGTGCCAGCACAGTGGATGAATCAGCAATCAGTGGTGAATCACTCCCCGTTGAAAAGATTAGAGGTAATCAAGTAATTGGCGCGAGTTTAAATCTGCAGAAGGGAATGATTATTCGGGCTGAAAAAGTCGGTCGTGATTCCATGTTCGGGCAGATTATTGATCTGGTGGAAAAAGCCCAGATGCGTAAACCCAAGATTCAAAAACTGGTGGATAAAATCGCGTCCATATTTGTCCCTGTTGTATTGAGCCTGGCTATCCTCAGCGGCCTCACCTGGTTTGTGCTGGGATTCGGGCTGACCTTTGCTATTAATGTAATGATTTCAGTATTGATTATTGCCTGTCCCTGTGCTCTGGGTCTGGCAACACCCACCGCCCTGGTGGTTGGAAGTGGAATTGCCGCAAAAGGTGGCATCCTTATTAAATCAGCTGATGCATTCCAATTGTTGAGTAAAGTGGATATGATGGTACTTGATAAAACGGGCACCATCACTGAATCAAAACCGCAGCTCATTGCTCACTATCCCCAGGATGATTTGAACTATCTGTCTATTGCCATGGGGCTAGAGCAATTCAGCCAACATCCTCTGGCCAAAACCCTCCTTGACTTTGGAAACGAGCAATCCCTTCAAAGAATTGAGATGTCAGATGTAAAAGAGGAAGCGGGTCGAGGGTTGGAAGGAATAAATAATGGTTCTCTGTTCCGTGTTCGAAAAATCGACTCAGCTGATATACTCCCCATAGACTTTACGGAAACTTTAAATCAATATTACGCCAGAGGATATATAGTTTCTGGTGTCTTTTCACAGGATACCATCTTGGGTTTAATGGCTTTTTCAGATACCATTAAGCCAGAAAGTGAAGCAGTTATTAATGCGCTTTCCAATAGAGGTATCCAGACTTTTCTCCTCACGGGAGATAAAGAAGAAGCCGCTAGCCACGTTGCCCAGGAAATAGGAATTCAAAACTATAGATCAGAAGTCCTGCCCGCCGATAAACATGACCATATAAATACTTTGAAAGTTGAGGGAAAGATAGTTGGGATGTTAGGCGATGGCATTAATGATGCGCCCGCGCTGGTTGCCGCGGATATTGGATTATCCTTTGGTGGGGGGACGGATATTGCTATCAATGCTGCAGATGTAATTTTCATGAACAATTCCCTGAAGAATCTGGTGTTTGGACATAGAATCGCACAGGCGACTATTTCAAAAATTCACCAGAACCTGTTCTGGGCATTCATATACAACCTGGCCGGGATACCGATTGCCATGGGTCTCCTCTACCCCTTTACGGGAACACTTTTGAATCCAATGTTTGCTGGAATGGCCATGGCCTTCTCGTCAGTGTCTGTTGTCACCAACACACTTCTGCTACGAAGTAAAAGGTATTTCCGAGAGATATAAAAAAAGGGTCCATTCGGACCCTTTTTTCAAACATTTCTAGTCCATGACTAGTTAGGCATGTTTCCCGCTTTAGGAGGCATACCTGGAAATGCCATAGGATCAGGCATTTTTATCTCACCATGTTCAGTTTCGTACTTGGTGATGTTCTGCTCAAGAGCCCGCAGTAACGCTTTGGTATGACTGGGAGTCATAATAATGCGTGACTGAACATTGGCCTTGGGGGAACCTGGCATGACTCTGACAAAATCCATAACAAATTCGGCAGCAGAATGGGTAATAATAGCCAGGTTGGCATATTCTCCATCAGCTACTTTTTCATTCACTTGAATTTGAATCTGCTGTGCTGGTTTATTCTTAGGTTCCATAATCGATCCTTCCCAGTGTGAGGCTCTGGCTTATGACTGCCAGGGCTTATTTCTGGAAAGATTGGGATTGTCTTCGCCCCATTCTTCCTCAGTATGATCAGGGTCTTTATCCCAATCAATCTCAGCTGCCTGAGTATCAGGTAAATCCTGATCATCAAAACCGGACTCCTCAAATCTTAGATACTCATCACCGTATACCGATTCATCAAAAAAATCGATATCCTGGACAATTTCTGAGACCATAAGGAATTCCAGAAAATCCATGTACTTCTTATTTTTTAGATTTGTCGCGCAGTGTGGACAGATGAGAGATTTAGCTAATTTCTCTTCTGAAAGTTCCTCGCCACAATTCGGGCATACAATATCTTCCATTATACCCTCACCCTTAATATTATGATTAATAGTCTGTTCATAAAAGCGCGCAAATGTAGTCGGCCACATAGGGGGTGCCAAGAGGTTTTTAAATGCGCTAAATTTGCTAGGAAAATCTTAGTTAGACGATATATTGCAACAATTGAAGCAACATTTGAAGGGTAATAATGGCAGTTAAAAAGTACAACAAAACCACACTTAAGAAGTTCAGAGAACTACTTATGGATGAGCGCAATCGTATCGCTGAGGATCTTGATTATCAGAAAAGTGAACTCAACAAAACGATTACTGAAGGCGCTGGTGAATTGTCCTCTGCCACCTATCATATGGCTGATGTTGGGACTGATATGGCCGAAAGAGAAAAGACAAGTTTGTTTGCCCATCGTCAGGCCAAGTACCTAAGTGATGTTGATGAAGCTCTTGATCGTGTCGAAGAACAGACCTACGGTGTGTGTATCATTTGTGGGGATTTAATCGAAGAAGGTCGTTTAATGGCTGCTCCAATCGCTAAGTACCATGTCTCATGCAAAGAGACTCAGAATCAGCGCAACCACAATCAATAAGTGCGCTAAATCACCCTTCTACTTCATTTCTAACAGAGCAATCAGATTTAAAATATTTTTTTCGTAGAAGCCACTCTCACTCTGAGAGTAGATGACATTTAAGTCTGACTTCTCATCTCCAAACCCAATTTTCAGAGAAACATCAAGCTGCTTGATCAATTCGATGAGTCGATCACCAGGTTTTGGTTCCAACTGAAGTAAGATATCCGGGTTAAAGGCTACAATGTTATTTTGGATACCAATCCTATCCTCTGCGCGTGGATCATAATTCATATTAAAATATTGATGTTGAATGTTAAGCGACTGTTCCTCGTTGGCATCTGGAACCAATAACATATAGTCGAACTTTTCAGGTAGGTTGTACATACGCTGAAGCGCATATCGAGCAATCCTGAGCCAGGTTACTTTCTGGGGATAAATAATTGCAATTCGCTGAATATTCTGAAATCTATCCTGAAAACTATAAGGGATTTCTGCTGGTGCCGGTTTTGATTTAAGTAGTCTCATGAGGTCAGTGATTTAACTGAAATCTCCTTCAGAATCAATGACCTATTTATTAATTCCATCCACACTCTGAAAAAGCATTGCTTCGTGTTGAAGAAAAATGAATTTATGCACCATGTTTCGAATTATCCTTTTCACTCTCTTAATGAGTTCGCTTCTTTCAGGTCAAAGTTACCGTTGGCCCATTCGCGCTTCCCAAAGTTTATCAGCAACCTTCTCAGAATATCGATCGGGTCACCTTCATGCAGGTATCGATATTAAAACCTGGGGCGAAATGGAAGTCCCCTGTCTGGCTATTGGAGATGGTTACATTGAGCGCATCTCAATTGGCTATAATGGTTATGGTAAGGGCGTGTGGCTAAGATTATATGACGGAAATGTAGCGGTCTATGGTCACCTCGAACAATTTACCCCAGTCATTGAATCCTTGATCCGCTCTGAGCAATTAGAACGTGACAGATATTCAATGCGTCTCGAATTTGCTCCCAATGAGCATCCCGTCAAGGCTGGAGCGGTCATCGGCTATAGCGGTACATCTGGGACAGAACATCCTCATTTGCATTTTGAAATAAGGGACAGCTTGAGACAGGTCCACAACCCCCAACTATTTTATACTGGAATCAAGGATGTGAAGCCTCCCATTCTTGATGAAATCCTACTCATCCCCCTGGGCATTGACAGCCAGATAGATGGCAGCCGTTTCCCAGTTGTTTTTGACATGCAAACAGACATTAAAACTGTATCAGTGACGGGTCCTTTTCAAGTCGCCATAAACACACATGATCGAGCCAATGGCACATATAATAAATACAATATTTTTAGCGCGACACTTCTGGTAAACGACTCCCTGATGTTCGCCAGAGAATTTGATCAGGTCGCCAGGCGACTTGCAGACGATGTGGATAAGGTCTATCCAGGCCTGAAGGGCAAACGGGGCTGGCGCTTCATGTCCATGTATAATAGCAATTTGAAGGAAGCAGCTCCATTTGCACCTGAAAGTTTGAGCGGGAAGATTTTTCCTGCAGGTCTCTCCCATCTACAGGTCGAAGTGACAGATCTGGTTGGAAATCAAGTAACCAAGAGTCTGATTTTCCATGAAACAGCCCCGGCAACCTGGGACCTTAAACGTGAGGGTGAAAGATATGTTATCACCCGTCATTTTTCCGAAAATGGCTATGAGAATATTCAATTTTATACTGGCAATAATTCCTATATCCCCGTTACTGAAACCCTCTACCGACTGAAGTCCACCACCTGGGTCCTGGGGGATAAAAATTTTAGTTCAGGAGTAAGAGCTCTGGGAACGGCTGGTGCTAAAATAAAATGGATCATCCCCCCCAAAAACCAGGGAGTCTGGGATCTGACTCACAATTGGAGGAGGAAGGGAAATGGATTTATACTTAAGATTGAGAGTGGTGAACCGCTTGTTTTCCCGCTTGCGTACTCTATCACTGGCAATCAACTGCAATTTTCTGGTGAATTGATTCAAACAAACCCAACCACTGTGGAATCAGATATTATTCCTATTAACCATGCTGCTCAAGCCGAAAACATTGATTTAATCATTGGGAAACGAATACTTACCTCTCTGGCGCTAAGCCCCATGCAACTTCTGTCTCATGGGCAAACTGATACGTTCAATCTTGATATGATTAATGCCGGGCTATCCGTGAAAAATTCTGGCAGCTCCGAACTTTACTTGAAAATTGATACCACGATGAGGATGTTAGATGAACAACCCCTCATTGGACTAGTAGTGAGTGTCTTGAACACACCTCAAAGCAACTTTTCTGGACAACTTCGATTTGATATCGCTGGGCAAAACTCAGGCTTATCCATTTTCTCACCTGGTAAAAAGGAAACCTGGAAACGTCAAATTTCTGCTGACTCGACCAAACAGTATGAGTTGGAGATTAACGAGGGTGGCTCCTTCTTTCTGTTCGAGGATAGTGAAGCCCCGACCATCACATCTAAAAAGTCCTTCTCAAGAGTTCGGCGTGGCGAACGGCTGGTTTTCACCATCAGGGACAACACGGGGATCGTCTCCTATCCTCGGACTGGTATTCGAGCAACATTGGATGGTTCGCTCTTTTTTCCTGATTATAACCCGCTCAGACATGAACTATCCTTTCAGGTACCCAAAAGATTAGGATCAGGTCAACATATTTTTGAATTTTCCATTGGGGATGAATCTGGGAACATGAGGGAGTTTAAGCATACCTTCTCTGTGAAGTCTTGATATGTTTATTCCCATCTCAGATACAAATCCGGCCTTACGCAAACCCTACATCACTTACGGTCTTATCATTGCCAACGTAGCAATGTATCTCCTCAGTTATCTCTACAACTTTGAATGGTTTGTTTTCTCCGAAGATTTGTTCCTGGCTCATCCAATTCAAGCCCTCCCCAGTCTCATTACTCACCAGTTTCTCCATGGGAGTTGGAGCCATCTGATATTCAATATGCTCTTCCTGTACATCTTTGGTGACAATATGGAGGGGTCGCTAGGACGGAAATTTTTCCTGCTCTTTTATCTAAGTTGCGGGGCTGGTGCTGCTTTGTTTGAAGTTTACTTTGATCCCTACTTTGGTGCCAATGGTCCCGGTTTACTTATTGGAGCATCTGGATCTATTTCCGGGGTTCTGGCCAGCTATGCTCTAAGATATCCTAAGGCTAAAATCTTAACCTGGGCACTATTTGTACTCTTCTTGAAAATTCGGGCAGCCTGGTTCATTGGTATCTGGATCGCAATGCAATTCCTGTTCGAAATACTGACACCTCTGGGTACCACGGCTTATATTGCGCACATCGGTGGATTTGTTCTTGGACTGGTAATTTACAGCATATACCACAAATATCGACTAAGCAGGAAATCATAATGCAAAGCAAACTTATACAAGTCTCTCTGGACGCTCGAAAAAAAGCCTATGCGCCCTATTCAAAGTTTTATGTCGGCGCCGCGCTAGAAACCTCCAGCGGTATGATATATCCAGGATGCAACGTAGAGAATGCCAGTTTCAGTCTAACTATTTGTGCTGAGCGTACAGCCTTGTTCTCAGCCATTGCCGCAGGAGAAAAAGATTTTACCCATCTCGTGGTAGCTACCGAAAATGGGGTCAGCCCCTGTGGTGCTTGTCGCCAGGTCATATGGGAATTATGTGGGGAAATACCGATAACACTGGTCGATGAAACGGGAGTCCGCACTGAAACAAGCTCCTCCGAATTATTGCCCCAGGCTTTCGGTCAACAGGATCTAGGTTCCTAGGAACCTGATTCACTTTAAATATTCAGGAGATTATTAGGTTATGGAGCATTTGACGCCCCATCACAGTGGTTGGATTGAAGTTATTACAGGATCCATGTTCAGTGGTAAAACTGAAGAGCTTATTAGAAGACTCAGACGAGCTCAGATTGCTCGCCAACATGTAGCCATCTTCAAGCCTGATATCGACAATCGGTTTAGCGAGGACCATATCGTTTCTCACAGCCAGCAACAGTTGGAATCTACACGGGTTAAAACTGCCAATGATATCTTACCCCTGGCAAAACACGTTCAGGTTGTTGGTATTGATGAGGCTCAATTCTTTGATGATGAAATTGTGGAAGTTTGTAGAATCCTGGCCAAACAGAAAAAGCGTGTCATCGTGGCTGGATTGGAAAAGGATTATAAGGCAAAATCATTTGGACCCATGCCTGAACTCATTATTGATGCTGAGTACGTGACTAAGAACCTGGCAATATGTGTCATTTGTGGAAATCCAGCAGGATTTACTCAACGGTTGAATAACACTGGGGACCAGATCCTGGTTGGTGAAGCCGAAGCATATGAAGCTAGATGTCGTAACTGTTATGAAGAACCAAAGGAATAGACTATGCAAAGACTTATTGGATTTCTAGGCATTGCAGCCATTCTGGGGATCGCCTTTCTCATGTCAAACAATCGTAAGGCCATTAATTATCGCGTGGTTTACTGGGGCTTAGGTCTCCAACTCGCTTTCGCCATATTCATTTTGGCAACACCTATCGGCAAACCAGTCTTCATGTTTTTGGATAGAGCCATCAATAAACTTCTATCATTTTCAGATGCTGGAGCAGAGTTCCTCTTTGGGGCTCTGGCTATCAGTCCTGGCCAGGAGAACAGTTTGGGATTCTTTTTTGCCTTCCAGATTCTCCCCACCATCATCTTCTTCTCAGCATTCATGGCCATCCTGTATCACTTTGGGATCATGCAGTTGGTTGTCAAATACATCGCCAAGGGGATGCAGCGAACCATGGGAACCAGCGGCTCTGAAACGCTATCTGCCTCAGGTAATATTTTTGTCGGTCAAACCGAAGCTCCACTCTTGATCCGCCCATTTATAAAAACCATGACCAAAAGTGAATATATGGCCGTCATGACAGGCGGTTTTGCCACCATGGCTGGTGGTGTCCTGGCGATCTATGCCAAGTGGCTCACAGATATTCCAAATATTGCCGGGCACCTCATGGCAGCTTCTGTGATGAGTGCTCCAGCTGCTCTTGTATTGGCTAAGATCATCTATCCTGAGGTTGAAGATTCCCCTACCGCCGGGGATAATATGGTGGAAATGGAAAAGCCCCAGGGCAATGTCATGGAGTCCATCGCAAATGGAACATCCGATGGTATGCGTCTGGCTGCAAATGTAGGTGCCATGCTCATTGCAATTGTTGCCTTGGTAGCTGCGGCAAATTTCGCCCTTGGCATGGTAGGTCTTAGCATTCAACAGATATTGGGCTGGGTATTCTCCCCACTGGCTTTCCTCATGGGGGTTCCCTGGTCTGATGTTACCCTGGTAGGTCAACTCATGGGTGAAAAGATCGTGCTCACTGAACTTATCGCTTATAGCCATTTGCAGGATGTCATGGGACAGATCGATGAAAAGTCCATGATAATTAGTTCTTATGCGCTCTGTGGATTTGCTAACTTTTCCTCAATCGGAATCCAGATCGGTGGAATTGGTGCCTTGGCTCCAGAACGACGTGGCGATCTATCCAAAGTTGCTTTTAAAGCCATGATCGGTGGAGCGCTGGCATCGTGGTTGACTGCTACAGTCGCAGGAATAATGATTTAGGTAATTCTTTTACCGATGAAGCGTTTCAGGCACAAAATTTGTTAGAGCTTATATAAACGGAGAAAACACTAACATGCGCATCATTATTGTAGGACCCCCCGGAGCTGGCAAGGGAACACAGGCTAAACTCATTGTAAAAGATTTTCATATCCTACAGCTCTCCACTGGCGATCTATTACGGGACAACCGTCGACGGAATACGCAATTGGGACAAGCTGCCCAAAGTTTTATGGATGGTGGGAATCTTGTACCTGATGATGTCATCCTGGGCATGGTAGCAGAAGAATTTAAAAAGCCAGAGCTTAAACCCGGTTACATCCTGGATGGTTTTCCACGAACCTGTCCTCAGGCCAAAGGTCTGGATCAACTCCTGGCAGATCGAGGACTGGCTCTGGATCATGTACTGGTCCTGGAAGTACCCGATTCTGAACTAGTGCGTCGTCTGACAGCCAGAAGATCTTGCTCGGAGTGCGGCCATATATATAACATGGTATTTAATCCACCCACGGTGGAAGGAATCTGTGATCACGATGGCAGTCCTTTGATTCATCGCTCAGATGATACAGAGGAAACTGTGGTAAATAGACTTGAGGTCTACAAAAAACAGACAAAACCTCTCATTGATCACTATCAACCTCAAGGTGTAGTAAGACATATTGATGGCACAGGAGATATGCAGGATATATACCAACGTATCCTTGCCGTATTGAAGTAGATATGTATATCCTCGGGGTTACCGGAAATATCGGTTCGGGTAAGAGCACGGTCAGCCATCGTCTTGCCCACCATGGAGCCGTTGTATCCCACTCCGACCCCCTGGCAAAAGAAATCCTACAAAACGATCCTGAGATTTTAGCCAGTCTGGCTCAGAGATTCGGTACTGATATTCTTAATGAAGCCGGTATCCTTCAAAAACACATTCTAGCTGAACGAGCATTTAGTACCCGTGATGATCAACTCTTTTTGAATCATCTGATTCACCCCGAAGTCCGTAGAATTACTCTGGATCGTATAGAGATAGCACGGTCTCAGGGGAAATCGTTGTTTGTGGTAGATGCACCCTTGCTCTTTGAAGCCCATGCTGATAGCATCACCGATGGTGTGTTGGTTGTTGTAGCAGATCGCATGTTTAGAGAGGGGCGGGTGGAAAGACGCAGCAGCATTTCTAAAGTTGATTTTGAGCGACGCGATGCCCTTCAAATGCCCATCGATGAGAAAATCCGCAGAGCTGATTATGTCATCGACAATGATGGTACCCTGATTGAACTATTATCAAAAGTGGATATTTTTTACAAGGATCTTAAGCTTTAAGGTGGGAATGGAGACGAATTGCATGGTTGTCGGTCATCCCAGCCACAAAATCACAAATCATGCGCATTTTCTGATTCTCATCAAAATCACCTGATATTCCTGCTGGTAAGGGTAGTGGCTCAAGAACGCCACGCTTCTCGAAAACCACATCTCGGTAATAGAGAAATAGTTCTTCAAGAATCTCCACACCCTTTGATTCAGGATTTTTCACATAATCCGAGTTGTATATCAAATTATAATTCAACGCTCTCAGGGCCATCAGTTCAGAATGAGATTCTTCGGCCATAACAAGCATATATTTGTATCTGGGTGTGTCAATGAAGGGGTCATTTACTGCTTCAATGGAAATTGAATATATCCAGCGACCGATGAGCCCTGCGATGAAGCGAGACATGGGGAACTGATTTCTCAATACCTGATCCACCTCTGCTCGGATTTTCTTGCTGGCTTCAGGATATTGATCATCCCAGAATTGCTCTACCTGCTCAGGTGTTAGCAAACTCTGCTTAACACCATCAAATAGATCTGAAGTGGTGTATGCGATATCATCGGAGAGATCCATAATGGCACATTCAATAGGCCGAATCTGGGTTCCTTTTTGAGCTAAATCATCTAAACGCTGGTCATTGTGAACCCAGGATAAAATCTCCTGCTGATCAGGATATAGAAACTTAGCCCCGTTCTTTGTGTGTTCCTTACCAACGATTTTATACTTCAAAATTCCATCCAGACAAGCACGGGTGGCCTGCATGCCAGCATTGGTGTAGGATCGACGATCACCCCTCACAATATCCGTCAGGATGCGTAATGATTGCGCATTACCCTCAAAGCCACCCCAGTTATGCATAAGTTCGTTTAAACGTGACTCTCCCTTATGTCCGATGGGTGGATTCCCCAGATCATGAGCCAGACAGGCTGCTTCCACGAGGGCAGAATCAATCTCATATTCGGCTGTCAGCAGGTCTGAACTCCGATTGAGATAGTTCACAACAGATCGACCAATCTGAGCTACTTCGATGGAATGGGTCAAGCGGGTTCGGTATTGGTCAGATTGTCCAGTGACATAAACCTGAGTTTTTCCCTGTAACCGTCGAAAGGCAGTGGAATGTATTATCCGGTCTCGATCAATCTCAAAGGCATTACGATATTCATTTTCAGGGAGGTGACGTTCCCCCATAGACTCACAATCCCATTCAGTGTAAAAAGTATTTTTTAAGATCATAGAATCAAAATAAACGAGAAATTGCCAGCTACCAATGGATTAGCGTAGACCACTTATGGAGCGGAAGTGAGTGTTTTCGGCTATTTACGACGGGCTCTAGGGTGGAAACTGCTGTGTACTTCTTTGAGATAGGTGCTATCCAGATGGGTATATATCTGTGTCGTAGAAATGTCCACGTGACCCAACATTTCCTGTACAATTCTGAGATCTGCTCCCCCCTCCAGCAAATGAGTGGCGAAAGAATGGCGGAAGGTATGGGGACTCACCGGTTTATTGAGATCAGCCTTTTCAGCTAGCTTTTTAAGAATAAACCAAATACCCTTGCGCTGCAGTTGTTTACCTTTATTGTTCAGGAAAAGAATACCCTCGTTAAAGTACCCTTTTTCCAAAGATGGCCGTCCATGTTCAATGTATTCAATTAACCATTTCTTGGCTTCACCACCCAGGGGAACGATTCTTTCCTTATTTCCTTTACCCCTTATGAGTATAAGGTCATCATCGATGAGGATCTGCTCCATGGTCATATCACATACTTCAGAGACTCGCATCCCAGCGGCATACATAAGCTCAAACATTGCTCGGTCTCGTAATCCCAGGGCTGTCTCTGTATCAATGGTCTCCAAAAGAAGTTCAATATCTTCAAAATTTAGAATTTTCGGCAGGCTCGCTGGAAGCTTTGGAGAATCTAAAAATTGCGTGGGGTCTTCAGACAAGTGCCCCTCCATCACTAAAAACTTATAGTAAGCCCTGAGAGAGGAGAAATGACGGGCTACGCTGGTTTCAGCCATTTTGCGTTTCTTTAACACGCGGGCATAATCAGTGAGTATTTGATGATCCACTTTTCCAGGAGAGCTGATTTTTTGTGAGGTCAAAAAATCCCAGAAGTCTGCGAGATCATCAAGATATGCGGCCTGGGTATTTTTAGCCAGATTGCGTTCTATCCGTAGATAGTTCAAGAAATCCTGAAGGAATTGTTCAGAGCGGGTCATGTGAGAATATAGTTAAAAAGAGAAATTTGGAACTGGAAACTTGGTTGGTGAAATCGAATAGATGTCTTTGCGAGGGAGATTAGACCGAAGCAATCTCCAAATCGTACTATTAGAAAGGAGCTGAGATCGCCACGTCCTTTAGGACTCGCGATGACAGGTGTGGGTCATCCCCGTATGTAATTAAGGTGTACTAAATTAGTTATGTATGGCTTTAGCGAAAGCTTCCATGAGATGGGAATTCTCAGGATCTTCCAGAACATTGCCTGTCACCACAAATGAAGCGCCTGCCTTCACGAGTGCTTCGGCCACTTCTGGAGTGTGGATGCCACCACCCACAATAACCGGAACATCGGTGTATGCAGTGACTGCTTTAACCATCTGGGGTGTTACTGAATATTGGGCACCACTTCCTGCTTCCAGATAGATGAATTTGAAACCCAAATAGTCAGCTGCCAGGGCATGTGCCACGGCAATCTCATCTTTATCTCTGGGGATGGGTTTAGAGCCGCTCACGAACTCAGCAGTGGTAACTCGACCGCTTTCGATCAACATATAGGCCGTGGCCATGGGTTCGATGCCAAGCTCTCTCACCACCGGAGCTGCTTGAACCTGATCTCCAATAAGAAACTGAGGATTACGACCGCTGATAACCGACAGATAAAATACCGCATCAACATGGGGGGTCAATTGGTTCACGTTTCCAGGAAAGAGGATGACCGGCAGGGTCGCGATTTCCTGAATTCGTTTCATTTTGCGTTGGGCACCCTCACCAAGTATAAGCGAGCTGCCAACCATGATTCCATCTGCACCGGAATCATTAATCTTCTTAATAAATAACTCGACTTCATCTAAATCCCAACGATCGGGATCTACCAGAACCAGGTAACCCGCTCCTTTTGAAGCCTTGGTTGCCAGCATTTGATCATAGACGCTCAAACTGAATATCCTTTCAGGAATGAAACCAGATTATCCATCTCAGACTTGCTGCGTTTTTCAGTCACAGCTATAAGCAATTGGTTTTCTGAATTCTTATCAAATTGGCTCAGGTCAATTCCCGGGAAAAATCCAGCTTTTGTGGCCTCTGAAACCAAAGTTTTGGCTGAGCCAGGGACTTCCACGACAAATTCATTGAAAAAGTATTTGGTCCTCAGTGAAAACCCTGTGAGTTCGTTGATAGCTTCGGCAAGGTAGTGGGCTTTCTGTGTGCTTAACTCAGCGACTCTCTTCATGCCATTTTTACCCAGAGTGGACATATAGATACAGGCCGCCAGTGCATTCAGCCCCTGATTTGTACAAATATTTGATGTGGCTTTTTCACGGCGGATATCTTGCTCTCTGGTACGCAGCACCATCACAAATGCCCGGTTACCATGAACATCGATGCTTTCGCCAGCGATGCGACCTGGAACCTTACGAATCAGAGGTTCTTTGACAGCCATAAAACCGAGATATGGACCACCGAAACTAAGATGATTTCCAAGAGATTGCCCCTCTCCTACGGCAATATCCACACCCAATTTCCCAGGAGCTTCCAACAGGTTCAGACTGATGGGATTAACAACTGCAATAAGTTGAGTCTTTTTATCTTCGATACTTTCCTTGATGGCTACCAAATCTTCAAGATCACCATAAAAATTGGGATTCTGGATCACAACACCGGCAATATCAGCAGTCAGTTGATCAGCCAGGGATTGAAGGGAAGTGACGCCTTCAGTCAGATCGACAAACTCAAATTCCAAACCCTGATAATGGGCATATGTTATGGCCACATCGATGTAAACGGGATTCACACTCTTTGAGATTAATATTTTTTTACGACGGGTATGACGGGCTGCCAGAAGACAGGCCTCCGCCATGGCACTGGCTCCATCATACATGGAGGAATTGGCCAGATCCATACCGGTGAGTTCACAGATCATGGATTGATATTCATACATGGCCTGCAGAGTACCTTGAGAAACTTCAGCCTGATAGGGTGTATAAGCGGTATAGAATTCTGAGCGGCTGATTAAAACATCTACAACATGAGGAATAAAGTGATCATAGCTCCCACCACCGAGAAATGAGACATGGGAGGCTGTACTGGCATCACCAGTTAGAATCTTTAGCACATCCTGTTTATGTTCAATCTCTGATTTTGCTGGGGGTAATGGAAGATCACCCTCAAAACGCAGGCTTTTGGGAATACTATGTAAGAGCTCTTCAAAGGAGGCTATTCCCACCTCATTGAGCATCTTCAGCTGTTCATCTTCAGTGTTGGGTATGTACTGGTGCATATTCGTCCTATCAGGAAATACTGGCGATGTATTCCGCGGCTGTCATGCAGCTATCCAATTCTGTAGGATCACTCATTTTAATTTTGAGGATCCAACCCTCTCCGTAGGCGTCCTGATTAATTATTTCAGAAGCGTCATCAAGTTTCTCATTCACTGCTTCTACAGTTCCGCCCATTGGCAATAATACATCAGCTACAGTTTTTACAGCCTCGATGGTGGCGATAGCATCTTCCTTGTCAAATGCATCTCCAATATCTGGTAGCTCAACAAAAACAACATCACCAAGCTCACCCTGGGCATAGTCGGTAATACCAATAGTGGCGGAATCACCTTCAACACGAATCCATTCATGGTCACTGGTATATTTGAGCTCTGCTGGTACGTTCATTTCTCTCTCCTCGATCATATCAATTCTATAAAACTTTCAAAAATTACGAACAACACCCAAACAGCAAAAATCCCGCCGAATCTACGATTCAAAACGGGACAATAATTTTTAAATGGATCTTAGATTCAAAGTCACTGCTCGCGGCCGGGATCAAATTTAAAAGACTCCAGAAAGTGTGTGTCAAAATTACCCTCGCGGACTTGTGCGTTTTCCAGTAATTGAATGTGGAATGGAATCGTCGTTTTGGGACCTTCGATAATGAACTCTCTCAGTGCACCTAGCATACGGTCCATGGCTTCTTCCCGATCTCGGCCTGTTGCCACCAATTTTGCTAGCATAGAGTCATAGTGCGGGGGAATTTGATAGCCACTGTAGATATGACTATCTACTCTTACCCCGCGACCTCCTGGGAAATGTACACTTTGGATAAGAAGAGGCGAGGGTCGGAAATTCATAGCGGGGTCTTCAGCATTGATGCGACATTCAATAGAATGTCCCCTTAATTTCATGTTACCAATCCAGTCTGGTAATTTCCCACCAGCATGGCAGCTGATTTGCTCTTTGACGATATCAATTCCCGTCACTTCTTCTGAGACAGTATGTTCAACCTGAATACGGGTATTCATTTCCATGAAATAAAATTTACCATGTTTATCCAGCAAAAATTCAATGGTTCCAGCACCGATATAGTTTACACGTTTTGCACCGGCAACGGCTGCTTCACCCATTTCCCGTCTTAATGCTTCAGATACAACAGGGGATGGAGATTCTTCTAATAATTTTTGGTGACGCCTCTGGATAGAACATTCACGTTCACCCAGGGAATACACATTGCCATGTGAATCACCCAAGAGCTGGACTTCGATGTGACGGGGATTTTCAATGTATTTTTCCAGATATAACCCATCATTGCCAAATGCTGTACCAGACTCTGCTTGCGCCATACCATAAAACTTGGCAACATCTTCAGATCTGTAAACAACACGCATTCCTCGCCCACCACCACCGGCAGTGGCCTTGAGGATAACAGGATAGCCCATTTCATCAGCCATATCTCTAGCTGCGCCTGCAGAGCCCAATATTCCCTTGCTACCAGGAATCACAGGAACTCCAGCTGCTTTCATGGTTTCTTTGGCAGAGGCTTTATCACCCATTGCATCGATCATCCCACCATCGGGACCAATAAAATCGATATTGTGCTTCTTACACATATTGGCAAAATCAGCGCTTTCAGCAAGGAATCCATATCCAGGATGAATGGCATCAGCATTGGTTACTTCTGCAGCAGTGAGAATAGCTTGTGTATTCAAATAGCTAAGATTGGATGGTCCTGGACCAATACATACGGCCTCATCTGCAAATTTTGTGTGGAGTGAAAGTTCATCAGCTTCGGAATAAACAGCCACGCTTTTAATACCCATTTCACGACAGGCACGAATCACGCGTAAGGCGATTTCACCACGGTTGGCGATGAGTATTTTTTTATACATAATTTTTTATCAAGGTTCTATGAGAAATAGGGTCTGGCCATACTCAACGGGCTGGGCATTCTCAATCTGGATGTCAAGAATGACTCCTGATACTTCCGCCTCGACCTCATTCATGATTTTCATGGCTTCAATGATACAGAGCGTATCACCTTTTTTAACATGATCACCCACTTTGACAAAGGCATCTACCTCAGGTGATGGAGACCGATAAAAGGTTCCTACCATGGGAGACTTAATAGCCAATCCTTGCTGTGAACTCTCCTCATCTGCGGTTTCAGCGGGAGCTTGAGCCGGGGCGGCTGGTTGTGAAGGAGCTGGGACCATGCCGGAGTTCTGAACTACAACATTCCCACCTTGCCGAGAAACACGAATCTTTTTACCCCATCTGCCAACTTCAATCTCTGAAATGGTAGATTTTTCCAGTAATTCGATGAGTTGTTCTATGTCTTTAGTATTCAAAATATAATTTCTCCTAAACCCTCACGCGTTCCAGATAATCCCCCGTACGAGTGTCAACCTTGACTTTGTCCCCGATATTTAAAAAGAGTGGTACTGTTACTTTTAATCCGGTCTCAAGAAATGCAGGTTTTGATCCACCAGTGGCAGTATCACCCCTCAGCCCTGGATCAGTTTCTTTTATCTCCAGGATGACATGGGGAGCAACTTCAACATCAACTGGAGTTGAATCTCTAAACAAGACTTTGATCATATCGTTTTCTTTAAGATAATCTTTAACTGATTCCATGAGCTCAGCGTCAATGGCAATTTGCTCATAGGTTTCGTTATCCATGATATGATAATGAGATTCATCAGAATATAGATAGGTCATTTCATTGGCCAGCAATTTGACATCATCTATTTTTTCACCTGATCGAAAGGTCTGTTCAATGACCTGGCCGCCTGGTATTTTTTTTAATTTTGTTCTGACAAAAGCATTACCCTTGCCCGGTTTAACATGAAGAAATTCAACGACTTTCCAAAGATTGCCATTGAACTCCATCACCAAATTGTTTTTAATATCGGATGTACTACCCATAATACGTTACCAGACTCCTTCTTAAGTGGCGCGAAGTTAACCGGGGGCTGAAATCATGGCAAACTTTTTATACGCAGGTATTTCTCAGCGCATGTGAATTTCCCTATGGATTCCAATACGCGGCTCATCCAGAAAAAAGTCTCTTTTGGGACACATCATATGGATGATAATTCACCCTTTTTCCTTGCCTTCCTGCATTAAGATTCCTATTAATACTCAATGGAAAATACTTTCAATATCATTTCTGACAAATTGCTGGATATGGTACCCCTCATCGGTTTATATGCCGAAACTCACTTCAGATTCCGTATTCCCTTTAGTCGTTATTTCAAGCGGGAGCCAGAGCTTATTTTTGATACCCCCTGGCGATTGGAACCTAGTCAAAAACTAAGTATTTTTCTAGTGGTGAAGGATGCACATCTCTATCCTGTCAAGCTGGAATCTGTTGAAATCAAAGTTTCTCAAAATGATCAAAAACTGTGTTCTCAGAATTGGGTTTTAAACCGAGACTCCAAGGATAGACAGATCGATTTTGAATTTTCCTTTGATGATTGCGAACTTCCATTTGGTGAAGTTGAAATTTTCCCCACACTGACTTACTCCATTTCGGGAAAGAAGCGCCATATGCAGATTGATAATTATCGTGGAACCCGTAAAAATCCATTGAGGGTAACCATTGCCAACCAGGGTTTACCAAAACTCACGGGATGGCAAACAGGTGATACTCATCTTCACAGTTCACTGACCAATGATCAGATCGAATTTGGCGCCTCGCTGGAGCAGACCCGCAAGGCGGCTCAGTTGCTGGGATTGGATTTTATCACTGCTACCGATCATTCCTACGATCTCGATGATCAACCTGATGACTATTTGATGAATGATCCAGAGTTGGAAAAGTGGAAGCAAAGTCGCGAGCATATCACAACATTAAATAAGCAAAATCATATCAACATTATCCCTGGAGAAGAGATCAGTGTCGCCAATGCCAGAGGTGCTACGGTCCACCTACTCCATTTTAATGACCCGGTATACTTCCCAGGAAGTGGTGATAGTGGTGAGGACTGGCCTAAACTCAGGTCCCAGCTAAGCATCGATGATGTGTTGGCGCGTCGTTCTCCACAAACACTTTCTGTAGGGGCTCACACCGCATATAAGTTCCCATTGTTCCAGCGGGTGCTTCTTAAGCGCGGGTTCTGGGAATCTCAGGACCACCTCAACCCAGAACTTGATGGTGTGCAAATATTATGTGGCACACCAGCCTACGATGCCTTTCATACCTCAAGACAACTTTGGATTGATGCCCTGCTAAAGGGTCGCAAACTGGGTGTATATGGTGGTAGCGATGGTCATGGCAATTTCAATAGAAATTGGCATGTCACACTACCTATGTGGTCATTGGGAACCCATGAAGATCAGATTTTTGCGCAATCAAGGACGCTTGTTAAATGCGATAGTGCTGACCCGTTAAATCTTGTTGATGCCATGAAACATCGTCGCACTGCCCTTTCAACAGGTCCGGTCGGAGATCTCACAATCACCTCTGGAGAAACATCCTATAGCGTTGGTGACATTATTGTGGCTAAGAAAAATGATACACTTAAAATAATTTGTGCAGGTCTTTGTACTGAAGAGTTTGGATCACTAATGGATGTTTCGCTTTATTTAGGAAACCTTGACACCCAGAAAGAGACGCTTCTTTTTCACGATTCCGAGATATTAGAAAAATGTGAGTTCACTCAGGAATTCACTGTTCGAAATAATTCCTATGTGCGTCTAGAAATCAGCAGTGATGGATCCCGCTGGCCGGGGATTTATGTATCCTCCCCTATCTGGATTGAAATGCTTGAGACTTAATCCTATCTCTTAATTAAATGGGCATTAGCCTCGATAAATTGTTTAGCATCCATGCTGGCTGTGGCATGTACTGGATCAGGTCCCACTCGCATCATGATGATAAATTTACCAACTGGGTTGGAAGTCACTTCCTGAGCACCAAAAGTACTTCGGACACTCGTATTGACACCCCCAGACATGGAAGTACGCGTCTCAATAGTCAGGTCTCCATCTGCAAATTCTTTATCCGGAACGTCTTCAAAACTGGCATCTTCAACAATCAGGAAATGTGACAATCCTTGCTCTAACGTGAGTTCAGCACAACGGAAGGTCAAATATGTCCTGACCTCATCCAGACTATTGTATTGGTTTCCTTCAAAGGTGACTTCAAAAGTATTCTCATTTAATTGATTTTCACCATAACCACCGCTGGCATTCATGGGTCTATAGGTCACAGCACAGCCCAAGAGTAAAATGATCATTGCCAGGCTCACAATTATTCTTAGAAATGATTTCATGATTTCCCTCCAGATATTTTAATTACTTCTTATTGGCTTTTCTGACCTGTAATTCCATGGCCTTCCATTCAGCCGGTGAAAGTACATCAAGAAAGTTGAATTCACCTGCTCCTTTTAGCCATTCCCCTCCATCAATAGTAATGACTTCACCATTGATGTATTGAGATTGATCCGAAACCAGATAGGCAGCCAGATTGGCTAACTCGATGTGTTCACCCACTCGCTTCAACGGAATTCGGTCAATAAACTTTTTTTCCAGCCCTGGGGGTAAGAGTCGATCCCAGGCACCCTCTGTTGGGAATGGACCTGGGGCAATGGCATTCATGGTAATCCCATACTTGGCCCACTCTACAGCCAGACTTTTTGTTAAGGTTTGGACGCCTGCTTTCGCGATGGATGAAGGGACAACATAGCCTGATCCTGTAGTAGCATAGGTCGTGACGATATTTAATATTCGGGCTGATTGTCTTGTTTTGATCCAATGTTTCCCGAAGGCCAGAGTAGTATTGTATGATCCCTTTAGTACTATATCGGTGATGACATCGAAAGCTTTATGACTCAATGCTTCAGTGGGACTCACAAAATTCCCAGCAGCATTGTTTAGCAGAATGTCTACTGAACCGAAATGTTTGAGGGATTCTGCCAGAGCCTCTACAACGGCTTTGTAATCACGAACATCCAGAGCTATGGGGAGAACTTCACCACCAGTAGCTTCACTCAACTCGGCCGCAGTCTTCTGCAGGGTATCCATTTTGCGGCTGGCAATGATAACCTTAGCCTCTAACTCCAGAAATCGTTGGGTCATGGAGCGACCCAAACCTGTGCCGCCTCCGGTGATAAATATGACCTTGCCCTTGAGTAAATCTGATTGGAACATGGGGAGTTCTCCTTTGGCAGAAACTGTTCAACTGGAAAGATTGAAGCAAGGAATATTAGATACTAACAATCACTTAATATGAAAGTTAAAATGTAGGTCAGATTACTTGAGCAACATCATTTTCTGAGTAGCACTATATCCTTCAGCTTGCATCTTATAAAAATACAGACCTGAAGGTACAGAATTCCCTGAAGCGTCCAATCCCTTCCAAGATATCGTATAGCTACCGGCAGCCTGGAAGCTATTTACCAGTGTGGCAACTTCTTGTCCCAACATATTGAAAACATCGATTGAAACATCAGATGCTGAACCCAATTCGTAGGCAATGTTGGTTACAGGGTTGAAGGGATTGGGATAGGCAGCACCCAGTCCAAATGTGTTTGGAGCTACAGGCTCGTCACCAATACTCAAGGGCATAACATCTGGGAACCACCACAGAGATTTGGTTTGGGGTGATACAACAGAGTAACCCCACCATGTATATGGTGTGGCATTGATGCTAATTGGATCATATGTCAACACGATGATACGATCGTCGCCAACCCTTCTGTTCAAACCAATGGCCAGGGTTGATCCATCAAACTCTGTGGTCATATTAACATCGGCACTATCCACCAGATCAAATCCATCCAACCAGTTTAGTCCACCTACCTCATATACGGGATCATAGAGGAGTGTGTCACCAAGGGCTGTGTGTGCCAAGAAAAGTTCACCGGACAATGGATTACCCGCAACAGCCTCAATAGGCGTCACATCTGCAGAGGATTCCACAATATCATTGTAGATATGAGAAATACCCAGGACATCATATTCAAATTCGCCAGGCACATAATCCTGATCTACCCACCCAGTCCAGAATCCAAAAACTTCATCACCAGCTAAAAAGTAGTTCTTATGGCCTTCTTCAAGCCATCCGGCAATAACCTCTTTATTGTCAAATTCGGGCCCGTTTGCGAAATGGGTAAATTCATATATGGTCGTATATGCAGATGCAAGCTCACTAAAAATCTCTCCTGCCCATACATCATGGGGGAACCCTTGAACAAAATAGTATGCATAGGGATATCCAGATATTTCACCACCATTGAAAACAACTAAAGTCGGGTGAGTTGGTTGATAAATTGCATATGAGTGAGGGGTACTGCCATATGTATCACCCGAAATGTCGGTAACTTCGACCCAATATTGAATCACACTTCCTGGATCCTGACCGGGAATAACTGCTGTATACAGACTGTCCTCACCTATCATCGGCATTGAAATACCTACACTTCCGTTTACATCATACCATAACGAAACAGAATCTACGAATTCCTGGCCCCCGGACGGGTTATCATCAAGTATGATGGCAGTGACGGTACGACTCTCCGTGGAAAGGGTTGTTCCCAGGGACTCAACATCAATTGTTATACGTGGATCACTTTCGAGCTCTACATTTATGGCCCAATCCCAAACATAAGAGCGGATATGCCAGCCCCAGTCATTGGTACCACTCCGACCTTCAGGACTTGAATTGGTATTGTAGAATTTCGCACAGGGCTGCGGATCAACATGGTTGGTGGCTGAATAAAAGCCCATGCGATAAGCTTCATTATCCGTTCCCTCATCGGGAAAGCCATTGAAACGGACCACAACGATGAAGGGCTCGTTTTCTGAAATTGGGAAAGGGACCATACTCCCGCCACGTATATCAAAATTCATCCAACCTTCATCAGCTGAATCTGGTTCGATTAACTTTGATCCTGAGCCAAATGCTGGCCAGATCTGTTCGCCCAGGGGGTCATAGGCGTAATCTGAGATAGCACCCTCCACATTGTTAATACCACCAAAAACCCAGTTATCACCTACAGGATATAAAGCAGAGTCTGCATCATAATAACCCAGATGGGAATGCGGTGCTTCATCAGCAATTTGCTCAGTATTGATCTCATCCCAGGGATAGTTTGCTTCATAGATCCAAATTGAGAGCCCAGCACCCGGATAATCAGGAAGATCAGAAAAGTTAAAATCTATGGAGTTTATATATCCATCAGCAGGTGGGACAAAGACCTGCATAAAATAGTCATCGGTCCACCCAACCACACTGGTGTTCGTAGTGAGGCCAGTAGTATTTGACAAAACGGCTTCGTATGCTGAGAGATTGCTCATCATGAGAAAAATTAATGTTAGGTATTTAAATGTCTTCCCGCCACGAAGAGGCAAGACAATGATCCCTTTAGATTCGCATTGATTATTGATATTTAAGCTCTTGTTTTCCATCATTTGGCCCCCTTTTGAGCAAATCCTGTTTTCTGATGGATGAATGATAAGGATAATTGGAGTCAAGAGCTACAACTAAATTTTGGAGAAGGCAATGTGAATGCAGGGTTGCACTCACCTTGATTTGTGTAAACATGACATGAAAGTATATCATATTAATATGGCCTTGATTCGGAGCTAGTACGCAGAATCTATTGTCAGTACTAATATTTGATTGTGGTATACAGTTTGACGTTATTTATCCCTGAGTATCATTAGGTTAAATAGCCTGACGAGTGAAAGAAAGAACGCTTTAAACTATACTTAGATTTTATAGAAAACATGACACCACTTAAAGGAACAGAATTAAAATGAAGAAAATCCTCCTCTTAATTATCATCGGGTTGAGTACCCTCACACTTCTGGCAAATGCTCCATCAGGTACATTGACCGGAACCATCACAGATAGAGACACCAAGCATCCCCTCCCAGGAGCAAACGTGATCCTCGATGGAACCAATTTGGGTGCAGCCACTGATATGAATGGCCGATTTGAAATTAGAAACGTACCCGTTGGTAGTTATTCCATACGTGTTCATATGATTGGATACAAATCACAGGCAAGAGCCAATGTGCACTCACTAGCCAACCGTCCAGGAGTAGTAAATGTGGCGCTGGAGCCAACTGTACTCACAGGTTCAGACATTGTTGTCACCGCCGGCTATTTCGAAAAAGTTAAGGATGCTGCTACCAGCGTGAGGAGTGTTGATTTCGAGGAGATCCGCTCTGATCCGGTGGGTGCCCACGATATTCTCAGTATGATGCAATCGCTGCCCTCTGTTGTTTCTGGGGCCGATCAGACCAACGAAATCATTGTGCGTGGCGGCGCCCCCGGTGAGAATCTGTTTGTTATGGATCATCTTGATGTCCCCTACCCCGTCCATTACCCTCAACAGGGAGCTGGCGGTGGACCGGTCACCATGGTAAACACTGATTTTATTGAAAGAATCGATTTCTTTGCCGGTTCTTTCCCTGCCCGCTATGGAGATAAACTCTCCTCGGTTATGGATGTTACTGTGCGCGAGGGTAATCGTGAAAGTCATGAGTCAAAGGTGAGTTTTGATATGGCTGGCTTTGGTGCCAGCTTTGAAGGACCAATGACCCAAAAAAGCTCGTATCTATTCTCCATCAAACGCTCGTTCCTGGACTTTGTCATCCAACAGAGTGGACTCCAGGCTATACCCACCTATTGGACTTTTCAAAGCAAATTGGTCTATGACCTGAGCCCCAAGGAAAAGTTGAGTCTTAATTATCTGGGTGGAATTGATGCCATAAATATCGTTGGAGAAGACAGCCCCCAAAATCGTGGTGCTGAAAACGTGGACTACAGCAGCCAGCAGCACACTCTGGGTTTAACATACAAAAATCTCTATTCCCGTAAGGGTTACATCCTGGCGTCCATCGGTCAAAACTATGTCACTATCAATATCGATGCCTTTCGTTCAACTGAAGAGGAGAGTCATGACACATTCTATGAAGGATTTACTATTGAGCAGGAAACCATCGCGAAAGCTGATCTCGTTCACAAGTTCAATAAGAAAATCGAAGGGAGTTTGGGTCTTAAACTAAAAATAGCCCCCAACACATGGGATTTGATTTCCTTTGGTGATGAGCTGATATATTATGGTTATGCTGCCGATTCTCTTTCCCCTGCCTTACCCATCACAAGAGATGATTTTTATGCTAATTATTTTGGGGATAGTACCATTGTGGTCAGACCCTTTGATACATTGGCTACATATTCTGGGAAAGACACGACCTACAAGCAAACCTATAATAGTATTGGGGTCTATGGGCAGATAAAGTACAATCCCACAGCGAGACTAGAACTAACGCTGGGCGCTCGTCTGGAATACAATGCCTATATTGAAAAGTCAAATCTATCTCCGCGACTGAACCTCAATTATCAACTTGCTCACAATATCAAGGCAAACCTGGCTGCTGGTCGCTATTACCAGGCACCCTTTAACGCCATGCTCATCTTTGGCGGTGAAGATACCAAGGCCCTGGATTTCTATCATGCCGATCAAGTAGCTCTGGGATTGGAGTACATTCCGTTCGAGGATACCCGTATAACCCTTGAATATTATCAAAAAGAGTTCAAAGATATGCCCATGCAAGAGTTCCTGGTGGACCGAAAAGGATCTGATAGTTTGGGGGACTTCCGAAATATTGGAGCCGGCCGATCAGAAGGCATTGAGTTCTTTATCCAGAAAAAGTATTCAAACAACTGGTACAGCACATTCAGCTACAGCCATTCCGTGTCAGAGGGTATTGATCCCCGAAAATTGGAGACCGTCTACTATCCCTGGGACTATGATTATCGCGATGTGGTGAGCCTGGTTGGTGGCTATAAAATTAGATATATGGATTATGACTGGTACAACAGGTACAAGGAAACAAAATTTGCTTCAGCAACTTCCTGGTTTCCCCTGGCACCTGCCGATGAATACGAAATAAGTTTTCGATTGCGTTATGCTGGAGGCAAACCATACACCCCAAGAAATTATGATCACAATTACAGGAAATGGTACACCAGTAGTTCTGAGGATTGGAATACTGAGCGTATGGGAGAGTACCTTCGCTTTGACATCATGCTGCTCCAGCGATTCTACTTTGAAAAGTTGAATCTGGTTGCCTTCTGGGATATCATGAATGTTTTCAATCGGGATAATCCCTGGGATTATGTATACAACGAAGATGGAACCAAAGATATCGCCCTTCAATTCAAGACCTTCCCAGTCGGTGGGATTACGCTGGAATTTTAAGTAAACTACACATATATAGATCACACTAACATCAGATTGAAATCTGGTGTTAGTGAAATAATTGCATAATACCACTCCACTCAAGGTGACTTTTTGGGCACTTCAAAAATAGTATACAATATTTCTCATGTTTCAACGTCTATATAAGTGACATGCAAAGCAAAAGATCACAAAAAGCCGAAACATCCCCTCAGCAGAGTGCACGTAGCAAGGGTACAATTGTTATTGAAGCCCGAGAATGGCTGCTCAATTCAGTCACTTCAATGGTGCCACGATATGAAGATGCTGAGGATATCGTTCAGGATGTCTTCCACCAGTTTATAGGTGCTTTTGATGAACTACGTTCTCTGGAGGCAACCTCAGCCTGGTTGTATAAAACTGCCAGGAACAAGGTGAGTGATTTTTATCGCAAACGTGCCCGGACCATAGAGGGAAGTCACAATGCCGTTCAATCTGGTGATATTGAAGAAGGTCAGTTTTTGGAGAACCTGCTTCATGACACCGAGTTGCATAGCGCTTCACTTCTCGATCAATCTCAGCTTCAGGAACAACTTGAAGCAGCCATTGAATCACTCCCTGAACTGCAGCGGGAAGTATTTATATGGCACGAAATTGAGGGTCTGAGTTTTAAGGAAATCGCAGAACTCACTGGAGATTCACAAAACACATTACTCTCCAGAAAGCGGTATGCTGTGTTGGCTTTGCGCAAAATACTAAAAGACATAACTATATAATTGGAAAGGAATTTTTCATGCATAAACCATCAATAGGAAAAATAGTAGGAATCGCCATCTTTGTTATCGGCGCAATAATTGTATTTCCATTCGTTACCATGACACTATGGAACTGGTTGATACCTGCCCTGTTTAGTGGCCCCATCATATCATACTGGCAGGCACTGGGTCTCATTCTTCTTTCGAAGATTCTATTCTCAAGTGGCTGCGGTGGCCGTCATTCCAAACATCGGCACCATGGTCCCTGGAAATCACACCTGAGAGAGAAAATTGAATTTAAACACAATCAAGAAGTTCATACTGATGAAGCTGCTCAATCTGAATCTGCTGAACTGGAAAAGGAATAAGGATATGAAAAAAGTAAAACTGAATAAAAGAATGGGATTGGGTCTACTGGTTTTCGCGCTCATTCTCGGTATAGCTGCTTGTAGCGCTCATCATGGTCCCCATGACATGGATCAAGCCAAAATGATGAAGCGGATTACCAAGAAACTCGACTTGAACGACATGCAACAGGGCAAGCTTCAGATTGTCCTTGAAAATGCATCAGTTTTTAAAGAGGGTATGCAGGTAAATCACACTGAGCTGGGCAGTTCATTGAATCAAAACCTCAGGACCGCTCAATTGGATGTGGATGCACTAAACATGCAATTCGATGAAATTGAAACTGAGTTTAGTGCTTTTCGTAAGGCCATGGTCTCAGATTATGCTGAATTTCACGCCAGTCTTGATGACTCTCAGCGGGAAAAATTGGCTTCCAAGTTTGAGAAGATGACTAAACGGCATTGATCTATCAGTATAAATAGCTTCAAAAAAAGAAGCCCCGACGATTCTGTCGGGGCTTCTTTTTTACATCCAATATCTTGACAGTACTTATTTGTAATATTCCTTCAAATAATCCTGAACCATACGGGTTCCAGTAAACTGAACTCCAGTTTTTATAGATTCACGGACCATACCAAGCCATTTTGCCTGATCATCATAATAGGTGGGAATAACCTGCTCTTCCAGCAATCGATAGAGGTGGTCGGCATCTGCAGCATCATTGGCATTGTCGGCATCACCAATGGCCCAGCCATTCACACCATCTTCACAAGCTTCGGCCCACCAGCCATCCAGAATCGACAGATTGGGAACCCCGTTTAGAGTAGCTTTCATACCTGAGGTACCAGATGCTTCATTAGGACGGAGTGGCGTATTTAGCCAGACATCAACACCAGCGGTGATCAGATTGCCCAGCCACATGTTATAGTTTTCAAGGAAAACAATCTTCACATCCCCCAACAACTCTTTCGCCTGAAGCACGATCTCCTTGAGAATTTCTTTGCCATGATCATCACGGGGATGGGCTTTTCCAGCAAAGATGAATTGCACCTTGCCCTTGGCCAGCTTCACCAATCTTTCTTTATCATGAAAAATCAGTCGGGCGCGTTTGTATTCGGCTGCCCTTCTGGCAAAACCAATGGTCAATGTCTTATTGGCTAGAGCTCTCTGAGACTGCGAATTTGCATAATCGAGGAGGAATTTCTTTTGGCCGCGTCTGGCAAAAAGTAATTCCTCATCAGGAACCGAATCAATTTCCAGCAGCCGAGATGGATCTTCACGCCAACCGGGTAAATTCCGATCAAATACTTCTCTAAATATTTTGCCCACCCAGAATCTATGGAATACTCCATTTGTGACATGGCCAATTTTGAAATCAGGGAACTGCTCACGGGCAACGACACCGTGTAGGTCAGAAACCCCATTGGCACTGCGGCTGAAATAGAGCCCCAGCTCAGTCATATGTACCCGACTATTAAGTACCATGGATGGCAACTTCAGATCCTTTGGCAACAGATCACCAATCAGTCGTGTGACTCTATCTGCAGCGAAGTGATCGTGACCAGCCGCTACAGGTGTGTGAGTAGTGAAATGACAGCGTTTTCGCACTTCATCTTCATCACCGTTGAATTCTTTGAGGAGTTCCAGAGTAAGAAAAGAACAGTGCCCTTCATTCATGTGATAGGTCGAAAAATCTTTGTAACCAAGATTGCGAAGGGCACGGATGCCGGCAAATCCCAGAACTGCCTCCTGGAGGATGCGATGATCCTTACCACCAGCATAGAGTCTCAAAGTAATCCTGCGATCATCTTCCTCGTTGCAGTCTACATCAGTATCGAGCAAAAGAACATCTATGGGAGTGCCATTTATTCCCACAAAGGTGTATTTCCAGACCTCTACACAGACTTCTCTACCTCTAAGGGGGAGCGTGATGGTCCCATCTAGTTTTTCCAGAAGTGGATCCGGCTCAAATCGAGGATAAATTTCCGTCTGATTGCCCTCTTCATCCATTCTTTGTTTGAAATAGCCCTCTTTGTACATCAGGGTGACAGCAACCATGTTTACATCTAAATCTGCGGCAGCCTTAATGTGGTCACCGGCTAATATTCCAAGTCCCCCACTATATGTGTGCAGACTTGGAGAAATCCCGATTTCTGCACTGAAATAAGCTACAGTGGCTTGAGTATTTGACATTTATTCCTCGTGTTATTTAAATTTATTTATGTTCAGGAGGAGCCCCAATTCAAGAGACTCTCCCGGGTTAAGCTTCAATTTCCAGTGTGGCATTAAGGCAGAAGCTTGATAGACTCGCTCAAAACCAGCTTCTGACATTGAGATTGTTTCAATGGGTGAGCGCCATAATTGACACTCCTCTCCAAAGTCCATATTTATTTTGAAATTATCCCACTCATTTATGAGGGAGACATTTTGAACATCCCCGTGTTCACCATGACTATTCAGTGAGCCCACTGGTTTACCATTTACCTGATAGTAGCGATCTGGACTATCTCCACCGAGGAGTCCGAAATTCATTTCTAGACCATAAAGCTGGTCAATGGTGGTCTCACCAGTGTTAGAAATCTTTATTTTTACTGATAAATTGTTGTGATGCAGCTCTACTTTTTTTTCGATTTGAATTTGGGACGTATCAATCTTTCCAATGCTAATGATCTGCACCCCAGCTTCATCCTGTTGGACTTGACTAGACTGGATGGCCAGGTTTTCCTGCAAATTTCCTCGATAATGCAAATCTTGAGATTGACTGCTGTCAAAAACGTGATCAATGAGTCCATGACGTCTATAGCCATCTATAAATAATTTATCCTGAAGACCTTCTTCCTTGGTCAACACAATATCATGGATGGAACCGTTGGTGTTTCCGCCATTACCGGCTAGAGCAAGTTTCTCATGATAATGTTCCGAATAGCGCTGGAGGTAATTGGTCACATTGAAATAGGCAGGAAGCCAATCGATCTCTCGGATATGACCTTTATCAGCGGAAATAAAAAGTTGGATGTTATCAGACCGGAGCCGGTATTCCTTGACCCCATCACTATCAAGATCAACCAAACCAGGTAACTTTCCCCCTGCAGCAAGAAATTTTTCTTCAGCTTTGAGTAAGTGTTCATATATGGCATGACGAAGATGTGGAAGATATAGTCCTCCAAAGACCCCGTGCCAATATGCACAGTTGCACTGAGCACGATAAAGATCATCTCTCAGGTCTGCTGGGACTCCACCCTTACTTTCCAATTGGTCCAGATTCAGGGAAAGAAATTGAACACGTTTCTGCATCCAGTTTGACTCGGGGTATTTGGTGAAAAAATTGCGCCACATACCACCCTTGATAAAGGGTCGACTTTCATCAGCCCTACCTTGATTTTCAAGGTCATGAACAAAATGATCCATCCGACGTCCTAGATCGGTGGGCAGTGTCCACTGAGACATCTCAAAATATGAGGATGTGGGTATATAAACCAGGTCACGAGGGATGTGATTTGAATGATACTGTTTAAATGTTGTGGTGGTGAGCCAGTCAGAATTTTCGCTGACCAGCGTCAGAAATCTTTCCAGCCATTTCTGGCCATAAACGGTTTCCCAGGTGCCTGGCCAGATACCAAATTTTTCCCCATCATCAGCCATAACCACCAGACTGTCACCGTCATCCGTAGCATAACTTTTCAGGATATCAATCGCGACCTGAGGATCTTCAAAGGGCATGGCGTAGCGCATTTTTTGACTGATTGGAAATACGCTAAGAACTTTACCTTCTTGCTCGGTGTAGTAATATCCATTTAAATTTTCGGGGTCAGCGCCTGTGGTTAGAAAGTGGTAGTCATCTACTACCATATAATCAATATCGGCCTTGTTTAGGCTTTGTGCCAGGTGTGGTTCCCACACGCGTTCAGTAAGCCAGTTACCCTTAATTTCATAATCCATTCGCTGTAACGCCCAGTCGTTCATTTTCTTGATTTGACCGACCTGATCTGCTTCAGGAATCATTGCCAGGATAGGTTCATAAAATCCGCCACCCAGTACTTCAATATTACCTCGATCTACCAGCTTTTTGAATAAACCCAAAACATCGGGACGATTTCCCTCTAGCCATTCAATGAGAGATCCACTGAAGTGAAAGGCCATACTGATATCTGGAAATTTTTCCAGTACTTGTAGAAATGGTAAGTAGGAGCGGTCACATGCATCATGAAAGACATGATCAAAATTTCCAACGGGTTGGTGGTTATGAATTCCAAAAATAAATTGGACTTTTTTCATTCTTTACATTTCCCAGCTAAAACAGATTGAAATATTAATCTTTTTTAAATAACAGAGCCGGTCGTACAAACGACCGGCTCCAATTATCATAAAAGGATATTACTTACATACCCTTGAACAAATTGATCAAGTCAACAACACGGTTTGAATAACCCCATTCGTTGTCATACCAGTTCAATGTCTTAACAATTCGGTTGCTAACTACTCGCGTATATGATGCATCATATATAGAGGAGTAGGGATTTCCAATGATGTCAGAAGAAACCAGATGGTTTTCGCTATACTCGAGGACATCCTTGAGACGATCCGTTTTGGTGGCCTCAAGAACAGCGGCATTGATATCTTCAACCGTTACGTTACGGTTCAATTCAACAATGAGATCCACTACAGAACCATCCGCAACAGGAACACGAGCTGCAATACCATCCAACTTACCCTTGAGTTCTGGGAGCACCTTGCCTACTGCACGAGCAGCGCCCGTGGTTGTAGGAATGATATTCTCAGCAGCAGCACGGCTACGACGCCAGTCTGAGTGAGGAACATCAGCAAGACGCTGATCATTGGTATAGGCATGGGTTGTAGTCATCACACCTTCAACGATACCAAAGGCATCATTGAGCACTTTAGCCATTGGAGCTAAACAGTTGGTTGTACAACTGGCGTTGGATACAATTCTATGCTCTGGTTTCAGACCATCTTCATTTACACCCAGAACCACTGTATAATCCACGTCATCCTTTGAAGGAACCGTCAGAATCACGCGTTTTGCACCAGCGGTTAAATGCTGAGTAAGGGATTCTTTGGTTCTAAAGACACCTGTTGCTTCAATAACAACATCGATATCCAGTTCTTTCCATGGCAAATCTGCAGGGTTACGCTCACAGATCATTTTTACAGTATCATTTGATGTATGCAGAACATCATCTTTCAAGTGAACTGAAGCATCGCCAAAACCACCCATAACCGTGTCATATTTAAGCAAATATGCCAGGGCTTCGCGTTCGAACAAGTCATTGATGGCAACAACGTTGATATCATCACGTTTATCTAAAATACGAAATACGGAACGACCGATGCGGCCGAATCCATTAATTGCTACTCTCATGCAGCACCTCCTTCTACCCCAAGCTTACCATAAGCAAGAGCTAGATCGACTAGACGCCCGGCCTGGCCAAGACTGTTATCATACCAACTTAGAGTCTTCACCATTCGTATACTTGATTTCATAGTACCCTTGGTATCAAAAAGCAAACTATGGGCATTACCTATCACATCACTTGAGACGATGGGATCTTCTGTAATTTCAATATATCCAGCCAATGATTCGGCGGCTTTGCGCATGGCATCATTAACCTCTTCAGCAGTAGTCTCACCTTTGGTTAGGACACAGGTCAGATCAAGAAGTGATCCCATTGGTACGGGAACATTCAAGGCTGAGCCTTCAATTTTACCTTTAAAACGAGGTAAAATCTGCTCCATCCAATAGGGACTGATGTTGACATTAGGAATGATGTTTTCAGCGGCTGAACGACTACGTCTAAAGTCTGAGGCAGCAGTGTCACGCAATGGCTGATCACTGGTATAAGCATGAATTGTGGTCATCATGGCAGATTCAATACCAAATGCTTTATCAAGAATATCCAGCATCAAAGCCAGGGCATTTGTAGTAGCTGATGCGGCAGATACAAGTTTGTCGCTTGCTTTAATTGTTTCATCATTGACACCCATGACGATCACACGATCAATATCATCCAGTGGAAGTGCCCCAAGAATAACACGCTTGGCGCCTGAATCTAGGTGAGCCTGCATATTTTCACGTGTGCGGTATTTATGGGTTGAATCAATGACGATATCAACATCAAAAGCGTCCCATGGAACATCTTTTGGTGCTACACCATGGATGAGACGAGCCTTCTGATCGCCAACAACAAGATAATTCCCCTCAAGTTCTGCGTCTACTGGATCTCTTCCATCGTTTTTTAGCAAATAGTGCAAGATATCGGATCGACCAATATCACTAATTGCTACGACTTCCATTTCAGGCTGGTTTAAGCTTAAGCGATAGACATCTCTACCGATCTCGCCAAATCCCATCAGCCCGACTCTAATTTTACTCATAGAACGTGCCTCCGTTTCGATCCCTGTTCAAGAGGGAGCGATTGTTAAAGGTTATATATAATTTCAATTCTCAATGCTTCTTTAGGTGAATAATTGCTTCGTGATCTTCACTTAAAAGATCATCCAAATTGTGTATTTCTCCATGGAGCATATCCGTGATTACTGGATTCATATCGAGCTCGTAACGCTGCCCAAAAAGTGTGAGATCCAAGATGATATAATTGAGCGCTATAGCAACAATGGCCGAATTTCTGGTCCAGGCAACCTTATTGGTTGGTAGCATTTCCACGCCACCCAGGAGTGCAGAATCATGATCAACTACCAATAATATTTTGCTGCTCCAGACGTCCTCAAGACGACGACTATCCAAATTGTAGGCGAATACCGTCCCCACATCGATGGGAAGATCACAAAAGGAAAAAATGACTATGTTGACACCGCGTCTTTCCGCCTCCACGAGATCATCATGGAGCTTATTATACTCAGTGAGCCAGATGGACAGATAAACAGATTTTTCAGCATTTTTGATCATATGTCTCGCACGATCAATCATGCTGTCATATCCACGAATATTCCAGAGGTCTCCTACTTCAAGATCCGTATTGACATTCTTCAGGGAATCTTTAAGCGTATCCAGATTGGTGGTGAAGTTGTTCTCCAAAACATCGAAAAGATGATCAGGAGGTAGTGGGATATAACGAGTAGGGTTTGAATCCACACAACTCACCATACCTGTACTTTCCAGGCGTTTTAGGATCTCATAAATCGCCGACCGCGGAATTCCCGACTTGCCACTAATCTCATATCCAGTAGCTGGATTATTCTTTAAAAGACTTAGATAAGTTTTGGCTTCGTTGGATGTAAATCCGAATGACTTGAGGGCAGGAAGTAGCTTTTCATTCATTAGCGTGTCTCACTTCTTAGTTACGCTTAATATATTCTCCAATTATGGTGTGCATAGCATTTTTTAGAGGCATAAAATTATTTCTTCAAGAAAGCTGAATTGCTCGTTTTCCTTTCATCAGTCTGGGCAACACAATACATTGCTGGCCATGAAAAAATTCACCACCCTCATCACACACTATCCAAAGACCATCATATTTATAAATCTTCTGGTAATTACCCTTTTATCTCTTCCTATATATAGAATTAACATTAATCCTGATCTACAGGCCTTGATTCCCGCTGATGATCCAGATGTCATCAGGATGGAAGAACTCGAAGAAGAATTTGGTGGACTGGATGTCATTTTAATCAGCTACCATGCTGATGATGTATTTTCTGGTGAAGGTCTGGAGATGATTGACAACTTGACCTACGATCTGGAAGCCCTACCCCAAATTGATCATATCATTAGCCTGACCAATTATGAATCCATAACCAGTGATGATGAGTCCATGACTGTGGATAAATTCGTACAAGATTTTCCTCAGACTCAGACCGAGAGTGATTCACTGGCGAGAAGTGCCATTGCAGATCCTATGTTGGGCAGATTACTGGTGTCCGATGATCGTGAATATACAGCCATCATCATCTACTCAAATCCAGATGCTGATGAAGTCACAACCGTTGATACTCTGAAAACGGTTCTACGCCCTTATCAAGAAGCGAACCATGATTTGAGATTAGGTGGTATGCCTGTCATAAGATCCCAGATATCAGAAGATATCGGCCACGATACTCGCACATTCATTCCTGCAGGCATGGTTTTGATCGCTTTGCTGCTATATTTCAGTTTCCGGTCCCGCCGCGGCGTAGCTCTACCGGTTCTTGTGGTTCTATTATCGATTATGGGCACCCTGGGCCTCATGTCCTGGTTTGGACTCATGCTGTCTGTGATATCCAGTATTATGCCCATCATGCTCATTGCTGTAGCCAGCGCTTACGGTATTCATATCATTACTCGCTATTTTGAAGATTGTGCTGTGTTGCCCGATGATGCAACCAACAAAGAAGTTGTGACCAGTGTCATCGAGCATATGATGAGACCCTTGTTCCTGGCTGGTCTTACCACAGTAATTGGATTTTTATCTTTGCTCTCCCACATTTTACCCGCCTCCAGAGAGGTTGGCGTACTAACTGCCTTTGGTGTTGTGTTAGCATTTGGTATATCGATTACCTTTATCCCTGCAGTGCTGGTCCTGACCAAAAAACCAAGTTCAGATAGACAAGATAAGAATACTGCAAATCGATTACTCTCAAGAATTTTAGTAAGCATGGGACGACTGGTTTTCCATCACCGCAATATCATATTCGTAGCATTTGCTTTGATTACAATTATCGCAGCCATCGGCATTCCCAAAGTCGAGTTAGACAGTAATCCCCTCAATTATTATAGTCCGGAATCCAACGTTCGGGTGATCAACAATATCATTGAAGAACGTTTTGGTGGAAGCACCACCATGTCGGTTGTAGTTGAGGGAGACATAAAGTCCCCTGATGTGTTAAATCAGATAGATCAGATTCAAAAATTTCTTGGAGGTCGCGACGGAGTTGGCTACACGCTGGCCATTACTGATTTTGTAAAACTAATGAATCAGTCCATGAACGGTGGAGACCCTGCCTTTTATACCATTCCAGATTCCCGTCAATTGGTTTCTCAATACCTGTTATTGTACTCCTGGGAATCCAGCGATGGATATCTGGATTCTTATGTGGATTATGATTATCAGACTGCACAAATCGTGGTTCGACTGAATACCATGGATGTGTATTACATGGTGGATCTCCAGGAGGAGTTAAATCAATTCCTCAACGATAACATCCAGGTGGACAATCAGCCTAAGAGTGAGGGTTATGCTGTGCTGCTCGGGAACTTGATGCCCATGATGGTAAAGGGACAAATACGGAGTCTGGTATTGTCGGTCATCTTTGCTGCCCTAGTGACTGGTCTCGTCTTCAGATCATTATCAGCAGCGCTCATCAGTGCCATGCCCCTGGCTTTTGCTATAGCAGGCGTCTTCGGCTTGATGGGATATTTAGGGATTTATTTGAATACGGCGACATCCATGCTTAGCTCAATTATGATCGGTATTGGCATTGATTATACTATTCACTTTTTGTTCCGCTTCAGAACTGAAATCCGCAAAGGACTCAGCGATGAAGAGGCCATTGTTAAAACCCTAAGTACTACCGGTCAGGGTATCATTATTAATGGATTCTCTGTGATGATGGGATTTGCAGTATGCATGCTGTCTACCTTTATCCCCATATATTTCTTTGGCTGGCTGATTTCAGTCTCTATTTTCATGTGTTTGATTGCTGCTCTGACGCTGCTGCCCCTGGTGCTGATTCTTACCCGTCCGAAATTCATATTTAATAGATAAAACTCCCTAAACCTTTCCTGCTTATAGGATAATATTTTGGTACCCCGAGCTGAGCCAAGGGGTACAGCTTCATTCTTCGGCAAAATCAATATCCCTCGACTCCGCTGGGGATGACGATTCTTATGATCTTTTCTTCGGATTTCTCCTTGCAACAATTCCTTCATTCGTTAGATTGGAAACGTATGATACGAAAAACGTTTCCATCGAGCAGCCAACCTAAAGACCTCATTCTTGAACATGGATTTGAACTCCTCCAGCGTGATGGCATTCGCTCCTTTACGGTAGAAAACCTTGCTCAGGACCTGGGAATGAGCAAGAAGACGATCTACAAGTTTTTCCCTTCCAAAGAGCGACTTCTCGAAAAGATGTTTGAATTCGCATCGGGTCAGGTCATCTGGCATTTCCAGAAGATTATGGAGAAGGAACCTACTGCCATACATCAAATAAATCGAATCTTTGGACTGTTATCAAGCACCGCATCCAAGGTTTCCATACGGCGGCTTGGTGATATAAAAATTCGCTACCCTCAGATATGGAAACGCATGGAAGAATTCCGTCTAAACAGAAGAGATGATTTCCTGACGATCTTCGAGTTGGGCCAGGAACAAGGATTGATTAGGCAGGAATTGGATGTCGCTTTGACAGCAACCATGTTTATGCATATTATAAACTCAACCTTTCAGCCAGAATTTTTTATTCAAAATAATTTGAACCCTACACAGGCACTTAGGGCTTTCCGAGAGATATTCCTAAGAGGCATGCTGACCGACAAGGGGATTCAAATCCTAGAGGAGCTTACATGAAACAGTGGTTTATTAGTCAATCCGTTGATCACCCAAAACGCAGCATAGTTGTCACCATTCTCATCACTTTGCTTATGGGGTCTGGAATCCAACATTTTGTAGTTGAAGATGACTTCCTGAAAATGCTGCCCCAGGATATCGAATCCATGGTGGCCTTGAATGAACTGAAGGATGAATTCGGTAGCACTGACCTCATGTTCCTTGGGTTCGGCAAGCGTGGTGTCGATGTTTTAAATACCGAGAGTTTGGCAATGCTGTGGGACCTCTCCCATGATCTGGAAGAAATCGATCAGGTTGATGAGATAATGTGCATCTCTACTTCCGACAAAATGGAGAGCATTGACGGATTTCTGGAAGTTTCAGCATTACAGGAATACCGTGATCTCGATGAAGAAGAAATTGCATCCCTGCGTAATTACCTGGATGAGAATTCAAAAATTAGAACCAGGAATCTGGGAGAGAATGGGGACTACTTCAATGTGATCATCCGCCCAATCGTAGGTGCAAAAGGTGATGTCTTAGTGAGCGATATGGAGCGGATTGTCGATGCGCATCTCGCAGACTATGATGTTCACTGGGGAGGGCAGGCCTATCTCACTGGCGCCTTACCTGTGATGATCCGAAATGATGTGATGGGGCTCATGCGAATTGGGTTAATTGGCATGCTGCTCATCTTGCTCTTTAGCTTGAGAAATGTTCCTGCAGTAGGAACCATTCTGGCTACTATCATCTTATCCATGGCCTTCATGTTGGGATTTAATGGATGGATGATCTACCTGACTGAATCCGACAAATTTATGTTTGGTGTACTCAATACATCAATGCCCATCATTTTGTTGACCATCGCTAATTCATATGGCGTCCATGTCATTACCAAATTCTTTAGAAAAATGAGAACCAATAAAGATGCTCGAGCAGCAGTGGAGGCCAGTCTCAATTCCCTGGTGCTGCCTATCTTCCTCACAGCACTGACAACTGTTGCGGCATTTTTATGTATGGTTTTTGCCCCACTGGAACCACTTATTGGTTACGGTTTTTCCATTTCAGCAGGAATTTTGTGGGCCTGGATCTTATCTACAGTTTTTCTTCCTTCAGTACTCGTATTGAAAAAATGGAATCCTGACTCCTCAGCCGTATCTCATCCCAGTCATTTTGAGAGATTTGTGATTGCTTTTGGTGAGCAGGTCATCAAGCGACCACGAACCGTACTAATTGGCGGTGCAGTGGTGATCGTTATCGGTATATTAGGTATCTTTAAACTCAATATCGAAGTGAATATGAAAGCATTCTTTAAACCAGAAAATCCCATTAGGGAGAGCCTGGAATTCATGGACAGCGAAATGACTGGGACCATGGATCTTCAATTACTGATCAACGCTGATTTGAAGGACCCTCAAGTTTTAACCCGGATGGAGAGCATACAGGGATTCATGGAAAAATACGAATCTGTCACTCTCTCCATATCAATTGCCGATATCATCAAGCAAATGCATCGCATGGTGAATGATGATGATCCAGCTTTTGAAACCATCCCCGATTCTCGGGATAAAGTGAATAATCTGTTCACGATGTATTCCATGTCAGGGGATCCCGATGATTTTAGCTCTCTGGTCGACTACGAATATAAAAAGGGTCTGGCAACATCCATGATGCGATCCATATCCACGTCTGAAATTGTTGTCCTAGTCGAAGAAATTGAGGCTTTCCTCCAGCAGGATGATTATAAGGACCTGAACATTACAATCACTGGCTTACTCATCGTCTTCAGGGATCTGGTTGCCTTGATCATACGAAGCTCATTCATAAGCATTTTTGCCTCTATCATCATTATCGCTCTCATCGCCAGTTACTTTTTCAAACACTGGTTGTGGGGTCTTTTGGCCGTTGTTCCGCTGAGTTCAGCGGTAATATTGAACTTCGGTCTCATGGGCATATTTGGTGTTGACCTGAACCATGTGACAGCACTTTTGTCGGCGATTATAATTGGTGTAGGGGTTGATTTTGCCATTCACTATATCAGTCAGTTCCGCAATCACCTACATACCCATGGATTGGATGGAAAATTGAGCGAGGAAACCATGCGAGATGTAGGATTCCCTGTGATCCTGGATGCGGCTTCCAACATGGCCTTCGGAGCGCTCCTATTTTCCATGTTCATCCCCATGATTCACATGGGTGGATTGATGGTATTTGCCATGGTTTCTACCTCTACGGCAACTTTGACACTACTGGCAATACTACTTGAAATGAATAAAAAACGTTTGGCCCGTATTGAAGGTATTGCTGTCCCTGAATAAGACTTAATCAAAAAAAGGATTTTGAAATGAAAACTATTACCAAACACTTTTTTAGCACAATACTCCTCATACTGCCGATGATGCTGTTTGCTGAAACTGGATATGAATTGGCCAAGGCCATGGAAGACAAGACCGCACCAGCGGATATGAAATCAAATATGACCATGACCCTAACCAACAAACAGGGAAAAACCAGAGAATCTACCATCAGATCCATTACTGCAGATGACAACCGCAAGCAGATCATCTGGTTTCTTGCTCCCGCTGATGACAAAGGCGTTGCCTTTCTAAAAATTGAGCATGAGCAAAAAGATGATGAGATGCGACTCTGGTTGCCTGCCTTTAAAAAAGTTCGGCGTATCAGTTCCAAGAAAAAGGCAGACTCCTTTATGGGCTCCGACCTTAGTTATGAAGATATGACTTCCAGAGAATTGGAAGAATATACTTATGAAATCTTAGGCGAAAAAGTCGTGGAAGGCATTGATTGTCATATTCTGGAAAGCACGCCCAAAGCAGGAGTTACACGTACATATAAACGATTTGTCACATATGTCAGTAAGGCTGATTTGGTTTCCATACTCGATGAGGCATTCGATACTCGAGATAAGCTGCTAAAACGTCGAGTCATGAAATACCGCAAGGACAAAGGTTATGACCTCCCTACCGAAATATATGTAGAGAACGTTCAGAAAGGTTCCAATACGCGTCTAGTATTTAGTAGCCAGGAAATTGATACCGGTGTAAAAGCAGATCTATTTCAAGAAAAGAATTTAAAACGGATGCCCAAATAGGTTTAAACAATGAAGAAACTACTTCCTTTCATTTTTATACTGGTGTTGACACCTCTCGTCAGCCTTGCTCAATTCAATATTTCAGGTGAATTGACACCCGGATCCATGCTTAGAATAAGTGATGGTTCCCTCATCGATCTCCCATTCCGTTTGGGAAATATCTCACTGGATTATGCTTATGGGGATTTCGAATTTAAATCCAGCTTTTCCCTTGAGACTCGCTGGAAAAATCCTGAAATATCAGAAGACATGTTTCAATTAAGGGAAGCATATATGGTGTGGTACCCCAACTTTGGTGAGGTAAAACTGGGAAAAATGATCCATGCCTGGGGTGCTGCTGATGGAAACAATCCCACTGACAATCTCTCTCCCTATGATTTTTATTATATGTTTCTATCTGGTACGGATCGAAAATTGGGAACGCTGAGTGCCAGCAGTCTTGTTTATGTCGGTAGTTTCCAACTTCAACTGGTTGTTTTGCCTGATTTTGTTGAAAACCGCATCCCCTACGATGAACCAGATTTTCCCATTCAGATTGAACTTCCTCCTGGTGCTGTCGTCACAGATCCTGAAAATGCTGTTGAATGGGGGGGGAAGATTCAATACGCCATGGGTCTAGGTGACATCTCTATCTCATTGTTTGACGGTTACGATCATATGCAGAGTCCAGCTGGAATTCAGCTAGCTCTAGATCCATCAACTATGTTTCCTACGATAATTCCTCAACTAACATATAGAAAAACCCGTATGTACGGTATTGATGGCGTTGTTTTCCCAGGGAACTGGACGGTTCGTGGTGAGCTTGGCTATTTTCAGACTAAGACACCTGAGCTTGACTTAGATGCAAGTCTCCTGGTTACTGATGCCAGTTATATTCAATCAGTTCTGCAAGTTGAGTATTCTTTTTCCAACGGACTACAACTCATGGGACAGTACATCGGTACAGACTATGGCGAGATAAGCAATGAAATCAAGCCAGATATTGTCTTAGCGACTCTCCCGGATGAGATTCAACATGGTCTGTTCCAACAAATGAATAGTATGGATTTCCAGGCTGGAATGGGTACCCCCTTCGCCATGATTGCAGAACGTGTTTTCATTGCTTCATCCATGTTTGAAACTTTGGACAACAATCTAGAGTTACGTGCAATGTTAATGGTCAATTTGGATGAGACTGGATACATGACCAATATTGGGGCGAGTTATGCACTCATCGAAGGCTTTAGTCTTGATGCAACACTTGCCTATTTCATAGGAGGAGATGAAGCAGAGAACAGCTTCAAAAAACTCGAAGATTTCTCAAACCTAAACCTAGGACTCAGCTATAGTTTTTAGGATATTGTCCCTAATAAATGAATAAGTTTGATCGCAAATATAAAAAAATCGCCAGGAGAATATCTCCCCTGGATCTCACCAGCAATTTTTCACAGGAAGATCTGAGCTGGGATGATTTTTTTACAGACAGATCCAGCACAAATTCTAGTTCCCTTTTCCTGGGAAAATATTCAGAGGATGGCATCAAATTTATTATGGAACGATTTGGTCTGGATCGGCAGGCTCGCCATCTTGGCCTAAGGCACCTGGCAGTCGCTGTTGATACCAGGGACCCCTATCGTCATCGGTTGACCATCTATAATGGGCGGCATCGGGATAAAGATCATATCGTTATGGATTTTGTGGCCAAGTACCAACACCTGGTTCCAAAGGACATTGATACCGAAAATGAGTATAGCCGCCAGTTGAAGGTGTTAATGGTTGAATGGCTTCTGCTACAGAATCCAATGACTGAATTTTCACATCGAAGAGGTCCCCTTCCTGGTCAGAGATACCCGGGGCTCGGTCTGGGGGATCAATTGATGGCTCTATTTACACTTATGGGTCGTCATCTTCAGGTTGATGGGATTATTAACGTACCAGAGTACTTTCACACTGGTCTCATCTTCAGCAGACGTTTCGTCTTTTTAAGCCCGTATGTCCAGGCTCATGTTCAACAAGTTGCTCAGGATTTATGGAAGAAATATCGCCTTGCTGTGATAGCATGGGCCAGTGCCACGGAGAGCATCATTAATATTGAGACTGGAAAACCGCAAATCTGGGAACCACGTCGACAAATCATTCCCATTCAAACCCAGTTGAGGCAATATTTTAAATCAGATGAATATGTTGGTATAGCTCAGCGAGTGCAGCAAGAAAAAGTCTTCACTCTGGACGAAGAAAAGCTTCGGGAAGCCCTTTCCAAAATGGAACAGGCTCCCTTTCAGTTTTAAATCTTCTCTACAATATTTACGGTAATTTAACCACAGAAGATTCCCAGGTCGTCTTCTGTGTTTGGGAGTTGTCTCCCTTGACATCTGTTGGTACAAAATTTATCAGCAACATAAATGTCAACAGCACCAGCACAGTCAATAGGACTTGAACTGATGCATTCTTCCTTTGTCTTTCCCCACGAAATGATTTCATAGATTAAACCAGTTTTCCTTTTCTGCTTTGATCATCAATCTTTCAGCCACAGTCTTTTCATAGACATTTTCAGGATAATATGGCAACTCTGGATCTGGTGTAGTCGTTACTACCTTTGTCAAAAGGCTATAAAAGAGATTTTTATCTTGAGCCAGAGGACAATAATGTTGAGCCATAAGCGTATAGTTACCCAAATAGTCTGGGGAAACTCGGATCGCTTCATCAAAGGCTTCACGTATGCCCGTTGTATCGTTCTCTGTTTGTGGATCACGTCCTAACAAAGCACCCTTATACCGATAGTAAGCTCCATAGTAAAAGACGGAATCCAGATCATGTATATGTTCCAGCGTTGTCCAAATGAGTTCCCGTTGTCCCATGCGAATCAGATTACTTTTCGTAGCCAGCCATTGTCCATAATTGGCCATTCCCCAGTAAAGCGCTTCCAGGGAAGTTTGGTCAAGACCACGAACAGCCATACTCTCATCCCCCGTCGAAAACAGCAGGTTTCGGTATTCACTATTTTGCTTGAGAACAGTTTGACTGACGCCATAACCCAGAAGGAATAGACTATCCTGCACCTGTGGGGATTGGGTCAAATATTGACCGCAAAAATAATAGGCTCTTGAGAGTTTCGCCCAGAGTTGAATCGATGTTGAATCCAATTCTGCAAGCTGTTGATAAACGACCAGAGCGGCCTGGGCATTTGCCTTGTCAGCTCTCAGCGACCAGAGGCTATCTGCATTTTCAATATTGATTTCTAATGGATTTGTTGAAACAGGCGTGACAGGTATATCTGTTGATGTACAAGATATAAGAATGGTTGATAAAAATATAAAAACAAATTGTCGCAAAGCGTCAGAGCCTTCCCCATTCGAGTTAACCCCCCCTCCTGAAAATCGGCCAAATATAGCTTGCAGAACTCAACTATTACAAATGCTGTTTAACCCAATTTCGATTTTTGTTTTAGGGGTCTCGTAATAGCAAAGACAATGTGCTAGACGTAATTATACCTATTGTTCAAGTATCAGTTCGACCAGAATAACCAGGTCCCGGATGTCAATCAAGGTATCCTGATTAGTATCAGCCAGTTGTGCCAGGTCAGCCTCCAGCTCAAGGTTTGATATGATTGATTCTAGAAGAAAGACAGCATCGGATACATTGATTTCACCGTCTTGAGTAACGTCCCCCAGCATGAAGCCTGAGCCCCATCCCAAAACAGCAATGTTGTCAACTTGAAATCCATCACCTTCATAATAAGTATCACTTATCAATTCAAATGCCAACATAAGAGAGGATGACTGGCTAAAATTCTCCAGAGAGACTTGTTCTGCTATCCATGCCTGCGTCCCATGATACCCAGGTTCTCCAAGAGGTTGAACCGAACTACCATTTCCAAGTTCTGTAAACTGGCCACTAAGCGCTACCCAGTTATCGCCTGCATCATCTGATGCGAGTACCTGACAAAAATCCCAGTTGAACTCAATATCCCAACTGGCATCAAATCGAAGTATTGGATTACTATACCCGCGTAAATCAAGAGGTACATCCAGAAAAACTGTGGAAACAACATCTGGTTGGTAGTCACCCAAAGGAGAATCTGTCAAATATTGCTCCCCAGCAGGGCCAAGCTCCAACCCCCACGACCCTGAACTCCACATTTGGGAGCCAGTTTCGAAATCGTCAAAAAATATCGTATCCGGTACACCAACTATCCATTTCAATGTATCAACTTGAGTTTCATACCCGGACATTTCCATGCTAAGTACAAGCTGAGCCACTTCGCCATATTGAGAATTAATCTCGAAGCTCAAACCTTCGGTTCCATAGTCATGATAGGCCTGTGATGCCAAACCTGAGACATCCAGGGAACTAAGTGATGGGGTGATGCTGCTATCTGGCGAGTGTAAATATAGGATAGCTTCTGTGTTCTCTGAACCAAGGCCCTTGTTCATGACGCCAAGCTCACAGCCCACAATTTCACCAGATTCCAAGGGACCATCTGAGCTAAACTCAAAACTTTCTACTTCTATCCAACTCCCCGCACAACCGGCAAGATGAATATTCATATCGATATTGCCCTCTGCCATTTCAAATATCAATTCTGTAGGTGGCCAAAATGCTCCATCCGATCCAGCGCCGACTTCTGGTGTAAAATTTATTATTCCTAATTCACCATACATATAATCAACGGCATCTCCATTCACCGTATATCCTACGGTCTCAGTTCCCGTTCCATACAGATAATCATTTTCTTCAACAAGATCTGGACCCATTTGGGCATAGATATCGTTATCGGGCGTGGGTAGCTCAACCGATTCATCATAACCGAAGGGTTTTATGAGTAAATTTCCGTAGCTGTGATAGTTGAATATGGTCTTAAAATCGTGGGCTAGCACAAAAGTACTAATCACTTGTGTTTCTGGTTCAGAGAAGGCAGCAGTTCCTCGGTATGTGGCATCGCATGGATCAGGGCTAGAGCCCTCATCGTTAAACCCCCACTGAAAGCCCCAATTTCTATTCAGGTCGACTCCTGGTGAACTGGTGCATCCTGGATGTCGATTCTTGCGGTGCATTCCACCACCACCTGGATCGGTGAGTTGGTTGTAGACATATCCATCTGGATTAATTACAGGGACAAACCAAATTTCTCTCTCATTTACCAGATAAGTCATGGTTGGATCCTGGTTGTATTCCTCCGCCAGAGACCAGGCAAAATGCATCAAAGTCATCATGGCTGCAGGTTCACGCGCGTGGATGAGAGAAGTGTAAAGAACCTGGGGATCACCATCTGGTAAACCCTGGGCATCAGATATCTTAAAAGCCCAAATCTCCCTTCCCTCATAGCTCTGACCAATGCTCATTTTGGCAGAAACAATTTCTGGAAAACCTGCATGCAGCGAATCCATACTGTTCACGATCTCATCAAAGGTTAAATAACCACCCATACTCCCATAACCCAATTCTCGGGATGCACCCTGACTTAGGCGGGATGCATAATAGGCACTCAGATCAAGAATCAATTCTTCTGTGGCGAATCCCAGACTTTCTACATCCAGCTTTTCGTACTGACTAACAATAGCATCAACATAGACACCGGGTCTAACATCGAACCCTTCAGGGTCTATTCCCAGTACTTGCAATTCAGATATGATCTCATTGGTATTATCGGACCAGATTCTGATTTTATCGTAGGTTGACTGAGCCATCCCCAGTTGGAATAAAAATAGGAAGACAAGCAGAGAAGTGAATTTTTTGATCATTTATGGTTCCATTCAAACATTAATTAGAAATTGTAAAAAGCCATTGATTCGAGTCGATTGCATTGACCCATTCAGAATCTTCATACCTTAAAATACTTAGCTCGAATTTCATGTGAAAGGGACGAAAGAGTGTCGAAATCCAATTTGTGCGGTCCCAAGAAGGCTTATAATTGACTGCAAATCCCAGGTCACTCACACCGGTCCAGTTTTGAGCATCGTCAGATATTTGTCCAACATCGAAGAAAAACCCAAGATCTAACGTGTGCGGAATGTGGGGTATGGATCGAAATGTCAGATCCAGGTTGTTGGACCAAATATAATTCAGGGGCTGATCCAGAGAATCAGCATACCCCCTCATACGTCCACCGCCTTTTAAATAATAATGGGACCCAATCAGTTCAGCATCTTTAATCCTATAAAGACTCGAAGCGCCCCTATCCAAATAGATAGATCGTAAATCCTGAGATGCAACTCGGCTCTTTATCAGATTGGGGGTTGCGCTTGAATTGGCCAGGATATTTGAGCGATTATTCAAGTGAAAATACTTAAACTGCTTATCCCAACTGCTCATCAGGCTTAGCTGGCTAAAATCCTTTGCATAGCTCCCTAAACTGGCTGGAGACATATCGAACCTCAGGCTAAGGCCATAGTTTCCGGAGAACAAAATTTCCTGTAATTCATATTGAACAGCCAGCCGAGTGAATTCAATTTGGTCATTTTGAGCAACTGCGGCATGTTTTGCATCTGTCTTTTCAATTTTTAAGGTCAGGAAGTGAAGTGGGTTCCTCCAATATTTCCTGGCCCAATTCATCTCATAGGCCAGAGAGCTAAATACCATTGAGCGCCAGATTTTTGCTGTGCCGGACCAGGTGGACTTGAATGGAGGACCGACTTGAAGGTTGCTGAAACTTAAGGAGACATCAGGATTACCCGATTCCAGGTTATGGTCGAGAGTGAGCTGTGCAAAATTCCCAGTATTTCGATACACACGCTTGATATTTAAACCCAAACCCACTCCTGCAGAATCACTGTAGCCAAAGCTTGGTTTCCAGAGATAGAGATTCCTATCATCAGGGTAGGCATCCCAACCTTTATAATCATAACGAAAAGTACGTTTGCGTTGACTATCATTATTGCGTCGGTCGTGGTCAAAGAAAGTATTTTCCGCATCTAGATAGACGCGAACCGGACGAAATTTGGATTCTACCATAATTGTACCTGATGAACGGTGGCGAAACTCTTTTAGTGGAGCAGAGACTGTTTCACCTGTTTCGCTATAAATTGTTGCTGTGATGGGTACAAACATTCCACCCTTATTATCAACATTTACTTTGGTCGTAAAATGATTCTGCTCACGGGCTTCAACAGACCAATCAACCAATTTATAGTCCACATAATGGGTGGTGCGGAGCCATTGATCAAAGAACCAATCCAATTCTTCTCCACAACCATCCTCCATTGCTTTGATAAATCGGTCTTCATTTACATGCTTTAGAGCCCAGCGAGAGAAGTAAAGTCTCATGCCGGCTAAAAAACGTTCTTCTCCCAGATAATTTTTCAGCATGGCAAGCATGATAGAACCTTTATCATACGAGTTACTACTGTAAGACCCATAGTAATCATAATCAAAACTCGCGGTAGCCATGGGCTCATTTGCAGTAGAAAGAACATACCGAAGTGCTGATTTTAGCTCAGCCTCCTCATACATTTGCCGATGTAAATGATCTGATTCAAATTGTGTGATATATTCTCGGGAAAGTGCGTATCCATTATTAGGATAGTGATGCTCTATATACCATCTAGTTTGAAACGTGGTGAAGCCCTCGTCAAGCCAGGGATCATCTAATTCATCATTCCCAAAAATTCCGTAGAACCAATTGTGACCCACTTCATGGACGGCTAATCCTTCACTACTAGTGTAATCCAACACAATCATGGGGTATTCCATACCACCCGTTCCCAGGGATTTTGCGAGCGTCATCTGTGGCCAGGTATACATTCCAAATTTTCCGGACAACCACTCAAGAGATCTCTCTCCCCACCTAACCATATCTTTCGTCCATGATTCGCCAACTTCAGTGGTAAATACGGCATGTACATCAATCCCATTCCATTGTCCATGCTCATAAACAAAATCTGGTGAGCATATCCATGCAAAGTCATGTACATTTTCAGCCTGAAAGCTCACTTGACGCCTTGCAGTGCTATCCAGATCAGCCAGGTAAGTATCTCTTCCCTCTTTAAACTCCTCGACCCAATCCTCCCATGCTTGTGAGGTATCAACTCTCACAGAATCCCAACCAGGGTCACCATCAATAACAATGCCTGTAGCGGCCACAATTTGAGATTCAGGAAGGTCAAGATTCACCGTATATTTTCCAAACTCACCATAGAACTCACCCCAGTCACCAAAGGGATCGTCGTGCCACCCATTCTCATCAAATACAACAAATTTTGGATACCATTGGGTGAAGTCAAATTGGTTCTCTTCCCACCCACCGCGACCGATAAGTGGATGAATTATGGATAGCCAGTCCAGAGTGAATAGGAGTGTGTCACCAGGAAAAAGCTGCTCATTGAGTGTTATTTCTAAAATAGTGTCATCTCGAATATCAAAGGCAAGGTCTATGGAATCGCTGACCATTTTTTGAATGCTGATACCAGTCCAATCCTTATCATCATTAAAGGATTGACCGTACTCACCCCACACTTCTTCCGCGATGGTGCCCTCATTGAAGGCGTTGGGGTAGAGATGCATGAGGATTTGATCGAGGGTATCAGGAGAGTGATTCACATAGAGCAGATCTGAGGTTGCTTCTAAGGTTTTCTGCTCTGAGTCAAAATATACATCCATATTATACTCGACATATTGCTGCCAGTACTCACCGAAGAGCGGCATGGTAACAATTGTAAATAACAGAATAAGCTGTATGGATTTGCGTCTCATTGAACTATCCTTTGAACATCAATTAGTCAAAAATATGGTGATTAATTCCTTTGATTGATGAATCTATTCAAGACCCACCTGAAATGTTAGGATAATTCAAACAATTTTGCAGAACTGTTAGTAGTGCCTCTAGCTTGTTGAATTACTCAACTAACTTGATGTGAAGTTCTTTGAGTTGTTGAGTATCAACCAGAGAGGGAGCCTCATCCATCAAGGAAGAAGCCGAGGTCGTCTTGGGAAAAGCGATGACGTCACGGATATTCTCTGTACCAGCCAGTAGCATAATCAGGCGATCAAACCCAAAGGCAATCCCGCCATGAGGTGGTGCACCGTACTTGAAGGCTTTGAGGAGAAATCCAAATCTAGCTTGAGCTTCTGCTTCATCCATACCAATGAGCTCGAACATGCGGCTTTGCATTTCGCCGGTGTGAATCCTGATAGATCCGCCAGCTACTTCATAACCATTGATCACCAGATCATAAGCTTGAGCCCTCACCTCGCCTGGGGCTGTCTGCATTAATTCAACATCTTCGGGATTGGGAGATGTGAAGGGATGATGCATGGCGATATAGCGTTTGCTATCCTCATCCCAGTCCAATAAGGGGAAATCCAACACGAAGAGCGGTTTGATAACCCCGGCTGGGATTAGATTTTCACGTTTCGCCAACTCTATACGCAGTGCACCCAGAGACTGGAGTGTTTTGGCCTGGGTATCAGACACAAAAAACATGATATCATTATGTTCTAAACCAAGGTCATTGATCACTTTTGCCTGGAGTTCTTCCGGGAAAAATTTGCTGATGCCAGCACTGAATGCGGTCTGATCCATTTTCACAAATGCCAGACCTTTTAAACCATAATAAGTGCGTAGCCATTCGGTTAGACCGTCAGTAGCTTTACGTGAATATTTATCAGCAGCATTCTTCAAAACCAATGCTTTAACCCGTCCACCTGCGGCCAGATTGTCTTTGAAAACACCAAACTCCGTTTTTTCGGCATAATCGGCGAACTCCACCAGAGGTAGGTCAAAGCGGGTATCCGGCTTGTCACTGCCGTACATTTCCATGGCATCTTTGTATTTCATGGTGGGAAATGTTTCAGGCAATTCATAATCAAGAATATCTTTAAAAACTCCTCGTGCGAGCCTGGTTGCTATACCGAGGACATCATCCTGGTCAACAAAGGACATTTCAATATCTATCTGCGTAAATTCTGGCTGACGATCAGCTCGTAAATCTTCATCTCTGAAACACTTTACGATTTGGAAATATTTATCGAATCCTGAAATCATAAGCAATTGTTTATAAGTCTGTGGAGATTGAGGAAGGGCATAAAACTTACCCTTGTGGATTCGACTCGGAACGAGGTAATCCCTGGCGCCTTCAGGAGTAGATTTCATAAGCACAGGGGTTTCAAACTCCATAAAACCTTCAGCGTTTAATCTGCTGCGAGCGCTCTGATAGGTTTTGGATCTAATGGTCATTAATTTTTGCAGCTCAGCTGTACGTAATTCAAGATAGCGGTATTCAAGACGGAGATCTTCGCTACCACTTTCACGGTCTGAGACCAGAAATGGTAGGGGTTGTGCCTCATTCAAAACTTCAAGTTCTGTTGCCACAACTTCAATGCTGCCAGTTGGCATATTGGGATTCACATTTCCATCAGGGCGGAGTTGGACGGTTCCTCGAACTGCAACTACATCTTCCATACCCAGTCGTTTGGCCTCAGCGGCAATGTCTCCATCCAAATCTGGATTAAAGGTTACCTGGGTTTTGCCATAACGATCACGAAGATCCAGAAAAATCACACCACCATGATCTCTATTTTTGGCTATCCATCCATTGAGGATGACTTCTTCGTTCACGTTTTCAGCTGTAAGTTGACCACAGGTTGTTGTTCGTTTCAGTCGCATGCTCGCTCCATAGTTTAAAATCGAGGCAATGTAAACCCCAATAGGGGCACATCAATAACTGACATCTATGTTTGAGGGGGAATCTTTAATACTCTTTGGTGTCGGTGGTAATGCTACTTCCGGCGGAGTCGCTGGATGAGGGGTAATACATCTTCCTGTTCTTTTTGGAGAGGTTCGGTAGTGTCCACCCATTGCTGGTCTACAGGTTCTACTATTGGATCAGGTACTTCTTCCAGCTCTTCATCCACTTCATCTGGCTCAACTACCGCCGGGTCTGCGACATCATTAAACATGCTGCCTTTGCCCAAAATCAACCAATTAAAATCGAGGTCATACTCTTCTGATAGGGGCACTAGTTTAGTACACTTGATTTCCCGGTCACCCATTTCCCAATAGATGATGGTGCGTTTTCCAAGTCCACAAAGACTAGCCACTTCCCGCTGGGTAAGACCAACAGCTGCTCGAAATTCCCTTAATCGCTCTGCTACAGGTGACATGATTCCCCTAAATTTGAACTGCAATAATATGCACCCTGAATCCTGTGAACAAAAAAGGAAAATGGGGCATATTTGAATTGATTCATGAAAATCTTCTCCTCTCAGAGGGCGAGCTTGAGATTAAAACAAATTGGTCTCTTTCCCAACTTAGTATTGAATCTCAAATGATGGTTCCCATATTCACTGTATATGAAAGAACTTCGAATTCTCGTTCAGATTATCTTGTTGCTCTCCTTGTTTTCCGTGACTCTTGCCGAACAAAATGTACATGGATTTATCCGTGAAAATGAGACTGGTGAACCACTACCCTATGCCAATGTAATTTTGCCAGAATTAAATCGCGGTGCCACATCCAATGTGGAAGGCTATTTCGTTGTTGGTGATCTTCCCGTTGGGACCCACAAACTGATTGTGTCCATCATTGGTTATTCCAAATATGAACAGACTATTGAATTACCTGCAGACTTGAATCTACGCCTAGATATCAGATTGGAGCAAGCCATTATTGAGGGCCAGTCAATCGAAGTCAGTGCTGAAAGAGAGAAGTTCAAGGAACTGGTTAGCACCAGCACGGTAACACTTGACCGTCGAGCTATCGAGGTTGCCCCTTCCTTTGTGGAGGCAGATGTCTTCCGCGCGTTGCAATTGCTACCCGGGGTACAATCACTCAATGATTTTTCTTCAGCTCTTTATGTCCGTGGTTCTACACCTGATCAAAACCTGATTATGCTTGATGGTATCACTGTCTATAATCCCATGCACCTCGGTGGAATTTTTTCAACCTTTAACACAGATGCCATCAAAGAGGCAGACTTCCATGCAGGAGGTTTCCCCGCTCAGTATGGTGGACGTCTCGGATCAATTCTCAATATTGTAAACCGAGAAGGAAATACGGAGGAGTTGACCGGGAGCGCGAATATTTCTCTCATATCAAGTAAAGCGCTGATTGAGGGACCCTTGCCTACCTTTGGTTCCGAATTGCTAAAAGGCTCGTGGATGATTGCTGGTCGACGCACATATTTTGATGTTGTTGCCAATGCATTCTATAAGCATATCATTTTACCGCGTCTTGATACCGATGACCAGGAAGGTTCTCCTGAAAATGTATTCCCTTATTATTTTTATGATTTCCAGGGCAAGGTAAATCTGGATGTAGGTAGTGACCATCGGTTTACCTGGAGCTCATTTCATGGAGATGATGTCCTGAACTGGGATTACCAGGATGACTATTCATCAGATGATTGGCTGGATGAAGGATGGGATAGTGGGGATGACTACTATGAAGGAAGTGATAGCAGTGTCTTTGATTGGCGTTGGGGCAATTTCACCAACAGCCTGAGTTGGCGCTGGATCATTTCGCCAAAACTAATTGCACGAACTTTTGTCGCCAATAGTCGCTTCAGATTTGCTGTGGATTTTGACTATGCAGATGAGAGTTACTCTCGAAGTGAATATGACACATCAAGCTATCGATCGGCCTTTGGCTTTGATCTATTTGATCGCATTAATGACAACAGCATTGAATCCAATTTAACCTGGCTGGCAAACGAATCTCACAATGTGCTCGCTGGCTTCCAGCATAAAGAAGTACATTTCCAGTTGGGAATGATACTTGGGGCGGAAGAAACCTATAATGGTGATAAAGAGACTTTTCGCGATACCATGATGTGGATGGAATCCAAACCAGCTGAGTCTGCCTTCTATATTCAGGATCGATGGGATATGAGTCCACTCCTTTCCCTGCAAACTGGTTTACGTGTCGCCAGCTATTCTTTACATGACACGACTTATTTTGAACCACGTCTGGGTCTCAAATATTTTCTTTCAGAGAAGGTTTCACTCAAGGGCTCTATTGGTCGATATCATCAATTTCTGACTGTGGCCAACCCTCCTGATGAAAACCTGAGGTTTCTGGATATCTGGTTTGGTATTCCCCAGGATCGTCCAGCCCCCCAATCTGATCACTATATCTTTGGAGTCGAGTATTTGAGTGATTCTGATATTCTTGTTCGTACTGAGGCCTATTATAAATCATTTGATAATCTACTGACCCTCCAACCCACTGAACTTCTGGCTGTGAACGAAGAAGGTCACTTAAGAATTGATCCATTTAATAAATTCTGGGATACTGATGGTTATGCCCAGGGTATGGAAATTCTGGTAAAAAAACTTTCGGGAAAGGTCCGTGGATGGGCTGGTTATACCTATGCCCAAACCAAGCGCAAGTATGAGGGTCAAGATTGGTATTTCCCAAAATATGACAGAACACATACACTCAATGTTGTGGCGGATTGGGCTCTCAATGATGCCCTCCACTTTAGTACCGCCATTACTTATTCAAGTGGCAATCCCTATACGGCTGTCATTGGTAGAACAGAGACCTGGGAAGATGGCTCCTGGGATCTAGACAACTCATGGTATAACCGGGAGAATTTTCTATATGGTGATAAACATGGGGTGCGCTATCCAGGATACTTCCGTTGGGATGTAAGTTTTAAGAAGCGGAAACCCTTTCTCAATGGACACCGTGAATGGTATTTGCAGGTATTGAATGTGACGAATCACTTAAATGTGTTTAGCTATCTCTATCGGAATCATGGAGCGTACAATTATAGAACCTATGAGTACGAGAATAAAGGTGTGCAAAGATTTGGTATTCCCATGTTTCCATTTTTACCAACATTTGGGGTGAAATTTGAATTCTAATCGACTGCAACCTTGCACCCTGGACATTGAGCCAGTCGAAATGTCCGGTGTCTACGAGAGAAGACTTCGACAAGCTCAGTCGTCGGAGCACGTTCATGTTAAATACATTTTTAGATTGGCACTGGGCATATTTAGTCTCTTGGTAATCATCTCCTGCGGAAACTGGGGCTGGGAAGCTATTGACACTGACAATGAAGAAAAGCTGAACGTATTTGGGCTTATCAGTCTGGATGATTCCGTATCCAGCTTTATAGTCGTCCATAAAACTCTCGATACTGCGGGACCTGATGAGGAAATAGTCGGGTATGACACCATTTATTACGATGCTTATGAATACTATAATTACGATACAGGCTTGTTTGAACAGGATACTTTCTGGTACGACCCTCCGTATATCAGAACCTTGAATGAATCACTTTACAATGTGAAGGATGCGACGGTCACTATTTCAGATGGATCGCAGACTTATTCATTCATAAGGAGTCCCCAGGATCGTAACGATCAGAATTACTGGTATCGCGATATTTTCAGTGATCCTAGCATATATCTGAACACAGATGGTAGTTTTAATCCCCTTCCCAATACACAATACACTCTGGCTATTACAACTCCAGGGGGACATAATCTCACAGGTGCTCTGATCACCCCTGCAGTCCCCAGAATTAGAAGCAGTGAATTAGCAGATACCGTTTCAATCAAAAGTCTATTTAATGTGAGCTGGAACTATGATGGTGATTTTAATTCAACCATTACCACTGGATTAGCCGTACAAGATTGGGAGCGATCTGTTTGCGGGATCGGGCAGTTTGGACTGATGGAACCGGGAGATACTACCTGGACATCCTCAGTTGACTCTTGGTGTCTTGAATCCACTCAAGATGAGGATATGGTCTCCCAGATAGGTATTCGGCTACGCTATCTGGATGAAAACTACTATCGATACTTCCTAGCAAGTGATTCCGAATTGGAAGCTATTTCAAATTTTCTCATCGGTGAAGGCAGTGTTGGCACAGCCTATGGGGTTGAAGGTGGATTCGGTGTATTTGGGGCGATGAGTGCCGATTGGGTCAGTCGTTACGCAACACCTTAAACTATTTCAACAAGACTATCTTAGAATCAGCATGTTGTGCAAGTTTAGAGCTGGTCTCTCTGAATTCTACATGTACCAGATAAATTCCTGCCTCAAGATTACGTCCAATTGAATCTTTACCATCCCAGCTGAATTCATATAAACCGCTGACCTGATTGAATTTTTGAATTTCAATCACTTGTTTACCCTGTAAATCATAGATGCTCAAATTGATATTTCCATCTGCTGGAAGTGAAATCTGAATATTGGTTTCAGGGTTAAAGGGGTTGGGGAATGCCTGCACCAAGAGCTGAGATTCAGGAGCTTGAGTGGTATTTCCACTTAAAGAGATTGTATAGCCTGCAATAGCAATGGGGATAGGTGATAGATCCATTTGATCATAATAGGATTGAAATTCATCAACTTCGGGCAGGTCGTACTCAAATAAATCCCCAGCAAAACGTGGAGCTATTGTCTGATAGTTCATGGTAGCACGAATGTAATAAGAAGCATCTGGATTAAGTCCGCCCACCCTATAGTGTATTTTATCGCTCCCAGTACCCTCTTCGAGGCCGTTCCGATTGAAATCGGGGTCTTGGGTCGCTAAACCTGTAATTCTTGTAGAATCCGCTGCTACACCATCTGACAGGTATCCTACTGGAGGTATTCTATTGTCTTTTAGATAACCTGCGATTCTCAGGAGGGTGTAGGTCTTCTCACTATTCACATCCATAGGTATGTTCTGATAAATTTGTACCTGATCCTGATCGCTGATACTCTGGTGATGCTGTTCATAGCCCGGATCCAGTCCAAAGATTTCCCCATTTTCATCCCAAGCGCCAGAATGGAAGACTATATTCCCAGATTGATCTTCAATTTTCAGTTCTAACCAGGCTCTTCTACTGGGGTAGGCTGTAGGAAATTTATGCCCGGAAAGATTTTCTACATTTACCTCGATAGTCAATGAATCCGTCGATTGATTCCAATCCGTTGTAAGATTTAATCTCACGGACTGTCTCTCCAATAGTCTCATACTTCTATCAATAGTTGAATCAAAATGTGCATCTGATGCCATGACACCCAACTCAACTCTGAAATTTTTGAGCATTTTCAACATGAACACATTTCCACCAACAAATTCATGTGTATGGAGCGGGTTACGCGATCCCAACCAGGGAGGTCGATTTGACAGAACGATATTTTCTTCGATAACAGGCATATGACAGGTCTGGCACTCAATACCCAATTCAGGAAAATCACTATTTAACCACTCCAGATAAGGCACTTGTTCAGGTGCCTCCCCGGCGACCTCGCCATCATCATTCACATAGGGTGTAAAAAGAGTATGGCAAGTTGCGCACAATTCAGAATCGGAGATATGAGGACTCATGGTTGGCGTGTAATTGGCCATGGTTGTCATGGGTCCAACGACTGGATTACTAAAAGGACCATAAATGAGTCGACTATCATCGATGGTAAAATGACCTGAAAAGCTCTCGCCCTGACCCAGATCTTGATCCTGTATCTGGTGACAGACTGCGCAGCTCACTCCATCCATACCAAGAGGATTCTCCAGCATTTCAGAGATTGTATAGTCTGACTGTCCATCATATGCAGCCTGGGTGTTTCCCATAGGGGCATGACAACTTGTACATTTATCTTCAATAACGCTTTGCAGTTGAGGGTTTGCAGCTATTTCAGCCTGCACTTTAGCCTGCCAGAGAGGATCAATGGCTGAATTCGCCATCATAGTTGATCGCCAGTATGTGGTTGGGGATACATCTTTCCCATGGCTGTCTTGCAAGGCTGCAGTATTGGGTCCCGCCTGTGTATGACAAACAGCACAAGTACCTGAACCCGAGAACAACGTGCTGGTTTCAGTTGGCAATGTTTGGGCGATTAAACCTGAAACACTGACTAACAGGATTAAGATTTTATTGATAAGATGCATATTCTCTCAACTTTTGATTCAAGGCGGCTAGAATAATCCTCCATAGGATAATTAAAAGCACGAGCCCCAGTTATAACTGGAGCTCATGTACAGGGAGGAAGTCCTCAATAAAGGACAATAACTAACGACCTATGGTCTATTACCTCTACCAGGACGGTTCCCTCGACGTCCACCGCCCATTTCATCATTTCCACCACGAGGTCCTCTGTGTCCACGACGGCCTTCACGGGGTCCAAATTCATGCTGATCAAAAATCAATTGTTGATCTGGTGTCAGCAGAGATCTGATCTGGGTTCTGTGCGCTCCCATGAGAGACTCAACAGCTGTCCGGTTGGCTTCAATAGCCGCTTCAAGTTCGGCAATCCTATCCGTATCAGGATTTTCACTGTTATTGAGCAGTCTCAGCTCTTGTTCAAGGGAACGGGTGGTTTGACGAATTTCCTGCATGGCAGGCTGCATACTCTCACGGAGGGCTGTAATCTGCTGCATCTGTTCAGTCGTTAAATTTAAGCTTTCATCCCAGGTCATTTGCGAACCGCCACCACGACGGCCCTGACCCATTACGATTGTCATAGAAAGTATAATGAGAATAAATAGTTTTTGTTTCATGCTACTTCTCCTTTAGTTATTAATGTTTAGAGTAATTCCATAGTTCATACTCTTATAGTCATACAGGGGATCATTGGAAACATTCTGAGTCCACCCTGTATTCACGAGCATTTCAATATCTGAAAACCAGGCACTCTGATCTTGACCCAAATCCAGACTCCAACTCACTTGAACCTTTTGCTTTTTATCTGAGCGGTCAAAACCAAGATCACTATATGTGTCATTCTCAATGACGTAGTTCATAGCCTCAAAATCAAACTCATACACAGGGACATCCCTGTATTTTTTTTCGTCAAAAGCATAAATCAGCTTTAGTTTCTGCCTGCCACCCATTCGGTACAATAAGCGCAAGGATGCAGAAGGACCTTCACTCCTGAACCTATCGATAAATGGATTGTTTAATCCATCCTGTAAGGCCAGAGCGCTGGCATCTTCGTTGATAAGAGTTTGATAGTTCAGCCACAGCGTTGCACCGAGTTTAGGCCCAAGAGCCTGGCTAAGTCGAAGCTCAGTTTTAATAAGATAATTATCAGGTATGGAGTCCACTTCGACTGCCCGGGTAAACCTGCCTGGAAGTTGATCATCTATGACGACTTGTGGCCAAAAATTTTGATAAGCCAGGGAAGTCCTGATATTTACTGAGGTCTTTGTGTTAAAGGACTGGTTATAAGTTAGATATATCTCATGATCAGTATTTGAGGCTTCGGTAACTTCCTCAAAGCGATTAAAATTCAAATCATAACCACTAATAAACAGCTGTGAAGCCTTGAGGTAGTATTTCCATTTTAAATACATGCCAAAGCCGCTGCTGTTGTAGTAGCTGTAGCTGTCATGGAAACGGCTTAAATAAGCGAATAGACCTGCAAAGATCTGGTTATCCTTGATATCAAGATAGCGAAGTTGAAGACCAAGCTCTGCGTCGGTACTGGAGTATTCAGCATATGGATATATCTGTGAATGTGAAATATCTATATAAGCCCTTGAATTGTCTGAGAGAACTGAGCTGAGAGAGAATGCGCTTGAGCTATACGAAGCATCAGGCACCAATTTACTTCCTAATAGATAGTCAGCAGTTCCAACTGAATTGTCAAAAGTGTAAGTGAGTTCACCTGCTATTACTGGACTGCTTAATAAATAGATGATTACAGCTGTTAAGATTGCTGAGAAATTGATTCGCTCTGGAGTGTTCGTTAACATAGTCTGATTCGGAATTTTCATAGAAGTTGGGGGAGGAAAAATTCCTCCCCCTTCATCAGATCAATTAGTTCGCGTTTTTCACTTTGCTGGTGGATTTTTTACGTGCCCCTGGGTCTGGGAGACAATCACCTGATCCAGGACCATTACCGCCACCAAAACCGGGTCTTCCACCACCGTGACCACGTCCACCACCATCGTGTGGCGGTACAAAATCATCATCAGCATAATTTGGAATGCCATCACCATCGTCATCGGGGGCATTGTCGTTATATCCATCACCATCTTCATCTACGAAACCACCAGCACCAGCACCGGGACCATTCCCACCACCTTGACCACCTTCTGGTGGTACATAATCTTCATCAGCATAATTAGGGATGCCATCGCCATCATCATCTGGTGCTAAATCATTGTATCCATCGCCGTCTTCATCAATAAATTCACCAGGTCCATTTCCACCACCACCGAAATTACCATGACCATTTCCATTCTGACCACCTTGGGCATAGACAGGGCTGGCAATTGCGAATAGACTAATCGCTACTGCCATCATCATCACCGTTAAGAGTTGCTTTTTCATATCGTTTCTCCTTTGTAAATTTTTTCTGTTTCAAAAAAGCTGCTCTCTATAGTCCAATCTCTGTGCCAGTTATCACCCATCAAGTAAAACTATGATATATATTGTTGTTATTCATAGATTTACCTATGCGCATACGATTAATTCGTTTGTCAATATGCTCGACAAAACACGTTGAATTCGACAAAATTGTCGAGAAACTATTGTATCAAGTCCTTGGGATTGTCACCCCTTGGGAGAAAGATTAATTATTATTTGAGGTTATACTTTTGGAGTTTGTAGCGGAGAACACGTTCACTGATTCCCAGACGTCGAGCACATTCACTCTGATTCCCACCTGCTTCCTCAAGGGTGTTTTTAATCAGATCAACTTCCAGACCACCAACAGAATCCTTTAGCTTCCCCGAAGTGATCTTCTCGTCAGCCTTTGTCTGCAGCTTAAGTCCTTCTGCTAAAATCTCGGGACCCTGACATAGCAGGACGGCACGTTCAAGCAGGTTCCCCAGTTCACGGACATTCCCAGGGAAGTAATATGTCTCTAGAGCCGCCATGGCTTTACTAGAGAGAATCATTTCAGATCGACCTTCTCTGGCAGCAAATTTTGCAAGAAAATATTCTGACAATACTTGGATATCATCAGGTCTACTTCTCAGAGGTGGTATCTCAAGATTGATTACATTCAATCGATAATATAGATCTTCCCTAAACTCACCTAACTCAATGGCGTGGAGCAAATCCACATTGGTGGCGGCTATCACTCGGACATCTGATTTGAGGACCTTGTTTTCCCCAATTCTTTGGAACTCCCCACTTTGAAGAAAACGTAAGAGCTTGGTTTGCATGTCCAGTGGGAGATCACCAATCTCATCCAGAAAAAGAGTTCCTGTATGCGCTTCCTCAAAGCGACCAACTCTGGCAGCGGTTGCTCCCGTGAAAGCGCCTTTCTCATGCCCGAACAGCTCACTCTCAATTAGATGGCTAGGTAGGGCAGCGCAGTTCACAGCAACCATAGGCTCATTACCCCGTGGAGAATGCTGATGTATATACTCAGCCAGAACTTCCTTGCCGACACCGGTTTCTCCTGTAATAAGGACAGTAACCTGACTATCAGCCACCCGCTTAGCCTGCTGGAGTAAACCTAACATCACCGCGTCCCTGGCCAGGAAACCCACCTCCCCTGAATCGTGTTCCAGGGAGATATTTTGTGGATGTTGTGAGCTCCGGATGTGATCCTCAATGCCCTTGATAAGAAGTTCAAGTTGATCAAGGTCAACGGGTTTGGTTAAGAAATCCCAGGCACCTGATTTCATGGCATCTACGGCAATATCCACAGTTCCGAAAGCAGTAATCAGGACCAGAATCACATCGGGATGGCGCGATTTAACTTCCTTTAAGAGATCAGCACCTGTCATATAGGGCATTTTGTAATCGGACAATACAATGTCAACTGGATGCTTATACATGTGGGCCAATGCAGTTTGAGCAGACTCAGCTGTACTCACATCATATCCAATTTTCTTTAAAAATCCTGCGAGGGACTCCCGTTGGATTTGTTCATCATCGACGATAAGTATTCTGGTCATTGTTTTACCGGTAATTCAATTTCAAAGGTTGTCCCTTCACCTGGACGACTCATCACTTCTATCGTGCCATGGTGGTCTGCTATTATTTTATGCGTCAAGGCCAACCCTACACCTGTCCCCATGTCCTTGGTTGTATAATACAAATCGAAAATACGACTGAGTTGATCCTCAGCAATACCTGCACCAGTATCCTTGATGTTTACAATTATTAGATCACCTTGTTTCTGACCACTCAGTGTGATGCTGGCTCCAGACTCACAGGCATCCAAGGCGTTTCGAACCAGGTTCGAAATTGCCTGTCTTAAATATCCAGCGTCACCATCAAATTGAAGGGTACCTGCCTGTACGGTGAGGGTTATCTGTTGTTCCATGGCCTCTGATTTATATAAATCCTGAATGCTGTTTAAAAAACCGACCAGATCGAGAGATGAAATATTAAGGGGGGTCGGTCTGGTGTATTCCAGGAAATCCTGAAGAGATTCATTAATACGTGAAATTTCTGAGACCATGGTGCCGGTAAGTGATTCAAATTCTAGCTGATCTTTACCAGTTGAAAATTCTCGTTTCAGTCGCTGTGCAACAATTCCAATGGCGTTCAGCGGATTGCGTATTTCGTGAGCAACACCAGCAGCAAGCTCCCCTACAGCCGCCTGCTTCTCACGAAGTCGATTTAATTTCTCTAGCCGGTACACCTCTGCTTCAATGCGCTTCTTCTCTTCTTCCAGCAATGCTGCATTTCGTCGAACCAATAGAAAAATAAGCAACACAAAGGCCAACAGTGTAAAGAGAGTTGTACGAATGAGAATTTGATAGACGATTTGACCTTTTAGACTCAACAGTGTATCCGCTTTGAATCCAATGCGAACTTCACCCAGACTTGAATTAAAAAATACAGGACGTACCACTTCCAGCAAACTGCTGTCCCCTTTGGAAACCTTAAAGAGGATATCAGCCAGGGGCTCACGGGTCCAGGAATCGTCAACCATTATACCAGACTTTGTGACATAGTATGGCTCACGGTCATCGAGAGCCAACTTCAAATATTGTAATCCATTTACATGTAGGAGTTCTTCCAGGGCGGACTCCATGGCCGTGAGATATTTAAAATTCTGCTCTGCCTCCAACGATAACTGGCACGTGATTACACCCCCCCGATCTCTGGGGATTGCGACTAAAAATTGATCTGCAATGCTATCATGAGGTGTGAAAATAGACTCCCCCTGATCAACTCCCACAATGATGAGCTCAGATTTTTTGGATAAAATCGGCTGTAGCTGATTTTGGAGCCACGTATTGTCTTCCGTTAATTCGGCCTCGGTATTTTTTGAAACGGTTCCAAAGCCGCCATCCTTTTTCCCGTCACTGTCATAGGTGGTGATAGACATGATGGTTTCATCATTCACCCATTTGTTTAGATCACTTCTTGATAATTTCTGAGCTTGATCTATTTGGTTCAGGATACTGAGCATATCTATGGCTCTATCGATATAGGACCGTTTTAATTCCTCAGTGAGATATGCCTGACCACTACCACTCTGGGCGATCACTGCAGCGGTCATGGAAGACTGATCCTGGATGAGCTGCAGAACGTTACGATATCTAGACTTATACTCAAGGTAGCTGGATAGCATGAGGAGGATCAGAACAACAATATAGAGACCTATGTACCAGGGATTTAGTTTTAAGATGTTTTTTACAGCTCTGAGCAAGTCGGTCCCCTAATCATTCGTTTTAACTGGATTAAAAAATAGATATAGTTGGAACAAGACCTAAATAAATCTGAAAATATGAATTTGCTTTGGGATAGGAATGAAACAAAAATGCCCCGGTTCCTTCGATAAACTCTGGAACCGGGGCATTTGAAGATTAATGTGAAGTAGCTTTATTTCTTTTCGGCAACCTTTAGTCGATTCATGGAACGTTCCAATGCTCTCAGCGCTCTCAGTTCGTCCTCCATCTCATCCTGTTTCCTGGTGAGATGTTCTTTGGCACGATCAAAAGCTTCCTGTGCACGGGTTAGGTCGATATCATCCTGTGGTTCAGCTGATTCTACCAATAACTGCACACCATTATGGGTGATTTCTGCAAAACCTTTAGCAGAGGCATAGGTCTTTTCTACTGAACCCTTGACAACTTTGATTTCACCGATGGCTAATGCCATAATGGACTCAGTATGTCCTGCCAGGACACCGAATGCACCATCAACACCTGGGGCACGGAGGTAATCTACCTCACCCTCATCATACACCTTTGTTGGTGTAACGATTTCTAGATGAAATTGGCCTGCCATTTTTATTTATCCACTCTTCTTTGCTGTGGCAATCACATCGTCAATATTACCTTTATACATAAAGGCATTCTCGTTGTATTTATCCATATCACCAGCAAGAATTGCTTCGAATCCAGTAATAGAATCTTCTAGAGAAACATATTTACCAGCACTACCGGTAAATGCTTCAGCCACGAAGAAAGGCTGTGAGAAGAATTTCTGCATGCGACGAGCACGGTTCACCGTGTTCTTATCATCATCAGACAATTCATCCATACCAAGAATGGCAATAATATCCTGAAGATCTTTATACTTCTGTAGAACAACTTTGACTTCCTGAGCAACATTATAGTGACGATCACCAACTACGCGGGGATCAAGAATTCGAGATGATGATGAAAGTGGATCCACAGCTGGGTAGATACCTAACTCAGCGATTCCACGCTCCAAAACGGTCTTGGCATCAAGGTGAGCAAATGTTGTTGCGGGAGCTGGATCAGTTAAATCATCTGCAGGTACGTAGATAGCCTGCACCGATGTCACAGAACCTTTTTTGGTAGAAGTAATACGTTCCTGAAGATCACCCATTTCTGTAGATAGAGTTGGTTGGTAACCCACAGCAGAAGGCATACGACCTAGGAGAGCAGATACTTCAGAACCAGCCTGTGTAAATCGGAAGATGTTGTCAACAAAAAGTAAAACATCTTTACCTTCCTGATCACGGAAGTATTCAGCCATGGTGAGACCTGAAAGCGCCACACGGAGACGAGCCCCTGGTGGTTCATTCATCTGGCCAAAAACCATTGCTGTCTTATCGATAACACCTGATTCAGTCATTTCAAGATAGAGATCATTACCCTCACGAGTACGTTCACCTACACCAGAGAATACTGAATAGCCACCATGTTCTGTAGCAATGTTGCGGATCAGTTCCTGGATCAGTACTGTTTTACCAACACCTGCACCACCGAAAAGACCAGTTTTTCCACCCTTTGAGTAGGGCTCCAGCAGATCAACAACCTTAATACCGGTTTCCAGAATCTCACTTGATGTGGTTAAATCTTCCTGTTTGGGTGGATCCCTATGAATGGGGTTTCGCTCCACTTTTGGGGCTGGCTTTCCATCAATCACATTACCCACAACATCAAACATACGTCCCAAAGTTTCAGGACCTACTGGAACGGAGATAGGAGAACCAACATCAGTAACCTTGGTGCCACGTGTGAGACCATCGGTTGAATCCATAGCGATTGTACGGACAACATTTTCACCCATATGCAGGGCAACTTCCAATACCAATAATCCGTCTTCACGTTCAATATTCAGAGCATTTAACACTTCTGGCAGTTGACCGTCCTCAAAACGAACATCAACTACAGCACCCATAATCTGAACTACTTTTCCTTGATTTGCCATCGTATGAATTTTCCTCTTATTCCACTAAAGCTTCGGCACCACTCACAACTTCCAGAATCTCTGTGGTAATTGCAGCTTGACGTGCCTTATTGTATTCCAGTCGGAGACGATCGATGAGGTCTCCAGCATTATTCGTAGCTGCTTCCATTGAAGTCATCCTGGCTGCCTGTTCAGAGGCGTAGGATTCCAGTAAAAAGCGCCACATTTGGATATTTAAATGACGGGGTACCAATGATTTGACAACCTCGTCCTTGGAAGGCTCAAATAGATAATCTGTGCTTACCTCTTCGGCATCATCCTCCAAAACCAGAGGGAGATAGTGGTATTCCAAGATTTTCTGTTGAGCTACATTCTTAAACTCATTGAAGATGACTCTGACGTCATCGAATTCACCTGACAGGTACCGCTGAGTAATGCCTCTGGCCATTTTAGTCGCGTGACTAAAGTTGAGCTCATTCCAGAAATCGGCATAATGTTCGACCACATCATAGCCTCTTTTTCCAAAATACTCGTAGCCTTTACGGCCTATACAGATGAGTTTTGAATTTTCCTTGCCAGCGGCATCAATGATGGATTCCGCCTGACGTAGAATATTTGTATTAAAACTACCACATAATCCACGATCTGATGTCAATATGACAAAAGCCTTTTGCTTGGCTGGTCTCATAGTTAACAGATCATGTGTGGTTCGATCAATATCTGGAAGAAGATGGTTCAGCACACCATGGATACGACCAGCATAGGGTCGCGCTTGTTCCATGTTGCCCTGAGCGCGGCGAAGTTTAGCGGCCGCCACAAGTTTCATGGCACGCGTAACCTGCTTGATACTTTCAATAGTACCTATCCGCTTCCGAATGTCTTTTAAATTCGCCATAGCGATCCTGTATTAGGCTACGAACCCCTTAACGAAGTCCGAAACAGTCTTATTCAAAGCAGCATCAATTTCTTCAGTCAGCTTGCCTTCAGCAGCAATCTTCTTCAGGAGATCTGACGCGGTGGCTTCCATATTGCTCAGGAATTCACTCTCAAACCGTCGCACATCTGAAGGATCGATCTCATCCAGGAAACCCCTTGCAGCAGCATAGAAAATGGCAATCTGCTTTTCCACAACCATGGGAACAAACTGATTCTGTTTCAATACTTCGTAGAGAATTTTTCCACGGGTCAACTGTTTTTGAGTTTCAGGATCCAGGTCAGAACCGAACTGAGCAAAAGCTGCCAGTTCACGATATTGAGCCAAATCAAGTCTCATTCCACCAGCAACCTTTTTCATGGCGCCGATCTGAGCGTTTCCACCTACACGAGATACCGAGATACCCACATTCAATGCGGGACGTTGCCCACTGTTGAAAAGATCCGTTTCCAAAAAGATCTGACCATCAGTAATGGAGATCACATTGGTAGGGATATAGGCAGATACATCTCCCATTTGTGTTTCAATGATGGGTAGAGCGGTGAGTGAACCACCACCTAAATCTTTATTCAGTTTAGAGGAACGTTCCAGTAGACGACTGTGGAGATAGAATACATCTCCTGGATAGGCTTCACGACCTGGAGGTCTTCTCAGTAGTAGAGACATCTGGCGATAAGCCACAGCATGCTTTGAAAGATCATCATAAATGATGAGAGCATGTTTGCCATTATCACGAAAATATTCACCTATAGTAGCACCGGTGTAGGGTGCGAGAAATTGTAGTGGAGCTGGATCAGAAGCATTTGCAGCCACAACAGTTGTATACTCCATAGCACCCTGAGCTTCAAGCTCAGCCACCACGCGGGCAACAGTTGAGGCCTTCTGGCCAATGGCTACATAGATACAATAAACTGGATCGTCTGGTGTCTCTGCACTATGGGTATATTTCTGATTCACGATGGTATCAAGAGCCACAGCGGTCTTACCCGTCTGGCCATCGCCAATGATCAACTCACGCTGACCACGACCAATGGGAATCATACTATCAATAGCTTTGATGCCTGTTTGCAGTGGCTCGTTTACCGGACTTCTGGCCAACACCCCGAGAGCTTTGCGTTCAACGGGCATGGTTGAATCTGGTTTGATATCGCCTTTGCCATCCATGGCAGCACCAATAGGGCTGATCACGCGACCAATAACCGCATCTCCAACACCAACGGAAACAACTTTTCCTGTACGTTTGGCCTGGTCACCCTCTTTCACAAGAGAGGTATTACCAAATAGAACCAGTCCAACTTCGTCCTCTTCAAGGTTCATAGCCATACCCACAACACCGTTGGGGAGCTCAATCAGCTCAGAGGCCATAACATTTTCCAGTCCACTGACACGGGCAATACCGTCACCAACCATGATGACTTCACCAATCTCGGCTACATCAATAGAGAGATCTAATTTGCCCAGTTCTTCCTGGAGTAATTTTGTGATTTCGTCTGTTCGAATATCTGTCATATTCTTGTCTTTCCTTTAGGACTGAATCAGTGTTTGTCTGATACGTGCTAGTTTACTGGAGAGGGAGGCATCCAAAATGGTATTGCCAACTCGTAATGTTAAACCACCTAGAATATCCTGATTTACTTCTGCAGTAAAATCAGCTTTCGAGGCTGTGACTGTTTGTACAGCCTGGCGAATGCGATCAATAGTTGAATCTGCTAATTTGCTGGTACTGACGGCATGCACCTTCACCTGATCACTACGAGTATAAAAAGCAGTTTCCAGGCTATGCATGATCATTCCCAACAATTTCATATCCCGTTCATCACCTAATTGGGCAATAAATGCCTGATTGATGGGATGCAGATCAGGATACACTTTGCCAAGCAGTTGAATTTTATCGGCGGCTTCAACTTTGGTCGAGGCCAAAAATGCCTTCAGCGCCGGTTCCTGCCGATATCTGCCATAGAACGATTTCATTGAGCGATATACTGGCTCAAGAGCATCCTTCATTTCAGCGATATTTAATAGTAGGTTGGCGTACTGACGGCTTTTTGCTGATGTGCGCATTAATTCTTTCCGTAATCCTTGAGAGCATCTTCTATGAGACGTTCGTTGTCTTCCACAGTAAGTGATTTTGCGACAATCTTTTCAGCAGCAGCCATTGAAATATCCACAATCTGAGTCCGGATTTCAGCAATCGCTTTTTCGCGTTCTGCGACAATCTGAACTTCAGCCTGTTTAAGAATCCCGGCAGATTTGTCCTGAGCTTCATTGAGAATTTCAGTTTTCATCCGCTCAGCGGTTTCTTTACCAGCAGCCACAATGTTTTGGGCTTCCTGTCGAGCTTTGGCTACCATCGCTTCATATTCACCGGCAACCTTATCAGCTTCTTTACGAGCTGCTTCAGCTTCCTCAAGTGATTCACGTATGAAATTTTCGCGACTTTCCAGCGCTTTGATCATGGGTTTCCAGGCTTTGGTACCGAGGATCACCAACACAGCAATGAAGGTGATCCAGGTCCAAATCATTAAGCCTGTGTCAAACCGTAGCAGGTTTTCCATAGTTCCTCCGAAGGAGAGTTTTCAGGCTTTCTTATTTCAGAGCGATGAGGAGAGCTACAACCTCACCGATAATTGCAACACCTTCAAGCAGGAAGAGTGGCAAGTTTACGGCACCAGTAATACTGGCAGCGGCTTCAGGCTGACGAGCAATACCTGCAGCAGCGGCTGCGGCCAATTTTCCAATTCCAAGGCCTGCGCCAATAACGATCATACCTGCACCAATTGCGGCACCTAGATAAGCAAATTCCATTTTAAAACTCCTTCGTGTGTGTTTCTACCAGCATAGTCTCACTGCTACATACATGTCTCATATCCCTGAACTGAGTATGAGCATTTAGAGCATAGTTGATAGAAGGTTTATATTTTTTGTTGTTAAAGATCAAAACTATTAATGATGTGGGTGAATTGACTGACCAATGAACACAGATGAAAGCAATGTGAACACGTAGGCCTGAACAATACTCACGATAATCTCTAAAAAGGTAATACCCACATTCAAAGCGACGGAAGCAACGCCCACATAGGCATTGTGAAGTAGAAATATGGGCGCAAAAATAGCCAGCATGGCAATATGTCCTGCAGTCATGTTAGCAGCCAGTCGCATGGTCAATGCGAAGGGTCTCACAAACATACTCAAAATCTCAATTGGTATCAGAATGATGTACACGGCTTTTGGTAGACCACCAGGAACCAGATTTTTCCAATGCTTAAAGAAGCCATGTTCCAGGATGCCTGCAACAATAATGGCTATGAATGTGATTAAAGCCAGGGAGGCCGTCACATTGATATTGCCAGTTGCAGTAGTTCCACCATGTCCATGATTGATATAATTAAAGAAGGGCATGAGACCGAGAAAATTCATAGTCAGGATAAGAAAGAAAAAGGACATCACTAGAGGTCCCCATTTTAATACATGATTCTTTCCGACGGTAGGAATGAGAATCCCAGTCCTGACAAAGTCGACGACATACTCAAAAGCATTTGAAAAACCACTGGGAACTGGACGCGCTTCTTTACGATACCGTCTGGTTGCGTAGAGGGCAGCTGAAACGAGCAAGCCAGCAGCAATCCAGAGCATGATAACGTGTTTGGTGATAGAAAGATCAACACCGAAAAGTTCAAAATGAATCATCACATCGCTGTTAGCGACATGCTCAATGATTTTATCCCCAATATTGTTACTGGTTCCGTGGCCAGGTGCAGCCATCAAGAATTCTCCCCTGTTTTTTGTGCGCTTCTTGCCATAAAAAGCGGCCAATAATAAGCTTCGACCCCATGCCACGCAAGAAAGTTTATAACTAATGTTACAATAAATGTCACATTATCTAAAGTCCCTGCTTTCACGAGGATAGCTGACCATATCCCCAGCAGAATAACCTTAAAGAAAAAGCCCACAATATTTATTTTTTGAAGGTTTTGAGCATCATTTGTTTTTGAATATTCTGCCCAGAGCAAAAGTCCGCCACTTATCAGCACTGGAATAATGGCCCCTGCGAGCACGGATTTCACTAATTCGGGATGTCCAACGAAGAGCAAAGCCAGGAGTGCTAAACCATTTAAAATCAGGGCTGAAACCCCTAATATCTGCCAAGCTTTCATTGATCTCCATCTTTCATATAGAGGCTCTTATAAAGCTCATACATTCCAATAACTACGCCCAATAAGGCTCCAGTAAGAACACCATACTGAGGCCAACCCATTTTTTCATCGATAAAATATCCGATAGCTCCGAGGCCCAAAACACTCCCGGTCATGGTAGAAGCCGCTGCCATATACTTTCCGGAACCGTCAGATTTCAAGTGTGACTAGATCTCTTCGCCGAGGGCTTCAAATTCATCAGAAGTGGAAGTTTCTGGAACCATTGAACTGCGACCATGGAAAACGGCTCCATCCTCAATGATAAGTCTGGTCGCAATAACATCGCCCTTCAGTCGCCCGGCTTTCCCCAGGGCTACCTTCCCCTTTACTTCTATATTGCCACCTACAATACCACCAATAATGGCATATTCCCCTTTGATACCCCCCTTGACAACACCTGACTCTGAAACCGTAACAAAACCTGAAGCTTCAATGCTACCATCTACGGTCCCATTAATGTGTGCACTACCATTGATATTCATATCCCCAGAAATGTGAGTCCCCCGACCGACAATAGTTTCAATGCGATGTATTCGATTGGCCATTCTATTTTTCCTTCTCAACAGCTGGAGCGCTTGTTTCGTTCAATTCAGTGATAAATGTGGCAGGATCAAGGGGCACCCCTTCGTACCAGATTTCAAAGTGAAGATGGGCACCTTCAGAGATGCCAGTATTGCCCATGATGGCAATAGGTTCAGCGCGATCCACAACTTGCCTCTGGGTTACCAAATTTTGTTCATTGTGACCGTAAACAGTGAGATAGCCATTACCATGATCAATGATAATTGTATTCCCAAAGCGATAGGTCCAATCTGAGAATATCACATAGCCACGACCTGCGGCCTTTACTACCCGGTCTTCAATGGAGGACAGATCCAGTCCAAGATGATCCTGGCTAAAAAGTCCTTCTCTGACCTGAAATCCGGCATTTACAAAACCCTTAATAGGTAAGTAGGTCGGAAGGTCATCTAGTAAACCCATGGTTTCAAAAGGCGAGAGCTCCCAATTGTCCTCAAAGGAGGCACTGTCCCCTGCATCTGCACGGAGGTTATAATGACTCCCCAGGGTACTTTCTATGAAATGATTGATCTCTTCAATGCGTTTGGCATTCTTTAATAATCCAGCAACTTCCTGTCTTTCACTAAGGAGATAATCATTTTCTCGCTTAATCTCCCGATACTCCAGTGCTTTGGGTAGGTAATAGGTCGAAAATAGGATAATACCGGCCAAAAGCACAAGAATGAGCAATTTGAGGATATTAACTGCATTCGCCGTGATTGAATAGGTTTTGCCATTGGTTTCGTTATCCGGTAGGATGAGTATGGTATATTTTTCGTGCTTCATGATTTCTTGTTTCTATCTATTCCTGTTGGTGGGGATTGTTCCGGATACAGATTTCTATTTTTTCATAGACTCGAACAGTTCCAGTAACCGCTCAAGATCTTCATCACCAAAATACTCGACTTCAATAATCCCCTTCTTAGGACCCGCCTTAATCTGTACACGAGTTCCCAGAACTGTCATGAGGGATTCTTCACTTCGAGTTAAAAAAACTGATTTTTTAGGGGGAGATTTCTTTTTTTTCGCTTTAACAGGAGTTTTATCCTTAAGCTTTTTGACATAGTTTTCAGTTTCGCGAACACTCATGTTGTTCCTGCGAACCTGTTGGAAGATGTGAATCATTTCTTTTTCTGAATCAAGCCCAAGAAGTGCTCTGGCATGACCGGCTGATACGACCAGGTTTTTTAAGGCAACTTTAATTTCTGCAGGTAGCTTCAAGAGGCGCATCGCGTTGGTGACCGCTGCCCGGCTTTTGCCAATATTTTCGGCAATTTCCTCGTGTGAGAGATCGTACTTTTCGGATAGAAGTGAGTAAGCTTCAGCCTCTTCAAGGGGATTCAAGTTGTCCCTTTGTAAATTTTCAATGAGAGCTAATTCCATCATATCCACATCTTTTTCCACTGTAAGAATGTGAATTGGAATTGTCTCTAAACCCAATTCCTGGCAAGCTCTCAGACGTCTTTCCCCGGCGATGAGTTCATATTCACCATTGACTTCGCGAACTGTGATGGGCTGTATCAGACCTTTGGATTTAATTGATGCTTTGAGATCCTCAAATGCCTGAACTGCTTTTTCTGAATCAAAATCTTTTCTCGGTTGAAAAGGATTTGGTCGAATATCGTTAGGCGAAACTGAGAGGGAGGAAACAGATGATTCTTCAGGTGCACCGAGGGAATCAAGAATTGCATCCAGACCCCGTCCAAGTCTTTTTGGGACTTCAGGCATTTTCAAGCACCTCTTCTACCAGATTCATATAGTTAGCAGCACCGACAGAATTAGCATCGTACAACATAATGGGTTTTCCATAACTCGGTGATTCACTCAAGCGAACATTACGGTTGATATACGTCTTGTAAACTCGTTCCTTAAAATAGGTTTTTACTTCTTCAACAACCTGCTTACTCAAATTGAGTCGACTATCATACATGGTCATCAGGACACCTTCAATAACCAGCGCTTTATTGATTGTCTTTTGAACGCGGCGTACAGTGTTCAGAAGCTGACCCAGGCCCTCAAGGGCATAATATTCACATTGAATTGGAATCAGAATTGAATGAGCAGCGGTAAGTGCGTTTAATGTGAGTAGACCGAGAGAAGGTGGACAATCAATAATGATGAAATCATAATTCTCTTCAATTTCAGCAACTGCCTCTTTCAGAATGCGTTCCCTGGCGATGGCCGAAACCAGTTCAACTTCTGCACCAACCAGCGAAGGGCTTGATGGCACAAGATCCAGAAATGGTAATTCGCTTTTATGCATGATATCAATAATAGTTGCCTGATTAAGCAACACTTGATAGATGCTCTGACCATCCACCCGCACGGGGTGTCCAAGTCCAGCCGTAGAGTTTGCCTGGGGGTCTAAATCGATAAGTAGGGTCTTTTTCTCAGTTACAGCCAAACCTGCAGCCAGGTTGACTGAAGTTGTCGTTTTCCCCACACCCCCCTTTTGATTCACGATGGCTATTATTTTTGCCATAAGATATTGTTTTTTAAAGACCTTTAGTAATTATGTTCAGGCTTTGAATATAGTTGGCCTGTATCCTAAAAACAACGTGTAGCTGAGTATCAATCTGCATTAGAATTGAAAACCCTCTTCCTCAATATTTCAGGCATCGAAACTGAGAGAATAATTATCACAGCACCAGTTAATGCAGCGCTTGATAGTTCTTCTCCCAGGAGTACCCACCCCCAAATGCTTGCTAAGATTGGAATGAGAAATGTTGTGTAGCTCATTTTTACAATTGGGACCCGCTTAACCAACCAGAAATACATGGTAAACCCAATGGCGGAACCGAAAATTGCGAGATAGGCTGTGGCTCCCACGGTGACGACATCCAATACCACATGCTCCCAGGGTTCAACAATAAGGCCAGTGATAAGCAGCAAAGTCGCTCCGATGAGCATGGCCGATGCATTCGCAGCTACGGGATCAAGATTATTCCCTTCCCTTTTGAACAATACATTGGGATATGCTGCTGCCAGGATGGAAAGCAAGATGACCACCATGCCTTTCGCCGTCTGTGGATCGAAGTCTGCCCCCTTGAGATCAAAAATAAATAATGTGCCTATGATTGATCCAACGAGGCTAAATATGCTCGAAGCATTAATTTTTTCATTCACCAGCATCCGATGAGCGAATACAGCTATCATTACAGGTAAGGTCGCCCAAAGGATTGAAGTGATATTGCTATCAACAAATTGCATCCCCCAATAGGTCAGGCCATATCCAAAAAAGAAGTTACCTATCCCCAGGGTCAGAATGACATGTCTATCCTCCCGTCGAGGCAAAATCGGCCTCTTGCGCCATTTCTGAAACAGGACCAGAACCAGACCTGCCAGCAGGAACCTTATAGAAGCCATTAGAAATGGCGTATCACCAACACTCACTTTGATGGCGATCCAGGTACTGCCCCAGATCAGAACGAGAGTAATGTATAAAAAGGGAACGATATAAGAGGACATTTTCACGCGGAGAAATTAGCGTGGTTCTGTCTTTTGACTATGTAAATGTTTGGGTATACCAAGATTTGCAGCTGGTTTCTCAATCAAAGGATTCAGCCTTTCCAAATCTGGGAAGAGCTGCCGATGTATTCAATTATTTATCAGGATTTTCAACTCATGAATCATCATTTTTTAATTTTTCAGGAAGAAGATTCCCAAAATATTTTGCTGAGTTTGTTGATGAAATTTAAAGCTTCAACACAGGTTCAAATATCCCAACTCCTTACAGACAAAGGTCTACGTGTAATTCTCGTTCATTATATGCTACTATTAACTTCTATTAGTAAACACTACTAACACTATGTGCTTTTAATATTTCTCACTCATTTCGGCATGTATATCGCAAAGCTAGATTTTGAAATATAGATTTGTTATGAATGCAATAGACATAAAAGAGCGCCTCTCAGATAAAACCAGACCGGTATTCGCTATTGGTGTGGCTGCCGACCTGGTGGGTGTTTCTGTCCACACCTTGCGAATGTACGAGACTGCAGGTCTTATCATTCCACAACGTACAAAATCCAAACGCCGTCTCTATTCCCAATCAGATATCGAAAGACTTCAATGCATCCGCGTCATGATCGAAGATCGCGGATTCAATCTGGCAGGGATTAAAGGGATGATGTCCATGGCTCCCTGCTGGGAGATCAAAGGTTGCAGTGAGGCAGATCGTGCCTCCTGCGATGCATACAAATCATCATTAGAACCATGTTGGATGGTAAAGTCGACAACTTCAGCATGTCAGGACGAAGAATGTTCTGAATGCCCTGTTTATCGTGAGGTAACGACCTGTCATAACATGAAATCCTATTTACAAGAACATTGGAAGAACGCATGAGTACTAACATGAATCGCCGCGATTTTATAAAAGTCGCAGGTATGGGTGCCGGAAGCCTGGCCTTTGCCACACCCCTGTTTGATTTCTCCAAGGGAGAAATCTTAGCTCCTGACACAGTTCCCGGCATGTATGCCAAAAGAACTCCTACCTACTGTGAGATATGTTTCTGGAAGTGTGCAGGTTGGGTACATACCAATGAAGAGGGTAAGATCTGGAAGGTCACTGGCCATGAAGATGATCCCCATTCGAATGGTCGACTGTGCCCCCGTGGTACAGGTGGTGTGGGTATGTACAACGATGAAGACCGTTTAAAAACACCCCTCATCCGAACAGAAGTTGGCGGTGTTCAGACATTTCGTGAAGCATCATGGGATGAAGCATTCACCTATATCGCTGACGGGTTGAAAAAAGTTGCCAAGGAGCATGGACCTGAATGTACGGCCCTCTTCTCCCACGGTTCAGGTGGCAAATATTTTGGTGACCTGTTAAAAGCCTTTGGATCCAATAATATTACAGCGCCTTCCTACGCCCAGTGTCGTGGACCTAGAGAGGTTGGCTTTTTTGCCACTTATGGTGAAGGTGTTGGATCACCAGAGCGGGTAGATATCAGGGATACGCGTTGTTTGGTTCTTATTGGTTCACATTTTGGCGAAAACATGCACAATGGCCCAGTTCAGGAGATCGCTCAGGCAACGGCCAAAGGTGCTTCCATTATTACTGTAGATCCACGCTTTTCCACGGTGGCTAGTAAATCAAAATTCTGGCTGCCTATCAAACCAGCCACAGACATGGCACTCCTACTGGCCTGGATGCACGTCATTATCAATGAAGGTCTTTATGATAAAGACTATGTTGAAAAGTATACCTATGGTTTTGATGATCTAAAAGCTCACGTCGCTACTATGACGCCTGAATGGGCCTATGGACTCACCACCATCAAACCAGAAACCATACGTGAGACTGCCCGGGAAATGGCCAATGCCAGCCCACGGGTTATCATTCACCCCGGACGTCACGTCACCTGGTATGGTGATGATACTCAGCGATTAAGAGCAGTGGCTATGCTAAACGCACTGTTGGGTTCATGGGGACGTAGAGGTGGTTATTACAACCCTGAAAAAGTAAAATTCAAAAGCTATCCACATCCTCCCTTCCCCAAGCCAACCCGAACCTGGAAAGATGCCTTCCCTGGAAAATACAAGTTGGCTGGATTGTCTCTCGCTTCGGGAATTTGTGATGCAACAATTCCTACTGTAGAGCGGGATTGTTCATTTAAAGCCTGGATTGTCAATGGCACCAATTTGATCCATACCTTACCCAACCAGGCCAATACCATTAAAGCCATTCAATCTCTTGACCTGATGGTAGTTGTTGATACAATGCCAATGGAAATCACTGGTTATGCAGATGTGATTTTACCTGAATGTACCTACCTGGAACGCTATGATAACATTCGTGTAAGTCCACACCGGGAGCCTACCCTGGCTCTACGTATGCCAGCAGCTGAACCAAAACACAATACCAAACCAGCTTGGTGGATGGCCAAAGGTATTGCTGATAAAATGGGTCTGGGTCATTTCTTTCCATGGAATGATATCGAAGAGAAATTGGATTGGGAATTGAAGCAGGTAGGTTCCTCTCTGGAAGAAATGAAGCGTTTGGGAGTTAAGAAACTGGACCGTTCCTATGACGATCTCTATCCCATGGAAAATCTCGAAGATTTTGAATTCAATACCAACACCGGTAAAATTGAGCTTTACTCAACGGCAATGGAAGATGAGGGCTATGATCCTCTGCCAAAATATAAAGCACATGAAGAGCCACCAGAAGGCTACTATCGCCTCATTTATGGTCGCGCTCCTATGCACACTTTTAGTCGCACTGCCAACAACCCAAATCTTACTGATCTCATGGATGAGAACAGTGTCTGGGTAAATCCAAAGGTTGCCAAAGAATGGGATCTGAAAAATGATCAGTATTTGTGGCTGGAAAACCAGGATGGCGTTGTCAGCAAGACCCCCATCAAGGTGCGGGTCACGGAACGTATCCGCTTTGATAGTGTGTACATGGTTCATGGTTTTGGACATACCAATAAAAAACTAACCCGGGCACACGGTCGTGGTGCCAGTGATGCTGATTTGATCACACGAGTACATATTGATCCTGAAATGGGTGGCACAGGTATGCGGGGTAATTTCGTCACCTTCCGTTTTGAAGCTGGAGAGGAGGTGTCATCATGAGATATGCTATGGCTGTAGACACCCTTAAATGCGTGGGTTGTAGCGATTGTGTCGTAGCCTGCCAGACTGAAAATGATGTTCCCATTGGTCACTGTCGGGATTGGATTGTCGAAAAGACCACCGGTACTTATCCAGAGCTCCAGTTGGAGATTCGCTCCGAACGTTGTAATCATTGTGCCAATGCTCCCTGTGTGAGGACTTGTCCCACAGAGGCCAGTCATTATGCCGAGGGTGGCATCGTGCTGGTTGAAGAAAGCGAATGTATCGGTTGTAAGGCTTGTATCACATCCTGTCCTTACGATGCTCGCTTTATTCATCCAGAAGGCTATGTCGATAAATGTACATTTTGCATCCACAGGGTTGAGAAAGGCCAGAATCCAGCTTGCGTCTCTGTCTGTCCCACCCACGCCATGATCTTTGGTGATCTGGATGACCCAAACAGCGACATTTCTCGAGCAATGGCTACTCGCAAATGGAAATCACTCATTCCCGAAGCTGGGACTGACCCCAAAGTATTCTACCTGATATAGAGGTTTTTATGATTGAAGAAATTATCACCAGTGGACGTATGAACCCCGAGATTGACCCCATCCTCCATGTTTGGGGTGGGGAAATTCCCTTTTATCTCTTCCTGGGTGGAATCTCAGCGGGAATCTTGATATTCTCAGCTTATTTCACTCTACGAGGAAGGCAGGAAGAGCTACCAGTTGCGGTAAAATGGATGCCCCTGGCAGTCCCTTTTCTGATCGGGATTGGCTTGATTGCTCTCTTGATGGATCTTTCCCATGTTCTCTATTTCTGGCAACTATTTACCAATATTCGATGGGAATCACCCATGTCCTGGGGGGCTTGGACGCTGGGTATCATCATGCCGCTGTCCATAGCCTGGATTGCCACCTGGGTTGAGGATATTTTTCCAAAATGGGATTGGAAGTTTGACGAAGTTAAAACGGCCATAGAGTGGCTCAAAAATTATCGTCGATATATGGCTCAAATTCTCATTCTGTTATCCGTTATACTAGGAATGTACACAGGGATTCTGTTGTCAGCTTTTAACGCGAGACCATTCTGGAATACAAGTATTCTGGGGCCACTATTTTTGGCTTCCGGTCTTTCAGCCAGTGCTGCCTTGGTTTCTTTCTTTTCGAAATCAGAAGTGGAGAAACGCTTGTTTACGCGTATCGATATCATTTTAATCGGAATCGAATTATTCATGATCGTCCATTTATTTATGGGCCATCTCGCTGGTACTCAGGTTCACATTCAAGCCGCTCAGATGTTCCTTGGTGGTGCCTTTACGGTTCCATTCTGGGTGTTTGTTGTAGGTCTTGGATTGTTACTACCTGTGGTGCTGGAAATTCTTGAACTAAAACATAAATTTATCCCAGCCATTGTGCCTGTTGTGCTCATCGTTGCCGGGAATCTCATGCTGCGCTTTATTGTGGTAAACGCCGGTCAAGCCAGCCGCTGGTTGTATTAAAGCTTAAATATTATAAGGGTTATTGATGATGAATACGAAGTACATGAATCCATACCTGGCAGGTGTCTTGTTGGGATTGGTTCTACTCATGGCATTTTTCTTTTCGGGCCGAGGTCTGGGGGCGAGTGGAGCCGTGAAATCAACAGTGGTAACTGTGGTCAGCACTATTGCACCTGAACACGCTGCCAACTCACCTTTCTACAGCAAGTATATTGGTGAAGGTAAAAGTCCAATGAAATCCTGGTTGGTATTTGAGATCATGGGTGTATTGGTAGGTGGTTTTTTATCGGGAGCGCTGGCTGGAAGACTAAAACTCAAAATTGAACATTTTCCAGGAATCTCGGCGAATCGACGTCTCATTTTCGCCATGATCGGTGGTATTCTTTTTGGGTTTGGTTCACAATTGGGTCGTGGATGTGCCAGTGGCTCAGCTCTAACTGGAATGGCTGTTCTTTCACTCAGTGGTTTTATCAGTATGGCAACAATGTTTGGGACTGCTTTTGCCCTGGCATATTTTTTTAGAAAAAATTGGATATAGGGGGCTATCATGGGACCACTCATACCACAGGAAATTATCGGGCAAGACTGGAATCTATTTATCGCATTCATAGTAGGAATCGGGTTTGGATTTATTCTCGAACAGGCCGGATTTTCATCAAGCCGGAAATTAGCAGGTGTCTTTTATGGTTACGACACGGTTGTCTTAAAGGTGTTTTTTGGCGCAGCTGTCACAGCAATGCTGGGATTACTCTTCTTTAGCCTATTTGGCTGGATAGATCTTAGTCTGGTTTATGTCAATCCTACTTTTCTAGGATCAGCAATAGTTGGCGGAATCGTCATGGGTATTGGCTTCATTGCTGGAGGATTTTGTCCAGGTGTCAGTTTCAGTGCAATAGCTATCGGGAAAATCGATGCAATGGTATTCCTCGGTGGAATCTTTATTGGTATCTTCATGTTCGCCGAAGCCTATCCTTTACTGGAGAGTTTCTATATGTCAGGTAATCTTGGTGCTCTAAAACTGTCCGATGTGCTTGGAATATCCGGCGGCTTCTTGGCATTCCTGGTGATCATCGCTGCTCTAGGCATGTTCTGGTTAGGTGATCTGGCTGAAAAGAAATTCCCCCGAGAGGAGTATTGATATGACTATTAAAAGTATAGTAATGATGGGTCTTTTTATGCTGGGATTGGTTATAGCCATGGTTCCGGAGAACACTACCAAACCATACAAACTCACAGCTGAGGACATGCTGGTCGAAGTTCAAGGTGCAGCTGAAATGGTGACTTCAGATGAAGTGGCTCACTGGCTGGTCTCAAAAGATCCCAGCCTCCAGTTGATTGATGTACGTACACCTGATGAGTTCCAGAAATATCATCTGGAAGGTGCCATTAATATTCCCATTTCAGTTATTCTCAAAGATGAAAACCGGGATTATGTGGATCAGGGCATCAAAATGAATGTACTCTATTCCAATGGAACCATCGGCTCACATCAAGCCTGGATGATTCTGCGTCAACTAGGTTTTGAAAATAATTATGTTATGCAGGGTGGTTTGAATTACTGGTTTGATACCATCATGAATCCCCAAAAACCGTCTTCAACTTCTCCTGATGAAGAATTTGCTAAATATGATTTCAGGAAAGCAGCCAGCGGTGTTTTTGGCGGCGGTGGTGGTGCAGCCCTAACAGCGCCAACTCAGACCAAAGCTGACAAACCCAAAATAAAACGCAAAAAGAAGAAGAAAGCTCCCGCTGGCGGTTGCTAAATATTTTTGGACGGGGTGGTAAACCTCAGTTTGCCAATTACGACCAAGGGCTGCAGCAATGTGGCCCTTTTTTATGCTCATTCGCAGACAATGGGGATTCTTAAACCAATCACAATATAATAACTGTTAAAACACAGGTTGCCTTTCTGCCTGATTTCTTCTACCTATATCGCGATGGAACCATGACACTCACCATAAAGGATTTACTCTCTATGCGACTTTCGCCGATCCGTTATATAGCAATAATGACTGTATTGCTATTTTGTCAACTTGCTCATGCACAAAACCAGGTTGAATTGATCACCGATAAATTCTTCTTAAAAGTACATGAAAATTCGAATTCTCGAAGCCAGCAAAGTGCTGCATTACAAGTGATGGATCTACCTGGTGTGGGAGACATCCTTTCCACTCATAACACCATAGATATAGCCCCGGCATTCACCTCTTTTTCCATGGAAGACAATGACCCATATGGCCTTGAAAGAATCTTTGTAGTCAATATTTCGGCTAGTGAGGATGTACTCGCCGTTATCGATGAGTTAAATGCGTTGAGTGATGTGGAATATGCAGAGGCCATGTATATCCGTGAACTCTACGACACTCAAATGATACCCAATGATGCCTATTTCAGTCAATCCTGGCACCATCCAGTAGTCAGCACTCCTGATGCCTGGGATATCCAAACGGGGAGTGACACCGTGGTGATTGCTATTATTGACACTGGTGTGGATACCGATCATCCCGATCTAATGGGCAATTTATGGAACAATCCAGGGGAGATAGCTGACAATTTTATTGATGACGACCTCAATGGAAGAGTAGATGATATCTATGGTTGGGACTTCACCCAAAATGATGCAGATGTCAACCACGAATGGAACTGGCATCCTTACAATGCTGAAGATCATGGGACCCATTGTGCTGGTATAGCATCTGGTGTGACCAATAACCTGATTGGCATTGCTGGAGCCTCACAGAACTCAAAGATCATGACCTGTAAAATTTTTCCATATCTTTCTGATGTTGCAGCTGCCAACGCCATTATTTATGCAGCAGATAATGGAGCTCACGTCATTAGTAATAGTTGGGGAGGTGGAGGTGCTTCAGCTACTATCGGTAGCGCCATTCTCCATGCTCGCAATACTAAAGGGAGTATCGTTCTGTTCGCTTCAGGCAATGATGGCAGTTCATCACCCCATTACCCCGGTGCAAGTGATGGCGCTGTGTGTGTTGGAGCCACAAATAGTTCAGATGGTCGTGCTAGTTTTTCAAACTATGGGTCCTGGGTAGATGTATGCGCCCCCGGTACCAATATCTGGAGTTGCACAGATCCAGCTAATCCTTCCCACAACAGCCAATATCAAGCCTGGGATGGTACATCCATGGCAACACCACTGGCAGCCGGAATTGCAGCACTTATCAAATCTCAATTCCCATCCATTACAGTAGATGCCTTAGAGGCACGACTTATTGATGGCGATGATGTGGGAAATCTGCAGATGGGTCTCAGAGTGAATGCATTAAAAGCACTGACATCCTTCAATGTGAGCCATACTATTTTAACGAATATTGTGGATCCAACTGACCCAATACACGTCGATGTTGAAACTTTTGCAGAAGCAGGAACCTCCCTTTCAATCACAATGTACTATTCAATTTCTGGAAGCGGTTATTCAAGCGTTGAGATGTTGGAAGTATCACCTGACAATTGGTCTGCTGAAATTCCAGCACCTGAAAATGGTTCTGTGGTTGAATATTACATTCATGCTTCAGATGATGATGGTAACCACGTTTACAATCCTCACAGCGCACCTGAGATTCCTCACTTTTTCCTGGTTGGTACATCAGCATTCTTCCCTACTCTCATATTTGAAGATGCTGAAACGGAACAGGGCTGGTCCCTGGGGATTCCTGGCGATAACGCAACGGCTGGTATCTGGATTCGCGATGAACCAATTGGAACCTGGGAAGGCCTTGAGCCAGTTCAACCTGACGAGGACCACTCCCCTACAGGCTCCATGTGTTTTGTTACAGGGAATGCACCATTTGACGGGTCAAACACAGGTGCTGGTGATGTTGATGGCGGACGAACTACCCTGGAGAGTCCAGTTTATCCTATTCCACCAGGCATCTCACCAGTGATCAGCTTTTGGCGCTGGTACAGCAATGATCTAGGTGATACGCCGGCTCAGGATAACTGGGAAGTGCAAATACGTGATCAGAACAATGTTTGGATTTCACTGGAGAAAACGACACAATCAGACAATTCATGGACCGAGCACCAGTTCCTGGCCAAACATATATTTGAGCAGCCCAATCAGCTTCAGTTCAGATTTATTGCAGAAGATCTTCCAGGCGGCTCAGTAGTTGAGGCTGCAGTCGATGACTTGCACATATTTTATACAGGTGAGGTCAACTTTACGCCTGGTGATGTCAATCTGGATACCCAGATTAACATTCAGGACCTTGTTCTTATCGTTGCCCATATCCTTGGCAATTCCACACTTGAGGGGAATGCAGCCTTTGCTGCCGATTTCAATCTAGATGCTACTGTAAATATTCAAGACGTGGTAACCCTGGTATCCGCCATATTGGGAGATTAATCCGCGGTAAATCCCTTGAACTCCTACAAATCGGCATTAATATTGCCTTTGTTCCATTGAGTATAGAAAGCACGAAAGCAGCATTTTATGCATGAGATGTCCATCGCCATGAATATTATTAGTATCGCCTGTAAAGAGGCTGAGAAGGATGGTGCGTCATCAATCTCCAATATTGAACTTGACGTTGGAAAATTATCAGGCGTGATGATCGATTCTCTAAAATTTTGCTATGAATCTGTTTGCAAGGGCACTCTGGCTGAGAATTCTACTCTGTCAATCAAAGAGGTGCCTGCCCGGGCAAATTGCAAAAAGTGCGATCATACTTTTGAAATAGACTCTTTTATGGCTCTCTGCCCTAATTGTGAAAGCTATGAAATCGATATACTCCAGGGACGTGAGCTCAAGTTGAGGGCCGTAAGCGTAAATTGATTATTATTGAAAGGATTTGAATATGTGTGATACCTGTGGATGTGGAGCCGATAGTACGACCTTCAGGAAGCACGGCGAAGATCACCACCATCATGGAGATGGACATTCTCACAGCCATGATCATCATGACCATGGACATAGTCACGACCATAATCATACCCATGATAGAACAATTGCAATAGAACAGGATATTCTGGGAGAGAATAACTTACTGGCCCAACGGAACCGTGGCTACTTCGAAGCTAAAAATGTGTTCGCCATTAATCTGGTGAGTTCTCCTGGTTCAGGTAAAACCACCCTTTTGGAAAAAACTCTGGCCACGTTGAAGGAAGAAATTCCAAGCGCAGTCATCGAGGGTGATCAACAAACCATGAATGATGCCGATCGGATTGCAAAAACCGGTGTACCGGTACTTCAGATTAATACTGGAAATGGATGCCATCTCGATGCTGAAATGATTCATACGGCCTATGGTGAGTTAAAATTGCAGGACAATTCTGCTCTCTTTATTGAAAATGTGGGCAATCTGGTTTGCCCAGCTCTATTTGACCTAGGTGAGGACAAACGGGTCGTGGTTATTAGTGTGACTGAAGGGGAAGATAAACCCCTTAAATATCCCACCATGTTCGATGCTGCTGATATCTGTATCATCAATAAAATTGACTTGCTACCCTATGTGCAATTTGATGTGGAGAAGTGCAAGGAATACGCGCTTCAGGTAAATCACAACCTTGAATTCTTTGAAGTATCAGCCACAACAGGTGAAGGCATGCAAACCTGGTATGATTGGCTGAAGGAAATGTCAAAAAAATAGTCTGGTAACAAAAAATAATGTTGAGACGTCGACTGACAATCAACGGAATCGTTCAGGGGGTGGGATTCCGCCCCTTTATTTATTCCCTGGCCAGGGATATTGGACTTGTTGGATCTGTTTATAATACCTCGGATGGTGTGAAGGTTGAAGTTCAAGGCAACCTACCACAACTCGAACAATTTGAATCACGTTTGCACTCTGAAGCCCCCCCCCTTTCAACCATCATCTCAGTTGAAATGGAAGATATTCCAACTCGAGATGATTCTGAATTCACCATTGTTAGTTCCCACGACAATGCTTCAGTTTCAACACTGATTTCTCCCGATGTCGCCCTGTGTGATGACTGTAAGGCAGAACTCTTCGACAATAAGGATCGTAGATACAGGTATCCATTTATCAACTGCACCAATTGTGGTCCGCGTTACACTATTATAGAAGATATACCCTATGATCGGCCCTTCACTTCAATGAAGCACTTCCCACTCTGTGAGACCTGTCATGCTGAATATCAAAATCCTCAGGACCGACGCTTTCATGCCCAACCCAATGCTTGCCCAGCTTGTGGTCCACAGGTTTGGATCACGGATCATTCAGGTAAAAAAATCGAATCTACTGATCCTGTATCAAAAACCATTGAGCTTCTAGTCGAAGGTAAGATTTTAGCCATAAAAGGTCTTGGTGGTTTTCATCTGGCTGTAGATGCCACCAATGCGGATGCTGTTGCCCGACTAAGACTGACAAAAGGTCGTGACGAGAAACCTCTGGCTCTCATGGTGAGAGATATTGATGCAGCGCAACAGCTAGTAGATATCAACCCTGACGAAAGAGCAACCCTCCTCTCGATTCAAGCACCTATTGTGCTTTGCACTTCTAAAGAGAATACAAAAACTGCCCAAAATATTGCACCAGGCAATGATCGCCTGGGGATCATGCTCCCTTATACCCCTCTCCATCACCTTCTCCTATCAGAGAAACTGGATACTTTGGTCATGACTTCTGCGAATTTTAGTGAAGAACCAATCTGTATCGACAATGATGAAGCTCTTGATCGTCTATCTGGTCTAGCGGATTATTTCCTTCTGCATAACCGGGATATCTATTTACGAAGCGATGATTCTGTGGTAATGGAGATGTCCGGCGAGATTCGTCCCCTTCGTCGTAGTAGAGGATTCGCACCACGTCCCCTCTTCATGCAGAAAAAGGGCCAATCCGTACTTGCCGTTGGTGGTGAACTCAAGAATGTGATTGGGCTATCCAAGGATGAAAAAATTTTTCTGAGTCAACATATTGGTGATCTCGAAAATCTGGAGGCTTTTGAGTTTTTTCAGATGACCATCGATCATATCCAACAAATTTTTGAAATTGAACCCGAACTTATCATCCATGATCTCCATCCCGAATACCTCTCCACCAAATGGGCCAAAGATCATAGCATCCCACTCCTCGGTGTTCAGCACCACCATGCCCACTTGGCATCCTGCATGGCAGAAAACAATCTGGATGAACCGGTTATTGGTATCATTATGGATGGGACTGGGTATGGAACTGATGGGACCATCTGGGGAGGAGAATTTCTCATTGGTGATGCAAGTGGTTTTGAGAGAAAGACTCATTTCGAGCCTATGCCCCTCCCCGGGGGAGAAGCGGCCATCAAGTCACCCTGGCGTATTGGTCTCAGCTATCTACATCACGTCTTTGGCAACAATCTGCCAAAGATACCTGCATTCAAGGATCGTGAAATCCAGCCAATCCTTAAAATGCTTGAAGCAAATATTAATTCACCTCTCACCAGCAGTTGCGGACGATTATTTGATGCGGTTGCAGCGCTTTCTGGAGGCCGACAGGAAATAAGATATGAGGCCCAAGCAGCCATAGAATTTATGCAGGCTGCTCGTAACGAGCTTGGGACTGATTCAAGTCTTTTCGAGTCCAGTAACATCAATGGAACAAACATTATAACAATGAACTCAATCATTGAGAATCTGGTATCCAGGATAAGGGATGGAAAAGATCAGGTCAAGTTGAGCCAGTGGTTCCATTCAAGTCTGGTTAACACATTTTCACACATGACTGATATTTTACGAGAAGAATCTGGAATTGATCGGGTCGTTCTAAGCGGTGGGGTTTTTCAAAATCGTCTGCTTTTTGAATCACTTCTAGAGAAGCTTGAAACGGCTGGGTACAAGGTTTATACCCATAAACAAGTTCCCACTAACGATGGCGGGATTGCTTTGGGCCAGGTAATCATTGGCCAAAACTACTTGCGGAAGTAAATTGATAGATTAGCATAAAACCGAAAACAAGATGATAGGAAGTATATTATGTGTCTGGCCATTCCTGGAAAACTACTAGAAATCTTTGACGAAAACGGTCTCAAAATGGGCAACATTGATTTTGCAGGTTCAGTAAGCAAGGCTTGTTTAGAGTATGTTCCGGAGATTGAGATAGGTCAGTATACTATCGTCCATGCTGGCTTTGCTTTGTCTGTTCTCAACGAAGAGGAAGCCAAGAACTCTTTTGATGCCTGGGATGATTTGATAGATCGTGCCAATGCTGAAGGAATTGAGATGGAAAAGCTGGAGCGTCCCGATTGAAGTATCTCGACGAATTCCGCGATCCCGTAGTTGCCAAAAAGATTCTTAAGGAAATTCATTCTGTTACAATTCAGCCCTGGGTCATCATGGAAATCTGTGGTGGTCAAACCCACTCAATCATCCGCAATGGAATCGATCAAGTGCTTCCAAAAGACATTGAGCTTGTCCATGGACCAGGCTGCCCTGTGTGTGTCACTCCTTTGGAAATCATTGATAGAGCCATCGAAATCGCAGGTCGCTCTGATGTAATTTTCACTAGTTTTGGGGATATGCTACGGGTTCCAGGTAGTCATAAAGATCTGTTTATGGTTCGGTCCGAAGGTGGTGATGTTCGTACTGTGTTTTCCCCTCTTGAAAGCCTGAAAATAGCCCGTGAAAATCCAGATAAGGAAGTCGTCTTCTTTGCAGTAGGATTTGAAACGACTGCACCTGGTAATGCCATGGCAGTGGCTCAGGCTGCTAAAGAAGGATTAACAAATTTTAGTGAACTGGTAAGCCATGTTCTGGTTCCTCCTGCCATGGAAGCGCTCCTCTCCTCAGCTGCGAACCGAGTTCAGGGTTATCTAGCAGCTGGACATGTCTGTACTGTCATGGGCTGGGATGAATATGATCCAATTGCAAAAAAATATAAAGTACCCATCGTCATCACTGGCTTTGAGCCAATGGACGTGTTGGATGGTATCCTGCACACGGTAAAACAACTTGAAGCTGGTACCCATAATGTCGAAAACAGATATGCCCGCATTGTTGAACAGGGTGGAAATCAGCCTGCTCAGTCTCTGATTAAGGATGTCTTTGAAATTGCTAATCGCAAATGGCGTGGCATTGGTGAAATCCCAGCTAGCGGGTTTAAAATCCGGGAAAAATATGCCGCTTTTGATGCAGAGCTAAAATTTTCTGTCGGTGATATCCATACTGAAGAACCTGAAGCCTGCATTAGTGGGGTCATCCTTCAGGGGTTGAAAAAACCACATGACTGCCCGGCTTTTGGCAAGGAATGCACACCTCAAAATCCTCTGGGTGCCACCATGGTTTCGAGTGAAGGTGCTTGTGCGGCCTACTATAAATATCAACGCATTCTGAATGAATAATAATTTTCGAAAGAAGTGAATCAAACAATGGATTTTCCTGAAGCTCTATCCTGCCCTGTTCCCATTCTGAGTCATGACACGGTCCAACTAGCTCATGGTGCTGGAGGGAAACTCTCCAATGAGATGATTGACAAAATCTTCCTCCCCCGCTTTATGAACAGTACTCTAGAGAAGATGGAAGATCAGGCAGTCCTTGAAAATCCTGGTGGCCGGATAGCATTTAGTACGGATACCTTTGTGGTTGACCCAATCTTTTTCCCCGGAGGGGATATTGGTGATCTTGCCATAAATGGTACCGTCAATGATATTGCCATGAGTGGTGCCATACCTAAGTATCTGAGTGTTGGTTTTATACTGGAAGAGGGACTTCCCTTTGAAACACTGCACCGGATTGTCCTCTCCATGGAAAAAGCAGCTAAATTAGCTGGTGTTCAGATTGTGACTGGAGATACCAAAGTTGTCAATCGTGGTAGCTGCGATAAACTGTTTATCAATACCAGCGGTTTTGGTTTTGTACCTAATGGTGTCAACATTTCAGCCTCAAATCTTGAAGTTGGGGATAAAATCCTGTTATCAGGGACGCTTGCCGATCATGGAATGGCCGTTATGACTACACGTGAGGGCTTATCCTTTCAGTCTACCGTGGAGAGTGATACCGCTGGATTAAATCATCTTGTCCAGGATATGCTTGCTGTAAGCACCAATATTCATGCCTTGAGGGATCCAACTCGGGGTGGACTGGCCACCTCGCTCAATGAATTTTCTTCATCCTCCCAGGTAGGGATCCAACTCTATGGGGATGCCATTCCTGTGAAGGAGAATGTGCGTGGAGCTTGTGAGATTTTGGGAATTGATCCACTCTATGTAGCTAATGAAGGCAAGTTAGTTGCAATCGTACCTCCAGAGGTCGCAGATGAAATGCTGAATGCCATGCGTGCCAATGAACATGGAAAATCTGCTACCATCATTGGGGAAGTTACTGATAAGCATCCTGGAATCGTAGCTATGCAGACAGGTCTTGGAGCCAATCGAATCGTCGATATGCCAGTTGGTGAACAGCTCCCCCGTATTTGCTAATCCTTGTCCAACTCAAGCGTTAATCCATCAACATCCTATGTAAATAGGTGAATTCAATAGCTGCCATGGTAGCATATTGCTTAAGATTTGCACCTGCTGCGTGCCCACCTTCAATATTCTCATAATACATCACGGGGTGTCCCTGCTCCTTCATCCGAGCAACCATTTTGCGTGCATGACCAGGGTGGACACGATCATCCTTAGTGGATGTAGTAAACATGGGCTTGGGATACTGCTTGTTTGGGGAGAGACGATGGTAGGGAGAATATTTTTTCAAATATGCACGTTCAACTGGATCATCTGGGTCTCCATACTCACCCATCCAACTAGCACCAGCTAATAATTTATGATATCTCAGCATATCCAGGAGTGGGACTTGAGCCACTACCGCATTGAATAGATTTGGTCGGAGCGTAAAGACAGCTCCTACCAGGAGGCCTCCGCCACTGCCTCCCATGATACCTAGTTTTTTGGGAGTGGTTATTCCACTGCTGATTAATTGTTCGGCGATGGCAATAAAGTCATCGTAGGACTTGTGTCGATTTGTTTTCAGTGCGGCTTGATGCCAGGAGGGACCATATTCACCTCCACCTCTAATATTTGCCAGAGCAAAGACACCACCTTTTTCCATCCAAAGTTTCCCTGTTTTCGACCAATACTGGGACTTCTCTGAGACTTCAAAACCACCGTACCCGTAAAGAAGAGTCGGATTGTTACCATCCAGAGGCACATCCTTCCTGCTCACGAGAAAGTACGGTATCTTTGTACCATCTTTACTGGTGGCAAATTTTTGATTCACCTCAAGATTTTCACTGTCATAGCGTGCAGGTGACTGGCGGATCACTATTGGATCTGCCATGGCATCCTCGAAATATCCAAGCGTGGTAGGGGTGATCAAATCATTGAAGGTATAAAAGAAATTGGCGTTTAGTGGATCTGCCCCATATATAGAAATGGTACCTCCCTGAGGGAGTCTAAGATCTTCCAGTACCCAGGTATTTTCGTTGAGGACTCCTCGCATTACCTTATCCACAACATCTTCTTGAATAGTTAGTAAAAGATGGGTGGATGAAAAAGCTACATCCATGATTGAACTTTTTGCGTTGGGGATAAATACATCAGTTTTCGCATTGCTTGATAAATTCAGGGCTATGAGCGATCCCTTGGGGCTCCCCATCCAATCTGACCTCAAAATTGCAAAAGCCTGATCCTTCCAAACACCTTCTAAATCAGCGTCAATGGGGAGCTCTATTTTTGTTGTTCCCAAGTCATCATTGAGAAGCAATATCTCATGAGTCCAAAAATCTTGTGATTTGCTGATCAACGAATAATTATTGTCTGCAGTGAAAGTAGTCCATCCCCAAAGTCCCACATTTTCAACAGACATTCTGGTAATTTCTGGACTTGATGCCATATCATCACCACGTGACCACACTCTAATGCTGGCAGGATAGCCACTTGATGTCATACTCCCCTCGCCAAAATTTGTCGCCACAAAAACCTGATCCTCATTTATCCAGGATACAGTTGATTTTTCTTCAGGGGCAAAAAAACCATCATCGATAAAGGATCTCTTCGAAATATCGAATTCGCGAACAACCACAGCATCTTTACCCCCTCTTGAGAGTTCAATCAAGAATCGATTATAAGTTGGTGGTAATCCTGAAGTGCTCTTGTAAACCCAGTTCTCCTCTTCTGCTTCAGCTAGAGTATCTATATCGAGCAATACATCCCATTCCGGTTTGTTTTCAAGATATGCTGCCACGGGTGATCGTCGCCATATGCCTCTGATATGTACATCATCTTGCCAAAAGTTGTAAATATAGTCACCCCTGATTTGACCATAAACTATCCTGTCCTTGGCCTCATATATGGCCAGAGCTTCACTTTCAAACTGTTGAAATCGGGGATCCGACTGCAGCTCAGTCAGGGTCACAGTATTCTGTTCCCTTACCCAATTTAGTGCGGTTTCGCCTTCTACTTCTTCAAGCCAGATATATGGGTCTGTTTCATTCATGTCTGGGATACTTTCTGATTTTGGTACGCAGGAAACTATTACCAGGGCAAAAACCCCGATAACAAATTTAATTTTTCTCATAATAGTATCTCCTTGTTAGGCACAGTCCACGCATTTATCTGATTCAGGTAACATCATCAGACGACCCAGCGGGATGGGTTGTTTGCAGACTCTACAAAGACCGTAATCGTCCTTGTCAATGTAAGCCAGAGAGGCTTCGAGTTTTTGGAGTTTGACTTCAGTTTTTGATAATAGGAGCTCATTGACACTTTTGTTGTTTATGGCATCCATACGGGATATTCGCCCGATAGCAGCATCAGGTGCGATTGGCTGAGTCATTTCCTTGAGCTCAATGACCTGTTCAGTAGCGCTCATAATTTCTGAATTAATGCGTTCACGTATTTGTTGTTTTTCTTCGATATTCATATACAAACCCAAGTGGAATTAATCCAAGTTTAATAAACTGCGTTATAATTGATTGTGGAGTAAGTTAATTATTAAAGCGATTTTATAAATAGAAAAGGCGACGATAAAATCGTCGCCTTTCGTTATGAATGCATCCCCAAGAGGAAAACGGAAAATCTGAGATGCAGTTAGTTTCTAAGAGGTCGCCCTCGTTTCAACATGTATTCTATGCGTGCACGAGTTTTTGGTTCCCCTCCAAGTGAGACAAAGGCCTCTCGCTCTAAATCGAGGAGATACTGTTCGTCAAGGGGTCTCATGATTCCACCCTTATCCCCTCCGGTAAGTACAAAGGCTAGTTTCTCAGCGATGAGCGCATCGTGCTCTGAGATTTTCCCGGATTTCAGGAATCCCTTCACGCTACTCTTGACCGCCAATCGTCCACCTTTACCAGGCAGAAACAGATCAGTCCGCAACTCAGGTGGCTGATAGTCTTCACTCATGGATAGGACTTCTGCCTTGGCCCGTGATACACGATGATCTTGATTGACAATAATGATATCGTCTTTTGTTAGATATCCAATCGAGACAGCATGTTTAGCTGACATAGAAACCTTGGCAAAACCAATGGCTTCGAATGCCTTCTGAGCAACCTGGAAGGCACCAGCGCGACCCTTGGAGAGACGATCCTGTGCTTTCATGATCATTCTCAGGTTACCACCAGCGCCAGGTATCAATCCTACACCGACTTCTACGAGACCGGTATACAATTCTGCTGCTGCGACAATCCGATCACAGGCACCAATGGTTTCATATCCACCACCCAATGCCATCCAGTGTGGTGCTGCCACCACAGGAAATGGTGCAAATCGAACCTTTTGAAGAGTATCCTGCATGGCCTTACTCATGGCATCCAGACCTTCCCAATCCTTCTCATCAATTGCACGTAACATCAATGCAAGATTAGCTCCAGCTGAGAAATGGGTCGCTTCTGAAGCGATGACCAAACCCTTGTAGTTATTCTCAGCCACCCAATCAACTGCCTGATCAAACATACCGATAATAGAGCCATCAATTGGATTGAACGTAGGTTGAAGCACTGAATGCATAGTCACGGCGGCAACCCCATCACCAAGATCAATCAAGGAAGCTGACCAATCCTTTTTGATAAGCCCACCGGTTTTCTTCACAACATTGAAATCAACAAACAGTGGATGTGTTGGAACAGGCTGCATGGATTCGCTTGATGGATCGTAATAGGTCTTTGCCTTTCCATCAAACCCATAAAATGATGTGAATCCTTTATTGATCATTGTTTGGATCCAGGCTGGAATTTTACGGCCGTCACTCTTCATCCGTTCAGTGCATTCTAACAATCCTAGCGCATCCCAGACTTCAAAGGGTCCAAATTCCCATCCGAAACCCCATTTCATGGCATTATCAATGTTCACGATATCATCTGAGATCTCTGGCAAGCGATTGGCAGAATAAATCAATATCCCAGCATTCAACTCCCACAGAAATTTTCCAGCAACATCGTCAATACTTACCAGACTTTTTAATTTCCCTGGGAGATAGGTTTCATTTTTAGAAACCCTGATCGCATCATATTTCTTTTTTACGGAAGGTTCATATTCCAGGGTATCCAGATTCAGAGAAAGGATAGTCTTTTTATCTACCTTCTTGTAAAAACCTGCCTTGGTTTTTGCCCCCAACCATCCGTTATCGAGCATTGATTGCAGATAGCTCGGAATCTGGAATATATCGCGCTCTTCATCAGCCTCACCCTTGTCATAAGCATTTTCTGCCACATGAACGAGGGTATCTAAACCAACCACATCAGCAGTTCTGAAAGTAGCTGATTTCATATGCCCGATCAACGTACCGGTCAAGGCATCCACATCTGGAACATTCAGACGTTTTTCTCTGGCCAATTTCAGGGTCAACATCATACCGTAGACACCAATACGATTAGCAATAAAATTGGCTGTATCCTTAGCCCAGACGACACCTTTCCCCAAGTCATCTTCTAAAAATGCAGCTATATCCTGCATGGCTTCCAGATCTGTCTCTGGTCCACCTACTAATTCAACCAACTTCATATAACGAGGTGGATTGAAAAAATGGGTAATGAAGAAGCGCTTTTTCATATCGTCAGGCAATGAAGCCGCCATATCAGCCTGAGAAAGACCCGAAGTATTACTGGTCAGAATAGCTGTAGCATTCATCTTGGGAACTATTTTCTCAAAGAGTCCCTGCTTCCAATCAAGCCGCTCGGCAATGACCTCAATAACCCAATCCACTTCACCAATCTTGTCAAGATGATCATCATAATTACAGGGTGTGATCGTCTCCAAAGTTTTGGGGTTATATACTGGACTGGGTTTCAGCTTTTTCATTCCCTCCAAGCCCTGTTCGGCCAGTTCCTGATTCATATCGAAGAGGAAAGTAGGAATTCCGGCGTTTGACAGGTGAGTCGCAATCTGTGCGCCCATGACTCCTGCGCCCAGAACGGCTACCTTTTCTACCTTTAATGCCATGATTAATTCCTCTCGATAATGGTTGCGATACCCTGCCCAGTTCCAATACACATGGTTGCCAGTCCGTATTTGGTATCGTTCTGTTCCATCACATTGAGCAAGGTGGTTATAATTCTGGCTCCTGAGCACCCCAGGGGATGTCCAAGTGCAATAGCCCCACCATTTAGATTGATCTTCTCAGTTGGCCAATCTCCTTTGCGAATGACATAAAGCGATTGAGCTCCAAAAGCCTCGTTCAATTCGATGGTATCCATTTGATCCAGGGTCATACCCACATTTTTAAGTGCTTTTTCAGTAGCAGGCAGTGGTCCTGAACCCATAAGCGTTGGATCTACACCGGCGACAGCGCGAGAGATAATTTTGGCTCTGATCTTGAGGCCTAATTCTTCAGCCTTGGTATTGCTCATGACGAGCACAGCTGCGGCACCAACACTGATGGGACTGGATGTTGCTGCAGTAATGCTGCCTTCCTCTAAAAATGCCGGTGACAGTGATTTGATCTTAGCCACATCTGGTTCTCTGGGACCTTCATCTTTGGTGACGCGAATGCCTTCGATTTCAATGGGAACCACTTCGTTATCAAATTTTCCTGCAGCTTGAGCAACCAGCGCCTTTTTGTGTGATGCAATGGCAAAGGCTTCCTGATCCTCGCGATTTATATCTAACTCCTGAGCAAGATTTTCAGCAGTTTCACCCATACCCATGTAGTAATCAATTTCATAGAGCTCTGGATTAAAATCCGGATTATAGCCTCCCATGGGCACACCAAACATGTCCTCCACACCAGCCGCAATACCGATCTCCTTATCACCAGCCATAATGGCGGTACTCAGTTGATGGAGGGCGTCCATGGAAGATCCACAAAAACGATTCACCGTACTGCCTGTAGTAGTATTTGGCAAACCTGATAGCAGGGCAACACCGCGGCCCATCAACATCCCCTGATTTCCCTCAGGAAAAGCACAACCCAGCACGAGATCATCCACCTCGTCAGGCTTTACAGCAGGATTTCTCGCCATTAAGGCCTTGACGACCTGAGCGGTAATATCATCGGGTCTCATACCGATCATTTCACCATTTTTAAGACCTATTGGACTCCGCACTGCGTCAACAATTACACTATATCTTTCACTCATTTAATTAACTCCTCATTCCTTAATCATTCAGCGGATACAAACCGCGTTTGAGTAGAAGCTGGAAAATCACCTTTTGCTCTTCAATAACGTCAGCATGATAGTCCAAATCAGATAATGCTTCATTCAACTTGCCTAATTTTATCTTGCGATCTTCTTCAGGTAAGATATGTCTCAATATTTTTTGGCCATTGGAAACAATAACCTCAAGATTTCTGAGAACAGAGACCCTCAACACTGATGCGACTTCATTCCGTCTGGGGTAGGTTTCATCCAACTGTAAATATCTTCTCAGAACACTGAAAATGATCTGCTGGGCGATGACCATATTAGCAAAGGCTTCAATCTCAAATTGAGTGTTCTTAAAATCCTGACCATACTTCAAAATGAGCTCATGGAGAGTTTTGAGAACAATTCCCCGACCCAATTCAACTGCTTTAATCTCTTGGACCATTGCATGATCAGAAGGGATATCAGCTATTGGCATCCAACCGTCTCCCATCCCAAGAATCTGGTCTCGAATGGGCAACTCTTCCAGGATAGCCTTTTTCATAGCGATTCCAGAAATAATCAGCTTGTTGATCTCGTTGGTTCCCTCAAAAATGCGATTGACACGTTCATCGCGTAGGAGACGAGCTAGTGGATACTCCTCAGAAAAACCATAGCCACCAAAGATCTGCACACCATCATCGGCATTAATCCACATTGCTTCAGAGGAAAAAATCTTATTGGTGCTATTCTCGATAGCGTGGTCTTCAATTACAGAGTATAGATGGTTGTAGTATTCAGGATCATCCTCTTCGTAGCGCTCAACTGCTGAATCAATTGATCCTGTTGATTGATAGGTGATAGTATCTGCTTCGTAGCAGCGAATCACCATATCAGCGAACTTACGCTGCATCATTCCAAAGGCAGTCAAAGGTTGGGCAAATTGCTTGCGCTCAACAGCGTAATCCAGGGCGGTTTTAATGACATGTTTAGCTCCACCCATTGTTACAGCACCCAGTTTCAGACGACCGATATAGAGCACATTGAAGGCAACAGCAGCGCCCTTGCCTACTCCACCCAGTACATTTTCCACTGCTACCTTACAATCATTCAATACAAATGTTGTGGTGGAGGATCCCTTAATTCCCAGCTTGTGTTCTTCTGGTCCACGCTCCCAACCAGTGCTTTCCTGATCCAGAATGAAGGCGGTCAACTTATCTCCATCAATCTTGGCAAAAACGACACCAATATCTGCCCAGCCTCCGTTGGTGATAAATTGCTTCACCCCGTTAAGAATGTAGTGTGTACCTTCCTCATTGAGCTTGGCTGAGGCGGTTCCATTGAGGGCATCTGACCCTGCTCCGGGTTCTGTCAGAGCATAAGAGCTCATCCATTCCCCACTCATCATTTTAGGAATATATTTTTCTCGTTGCTCGTCGGTTCCATACCAAAGAATGGGCAGCAAACCGATACCGGTATGATCGGTAACTGTAACCATTAGCGAGGAACTTTCACCAACTCCCATAGCCTCTAAGGCCAGGGCAGCAGCTGTTTTATCAAGTCCCATACCCCCATACTGTTCTGGGACATCCAGTCCCATCATCCCCATTTCCCCCATCTGCGTCATAAAATCTCTGGACAAAGCTTCATCAAGTTTTTCTATATCATCGGCACGAGGAGCAACAGCTTCTTTTGCGAAAGACTGTATCGCTTCAAAAAACTCTTTTTGATCATCACTCCATTTTTCTCTGGTGAAGATTTCATCAACGCCAAAGGGTGTGGTTAAAAATGCGCCACCCTTATTCATCTCATTCTCCTTATTTTGGATAAAATTCTATTGTCTCAATCCTGGACGGCAATACCATCTAGAATGAGCTCCATATTCAAGTCTACATATTCTTCCAGTGAAAAGTCATTCGGTTTAAACAGTGCAAACCAAATCATACCATGTAGAGAGGTCATGATTGACATGGCTATCATGCCTTCGTTAACATCCCTGAATTCCCCAAACTTTATGCCACGCTTGATGAGCGCTTCAAATTCGTTTAACACACTGCCGTATAGGTGACTCGCCATTTCCTTGATTTCTTTATCACGGTTGGCAAAGGCCCAGATTTCGGGCTCAACTAAAAACCAGTTGGGATTCCTTTTAAACAACTTGGCCGTGAACTTGGCAATGTGGAGAATGATCTCCCGAGATGGTTTTGCACGCATCAACCCACCACGTTCAATGGGGGAAAATTGATCCATCCAGTGTTCAATTAGAGCAATAAATAAATCCCGTTTGCTTTGAAAGTGATGATATAGGGCTCCTTTACTCAAGCCAATCTCTTGAACAATATCATCCATTCTCGCCTCGGAATAACCCTTCTTTACAAATATGGTAAGGGCTGCTTCTAATATTTCGATTCGACGTTCTGAGCTGGGTCTTCTCTCTGTCATATCTGGCCTTAATATTATTTCATTACTTACATACCGACTGGTCGGTATGTAATATAGACCTTTACTATCCTTCTGCAAGGAAGGTTTGTGAGTCGCTAAAAAAGAGTCTGTTCTGGAGGTCAAATGAACCCTATCATTCAATGCTTACCATTTTTTGAATGCAAATCCTCGCCTGAGATTTATATTATTGTTATTTAGCAGTTATTCATTTTATACAATTAAATAATAAGGGGAAATTAGAATGCAGAGAAGTGTGCTATTTATGGTCATGAGTTTGATGATTTTGGTGTTAATTCAGTGTGGTGGGAAAACAGATGAACAACCTCCAGAGGATTTGACCTACCAACAAGAAATTCTCGACAAGGTAAAACCAATGTTCGCTGTGGTTCCGGATATGATGCCGGGTTCTAAAAATGATACAGAAGCTCGGGTCAAGCTTGGGGAAAAACTCTATTTTGAAACTGCTCTATCCAATACAGGTGATATGTCGTGTAATACCTGCCATGATCTTGCAAAAGCGGGAGTTGATAACAAACCTACATCAGAGGGGACCAATGGCATTCCAGGTACCAGAAATTCCCCGACTGTTTTTAACGCAGGATTTCACTTTTCTCAATTCTGGGACGGACGTGCTGCAGATCTAAATGAGCAGGCTGGTGGACCCATTTTAAATCCAGCTGAAATGGCAATTTCTGATTCCGCCACTGCCGTAGCTAAAATCAAAGCCATTCCTGAGTACACTGAATTATTTACGAAAGCCTTTGGTGAGAATAGCATTGATTATGAAAATATTACAGAAGCCCTCGCTGCATTTGAGCGTACACTAGTAACACATGATCGTTTTGATTCATATCTAAAAGGCGATCTGACGGCTATCACCAAGGCTGAGGTTGAAGGTTTGGATCTCTTCCTGGCTAAAGCTTGCGTAACCTGCCACATGGGCTCGATGATGGGTGCAAACATGTATCAGAAAAATGGTCTCATTAAACCATACCACAATTTGGAGGATGAAGGTCGATTTGAGGTAACCGGGATAGAGCAAGACAAGTTTATGTTCAAAGTCCCTACTCTGAGAAATATTGAGTTGACCGGCCCTTACTTCCACGATGGTGGAGTAGCAAGTCTAGAAAAAACCATCCAAATGATGGGTGATATGCAGTTGATGCAACAGATTTCAGACGAAGAAGCTGCTAAAATTGCTGGCTTCCTGAAAACCATGAATGGAAAGCAGTTTACACAGGGTTAGGATTCTGAAAAATCTTGCGAAGGGTTAACAAACCTTCGCAAGATTTGTTAATGATCGATGTAAAAAGTCAGGATTGACGCGCTTAAGTCCCCACCCAACAACCCTGTGATAATCACAAGCAAGGCTACTACCGTACTCAATATTGGAAAGATCCACCAATGCATGGCCCAGTCCTTTTTCTCCAGGACTGCAAAGGTGCGACCTACAGCTAGCAGAATAATGAGCCACACCATAGCATTTCCCATAGAAGCATGTTTATCAAAAGCCTCTATCACTCCCTGGTGGAGCGTTTTCTGATTAGCAACAAGGGTTTCAGCCATATTGCCACTGATGGCTGCGAAAATGGCAAAGACACCAGCCATTAATTGCAGGAGAAAGGCGGTCTGTGTGTGCTGCTCCTGGCTCCTCGATGCACCATATACTTCAAAGCCAGCTGCAACCACCAAAATTGCGATTGGGAAATGAACAAAAAAGGGATGCAATTCAGCCATATCGCTAATAGAGATTTTGTTTATGAGATTGCAGTACAGCTTTGTCTAAATCAGATTGTACAAAAACTAATAAGTTCATGGGACCAGTGGCACCATAATCATCTGGTTTCTTCAAACTGTGCTGAATTGTGCTGAGGCCACTCAATACGCCCATAGGGTTGGAAGTCATATCACGCATCACATCCATATGTATAGTTTCACCATTTGAACCGGCATATTCGATGCTGTCTTCTAAAACCAGCGACCATATTGTTATGTCAGTCACAGTTGATGAAAAGCTGTTCAAGTCAAATTCAAGATGCAGGCTATCTAAACTCTCTGCAACGTCGATGGGACTGATATAAACAGGAGTCATATCCTGAGAGGCATTGAAAACCCGCCCAGACCAGTCATCCTCATCGAGAGATGAAACCAGGGTTCCATCCAGAACCAATCCTGGAGCAGCAAAAATATTGTAGTAGGCTCTACGACCTTCAACATCGACAGGATTGTATAGATTCATAGGGTCAAAAGGATCTGTCCAATTCACATGGTATCGGACTAAGCTAAAATCTTCTGGAAATGCTACTGAAATATTGTCAAGGTAGTGGTTCGCCTCAGGACAATTCACACAACCAGTATTCGTAAATAACTCTGCTAACACCACCTTGTTGATGGACAATTCAATTTCATAAAATAAGGCTTCAATGAGATTGTGGTCAGCATCGTAACATTCGATGATAAGTTCAACAAACCCTGGCTCTTCTCCCAAAATAACAAGCTTGGTATTTTCTCCGAGAATATTTTCTATTCCCAGGCGACCTCCAGGATTCTGTTCACCTACAATCACTGCAACAGAGTCAAGAACATTAAGTTGATCGTTTGAGAGTTCTGTGGAAAAATCCAAGGTTTGGCTAGCTCCAACATCGATCAATAGTGGGATTGATTCAGTGATGCGGATGTGGAGTGAATATGTAGCGGTCGTGGCTTCAACTTCTGGATTTGATATTGGATTGTAACGAAAGAAAAGTTTAAGATTGCCAGTGCTCAGGCCGATAATTTCAAGCTCTCTTCCACTTGATGGGCTCACTACATCAATTACCTCTGCAATGTTCTCATCAAGTCCTTCAATGAGTGAGAAATCCCCTCCCTCGATCTGAATTGAGACTGTATCCCCGATGACGAGGTTAATGCGTTCAATGGTCGCTTTGGATTCAATTTGGATTTCGTCGGGCCTCCAATCACAGGATCCAATTATCAAAACTGCTGATATGATGGTAAGCAGTTTTTTCATAATCGCCACTCCAGAGCCATACGGAATCCCTCAAAGGGATTCAGAACGCGACAAACACCCCCGGTACACCGAACGCCACCCTTTTCCTTACCATAAGATGCTCGTAACCATAGCCCATCCATGGGTTTCACAGATATTTCACCACTTACCCAATGTTGGATTTCTTCATCATTCGTCATTAGACTTGGATCATTACTTGTATCCCAGATAATTGCGGCAGAATAATTATGATTATAATCAGCACTGGCAATAAAATGCCCACTCTGGAAGTCATGACCCTCAAGAACATCCCCTTCATACAATTCCCCATAAACCTTGGAGGTCTGCAATTCAACAACTGTGGATAAAACCAGTGTTTCATTTGGGTGCCAGGACAGGTATGCCGGTACAAGGGTAAAATGCTCCATAATCTCAGCAGCGGACTGTCCACTGAGAACAGATCTGGTGTAGGCTATCAACAATCTCTGATAAAAACTCGAACCAGAATACTCAAATTCTGCATAATATTCCTGCCAGGGATTCTGGTTTAAATCCTGTGTGGGTAGGACTCCAGGTGCACCATCTGGTGAAGACTGGGAAGTTTGTGCTCCGTTGATGACCATTGACCATGAGTCTGAAAGTGTTTTTCTCAATTCCAGATTCCAGCCCAATTCATCACCATAATCGACAGGGTGGGTCACATTCCCCAATAGACTAATATCATGTTCTCTGATTCCAGTAGGCCCCATTTGCCAGGGCAGTGGTTTTGTGGCCAGGAGCATAGGATCACGTTTTTGTGAGGATGTTTCGGGACCGTTGAGATAGCGCTTATACTCAAACAAGGTGGTAAACCATTCAGGAAACCAGTTCAGCTGCAGATTAAAAGCCTGGCCTTCCTGGCTATAATTTGGATCGGTACTAATTAAACTTTGTCCATTCTCCAGTTGTTGTATACTCTGATTGGATATGGGATAATCAAAAGCTTTCCAGGTCTTATTGTACTCTAGATACAAATCCCAATTTTCTCCATAAATGGACTGTCCCCAGCCAGCCTGAAGGGCGTTCATTTTTTGAGTCACTGTATCTGTGACAATAGATCCCATATCTGCATCCAATTCCTGCCAAACGAAATCTGACTCCATCCGACTTGCAATAAAGTAGGGGATCAGAGACCACACACCACTCTCACTATTCAGGGTTGCTTCAGCGCCTGCTAGTTCAAAGGTAGCTTCTCCATCAGGTTCGCGAAGATCAGAGCTGGGAGAATAAAAACGATACTGATTTTTAAATCCAGCAAGGAGATCAATTTCATGATTTTCAAGAAAAACTGAGGAAAATCGCAATCCCATAATCTCATTATCAAAATCTATTGCCTGGTTTTCATCAAGATTCAGGGCTAAACCTCTGCCAAAAACAGCAGAAATATCACCAATCTCAAGGGAGCGGGCATTTCCAATATAGCTCAGGAAAAAACGATCTATACCCTGGTACTCAAAACCATATTCTGGAGGTTGACTTGATTCTACGGATAAATCCAGATACCATTGGCCAAGCTCAATGGATCCATTTATAAAATTTTCGAAATAATTGTAATCTGTACCGACTTGTTCACCGCGGCCAAGGTTGGACTTGAGACCAAGGTTCCAGGACACTCCCTCTGCTATTAGAACAAGCGGAATCGTAAGGAGGATGAGTGTTCTGAGCAAGTAGAACAAAAGGGGTGGATCAGCTCTTTTTCTGAAGGGTTAGCGCTTTTTTAATTTCAATTTCCATCTGGGCTTCATCACCAGGAAGATAACCAGTATGCTCCCATAGAATCTTACCATTGGCATCAACCAGAATTGAGAACGGCATGGCAGTGGTATTAAAATTTTTGTATAATTTTTGTTCAGTATCAAGGAGTATGGTATATTCAAGTTTTTGTGACTTAACCATGGATTTTACTCGACCAACTGTACGAGAATCATCAATAGAAATACCGATGACTTGAACATTTTGATCAGCATAAGTTTCGCTGATGCGATTCAAATGTTTCATCTCTTTTCGGCAAGGAACACAATAAGTTGCCCAGAAATTAATGAGAGTTACCTGGCCTTCGACCAACTTGTTTAGACTATGGGTCTTATTCTTCATGTCTTTCAGATTGACCTTGGGTAGGTTTTTTTCCTGACCAAAAGAGAGGGTAACAATCAGGAGGAGGGGCAGTAATCGCATCATTTGATCACCACAACTTGTCTGGAGACGGTCTCCCCTGCGCCAGTCGCGCTAATTATGTAATTGCCTGATGGCAATCCCTTCATATTCCATTGGAGATGATTCTTACCAGAATTTAATTGATAGTTCCTGGTCAAAATTTCTCGTCCATCCAGGGCATACAAAATGATTGAATAATTCCCTGTACTTTTAAGATTCAAATCAAAATTGACTGAGGCATTGGTTGGGTTTGGATAAATAGGAGAGAGCTCAAATGAGTTCGGTCCCCCGAAAGACCCATCAATAGAAACAGCAACAAATTCCAATCTGATATTAACTGAATCAACTTCCATAGTTGAGGAATCCACTGCAAACATGGTCCAGATCCCTATTCCTTCTTCAGAATATGGAAAGGTGTCAAGGGTGAAATCAGCGGTATCTGAAGCAGCCAGATCAAAAGTATACTCATCTAGGAAGGGTGGTAAACAGGCTGGTCCAACGCAAAAGGAAGTGTTCCATGTTGCGGGTTTTTGATGGGTGACTCTGGTTACAGAAATCGTTTGGGATGAGGTGGAAAGACTGATTATTTCACCATGAAGTACGACGAAGTCTTCATTGCCGACATAGGCACTATCGTGCTGAACAAATTCAAAATTATTGATTTGCCCAAAAACTGCTGGCACCACGAAGAGAGCCAGAATAAATATTTTAAACAGTTTGTGCGTTTTCCCCATCATCTGTTTTGACATCCTTTTCTTTGGTTGGCCACATAAATACTAGACCCATCATCGCTCCGTACCCAGTACTAATGTACGGATTCGATGTGATCGCACAGCTACCAGAAGCGCAACCAATATAATAGTAATAGAGGAATCCGAAGATAGCTCCAACCGCCAAACCTGATAACATTTTGATGTATCTTTTATTCATTATTGAATTCTTTCATTGTTAAACATGCCCTTTTCCATGTAGGAGGCATCAAAACCTGCCAATCTTAATATCCGAGCACCCTGTCTGGAACGATTACCTGTGGGGCACAAAACCATCATGGGCTGATCCTTATATTGATTTAACTCCATGCTCCGATCCTCTAGTGAAAGCAAGGGTATCCGAATGGTATTTGACCAGGGCGCAGGTTGGGATACAACTTCAGATTCCGTTCGAACATCAATCAATATATAATTACTGGAATCAGAATATTGTCGGCTAAACGACTCATAACTAAGAGCAGGAATATCATAGTGATCACCATATATGCCTTCGACACCGATATAAATGGTGCCACCAGTTCCCAGCAAAATCAAAGAGTAGGCAATGAGGCGATAGATCATGCGGTATTATGGTTCTCGACTTTTGCAGTAATTTCAACGGTAGCAGCCAACATGGCGCTTACAGAGCAGTAGGTATCTTTAGAAAGTTTGACAGCTCGCTCCAATTTTTTTAAGGGAAGATCCTTGCCATAGAAGTGATAGGTCATATCAATTCGAGTGTAGACCTTTGGATGCGTCTCAGCACGCTCTGCGTGGATATCAATTTCAAAATTTTCCAGTGGGACCTTCATTTTCTTCAACATCGTCTCAACATCTATACCTGTACATCCCCCGAGACCAAATAAGACCATCTCCATGGGACCACTTGCAGCCTCATGACCACCTACCTTTTTTGAAACATCAATCATGGTCCAATGGTTTGAAGCACCCCTGGCGGCAAAGGTTCCGCCTTTTACCTGTTGAATCTTAACTTCTGGCATAATCTGTTACCTTAAATTTCGTTCTCTAACAGTCGCCCTACCACCACCTAATATGGTCGCCGGGGACGACAAATCAATTTCTATAAAGCTTCTTCCAAAATCAATGCGTTCATTCTTTCCACGATGTCATCAATATTATTGAGACCCTTTTCAAGAGCTTGTGCTTCCAGGGTTCCCCAGACTGCCTCACCACATGCCAGACAGACAATACCTTCCATCTTCAGTGGACCAATTAGTTTGGGATATTCCTGAACCAGATCTTCAATAAGCATATCTTTTGTTATCATAATTAATATCCTCTTATACTGAAATTACTTATTGGCCACATTTGCTGCGACGAGGATGGGATCGTAGACTGGCGCAACGGGTGGAGCATAGGTTAGATCCAACATGCCTATCTCCTCTACAGTCATTTTTGCTGTAATGGCAGTGGCCAGAACATCCAGACGTTTGGCTACATCTGCCTTGCCAATCATTTGTGCACCCAGAAGTCGCCCTGAGTTTTTCTGTACCACAAGCTTCACTGTCATTGGCTTTGAACCAGGGTAATAATGAGCCCTATTCCCACCCGTAATGGTGGTCGTTTCTGTGTCACCCAATTTTTCGCTTTGTCCCGCCTGTTTCTCAGTGAGTCCAGTCTGAGCAATCGTATAGTCGAAGACTTTGGCTACCGAAGTTCCTAGAATACCAGGAAATTTGGTCTGGGCTCCGGCCATGTTTTCCCCAGCAATACGTCCTCCCTTATTGGCAGAAGTCGCCATGGGGATCCACACACTCTCTTCCAGTACTTGATGGTGTAGCTCCGCGCAATCACCACCAGCATATATATTTTCCACACTGGTCTGCATATGTTCATCAATGAGGATGGCACCACTTTTACCAACTTCGATTCCAGCTTCAACTGCCAATTCTGAGTTTGGTTTTATACCAGTAGAAACAATGACCATATCTGTTTTAATACGACCGGCTGAGGTCTGAACCTCAAGTCCATTACTTAATCTTTCAAGGGTGTTTACTCTGGTTCCCAGTTGAAGATCAACCCCCTTCTCGATTACATGCTCGGTTAATTTCTCCAGCATGTCTTTCTCCATGGAAGGTGCGATCTGATCTCCCCTCACCACCATGGTCACATCGATATTGAGGTGTCTGTAGGCTTCTGCCATTTCCAAACCAATATGACCGCCCCCGATGATGGTGGCATGATTAATCTCATGATCTGCGATGTAATTTTTGATCCGGTGTCCGTCTGCTAAACTTCGGAGGGTAAAAACACCTTCAGAATCGACACCTGGAATAGGAGGTACAACTGCTCGGGCACCAGTTGCAATCAGGAGGCTATCATAGATTTCTGCAAAATCTTCATCTGTACTCATATTGTGAACTGTTATGGTTTTACTCGATACATCAATATTTCTGACTTCATGCCCAACGCGAACATCGATATCTCTTTTATCACGGGCCATCTCAAGTGTAAGCACTTGCAATTTGCCACCATCCTCAATGACACCGCTGATCCAATATGGCATTCCACAGGCTGCAAAACTGATGTGTTGTCCCTTCTCAAAGACCACGAGTTCTGATTCAGGCTGCATGCGGCGGATTTTACTGGCAGCACTCATTCCAGCCGCGTCACCACCGATAATCACATATTTTTTATTCATAGATCCCCTCTCAGGATAGCATTTTCGAACATATCTTTGAGTGTGGTATCAGAGCTAAGTGACAAACTATTTTGGAATAGTTATTTCCTAAAATGGGTACAAAAAAAGGGAGCATTATGCTCCCTTTTATTTTCAATTGTAACTTGTAACTAACCGAGTTTGGCCAGGATATCACTTCGGTTCAGGATGAGGTAGTCAGTACCATCATATGCGAGTTCATCACCAGCATATTTGCCATAGAGGATAACATCACCCTCTTTGATCAATTCCTGCAATTCTTCATCATTACCTACAGCTGCGACACTACCACGACGGGGTTTTTCCTTGGCTGTATCCGGAATAATAATACCTGAGGCTGTTGTTTCTTCCTCACCTGCAGGAATAACTAATACACGATCATCTAAAGGTTGAATTTTCATTTCTTTCTCCTATAAACCTAATAAACTATTGATTCTATTTCTGTCAAAGCCAACGACGGGACGATTATTAATCCACAGCTGTGGAACGCCCTGTTGACCTGTTTTTCTTAACATATCTTGAGCAGCTTTTTGATTTCTGCTAACATCTATCTCTTTAAACTTAATTCCGTTCTCTCGCAAATAACGTTTTGCAGTGGTACAATGTGAACAAGTCGGGGTAGTAAACATAATAACTTTTTTTGATTGCGCTGTGGTTGTTACCATTTTTCACACATCCTTCTTCAACTGATCTAAATCTAATACTTTGAAGAGGCGTTCGGATACAGATTCAGGAAGCTCACATTCATCTTCCACAACCTTATACAGCTTGACTGAACGTTGCATAGTATCATAGTAGACCTTACACTCTGGACATTCCTCCATGAGCAGACCTACTTCCTGGCATAATTCAGAGCCGATATCTGCACCGAAATCCAGACAGATTTTCTTTTGCAGCTCTACATCATGTTTCGGTTTCATTATACTAACCAACCTTCACGTTTTAAAAAGGCACTCATCCGGTCCCTCAAAAAGAGTCTGGCCCGCATAAGTCTTACCTTCACATTGCTTTCAGAAAGTTCCAGAATTTCTGCTGTTTTTGCAGTGGATAGCTCTTCCAGGTCTCTTAGAACAAATACTGAACGATATTTTTCATCCAGATCGTCCAGAGCGACCTTCAGGGCAATCTTGAATTCCTCGTCAGACACCTTGGTTTCGATATACTCCGGCCAATCTGCTATTTTCAGACCGTGGAGATTTTCAAAATCCGGTTCCTGGATGGAATAGGAAATCTGCATCCTGGATTGCTTTCGCAATTTACCGAGAGCGATATTTACACCAATACGGTAAATCCAGGTATAGAAACTGGACTTCCCCTTGAAGGTGTGAATCTTTTGAAATGCTGTAATGAAGGTTTCCTGAAGCATATCTTCAGCATCTTCATTGTTTCGCAGCATACGCAGTCCCAGATTGTAGATACGGGAAGAATACATTGTCACCAATTGTGACTGAACCTTCCGGTCTCCATCTCGGGCTGCCTGGATTAGCTCCGGCGTCTCTTCAGTTGTCAACTCGCGTTTAATTGGATGCAATTCCTATACAGTCGTTACAGACAGAATCAAACTTTATGAAAGAACCAAACCAGTTGAAACCATGGTATAACGAATATCGGCTACTTTGCTAACTGTCTTTTCAGCACGCTCGCTTTCGCAAGCTCCTTCACCAGTGTGTTCTCCACCTTCAGCACAAGCCTGGTGTGAACCTAAGGGGTTTGAGATTTTTTCTGCGATGAAGAGTCCTTCCATATCAACATTACGACCCACAGCCGTGGCTGGAATGATGAAAGCTTCATCTTTAAAGCGAACTGTTAAAACATTTTGTCCGTCACTCACTTGCATCCAGCAACCTTTATGTTTGCATAGATCAGTCACTGTACCTGAAACGCGAAGCATCTGACCATTCAAATCCTGGGCCTGGGTAAATACCTCTGCAACTGGTGTTACTTTGGTCATGGTCAGGCTCTGTCCAAATTGATCTCCAGCTACCTCAGCAGTTTCAGAACTACAGGTCATCAGACCAAGACTTAGCATTAATACTACCATCAAAAGTGTGTGCTTTAACATGTTAACCCCTTTTTAAAATATGCTGTTTTTTCTAATTTTAAAATACATGTAAATCCCCGTACTTCCCATGACCAGCATAACCACTGCCAGCACATCATAAAGAAGAAACCCGTATTTTCCAAAAAAATCACCTGTATGAAGATCAAGAATGACCCAGCGCAATGGGATACTCTCTTCTTCAGCGAATATGTCTTTGGTTCCCTGTCTTTCCCGGGTGGTCTCCAAACGATTCTCATAATGACCGGGAAGAACGCTGAGGGGAACGCGAGATTTCTGGATGGGCTTCAAATCATCCTGGTGGACAAGCAGAATGCCTGTAATCGAAATAACAATAAGCAGTACAACTGAAACCAGACTAATCCATTTACTATAACCAAAAGTATATCTATGAAACTTACGCCAGGTGCGCATCGATCGAGAGGAACCCTTGCTCAAAGTGACTCCAGTCGGTTGACCATCTCCGCAGCGACGAGTTTTTCATGAAGCTCGGAAAGATCACCATTGGTAATCTCTTCCAAACGATATAAGGTCAGGTTAATCCTGTGATCTGTTACACGACCCTGTGGATAGTTGTAAGTCCTGATCTTGGCACTTCTATCACCGGTAGAAACAAGTGTCTTACGCATTGCGGCAACTTGATTGTCATGTCTCTCACGTTCAGCAGCCAGCATGCGGGCACGCAAAACTTTCATGGCTTTGTCTTTGTTCTTATGCTGAGAGGTTTCATCCTGACATGAAACCACCATTCCAGATGGAATATGTGTTATGCGGATGGCAGATTCAGTTTTATTGACATGCTGTCCACCAGCACCGCTGGCACGAAAAGTATCAATTCTCAAGTCTGCAGTGTTGATTTCAACATCAACTTCTTCAGCTTCCGGCAATACAGCAACTGTGGCCGCTGAGGTATGAATTCGACCACTACTCTCAGTCTGTGGAATACGTTGAACCCGATGAACACCACTCTCAAATTTCAAGGTACCGTAGGCATTTTCACCTGTCACCTGGATGATGGCTTCCTTGGTGCCCCCTCCACCCAGTTCGTTCAAAGTGATAAACTCATGTTTCCAGTTGTTCGTTTCAGTATATCGCAAATACATACGAACCAGATCTGAAGCAAATAGGGCAGCTTCGTCACCACCTGCTCCAGCTCTAATTTCAAGGATGGCTGCTCCTTGATCGAGGGGATCTTTAGGAATCAGGAGAATTTTTAAATCGTCTTCCAGTTTGGCTTTTTCAGCAATAGAATCGTCCAGTTCTTCCCGAACGATTTCTTTAAGTTCATCATCATCACCCTGGAGGATAGATTCACCCTCTTCGATGTTGGTCATGAGCTCTTCATAGCTATGAAAAACCTCTAAAACGTGGGATAATTCGTTGTGCTCACGAGCTATTTTCGCGTACTTGCGATTATTAGCCATGAGCTCAGGATCAGAAAGTTGACCCTCGAGTTCTTTAAACTTCACCTTGAGATCAGGAAGTTTATCCAGTAACATTAGTCAATAGCCTCTGCTACAAAAGATTGACCCTGATATTTTTCCAGGTCATCACCAAAAGCAAACTTGAGTGATTCAAGTGCTACGGTGAGCTGGTCATCATCAGGTTCTCTGGTCGTGATGTTCTGCAGCCAGATACCTGGAGCAGATAGCGCCCTCACCCAACCGATATGACGATACTTTGAGCTTAGCTTCAATATTTCATATCCAACCCCGGCAACCAGTGGAATTAATGGCAGATGTGTGAGTAATCTTATCTGTAGAGTCATTTCCCCAGCGAAGAGTTTCACAATGCTGTCGATGATGGCAAACATGATAATGGAGGATAAAAGCACAATAAAGATAAAACTGGTCCCACAGCGTGGATGCTGTGTTTGAAAGGGTCTTGCAGAATCTAGATCCAATGTCTTGCCAGCTTCAAAAGTGTATACTGCCTTATGCTCAGCACCATGATACTGAAAGAGTCTTTTTACGTCATCCAATAGGGATATACCCCAGAGATAGGCCAGGAATAAGGCTATTCTGATAATTCCTGATACAACGTTAAAGGTGAATGCTGTCTCAGAGAGATTGAGCAGGTTGCCTGTGACAAAGAGTGGTGTCACAAAGAAAAGACCCAGTCCAATAGATAAGGCCAGCATGGTACCAAGGAAGGATAAAATCTTGTCCTTCAGTGTCATCTCGGCTGAGCTGTCTTCCTCATAGGCGATTTCGGCAGACTCATTGAGCGTGCCAATACCCATCTTCATGGACTCGAAAAGTGCGATCATACCGCGCAGAACGGGTTTTTTAAATATGGCAATCTTTTCTGTGAGTGAAGTGAATTCCTGGCGTCTGGTAATAATCTCGCCTTTGGGATTCCTCACAGCAATAGCATAGGCACCAGGCACACGCATCATCACACCTTCGATGATAGCTTGCCCACCGACCAGAATTGTCTGCTGGGCGGTGAGAAATGCCTGGATGAAAACGCGAAATGAGCGTTTGGGCATCAAATCAGCTTTGGAACGGATCTATTTAGCTTTTTCAGCTGTTCCATATTTTTTACGGAACTTATCGATACGACCAGCCGTATCCAGCAATTTCTGTTTTCCAGTAAAATATGGGTGACATTCGTTGCAAATTTCTATATGCAGCTCACCAACCGTGGTATAGGTCTCAAAACTATTCCCGCAGGCACAAGCAACCTTGTGCAACTCGTATTTAGGATGGATTCCTGGTTTCATTTTATGGGTACTCCCTTCATCAATTCAATTTAGCAACAGCGTCTGCAAACCTGCCAAGACCTGTTTTTATAGCGTCTAAGGATGTAGCGTATGACAACCTAACATGTTCCGGTGCTCCAAATGCTGCGCCAGGAACTATTGTAATATGAGCTTCATCCAATAAATATTTTGTCAGATCCATGTCATTTTTAATTTCAACATCTCCAACTTTTTTCCCAAAGAGATCTGAAACCTTTGGAAAAACATAGAATGCACCTTCTGGCATAAGACAGGTAATGCCAGACATTTCGTTTAGTGCTTTGACCATATAATCGCGTCGTTCAACAAATTGTGCACGCCAGTCATCTAGAAATGTAGGGGGTTCTGTTAAAGCAACTTCCGAAGCATACTGGGCAATGGAGTTCGGGCAACCTGTTGCCTGACCCTGAAATTTTCCCATGGCAGATGCCAGCTCTTTGGAGGATGCTGTGTAGCCCATGCGCCAGCCTGTCATAGCAAAAGCTTTGGACATGGTCTGAACAGTAATTGTTTTCTCGTATGCACCTTCGAACCCGGCCAAGCTCAGATGTTCTCCATCATAGACAAGGGCTTCGTAACACTCATCACTTATAAGCCAGAGATCGTTTGAAGTAGCAACATCTACGATAGCTTGTAAGCTTTCGCGATTCAGGACCGCACCACTGGGGTTGGAAGGTGTGTTGACAATAATCCCCTTGGTTTTTTCTGTGACACCTCTGAGCAATTGCTCACGGGTTATCTGGAAACCATCTTTTTCATGGGTCTCAACATACACAGGTTCAGCACCACTTACTTTCACCACTTCGGGGTAAGTCACCCAATATGGTGCAAGGATGATAACTTCATCACCTTCTTCAAAGAGGGTCATCATAATGTTGAATAATGAATGCTTGCCACCGTTGGAAATGACAACCTGATTGGTCTGATAATCGAGGCCATTATCCTTTTTCAATTTATTTACCACGGCTCGTTTCAAGCCCGTGGTTCCCGAGGCAGCAGTATATCGGGTATGTCCCTCTGCAAGACCCTTATTTGCGGCAGCAATTATGTGGTCTGGTGTATCAAAATCCGGTTCCCCTGCACCAAAGGAAATGACATCAATACCTTGCTCGCGTAGACGAGCGGCAGCTTCTATCACAGCCATAGTGGCTGAGGGCTGTAAAGCGTTGATTCTTTTGGCAAAACTCATTTCTAAATTCCTCTCCTTAAAAAGCCGCGCAATATATCTGCACCCCCCCTGTCTTGGCAAGGGAAAGGTGGAACATTAATCCGGATATGACACTCAGTAAACATGTAGAGGCTTTTCAAAGAAAAAGGAGCGCGGAAATGGCTCCACGCTCCTCAATTACTTCGATGTAATTTGATTGATAAATCTATGAATTCATCGTCTGGATAAACTCTTTATTGGTACTTGAACGCTGCATCCGCTCCAGGAGAAATTCCATGGCTTCCACAGGCGTCATTTCGTTAAGCAATTTTCTTAGTATCCAGGTTCTTGAAAGCTCAGCCTTGGAAAGCAGTAGCTCTTCCTTTCTGGTACCGGAACGATTGATATCAATGGCAGGATAGATACGACGATCACTGAGACGACGATCGAGAACCAATTCCATGTTACCAGTACCCTTGAACTCTTCAAAAATAACATCATCCATACGGGAACCAGTTTCAATAAGTGCTGTGGCCATAATGGTTAAACTACCGCCATGTTCAACATTTCTGGCTGCACCAAAGAAACGCTTGGGGCGATGGAGGGCATTTGAATCAATACCACCAGATAGAATCTTACCACTATGGGGAATAACCGCATTATGAGCACGGGCAAGACGTGTGAGACTATCCAGAAGAATGACAACATCCTTTCCAAATTCTACCATACATTTTGCTTTGTTGAGAACCATGTCTGCAACCTGAACGTGACGCTCTGGTGGTTCATCAAAGGTAGATGCAATAACCTCAGCATCAACCATGCGACGCATATCCGTCACTTCTTCTGGTCGCTCATCAATGAGTAGGACAATCAAGGTCACATCAGGATGATTTCGCACAATTGAGTTTGCAATATCCTGAAGAAGAATTGTTTTACCCGTTTTGGGTTGAGCGGTAATAAGACCACGCTGACCTTTACCTACAGGGCTCAGTAGATCCATCACACGCATTGAATAACTCTTGGGACCACGTTCCAGTGTCAGTTTGGTATCAGCATATAGTGGAATGAGCGTGTCAAACTGAGGTACTATTCTGCCTTCTTCAGGATTCTGATAATTGATTGCCTCAATTTTTAGAAGGGCAAAATAGCGTTCGTTGTCCTTAGGTGGACGAACCTGACCCCAGACTATTTGTCCAGTGCGTAAGCCAAATCTTTTAATTTGAGACGGTGACACATAGATGTCATGGGCTCCAGCCAGATAATTATTGTCTGCATCGCGGAGGAATCCGTATCCATCTGGTAGTATTTCCAAAACACCCTTGGAAAACATCATGCCCGCACTCTCGGTTTGGGCTTCTATGATGGCTTCGATAAGATCCATCTTTTTCTGACCTGTGACGGCCGGCACTGCCAATTCCTGGGCAATATCAGCCAGCTCTTTCAACTTCTTATCCTGAAGTTGGGTAATGGTAAAACTCATTGAAATAAACCTGTTCTTTTGTGATTGATATTTTTGTTAAATTTCTGTGAAAAATTATTTTTGGGAGATTAAATCTGCATCTTCAGCTATTTGAATTGCGAAGGTGAATTTAAACCAGACCCATACCTTGTCAATTAAAAATCTAATTTATTATTTATCTGTGTGATATAGACCGTGAGATCCATCTTGGTTTAATCTCAGCATGGTTGATCCGATAAAGACTTTGAGAATTTACATAATTCCTTGCTTTCATATTTCATGAAGACTCAGCTCTGATCAGAATTTTCAAACATAGGAAAGAGAGATTCGGCTAGATAGTGACTCCCTATGAAGCAGATAGATTGGTGGTCATTTGATCTGAGTTCGAGTGCTCTCGCATAGGCTGTCTGGAGGTTCGTTGCAATCATATCGGGATTGACACCCAGATGAACGAGGGTTTCCTTTTCAACTGCAGAATGTCCTGAAAAGGCTGTGAAGATTACCTCCCCCGACCACTTGTTAAGCAGATCAAGCATAGGCTGGATATTTTTCCTCGCATTAAAGGCAGCCACAATTATCGAATTTGTTTTACCTAGCTCCTGCAATGAATCGAGCAATCGTGTAAGTCCCTCAGGATTATGGGCAACATCGTAAAGGACGAGAGGTTCTTTTTGCAGAGCTTGCATACGACCCTGCCAAATCATGTTATCCAAACCATTTTGAATGATAGATGCATCCAGATTGAAACCCAATTCATCCAGACTTGCCAGCACGTTAGTGAAATTCTCAACCTGATGCTGTCCAAGCAAGGGTAATTCAACCTCGATTGCTTGACCAGCTAAACTGCATCGGACACGCTGGGACATGCCACGAAACCTTACATCTTCGATTTTGACCTTTTTGGGGACGTAAACATAGGGCGCATTTATCAGTTGACTCTTTTGTTCAACGACCTTTTGGACAATATCAGGGTTCTTACCAAGAAAAATGGGGCACTGCGATTTAATGATGCCTGCCTTTTCTCCTGCAATCTGAGCGAGATTGTCTCCTAGAATATTCTCATGATCCAAGGACACACTGGTAATAATACTGGCGATAGGATCCACAACGTTGGTAGCATCCAGCCGTCCTCCCAGCCCAGTTTCAATGACAGCATAATCGACTGATTGTTGGTTAAAATATTCCATTCCCAGCGCGGTGAGCACTTCAAAAAACGTAATTCCCAACTCGTCAATATGAGACCGCCACGCTTCAACTTTCCTGACAATAAACTCATCTGAAACCAGAGTACTCCCCACCCTAATGCGTTCATTGGGTGTTATCAAATGGGGCGAAGTGAACAAACCCGTCCTTTTGCCATATGCTTCAAGGATGGCAGCCAACATGGCTGCGGTGGAGCCTTTTCCATTGGTCCCTGCAATATGAATTACAGGATAGCTGGCATGTGGCTTGCCGAGCCGGGTCATAAATTCTTCAACCCGGGATAACTCGAGTTTGACTCCTGGTGTGGTTAACCCGAAGATATAGTCGAAAACAGATTTAGAATCCGGATTCACCAAGTTGAAATATCCCCAATCTCTATTGAAATGGTAAGATGTGTTTTATTTGTAAGATTCCAGAACTTCTAGTTCAACCTTAAACAACTTATCAAGAGGTCTCCCTAAAAAACGGGATGCTGTTTCTTCAAACTTTTGAGGAAAGTCAGAAACATAAAATTTATGCCTACCAGGATCTCCATCCCCATGATTCAATAATCCTAATTCATTTAGCACTTTTTGTACCTGGGTCGCTGTTTCCTCTCCTGAATCAACGAGACGAACTGAAGGTCCAATCACCTGTTGAATGATGGGTTTGAGATAGGGATAATGGGTACAACCCAGGATAAGCGAATCTGGTTTCTGGGATTTGAATGACTCCAAATAGCTCTCAAGCACTTGCCTTACAACGCCATCATGGGGCCAATCCTCTTCCACAAGTGGAACCAACAGTGGACATGATTGATCTGTCACTTCCATCTCCGGATCGAGTGTCCTGATGGCAGTCCGGTATGCGCCTGATCGAATGGTTGAGGCAGTGCCAATCACTCCAATCCGTTTATGTTTTGAGGATCTAACGGCAGCTTCGGAGCCAGGTTCAATCACACCTACGATGGGAATGCTAAAACTTTGCTGTAACGTTTGTAAAGCCACAGCTGAGGCTGTATTGCAGGCCACAACAATCATTTTGACCTGTTTTTCTCTCAGGAATGAAGAGATTTGATGGGCAAAGCGAATGACCGTTTCTTCAGATTTTGAACCATAAGGAACTCGAGCTGTATCCCCAAAATAAACGAGGTGTTCATGGGGTAATAAATCAATAATGGCCCGCACGACTGAGATCCCTCCCAGTCCAGAGTCAAAAACACCAATGGCTTGTTCTGGGTTTAGTTCATTCACGGTGACAGTAACTTTTCATGTCGTGTTTTATATTTCATCAGAGCATCAAATATACCCTGTGCAGCCTTCTGTCTATATGAGGCCTGTTTCAACCTACGAGCATCATTTTTATTCGAAATAAATCCCAATTCGATGAGTACGTTGGGCATAGAAGCTCCAATAAGCACAATAAATCCTGCCTGTTTGACACCCCTGTTTTGCCCCACGAGTTTTTTATCAAATTCTCGCTGCGTCAGATCAGCCAGGGTTTCACTTTGCTGCATAAATGAGCTTTGAGCCATGGTGGCAAGAATGAGTTGTTCAGCACTCAACTTGTCATACTGATCTGTATTTTTTTCAAGCTTTATTACTGCATTCTCCATCTCAGCAACGGCAACCGCTGCATCCGTTTTTCCAGGTCGGAGCAAATAAGTTTCAAAACCTGAAGCCTTCTTATTCTTATTGGCATTTACATGAATGCTCAAGAAAACTTTACCACCGGCTTCATTAGCAATTTTTGTGCGTTCCCAGAGCGGGACAAATACATCGGTATCCCTGGTATAGATGACCTCAATATCCGTACGGGCTTCAATCAACTTCCCTAATCGCTTGACAACATCGAGTGTTATTTCTTTTTCCCTGAGCCCATTGCCACGTGCTCCGGGATCGTGGCCACCATGCCCGGCATCAAGTACAACCTTATCTAACTTCCACTTCTGGCGTTCTTTTTCAAGGTAGTGTGATTGATCAATGACATAGGGTCTACGAATTGTGAGCAATATTTCTGGGGGTGAGTCACGATGCAAAACGTCCACACCTTCTACTGTCCCTCGTAGTCGGAAAGTAAGCTGAGAGGTGCCATCCAATTGATCGGCTGTGACTTTTCGGATACTACTGTTTTTAGGGATTTCAGTGTTATCAAGTATGGGCTTATTTACTTTAGCTCCAGGCAAAGTGACATAAAGCCACTCCTCACGGTTAATCCAGGCTTTTACAGAATTCGCATCATAACGATTGGCAGTACGAATCCTGATAACTGTTCCATTCTGTCGTTCTTCAATGTTGGCTGACACGATATCAAATGGTGAGTATTGTGTGGGTTCAGCGGCTTGTTGTACTTCCATGTCATCTTCAGTCGTCCCTGACAAAATGGTAACCCCTGAAACCAGCCCCACCATTTTGAGGATATCCACAAAATCATCCATGGGCAGATATGTATCCCCATCGAAGAAAATCACAGAATTGGCCATCTGAAACGTTTTGTCCTCAACCATGACATAGTGATTATAGGCGGTCACTTTGAACTTTAAACGCCCGATACGGAAGACCGACTTCCTGACGGCTGGATTAAGGAAAGCCGAAATTTTATAGGCATCCAGCAAATCCTGGAGTGAAATATATTGATATTGGTTTATTACATAAACTGGAATCGCTGGGACATATCTCTCATCAGCTGCTTTTTGAAGAATAAGTTCAGTCCGTCTTGCCTGTAACGAAGTGATCGAAAAAAGCAGGAGGAGTATTAGAACTATATATCGATGTCGGTTCATATTTAGCGTTGAAAATAGTCGGAGGGGAATTATAAGACAACGGACATCTGAAGACTTATCGCAAGTTGTTTGGGCTTATTAGGGTCCTCAAAGGAACAGGTTTGGACCAATTTCATTTCCATTTCAATCCAATTGAGGGTCTGTTGCTTTAAATAGAAGAACCATCGATCACCATCATCAAAAGCTGTATAAAAACTAAAGCTTTCTGCCACGCTGGTCTCATACACACTCAATCTCATGGTGTAGTCCGGAATAGAAAACCTCACATAGCCAATTGTCCATTTCCAGCTACCCTGCTCACCCAACACACGTTGCTGAACAAGTAATGCTGATTCATTACCACTAAAGGCTGATTTCAAATTCACACGATACTTTAGATCAGGTGAAAAATTTTGAACCAGAGATATGGCAAATCTGGTGAGCTTATGACTTGAGTATTGCCCTTCCCAAATATCCTCCTCCAAAACTGGTTGCTCAAGTTTTCGACTATAATCAAGTTGAAAGACACCCTCATCCAGCTTACGGATGACTTGAAACTTGTGCTGCAGAATTGTCCTATAATCGTCAACAGATTGAAGCTCGACTGAATTACCTGTATCGAGGGCATAGCGAATTTGCAATTTACTGGCGAGTCGTATTTGGGCTCGAGCAGAGATTCCTTTTTCATTAGAGGCCGAGGTACCCAGAAGGGTGGATATGAACCCGGGGGTTAAGACCTCGTCGGTAATAAAATGTCTATATTGAAGAGATACCTGCAGTTGTGGGGTTAAATATGCCCACGCAGCAGTCATTCGATGATCATTGAGATCAAGACTATTTGTGTGGATCTGAATTTTTTGTGAATTAGCCAACTCCCTTGAAATCCCTAACTCGTAGGCGAGGCCTGCTTTTGCCTGGGGATGATAAATTATTGCTGCAAAAAGTTGAACCTTTGAAATGAGTGTCTCAAGAGCCAGGCCCAAATCGTTTACTCGCTTGGAGTCAAAACTCTTTCCTACAGGGTGGATTCCGTCTGCATCTTCCCTGAATTGAGTGCCGTTGTACAAGCCTTTTAGAGTGCGACTGGAAGCAAAGACAGCTCCCTGAATTTTGTTGTATGAAAAGCTTCCTGCAACTCCCTGAAAATAATCAATCTCCCTACTTGAGTAATGAGGTCGAATATTTGATTGCCTGGCATGTAGAAGTGATCTGGGATTTAGGCTTGGGCGAGAGCCCTGTTGATTCAGGATCAATCCACCACCCCAGTTCACATGAAAATCACCAAAAATGAGGTGATCAATCCCGGGGATTGAATGGCTGCTCAATGTCAAGATTGAATGGTCAGTGAGTTGATTTTCACCAGGATCCTGTTCTGTGAGAATATTTACTGATCCCCACTTGTTCCAAATGCGACCTTTATTCAGAATTCGCCAACCCTCTAGGGAAGGAGAATATTGTAATCGTTGGCGCAAGTGAATTTGAGTTTGCTGGGAATCAGTCTTTATATCTTTGTTCAGCAAAGCCAAATCTTTTCCGTGAACTCTCCGCTTTAACGACTTGTGGGTCTCATTTCCCTTTTGCCATGTATTAATCGTCTCAACAGCTTCCCTGGAATAGCCGTGCTCCATGAGTGAAGTGGTATCAGCCGTATCAAGCTGAAATGGTTGAAACAACGTATTCAGTAGTTGATCTAAGTATTGAGTCTCATCAGGATCGCCCAGCTCGTCATTCCCCAGATTAGTATCCATTTGAGCGTACCCACCTGAGATGATTATCAAGAAAACCATGATGAGCCTCATGGTAAAATCAACTCCAGCCCAAATCCATGCGATACGGGTAAGTATGGGTGCATGACACAGGCATAGTGAAATGCAATTCTTTGTGTGCGGATACGCCAACCCGCAGACATCATCCCGCTTAGGTCACGATAACCAACACCTATCTGCCAGAATGATCCTGAAGATATCAGTAGTCCGAGGCAGGTTTCAACAGGAAGAGCAGATTCTTTCTCAAGTGCGACTGTTATGGTTGCTGGTCCGAATTCATATTGCCCACCTATTTGAAAATTCTGGGGCAGGGATATGTCTTGTCCCCATTGAATGACATGCTCAACCACAGAGCCCACCTTAATTTGATCAGAAAGCTCTGCGTATGAACTCAAGGATAGGGACCCTCCCTGTCGCCTATTAAAACCTGACATGGAAAGACACTGATAATTTAATGTCATTCCAACACTAAAGCCCTTCTCGAGTTTCCAGGTGGTTCCATTGATAAGTTTTACTTCCGAATACTGTTCATCTCCAAAGTATTCCAGGCTATGAATGTAGGATCTTTGCCATATTGAGCTCTTGATGGACAACGAACCAGCCTGCAAATCAAGAGATTGGAATGGATTCTGGTAGGAGAAACTGATCTGAGGTTGATGACCTATATTCATTAATGCAGGATTTACCGAGAATTGTTGGGGATGCTGACCCAGGACCCTGATGTTTGCCGTTGCGGCAGGCCATCCGAGCCCGTTATACTCGAAAGCTCCAAATACGGGAGATATGCGTGTAATGACTGCAATTACCACAGCATAAACACACATCATTTTTTTGATGTGAATCATGATTTTTCCAACTTTTGACTTTGAGGATTGTTTTTAAAGTGTAGGCTATATTAATGCATAAATTGCCGCGTGGCAACAGCTTTCAACAAAGGATATCCGAGCATGATCACTACTTTTTCAAGAGAAACGAAAGATGATCTCATCCAGCAGATTCAAGCCTATTTTACCTCTGAAATGAGTCAGGATTTAGGTAATTTTGAGGCAGAATTTTTATTGGATTTTTTCAGTGAAAATATGGGACCACATTACTACAATCAAGCTATCCGTGATGTTCAGAAACATCTCTCAGGATATGTTGACACGCTCAATGAACGTATCGATGAGCTGGAAAGGCCCCTGCCTGAATCTGCCTAGCGGTATACTAGGGTAAAATAAACTTTGGGGAGTAGGTACTCCCGATCACCATCTTCCACTGATATAAAGCGTGCATCTCCCCGCAGATCAATGCGCTTACCCAGTTGGTATTTGACGCCCATCAAAGGGCCCTGGCCGTGCCAATGGTCCGTTTCACGGTTTGTCGCGGTGTATGCAATTACCCGGTCATGAGTCAGGTAACCTATCCAACCTTCCCACCCCTTATAATTGTAGAAAAGCTCAGCACTCCATTCAGACTGTTCTCTACTGCTATTAACCTGCTGAATAAAAGAATCCCATTTCAACTTACCTTCATCCTCCCAGCGAAAGGCCGCCTTAGAATGAATTGACCAGCGTCGGCCAAAGTTGTATCTGATTTTTTTGTTTAGATCCAGAGATCTGTGAACAAAACTTCGAGAGGGTTGCTCCAATTCGATAAATATATCATCGTAGTCATAGTCAAAGTAATTACTGCGGATTCTTGCCCTACCATCTCCAGACCACTTCTGTTTGCGCCAGGCGACGCCCGACCAAAATACCAGGTTGCGGTTCCAATGATTTTCTGAGCTACGGGTATTAAAAAGGTAAATGAGGTGGAACATTCCCAACTTGGTACCAATCTCAAGACTATAAAACGGAGATGGTTCCCACAGCATTCTGATTTCCGTGTTGAGACGCCATTCATCACGGTCATCATCATTGGTGGTATCTGGTGTATCATATTCAAGTCTCGAAAGAGATGATATCCACATGAGTGTGTCCACAAGTCCTGCATTTTTCCAGAGGACGGACTCCTTGAGCTGATAAAGGATCTGGGTATAATCCACATAGTATTTGTTCTGAGAATTCTCAATTTTGAAAGCTGTCAGTGTTGAAAAATTGGGATTATTTAACTCAAGAGAGGTTTCATTTAACAATGAGAATCGTTTCCTGTCCTCACTTGACAGATTGACAGTAGAGTTTTGATCAACTCTTTCTCGGCTGATCTCGGTCAGTTGGTCTCCCCAATCGAGGCGATGAGAGAGATGGAGATTTTTTCTCAGGTGATAGGTGAACAAATTTTGCCAATTCAAGTTTTCATTGTTGCGGGATTGAGAACTCCCCAGCGAGTCCGTAAAAAATGCCTGCAGACGGGCTTCCTGGTAAATGGAAGTTTGAAAGGTAGAAACCTCCCCAAAACGAACAAAATACTCTCCTCTGGCATTGAGTGTGTGATTCAAATGTTCAGTTAATTGATCTCTGGATCCACTCACCATTATGAAGGATCTCTGATTGGCGGACTGCCAGGGCTTTCGAATATCCAGCTCACTTGTCCAACCCCTGTCCACAATCCCATAGCGCTCTACCGACCTACCACCAATAAACAGGGACAGGTTATCATTGTGCTTTAAACCAGCGAGCAAAGCCCAGTTATCAATGGTTGAGGCTAGACCTGTCCGATGGTCCTTGTGTTGAGCACTCTCCAGACGAATACTTTTATTCCGATTGCTACCCCATGAAAAGTCGCTGCGTAAACGGTGTTCAATGGAAAATTGTTTTTCATTCGACAGGTTGTTATCATAGGAAAACACTTTGTACTTAAGGACATCAGTCACTTCAAGATCACTCCCTACAAAACCATGCCTGTAATTGAGATTAAAATCATTGCTGGTTGAGAGATTGTCCTGACGAAAGATATAGGCCAGGGAATCCTGACCTTCAGCCAGAAGGCTGTTGTGCAGCAGCATACCCAGAATGGCTACTGCAAACATTTTTCGCAATTTGGGGAGGAAGAGGTTTGTTGTATTCAGTAACGTTGAATTGTAATGGGACCTGTGAAGCTCAGCCCATGGGATACTCTGCCGGGAATTATGATTCTGCCTGTTCCGCAATCAATTCTCATTCTTTATTGAATGCGTGAAAATCGATCTCTTCTTTGGTTGTTTTTCATTTATTACGCACCCCATCCCTTTTGGTTTCCGTAACAACGTGAAACACCTTTTCGCCTGGTTTTGCCATGCGAAATCTTTCCCTGGCGATGCGTTCCAGATAATCTGGATCATTTAACAAGCGGTCACGCTCACTCTCTAACTCAGCCTTTTCTACTTCCAGGCGAGTTATGTGTGACTCCATATCTCTGATTTCCTGTTTGAGTCGGAGCAGACTATAGAGTCCCTCGTCTCTCATCACAAAGATTTGAACAAGAATCAGTAGAATGATTGCTCCGGATATCCAGGCGACTTTATTCTCGAATATGCCACCGGATTTGCGGTTAGAGCGACTTTTAGTTGAGCGTGACCGTTTATTTGCCATGTGAATCCCTACTTAGGATTAAGGGCCTTAAAACCTTTAAAAGTGGCCAGATCGCCCAACTCTTCTTCGATACGTAGAAGTTGGTTATACTTGGCGATACGATCGCTGCGTGAAGCTGATCCTGTCTTGATTTGTCCTGCGCCAGTGGCTACAGCGAGATCAGCAATGGTTGTATCTTCAGTTTCACCAGAACGGTGAGAAATAACACAGGTCATCTTGTTCTCATGAGCCAACTTGATGGTATCTAGTGTCTCAGTTAATGTACCAATCTGGTTCAATTTGATCAAAATGCTGTTCATAGCAGTCATATCGATGGCTTTTTGTAGCCTGACAGGGTTGGTTACTGTGAGATCATCACCAACCAGCTGAATTTTGTCACCCAGTTTAGCGTACAATTTTTGCCAGCCTTCCCAATCATTCTCATCCATTCCGTCTTCGATTGAAACGATAGGATACTTGGAGGCCCAATCAGCATAAAAATCTACAATTTCATCTGAGTTGAGTGTTCGACCTTCGCCAGTGAGACTATACAAACCTGTTTTGGGATCATAAATCTCACTTGAGGCAACATCAAGGGCTATGAATAAGTCCTTACCAGCTTTGTAACCAGTTTTTTCAATGGCTTCCAGGATCACTTCCACGGCCTCTTCGTTGGAACGCAAGTTAGGTGCAAATCCACCCTCATCTCCAACAGCAGTATTCATTCCCTTACTTTTGAGAACACCCTTGAGCTGGTGAAAAGTTTCAGCTCCCATTTGTAGTGCCTGCTTAAAGGTCTTGGCTCCCAATGGGAAGACCATGAATTCCTGAAAATCAACATTGTTATCAGCGTGCTCACCACCATTTAGAATATTCATCATAGGTGCAGGGAGCAATGTAGCGTCCTCGCCACCCAGATATTCGTATAAGGTGAGATCAAAATCCATGGCGGCTGCTTTGGCCGTTGCAAGAGATATACCCAGTATTGCATTGGCGCCATACTTGGACTTATTATCCGTTCCATCTGCAGCAATCATTTTTTCATCGACTGCACGCTGTTCTACAGCTTCCATTCCAATAACCACATCCGAAAGGACATCGTTCACATTTGCTACAGCCTTGGTCACGCCTTTACCTAGATAAACCGATTTATCTCCATCACGTAACTCCATGGCTTCGTGCTCACCAGTGGAGGCTCCTGAAGGTACAGCTGCGCGTCCAAATGCACCACTTTCCAGATAGACATCAACTTCAACAGTGGGATTCCCACGGGAATCCATGATTTGACGACTAAAAACATCAACAATCTTTGACATACAAACTCCGATTAAATTTTTCGTTTATGAGGTAATTAATAGTGTTCAGTGCGGTACTCATCAGCACACAATGTAATCCAAAAGCATTGGGTCTGAAAGGCCGAGAGTAGGAAGTAATCAACTGAATTTCTGAGGCTAAATGTATCAATCCCAGTAATTATTTTTGATAGCCTTCAGGCATTGCCAAAACTATTATTACGCATGCTGGAAACGAGAATAGAACAACTGATCCTGAGCATGTTGGGCATCATCCTTTTAGGGACCACTGGCTATGTAATTATTGAACATGTCGGTTGGTTTGATGCCTTCTATATGACAGCTATTACTCTGGCTACGGTTGGATTCCAAGAGGTCTGGGAAATGTCTGATCTGGGTCACCTCTGGACCATCTTTATTATGTTTTCAGGAATCGGATTATTCTTCATTATTGCTGGTCACATCGCACAGCAAGCAGTGGATCTCAAACGCTACAGGAGGTTTCGCATGGCGAAACGAGTTAAAAAATTAAACGATCATTACATCCTCTGTGGGTATGGACGCATGGGACAAGCCATTGCCAAGGAGCTTCAAAACGGTGGTAAAAGTTTTGTTGTGATTGAAAAGGATGTAGAAAAAATCGCCACCCTGGTTCAGAATGATATTGTTCTTATCGAAGGTGATGCTACTCAAGACGAGGTCTTGTTAAATGCGGGCATTGAGAAAGCCACTACACTTATTGGTGTTTTAAAAGATGATCAGGACAATCTGTTTTTGACCCTCTCAGCTCGAAGCTTGAAGAGTGATCTTTTTATTTTAACCCGAGCTACGGTTCCATCCTCCATCCCCAAGATGACCAGGGCCGGAGCAGACAATGTGATTAACCCCTATGAAGCAGCCGGAACCAAACTGGCGCGACAAGCTATGGCACCGGGTGTTGTTGATTTCATCGAGCTCATCATGAATCGGGGAAATCTTGATCTGGTTTTGGAAACCATCACCATTGAAGCCAACTCCCAGGCTGAAGGCAAGTCAATCATAGATCTCGAGGTGCGGAAAAATCATGATATCATCATCACTGCAGTTGAACAGCGTACGGGCGAGGCAAACTTTAATCCCGATCCCAACTATAAACTGAATGCAGATGATAAATTGATAGCCTTGGGCTCGAAGGAAAATCTTAACGGTTTTGAAAAACTTTGCGAGGCACTGATTTAATGTTCCGAAACGCCCCCCTGCTATTCCTGGTCTTTACATTTCTGCTTTTCTCCTGCTCAAAAGAAGAATCAGCTCCTGAAGCTGAACGCACTGTGATTGCCACTTTGGACAATTTTGAAATAAGCGAAACCAGCTTTCAACGTACTTACCTCCCAGTTTTATTGTATGGCGATAAATTCGATAGTGAGGACAATCGCTCTGACATGATCAATTTCCTCATCGGTCAAAAAATCCTCGCTCAAAAAGGTAGAGAAGCGAATTTGGATACCAGCGCTCATATCATGCGAATGAGAACGATTATTGAAAATCGTGCTTTATCTCGACAGCTATACAGGACCTGGGTTAAAGACAAATTGGTCCTCCCTACCGAGGATGACCTCCGGAAGGGTTTTAAACGGGGACAAAAAGGACTGTTTGTAAGACATCTCTTTGCAAAAACTGAGGAAGAAATCAGGGGGTACTCCCAAAGGTTAACATCTGGTAATGAATCATTCTATACCCTCGCTCAAGAAGTTTTTACTGATACCATGCTCTCAAAAAATGGTGGTGCATTGGGCTGGATGACCTTTGGAGATCTGGATGAAACTCTGGAAGACACATTGTATGGGCTGAGTGCAGGTCAAATATCCCAACCTGTAAGAAGTCAATATGGTTGGCATATCCTTTCCGTTGATGATAGTCAGGAAGAAGTTTTTATAACTGAGGAAGACTATCAAAAGAATCGTGATTTGATCTATAATAAAATCCTCGAGCGTCGCGAAAACCTTCTGGGCAAACAGGTACTCAATGATTTTATGGTAGATTTCAAGATCGAATTCAATCGCGAAATTGCCAGACAAGTATGGCCAAAAGTTATTGCTCATTTAAATCCTGCAGGGGCTCAATCTGGACCAGCACTTGAACTATCCGGCTTAACAACCAGCCTTGATAATTTGAGACAGGAAACCCTACTCACAGTGAATGGGGAATCCTGGTCAGTTGCTGAAATTTTAAAAAGATTGCCGGAATTGGATAGATCTCTTCTTTATGGCAATTTGTACATCGCTGCTTCAAATATCATAAGAGATGAGATGATATCTCGGGAAGCCCGAGACCTTGGGCTTCAAAATCACCCCGATGTAATGGAGGAAGTCCTGGATAGTCAGGATCAAATAATTGCAGATACTTATGTGGGTTTAATCGCGGATACACTTGAGTTTGCTACTGATCACTATCGGAATTACTACAACACCCATAAGCTGACTAAATACCATGCTCCTGATAGCTTGAAAATTGAGATTTATGGTTTCTCAGACAGTACGGTTGCCCGCAAATCACTCTATAAACTACGGAACACTAACATTTCGACGAATCCTGGTGATAAAATTTTCTGGATCACTGCTGGAGGTGCAACCAATCCTCTTTTTACTCTGAGCAGAAGTATTGCCATTGGTACGCTGGCTGGTCCTGTGAGATATAACAAGCAATGGGTTCTAGTTAAATTATTAGAGCGCAAACGCTTCCCGCTCCCCTTTGACTCTATCAAAACGAAACTTGAGGAGGATATGGAACGAGAACGGTTTGCTACGACCAGAGGCATTTTATTGGATGAGTTTCGTCCTATGCATAAAATTTCAATTAATTATGAATTGTTAAACAGATAAGATAGATTAGGAATACAAGAATGGCTTTAACCTGTGGAATTGTTGGATTACCAAACGTTGGTAAATCTACGGTTTTTAATGCTCTAACTGCTTCAGATATCCCCGCTGAAAATTATCCTTTTTGCACCATTGATCCCAATGTGGGTATTGTGCCCATTCCTGACGAGAAGTTGCAGGCGTTGACAAAAATATATGAACCTGATAAGACTACACCTGCCGTCATGGAATTTGTGGATATTGCTGGCCTTGTCCGAGGTGCCAGCAAAGGTGAAGGCCTGGGGAATCAATTCCTGGGACATATCAGGGAAGTCACAGCTATTGTCCATGTCGTGCGTTGCTTTGAAGATGACAATGTCACTCATGTGGAGGGCTCCATTGATCCCATCAGGGATATTGAAACTATAGAGAGTGAACTCATCATCAAGGATTTGGATTCAGTTGAGAAACAGCTTCATCGAGTGACTAAGCTGGCTAGATCAGGTGACAAAGATGCAAAAGCGGATGAAGGATTACTCACCAAAATCCGGGAGCACCTCGATGAGATAAAACCCGTGCGGAGCATGGAGCTGGATGAGGATGAAACAATACGGACTAAGAGCTACTTTTTACTCACAATGAAACCCATTCTCTATGTAGCCAATGTGGATGAAGATGAAATTTTAGCCGAAGAACGTGGATCACTGACCCAGCGTCTGTTCGATTATGCAGAATCTACCGGAGCGGGGGCTCTGCGTTTATGTGGCAAACTTGAACAGGAAATTGCCCTACTGGATGATGAGGAAAAAGTTGTCTTTTGTGAGGAATACGGACTCGTTGAGCCAGGTCTCAATAAACTGATCCACCGGGCATATGACCTCCTCCACCTCCAATCATTCTATACAGCAGGTCCAAAAGAAGTTAGAGCCTGGACCATCAAGCAGGGTTCATCTGCCCCCAAAGCAGCTGCAGAAATTCATACCGATTTCGAGAAAGGCTTTATCAAAGCGGCCATCTTTAAGTTTGATGATCTCATGATTCATGGTTCTGAAAAGGTATTGAAGGAGAAAGGTTTAATCTCTTTAGAGGGTAAAGAGTATATCGTACAAGAAGGTGACTGTATTTACTTCCATTTTAATGTGTAGTTAAGGCCAGTACTGTATGCCCAAACTTGATCAAATTTCCATTTACCCCATCAAATCCTGCGCTGGAATTGATCTCCAAACGAGTAAGGTACTGGATCGTGGGTTTCCACTTGATAGACGTTGGCTTCTCATTGATGAAGCAGGTCAGTTTATCTCTCAACGTACTACACCTCTGCTGGGTCAGATTAAAATATCTCAATATGACGATCATCTCCTGGTGAATTACCCTGCAAAATACCCGCTTATGCTACCTACCAATGTTCACAGTAATGTTCGACAGAAAGCCATGATCTGGAAAGATAAGGTTGATGGATTATGGGTGGGTCAGGAAACTGACAACTGGTTTAGCGCTGTCTTGGAGCAAAAGGTCCATCTTATTCATATGAATGAGGATGTACACCGTCCCCTGGTCAAAAATAATCTCCCCCAGGATCGCTCCTTTGAAGTCAGTTTTGCAGATGGCTATCCATATCTGCTCACCTCTCAAGCATCTCTTGATGATCTCAACAATCGACTTACAAGCCCCGTACCCATGAATAGGTTTCGATCCAATCTGGTGGTGAGTGGGTTTGAAGCATTTGCTGAAGATAATTGGCAGAAAATCAGCATCGGTGAAGTTGAATTTATGGTGGTAAAGCCATGCGCTCGCTGTCAGGTCACAACCATCGATCAAAAGACTGGCGCCGCTTCCAAAGAACCCTTAAAAACCCTGGCGACTTATCGAAAGCAAGATGGGAAGGTCATGTTCGGCATGAATCTCGTTGCCCTAAGTACGGGGAGTGTAAATCTTAATGATCCGATCACCATCATCAGTTAGGAAATCTTCGTGCTAAGAATCGCGGCTATCAGCCTGACACTCCTCATACTCAACATAGGGCTGAAGGCCCAATATGTACCCATTTCGCCCTATATGACCAATCCCGCCCTAACAATTGGCTACGTAGATAGCTGTGCACAATTCTGGATGAATACCCTTGATGAAAACAGAGGGGGATATTTCACAAATATTGATCGTGAAGGAGCTGTCATCACTTCATGGGGTACCAATAAAAACTTGTTGACTCAGACACGGAACGCCTATGGTTTTACCCGAGCATATATGATGACGGGCAATGACCAGTATCGCGAATATGCCAGGGCTGGTCTAGACTTTATGTATGAACATGCATGGGATGCAATCAATGGGGGATGGTATTCACAAATGGACATCAACGGCAATGTTCAGGGAGCGACAAATGGTCGTTCAGCCTTCGATGAACACTATGCATTGCTAGGACCCTCGGCCGCCTTTGAAGCATTTGGCGATTCAACTGATCTTAACATGCTTCTCCAGGGTTATTCCCATTTAGAAGATCTATACTGGGATGACAGAGAAGACTCTCATGGTTATTATGACTGGGCTACCTACAATGGATCTGCCACTTACAATAAAAGTTTTAATGCAACTGTAGATGCCATAACCACCCACTTGTTAAGTCTGTACCAGCAAACAGGGTCCCAAATTTATCTGGACAGGATGCATGAGATCTCAGAAGAGATCATTGAGCACCTCGTGGGATCCATGCCTTCACAAGCTATTGGTTTTGTAGAAGAGTTCGATGCTAATTGGAATTGGGACAATGGTGAAACCATGACCATCATGGGTCATGTGCTCAAGTCTGCCTGGTGCCTGATGCGAGTCTATCATATAGATCAACAGCCTGAATATCTTGAAGCCGCTGAAGCCCTCATGGCAGATGTCCTGGACAACGGATATGATCATGACTTTGGTGGTCCATATAAAGATTACAATCGAACGACTGGTGGTATGTTAATGTGGGGTAATCCAGATACCGCCAAAGCATGGTGGCAAATGGAGCAGGCGGTTACTGCCGGGCTCCAGCTATATAGTGTCACTGGAGATGAAACATACCTTGAAGTAGCTGACGAAACCCTGCATTTTTTCATGCAGCATTTTGTGGACCACACCTATGGGGACGTATATGAAAATAGGACCCGATATGGAAATGAAACCTGGGGTTTGAACAAAGGTGGTGGTGGCAAAGCAGCCTACCATTCTATCGAAACCGGGTATTATACCTATTTATATGCTTCACTGTTTTTGCATGAGTCTGCCCTCCCTCTTTATTATTGGTTTGAGCCATCACCTGTGGATCGCATTGTCTCATTGAATCCTCTGCTCTCCACCTTATATCCAATTGCCATTGTATCTGTACAGCTCGACGGTGAGAATTGGAGCTATTTTGAGGATTTGAATTTATATATCCCTGCCAATATCGGTGGAGAATTTAGAGTAGTGTTTGTCCCGGCATATCAAACCAGCACAGATGTTGATTCAAAACCATCTATTTCCAGACTATCAGCTGTCTATCCAAACCCCTTCAACCCATCCACCAGCCTGACGCTGGAAGTTGATACAAAGGGACCCGTCAACCTGGCAGTGTATGATCTGAAAGGTCGTTTGATCAGACCCTTGTTAGCAAATGAATTCGAGGCTGGTGTATATGATGTTTCTTGGGATGGCCTGGACCATGCTGGTCGCGAGGTTTCAGCTGGAGTCTATCTTTTTAAGGGTAATATTGGTACTCACCTAGTATCTCAAAAGGGATTGCTCCTCAAGTAGCCTATATGAGACTCCACCATAGAAAATATGGGGAAGGTGAACCTCTCATCATATTGCACGGTCTATTCGGGTCGTCAGACAATTGGCACACCCTGGCTCGTCGTTGGGGACAATCATTTCAAGTTTTCACTCTAGATCAGCGTAATCATGGTAGTTCACCTCATGAATCAGCCATGAATTATGCGGAGCTGACACAGGACCTCCACCAGTTCATTGCTCAGGAACGACTTGAAAATGTCCATATTGTGGGACACTCCATGGGTGGTAAGGTGGGGATGCGTTTCGCCTCCCACAATCCAGACATGGTCAAAAGTTTAACGGTACTGGATATTGGGTTGGATCGTGTGGAAGGGAAACATGACCTCATTCTGAAAGCTCTATCAGCAATTAATCCAGATGAATTTTCCAGTCGCGATGAAATCAAAATGGAACTTCAAAATCTCATTCCGTCACCCCCCATTCAGCAATTTCTGCTAAAAAATATCCTGAGGAGACTAGATGGTAGTCTGGCCTGGAAATTCAATCGAGATGCCCTATTGGATCATTACAATGACCTGACAATGAATTTGGAGCTTGAACAATCTTTTATAGGTTCAGTTCTATTTCTTAGAGGTGAAAATTCAGATTATCTCGAACCATCACTCCCTACGGAAATTCTACAATATTTTCCCCTTGCTCAAATACAAACTGTTGAGGGGGCTGGGCATTGGTTGCACGCTGACAAACCAGATGTGCTGTCCACTTTGGTTTTAGATTTTATAAGTTGATTGTCATCCCTCCCCCCTGCATATTTTAAGCACAAATTTTTGTTACGTTTTAGGACCTACTAAGAGAGAAATACTATGAAAAAAGTTTTAAGTCTGATTGTCATCACCAGCTTCATCTTCAACTGCGGACCAACACCCACAGCAGCACCAGAAGTTATGGTTGATCCATTACGTTTTTCAGAGGCAATGGCAGAGTTTAAATCGGCTGATTCCTTAAAAAAACCTCATCCAAATTCGGTACTTTTTGTGGGCAGTTCTAGTATCCGGGGTTGGAAAACACTAAGCGCCGACTTTCCTGAACTCAATGTGCTTAATCGCGGGTTTGGTGGATCTCACATGTCAGACTTGATCTATTTCATGGATGATATTGTTTTCCCATACCAGCCTAACGCCATTGTCGTTTATGAGGGAGACAACGATATCGCAGCCGGAAAGACGCCTGAAATAATACTTCGCGACTACAATACCTTCGTATCCAATGTGCTGGAAAAATGGCCCAATAAACCCATCTTTTTTATCTCCATAAAGCCCAGTTTAGCCCGAATTGATCATTTGGAAAACATGGCTACAGCCAACGCCCTGATCAAGGCACGTACAGAGGAAGTTGAAAATCTATACTATATTGATGTGTTTACACCCATGCTGGGTGAAGATGGCACCCCTCGCCCCGATATTTTTGGGCATGATGGCTTGCACATGAATGAAGTGGGTTACGCTCTCTGGACCAAAGTAGTTAAGGAAGAATTGGGTCTATAAGTTACTGAACTGATGAGCTGAAGGTTGGCTTGGCTTTGATCGACGGGAGGTAAAAAACTCTCTGAGCACCATATTGTTGTTAGGTAACTCCTGGCTTCTGGCTTCTAACTACTAATTCTTAAATCATTCACCGATAATTTTTACCAGAACGCGTTTATCGCGTCTGCCATCAAATTCACCATAGAAAATCTGTTCCCAGGTACCGAAATCCAGACGACCTTTAGTTATGGCAACAACCACTTCACGGCCCATAATCTGTCGTTTGTGATGCGCATCTCCATTGTCCTCACCCGTGCGATTATGGTGATAGCGCTCGGGACTGGCATCAAATGGAGCGAGCCACTCTAACCATCTCTTATAATCTTCCTTTAAACCGGATTCTTCATCATTGATAAAAACTGATGCAGTAATATGCATGGCATTTACTAAGCAAAGCCCTTCCTGCACACCGCTCTCATGAACTATGGATTCAACATCTCTCGTGATGTTGACAAAACCCATCCGCTCAGGAACTTTAAAATGGAGATATTTGGTAGTTGATTTCATCAGTCACCTATTGAGCCAGGATGAGTCCTGATAGTTCCGGCACTACTGCTACTTTCTCAATAGTTCCATGACCACCAGCATTTGCCTGGTTGGCATCAGCTAAAATGGTCCAGGATCCTGAGGGTAATGAGAAATTAGCAGCCGCTTTCTTATCGGCATTCAACAACACAAGAATCTTAGTTTTATTTCCCATGGCAACACCATAGGAAAGTTCACCGGAACCATCAATAAATTGTCGGTATCCGATAGTCACATTTCTAAGTTCAGCATATTGATTTCTGATGGCCACCAAACCGCGGTAGTAATTGACAATATCTTGATTAAGCTCTTTTTCATCCCAGTTCAGCCAGTTGGTTTCATCATCTTTCTCATATGAATTATGATCGAGGTGACCCGCATTTGGGTCAATTCCAACACTGTTGGCAATCACCTTAGCGCGTCCCCAGCTCTGCCCCTGTGCTATCATCACTGGACCTTGACTGGTCAAAAGATTTAAGGCCGCCAATTTATGTATGGCCAGCTCTTCTGGCGATAAATGTGCAACCTGTGCTCTGGTGACCTTTTCATCTGCCCCAACTTTACCCAGGGACAATCGAATAAAATCACCCAAGGTGTTGTCATCATGACTTTCCAGATAATTCACACTTTGTGAGGGATCCCTATAATGGCCACCCTCACTTTGTAAATAGCCACGCATGAGTTTTTTGTAATGCTCAGTATCGTTTCCATCCCAAAGCTTTCCAAAAATAAAACCAGAATCATTTTCACGGGGGTTGCGACCTTTAATGCTATTGCGGAAGTGATCATTCCAGGAAGCCCAGCCATGATCAGCCAGATCACCGGGATTGTATCCGCCTCCGCCCCAGGGTTCGCCAATGAGGATCACCTCAGGATTTACAGCTTGTGTAGCGGCCGTAATTGCATCTACTGTTTCAAGATCAATCATGGTTGCAAGATCAAAACGAAAGCCATCGATGTGGTACTCATTCATCCAATGCAAGAGACTCTCAATGATCATTTTCCGAGACATGGTATTCTCGGTTTTAAAATCATTACCACAACCACTATGGGAGAGATAATCGCCCTCTTCATCTAACCTGAAGTAGTAGTTTTTGTCAATGAGTTTAAAGGGATTGTCATCATATTGGGAAACATGGTTGTAGACCACATCGAGGATAACTGATATGCCTTCCTTGTGCAAAGCACGTACCATTTCCTTCATCTCATTGACTGCTCGTCCATCCTGACCGATCCAGGTCCCCCGATCCTTCACACCATCTGATCCATAATAGATTTCTGGAGCGAAGAAAAATGAGGTCATATAGCCCCAATGATTCGCTTCGTATGGATTCCAGTCATTCCAGGTGCTGAGTTCTGAATTCTTATAATCGATTTCAATGTTCCCGAACTCCTGGAGAGGTAAAAATTCTATGGCATTGAATCCCATATCCTTCAAATGGGCAATACCGCCCTTTTGTAAGGGTTCGATGAAGCCTTTATATGTTCCTGGCTGCTGTGCTCCTGATGTTGGATGGGCTGTCATATCTCTCAGGTGGGCTTCAAGAATCACGAGATCACCAATTGCTGCCGAGGTTACCTCATCTCCCTGCCAATCAAAATTGTCCTTTGGTAATATGATGGATTTGCTGGGATACTTAAAATGATTCTGGCGCACTACTGCTTCGGAATATGGATCTGGAATGATGATCCCCTGAGAACCAGAGGCTGAATAGGCATAAAATTTTGTGAGCTTATCATTGGGGACACCCACTTCCCAGACACCATTATTCTTTTTGAGCATGGCAAGGTTTTCACCGTTGGCATCATCAAATTTTTCAAAAAGAACCAGGTTTACCTGATCTTCTAATGGTGCAAATAGACGAAAAACCATTTCATCTTGATTTCGACTAATCCCCAATTTCTCATCAACGGTGGCCATATCATTGTTACTTAATGTCATATCTTTTACTAACTCCGAATTATTGCTACAGGCTACCATGATGACGATAAGAACCAAACTCAGGATAATTTTCCTGGGACTCATATAAGTGTTCCCCTTTTCTCCAAAAACATACTCGAGGTGCTTGAAATTGACTGCTGGCTGACATTTAAACAGTTTTCGAGCAATTGCGAAGAAACATAATGTGAAAGAAGGGATTATAAAGCCATATTCATCGTAGTAATTTGTAACTCGATGGGTGATAATCGCTCTAAGAGCAATAACGAAAGAAGGATTAGAATGAAAAAAAATAGAATTATCGCCAGCTCAGCCGCCATTCTCTTTGTGGTTTTCGGTATCTTTATGATAGGTACAACATCTGTATCTGCTCAAAGTGCTCCAGATTTTACCCTCACCGATCTTAATGGAGAAAAAGTTTCACTATCTGATTATAAAGGTAAAATTATCATCTTAGACTTTTGGGCTACCTGGTGTGGGCCATGTAAAATGGAAATTCCCAGCTTTATAAAACTTCAGGATGACTACAAGGATGATGTGGTGGTTTTGGGCATTTCTCTGGATCGGGGTGGTGCAAAAGTAGTGGTTCCCTTTGCCGAAAAGATGAACATAAATTACCCAATCGTATATGGTGATGGCAATGTCGTACAGGCTTATGGTGGGGTACGCAGTATACCGACTACCTTTGTCATCGATAAAGATTTTAATATTCAACGTAAGTATGTTGGCTATACAGATCACAAAGTCTTCGAGAATGATATTCTGTCTTTCAAGTAAGGATTGCACAAAATTATTTGCAATAGGCGTGACTGTCGTTTAGTTTCGCCCCGCTAAAGGACTGGAGGAAAGACTATGGCTAAAGCACAAGCATTTGGAGATAAAGTACGCGGGAAGATACGTACCCATAAAAAGATGGTACGTTACATCCTGCCCCTCAAAAAAGACAAAAGCAATTCTCTTCGTTTTAGAGAAGGAATGCTCGCTGTTCCTGAGGAAAAAGAGCATGCTGATTATATCACTGAGCAAATGGATTCACTGATTAAATAAGCATCACTCCAGGCAACAATTTCAGAAACGCCCCGACATGGGGCGTTTCTTTTTTTAGATGATCACAGTAGAATAAGGTATGTTGATTGCATCCGAGCGCACATACTTTGCCCCACCCATTTCATAATCATCCAGACAACTATTTTAGAAACGCCCCGGAATGGGGCGTTTCTTTTTTATACCCTGCCGATTACATTTTCAGCCTATGGATCAACAACAAACCCTTGCGCGAATCCGCGAACTCACGGAAGCTCTTACTGAGCATAATCACCGTTACTATATACTCGATAACCCAACCATATCTGATGCTGGTTATGATGCGCAGCTACGAGAGTTACAAGACCTGGAAACCGAATATCCAGAATTGATGCAGACTGATTCTCCTACCCAAAGAGTTGGGAGTTTACCTCTATCAGGTTTTGATCAACTCACACACAGCATCCCCATGCTTTCACTATCCAACGCCATGGATGAAGAAGAGTTAGTCAGTTTTGATGCAAGAGTCCGTAAAGATCTTGAGATTGAGCGGCTGGACTATGTCGTTGAACCAAAACTTGATGGTCTCGGTGTAGAATTGATCTATGTGGACGGCGTTTTCACGGCTGGATCTACCAGAGGTGATGGTTTTACTGGTGAGAATATCACTCAAAATCTACGTACTTTAAAAACCCTACCGCTAAGGCTCAGGGGCGACTCCCGAACCATTCCTCCCTATCTGGAGGTTCGTGGTGAAGTATTTATGGCGCATCAGGATTTTGAACAATTAAATCAACGACAGCTTGATCAGGAAAAGCAACCCTTTGCAAATCCACGTAATGCTGCTGCGGGAAGTTTGCGACAGCTTGATTCGAGGATCACAGCTAGTCGAAACCTTTTGATCAATCTTTACGCTGCTGGAAGTATTGATAGCTTCGCCCCTGAATCACAAATGGAGTTTATTCAAGCCCTGAGGGATTGGGGTTTTCCAGTGAATGATTTGTACGAATTATGTCCCAACATCGAGAGTGTGATTCATTTCCATAAAAATCTTGAAAGCAATCGAGAAAATCTGGAGTATGATATCGATGGTACCGTGACCAAGGTGAACCGTCTGGATTATCAAAACCGCATGGGTATTCGGAGCCGATCCCCACGGTGGGCTATTGCCGGTAAGTTTAAAGCACGCCAGGAAATCACAAAAATTTTAAGCATCGTCCCCAGTGTGGGAAGAACTGGTGCGATCACTCCTGTGGCAAATCTTGAACCCGTTCATCTCGGAGGTGTCATCGTAGCTAGAGCAACCCTCCATAATCAGGATGAAATTGATCGGAAAGAAGTTCGAGAAGGTGATACCGTGGTGGTTCAGCGGGCAGGCGATGTCATTCCAGAGGTTGTGAAAGCCCTGCTGGAAAAACGACCTGCAGGTTCACAACCCTACATCATTCCAGATCGTTGCCCGGCCTGTGATGGTCATGTCATCCGTCTCGATGGAGAGGCCAAACACTACTGCCAGAATATTTCCTGCACTGCTCAGATTAAAGGGCGTATTGAGCATTTTGTTGCCAAACGCTGTATGGATATTGATGGCTTTGGGACCAAGTTGGTGGGACAGTTGGTGGATACAGGTTTCATCACCAGTATTGCAGATATCTATTCTCTCAACCTGGACCAATTAGCTAATCTGGAGCGCATGGCAGAAAAATCGGCCCTCAATATCATTGAGGCAATTAATTCAAGCAAATCTGCAGATTTGTGGAGGTTAATCCATGGATTGGGTATCCGAAATGTGGGTGAACATATTTCCAAGGTTATTGCCAATAAATATGGTTCTCTCTTGGCCATGGGAGAAGCAAGCGTGGATGATCTGGAGGCCACCCATGAGGTTGGTCCTATTGTCGCCAGAGGATTGGTAGAGTTTTTTAGAGATTCTGACAATCAGAAAATCCTGGCAAAATTATCTGGACATGGGTTAAATCCTACAATCGATGTGAGCGCCCGGAGTGAAGGCATATTTTCAGGGCTCTCCTTTGTATTTACTGGAAAGTTGGAGCATTTTAACCGAGATTCAGCAAGAGTATTGGTTGAGTCGCTTGGTGGTGCATCAGCCAACACGATTAGCAAAAAAACAGACTACTTAGTTGCAGGACCAGGTGCAGGTTCCAAAATGGAGAAAGCCAATAAACTGGGTGTGAAAATTCTCACTGAAGATGAATTTCGAAGTATGGTAGGAGCGCAATAAATGTTTAAGAAAATTTTGATCGCCAATCGAGGCGAAATTGCACTAAGAGTGATGCGAACCTGTCGGGAAATGGGCATTGAAGTGGTGGCCGTCTTTTCTGAGGCTGATCGCACTGCTCCCCATGTCCTTTTTGCTGATGAAGCCTATCACATTGGTCCAGCCCCCTCCACAGAAAGTTATCTCAACTACGCAAAAATACTTGAAGTAGCCAGAGAATCTGGTGCAGAAGCAATTCATCCTGGTTATGGGTTTTTATCAGAGAATACAGATTTTGCCAGTGATGTTTCCAAGGCGGGCATCGTTTTTATCGGCCCCCCCGCATCCGCGATTAAGATCATGGGTGACAAAACCATGGCTCGGCAAACCATGCTCAAAACACAGGTTCCTGTTGTACCCGGTACAGAAGAGCCTATCGCTGACATCTCCAAGGCACAAAAAGTTGCTGAAGAGATCGGTTTTCCAGTTCTAATAAAAGCGGCTGGTGGTGGCGGTGGCAAAGGTATGCGCATTGTCAATTCTTCAGATGAATTTGAAGATGCCGTGGGTAAAGCCGAGAGAGAATCACAATCCGCGTTCGGGGATGGACGGGTATATGTGGAAAAGTATTTGGAAGAACCCCATCACATTGAATTTCAAATTCTGGCTGATACCCATGGAAATACAATCCACCTGAACGAGAGGGAATGTTCCATTCAGAGACGCTATCAGAAGGTGATTGAAGAATCTCCTAGTCCATTTATAGATGATAGTCTCAGGTCAAAAATGGGTCAAGCTGCAGTGGAAACTGCCGAGAGCTGTAAATATGTTGGCGCAGGGACTGTGGAGTTTCTGGTGGACAAACATAGAAATTTTTATTTCCTGGAAATGAATACACGTCTTCAGGTAGAGCATCCTGTTACGGAAATGGTGACCGGAATAGATCTGGTTGCTGAGCAAATTCGCATTGCCTTTGGCCAGCCTTTGTCTGTCAAGCAAAGTGACATCAATACCACAGGTCATGCGATTGAATGTCGCATCTATGCTGAAGATGCGTCTAATGACTTTGCTCCTTCCACGGGAGAAATTGTCATGCTCCAAATCCCCGATGGTGCAGGAACAAGATTTGATGGAGCCATAAGACAGGGTATCGAGATCACACCGTACTATGACCCCATGCTGGGAAAGCTGATTTGTTGGGCAAAGGATAGAGATTCAGCACTTAACCGAAGTGAACGAGCGCTACGTGAATTTTATATTGGTGGTATTGAGACAACCATTCAGTTTTGCCGATCTGTAGTGAAGCATCCAATTTTCCGCGAGGGGACCTACGATACTCACTTCTATACCAATTTCAGGGATGAATTACATGCTGATCTGGCAGATTCAACTGATGAAGTACTTTTGGTTGCAGGTGGTTCACTTTTTCATCATCAAAATCAAATCAAACATAGTTCTAATTCATCTGACTCAACCAAGAAAACGCGGTCAAACTGGGTCAGCGCACAGCTAGGGAGAAATGCTTGATGAAGTTTGAAATCAATGCCAACAAGCACTCCATAGAAGCCAATATCACTATTGATTCCAACGAGTTGGTCATTAAAACCAGTGAAAATGATCTGCGTTTTGAGGCGATTCAAGTTCAACCTGGAGTTTATAGTGTCTTGATGAATAATCGCTCATTTGTAGTTGGGGTTTGCCCCAGCGAAGCAAATCGATTGAATGTAAATGGAACCCCCATTAATCTGGAACTCCTAGATGCAGTACATCTTCATCTTAGAGAATTAGGTTGGGATGCTCTCAAGGAAGTAAAAGCTGGTCTTATCAGCGCTCAAATTCCTGGTCTAGTGACCAAGATTTTCCATGCCCCCGGGGATGAGGTCAAGGAGGGTGATCCTCTTTTCCTTATTGAAGCCATGAAGATGGAAAATGAGATAAAATCTCCAGTCGCAGGAACTGTCAAAAAAATAGGTGTGGCCGAGGGTCAAACCGTTGAAAAGGGAACAAATATCATCGAGATTGTGTAAGCCATTCTGATGATAATCAAAATAATGGAAATCAAATGCTAGGTAGAATGTTCGGAGCTGGACTCGGGTGGGCTTTCGCAGGACCCATCGGAGGATTAATTGGTTGGTGGTTAGGTGGTCAAGTCGATGCGAACCCCAATTTAGGTCAAGGTTCTGGTCCAAGAATTTCACAGCAGACCAGACCTGGCGATTTTGCCATTGCCATGTTGGTTCTGGTTGCTGCAGTGATGAAGGCAGATGGAAAAGTAGTCAAGGCAGAATTAGATTATGTAAAGCAATTCCTCATAAAAAGTTTTGGTCATGAAAACGCCCAGGAAATGTTGGTATTATTAAAGAATTTACTGGAACAAGACTACTACATCTATGAAATAGCCAATCAGATAAATAGTCATATGAATACAGCTGAGAAACTTCAGCTCATGCATGTTCTATTTGGGATTAGCCAGGCTGATGGTCAGGTCCATGCCAGTGAGGTTGAAATCATTCAGGAGATAGGTCAACACTTAAAACTTAATGCCCGTGACGTGGATGCGATCATGGCCATTTTTGTTAAAAATACCAACTCCTACTACCAGATATTAGAGATAGATCGATCAGCGAGTGATCTGGAGATTAAAAAGGCCTATCGTTCTATGGCAGCGCGTTTTCATCCAGATAAGGTTCAGCATCTTGGACCAGAATTCCAAAAAATGGCTGAGGATAAATTCAAAGCTATCAACGAAGCTTACCAACAGATAAAGACTGAGCGCGGGATCTAGGAGCACGCTATGAGTAGCCAAGGGGAAAAAGCCGGACAATATCCTTTTACCAAGGGAATTTATGAAGAAATGTATCGCTCCAGAAAATGGACGATGCGGCAATATGCCGGTTTTTCCAGCGCTAAAGACTCAAATGTCAGGTATAGATATTTGTTAGATCAGGGGACCACGGGTCTTTCTGTTGCTTTCGATTTGCCAACTCAGATTGGATATGATTCTGATGACCCCATCGCTGAGGGTGAAATCGGGAAGGTTGGCGTACCCATTGACACGCTTGCTGATATGGAAGTGCTTTTCGAAGGCATCCCGCTGGACAAAGTATCCACATCCATGACCATCAATTCGACAGCTATCATCCTGCTGGCCATGTACCAGGTTGTTGCAGAAAAACAAGGGGTGAGCAGTGAAGAACTGCGGGGTACCATCCAAAATGATGTTCTGAAGGAATACATCGCACGTGGGACTTACATTTATCCTCCTCAGGCATCATTACGTCTGATCACTGATGTTTTCTCTTACTGCAATGAGCATATCCCCAACTGGAATACCATTTCTATCTCAGGTTATCATATCCGTGAAGCAGGCTCCACGGCATCCCAGGAATTAGCATTCACATTTGCCAACGGAATTGCCTATGTGGAAGCGGCCATAGCGGCAGGTCTGGATGTAAATAAGTTTGGAGCCAGACTTTCATTTTTCTGGAATGCCCATAATGATTTAATGGAGGAAGTGGCCAAATTTCGGGCATCGCGTCGCATTTGGGCTAAAATCATGAAGGAGCGTTTTGGCGCTACCAATCCAAAGGCAATGATGTGTCGTTTCCATACCCAAACAGGTGGTTCTACACTCACTGCACAACAGATTGATAATAATATTCCCCGAGTAACCATTCAGGCGTTGGCAGCTGTGTTGGGTGGCACACAGTCCCTGCATACAAACTCGCGGGATGAAGCGCTTGCCCTTCCCACTGAGGAGTCTGCAAGGTTGGCCCTCAGAACCCAACAAGTCATCGGATATGAAAGTGGTGTCACCAACTATGTCGATCCTCTTGCAGGTTCTGAAGTTATCGAAAACTTGACTGACAAATTGGAAGAAGAAGTGTTTGAATATTTAAAGAAAGTAGATGAGCTGGGCGGTGCGGTGAAAGCTATCGAGCTGGGCTACTTTCAGAATGAAATCGGCAATAGCGCTTATCAATATCAACAGGATATTGAGCAGGGGGAGCGTATTGTGATTGGACAGAACAAATTTATTGATGACCAGGAAATTCAACCTGAAATCCTGAAGCTAGAGGTAACTGCTGCTCTGGAACAGCTGAAAGAGTTAAAATTCGTCAAAGACGCACGTGATGGCGATGCTCTTGAAAAATCGCTATCTAATCTGAAAGCTGCTGCTCAAAATACTGAGACAAACTTATATCCCTTTATTTTATCAGCAGTTCGTGAATATGCCTCCATTGGTGAAATTTCTAATACACTCCGATCAGTATTTGGTGAGTATCAGGGTCAATAAACATGAGTCCTAATAGTTACCTCAACTCATGAACTCCCATCCCGATCTGGATGAAATCATTTTTCTTAAAACGATTGACTCCACCAACCTCGAAATAAAAAGACAGCGTCACGAGTTTCGAGGTTCTAATGTCTTGGTTGTGAGTGACGAACAGTCTCAGGGTAAGGGGCAACATGGTCGCAAATGGGAGTCTGCAGCGGGGTTAGGTCTCTGGATGTCGCTCCATCTTGGTCGAGAGCCTTCTCTTTCCCACAATCTTCAGCTTTTATCCCTCTATACAGGCATCATTGTCCACAAAATCATCTCACCTCTCATTAACGCCACCATTCAGCTGAAATGGCCTAATGACATCATGATCAGTTCCAAGAAGTGTGGTGGTATACTTACGGAGCTACAATGGCAGGGTGACAAGGTTAGCTCCGCTGTAATTGGTGTTGGATTAAACTTAATCCATGAAAAGGATGATTTTCCCGCTTCAATTCAGGAACAGGCTACCTCTCTCAAATTGGAAGGATTGGTTGACCCTGATCGGTCCCGCTTAATAAAATCATTTATTGATGCATTTTTTGGGAATATGTCCAACCTGGATGATGGAAAACGCCTGGCGTCTGACTGGAATGGAAATGCCTATGGGATGAACCAAAAAGTTCATTGGGAGGCTCCCAAGGGAAGTTTTGAAGGGCAATTCTCAGGAATTAACGACAGGGGTGATGCACTTATCAGTGTTGATGGAAAACTAAAAGCCTTCCAAACTGGTGAACTAAGACTCGCTGAATCTCATTAGGAAATATTAAGTGATCTCGCGACTTGTTTTACCAGATGAACATCCTGCATAATGTAGAAATGAAGACATTCCACACCGTTATTTAACAAATCCTCACACTGTTCCAGTGCATGCTTGATTCCAATTTCAGCTCGCTCATGGGAGGTCTCAGCAAGTTCTAGGCTTGTCACTAATTCATCAGGAATGTTTACTGAGAACGCGTGGGGCAATGAGCGCAATTGGGTCTTACGTGTGACCAGTTTGATTCCAGGAATAATAGGAACTGTAATGCCCTCTTCCCTACACTGATCGACAAAATTGTAGTAGTCCTGATTATTAAAAAACATCTGAGTAACAATGTACTGAGCGCCGGCATCGACCTTCTTTTTCAAGTATCGAATATCTGCATTTTTACTTGGGGCGTCGGGATGCTTCTCTGGATAACCACCTACACCAATACAGAAATCTGATTCATCAGCATCCAGGATATCTTCCAGATACTTGCTACGATTCATATTACTAATCTGTTTTACCAGATCTAGAGCGTAGTCATTTGCTTCTCGTCCCATGGGATGCGCTTTTTGATACTGCAATTGATCGCCTCGAATAGCCAACACATTATCAATACCCAGATAATTCAATTCTATCAAGGCATCTTCTGTTTCCTGTTTTGTAAATCCCTGGCAGAGCAGGTGAGGAACAGCTTCTAGTTGATAACGATATTTAATAGCGGCGCACAAACCAATGGTTCCCGGTCTTTTTCGCTTGATGTGTCGGGTAAAGGTGCCATTGTCTTGCTCAATAAAATATGAATCTGCTGCATGACTGGTCACATCTATAAAGGGGGGCTTGAATTCTATCAGTTCATCAATGATCTCATAGATTTCACGCGCACTTCTACCTCTGGCAGGTGGTATGATTTCGAAACTTAAAAAGGGGTCTTTTCTCTCGGAGAGGATATCACTAATTTTCATTCTATATTATAGAATTATTTTTGCTAGATGATATGGATTTGTTCCCTGGAGCAGGGAACTTTTTCTAATTAAGGTGTTTTTCCAGTAATTGTTGTAACTGAACAATGGTATAGGGTTTCGCCATATAATCGGAAAAACCTGCTTCATCCAATGTGTCTAATTTATCTCTGGTAAATGCAGTGACCGCTACCATTGGGACTTCCTCAAAGCGATCCTCTTTCTTGAGGACTTCCCCCAACTCAATTCCACTAATTCCTGGTCCCAGAGCAATATCCAGCAGAAAAATATCTGCCGATTTATCCTTCATCAATTCGATAGCTTCCTCCCCTGTTTCAGCGGCAATAGATAAGTACTCGAGCTTCCTCAGGAGCAATAATAGATACTGTCTCGATGCAAAATCGTCTTCAACAACCAATACTGTCATTTGATTATCCATTCCTTTATGTTCAACTCTGATTCACTTCTAGTGGTATGTTTAAATAAAAAACATTTCCTGTGGGATGGTTGGGTTTGACTCCAACAGAAGCCCCATGTACTTCTGCAATCCTTTTGACGATTGCCAGTCCAAGTCCAGATCCACGCATCTTGCCATTGTCAAGCTGCACACTCCGCTCAAAAATCGCATTTTGATTTTCCTCACCGATAGTAGTACCAACATCACTTACGCCAAACTCGATCTGGTTCGTATGTTTTCGCATACTCACTTCTACCTGTTTTCCCTCAGGTGCATACTTCAAGGCGTTGCTTAAATAATTGCGGAATATTTCAGAAATAATTGGATTGACTGTGTGGACAATATCTGATTCTATGCTAATCTGAAGTTGACTACCCTCGCTCTTGAAACTGGGCAAAAACTCGTTAATAACTTCATGAGCCAATTCACTGAGATCGATTTTCTCCATGGTAATAGCTTCACCCAGCGTTATGCGAGCGAGTGAGGTGGTATTTTCAAGGACCTTCAACAGTGCATCGGAGCTATCTTTTATTAATTGAAGTTCCTCGCTGACATTATCGCCGTTAGTTAATAGTTCTGAAACTCCAGAAATTACCCCTGCAGGATTCTTCAGATCGTGGGATAGAATATCCAGGAGTAAAGCTTTGATATTATTGGAATCGCTCAATTGAATCGAGAGTTCACGATGCATGGATTCTGATTTTCTAAGTTTTTCATCCTCAATATTGATCTTAATTGTCAGGGCGATCTGATCGGAAACAAAGTTCAGAATTTTCAGATCACTCTCACTGTAGACAAAATCTGTGGAATAGCTTTGAACCGCCATTATTCCAATGGGCTTCCCTTCAACAATTAAAGGACAACCAAGCCATTGCTCGGATGGGGTTCCTAACAGATCTATTTTACCTTCCTTGTTCATGGTATAGAACTCTTCTTTTGTCACTAGAATCGGTTTACCATTTTTTACTACATGTGCAGATATTCCCTTTTCAGCTCTGATTGGATCTGGAGGAGGTGAATCAAATTCATCTTTATAATAAGGATAAGTAAATTCATCTGAATCTTCGTTATAGAGAGCGACATAAAAATTTCGTGTATCCAAAATTTTGTTCAAACTTTGTTGAATGGTCTCAAATAGAACTGGTAAATCCTTTATCCTTTTGGCCAACTCACTAATTTCATACATTACTTCCTTGGCGCGGGTGGTTTGATTCTGTTCAGTGACATCTTTAATAAGTATGATCCCACCCTGGATTTGATCAGAACCTGAAAGAAGTGTTTCAAAAGCCGCATCAATATCAATCCGTCTCCCCTGAATCTCTAGTGAGCCGAGGTATGAAGTATGATTCCCCAGAAATGTTTCCTCCATTGCAGGAATGATGGGTTCTAATTCTTCGAGTTCGTAGATTGATCTACGTTTCTGAGGCGGAAATTCAAAACCCAATAGAGAAGCTGCCTCAAGATTCCAGTCAGTAATCTCTGCTTTGGAACTATAGCGAACAAGACACGCTGGAGATTTATCAAAAATTGTTCTATATTTTAGCTCAGAGGATTCAATCTTTTTATAAGCCTTGGCCAACTCTGCATTTGACTTCATTCTGAAAAGTGTGAATCCAGCCAACAGTGAAGCTATCAAAAAGGTCACCACCATGGCCAGAGTCCGCATGATCCGGGCAGTCCCAATATCCGAAGATCCGGGCACTATCTGGAGCTCCCAGGACTGACCCAGAATTGTGAAATTATGTCGACCAACCGTTATTGGATTCTCAAAATTCTTAGGTTCTCCCCTGAGAAAAACTCGTTCACCTGATAGAATTACCTCATAATTGAAGTCTTTGATTTTTTTACTATAACATTGAGCTATCAGTTCCTCGATTCGAAACACACCATTTACAAAACCACTGATTTTATCATCGACAACAATTGGGAAGTAAGTGGCAAAACCATTGCCCCCCTGAACCAGTTCAATGGGCGGGGTAGCAGTATCTATTTGGTAAAGAAGAGATCTGGAGAATACTTGTGCGGCTCCTTTGGCAGCCTTTTGAACCAGGTCCACGCCCACGACAGGCAGATTGTTGCTTAGCGGGGTTACCCACTGTACGATTCCATTCTCATCGATCCAGTTAACAGCCTGAAAACCGGGAAGCTCATGTTGGATACGAAGGGCAGTTGCTCTGAATTCTGCTTCACTCAGAGCAGGTTTTTGCTCCATGCGTTCACGAAATATATCTAAACGAGTTAATCTTGAGTCTAGAAAGTCATTTAGTCGTATTCCGCTCTGTTCAGCAGTGACCTGGGTCTTGATCCCCAATTTTTCACTTTCCTGATCCGTGACATAATAAATGCCAAGCCGGCCACCAACCAGAACAGTAATAAATATGAGAATAGGGATGTATATGTGTTCTGATAATTTCATTTAGTGCGCTAGTTCAAGCCCCTTCAAATCAAAGTTGAGCTAGACATTAATCAATTACAGCTTAATGAGAAAGAGAAATCTATAAAGATGTCTAAGAATTAGGGATTTCCTTATGCATCTCCCTTCAAAAAGCGCTTAAAACATGGTTTTATGGTATCCGAAGGTAGTCAACCCATTGACTGGACTCTTCCCCAACGTGATGAAAAGTTGGGGAAGTCTTAGATTTCTTGTTTTCTTAAAAATGCAGAAGTTTATTCACTTTGATGAGGAAGATGTTATCAGCTTCCAGACTCATCAAAGATCTCAGGTCCTCACCAGGATTAAATCTCCAGGCAGGATCGTATGCTGATGCACCTCTAGACCAGACCAAATACATCACCGATCCAGTACTATATTCCCAACGTAGGACTACATTTGAAGTTAGTTCACTATAGTTAAAGTCCGAGTACACACCAGAGATGGGAGAATAATCTGCTATTCCATCCTGATCAATGTCAACACCGCTGAGAGCGCCGTTTCCATCAAAAGAGAGCAGATGGTCAGGCAATTCCTGAAAGCGTCGGCTGAAATCTTCCTGTGTGTGGTCATCGACTCTGCGAAAATCGAAATAATCTGCCCCCATGATGAAAGCTTGAGCATATGCCTGAAGTGAGAGTGTCGTACTCAGGGTGACATCAGCTCTAAAGGTCATGGTGGTCTGAGCAAGTTTTAAACCTGAGAAAATATAATGGTGTTGATTTGAGGTATCTTCCATGGTCGTGATCCAAGCCCAGGTATCATCCATAAAATGAAAATTGGGACCTAGAGACAGGGAGACATTTTTTTTCGGTCGCCAAGTAAATGATGGCGATAAATTCAAACTATGGACCTCGTCCCAGCTATAAAAATAGTTACCATTTATACCGGCACTCATCTTCTGACGCCAGTCTGTTCTAACGTTCGCCCACCCATTTACATTTTTTGAACCGCGAATGGAGGGTCCACCATGCAGATGAAAGGGTACAATACCGCCGGTGTTAAAATTTAGACCTCCGCCAATGCCCCAGTTGTTCTTCAAGGTAGCATGACCATTGACATTTCCGCCTACACCCTTGGATTCACCTCCAATAGTCCAGTTGGCCCATTGATTCAAATTAATATTGTAATTGAGGAAGAGGTCTCCGGGTTCCCAATGGCGATATCCAACCCATATGAATTCATTAATATTATCTACTGAGCGCATAAAACCCAAATCATTGACTTCAAGACCAGGGCTGGTCGCTAGGACACCACCAAACATGTTTAGCTTACCATCCGATTTTCCAACAATGAATTTTCCTCCCACTCCTGAAAGAGAGGTGGCAGATGAATCCACACTGAGATGTTTAGCATCCGGTCTCTGAAAATAGCGAGCGGGGTGGAGTTGAGTGCGAAGTATTGCATCTTCGCTTCCCAGCACATGACTGAAAGCCAAGGCAGATTCAATGGAATATACTCTATCTGAGGATTGATGATTGAAGTCTAAACCACCTGTGAAGGCTTTTTCCCGCAACCAATCCATGTTTGTACCATCCAATGAACGCAAGGTTGCAGTAAAAATCCCACCGAGAGTCGTAAATCCACCGCGATAGTCCTGTTGAACTCTGGTAAGCAAATAGGTTGTGGCAGGTTCAATAACATTGCTGGATTGATGACCATCGTCATAGGTAACAACAGCTTTTTCCTCAGCTGTTGCAGCTGTCATAATACCCACAGATAGACCATTATCTAATTTCCCCGTAAATTTTCCAGCTGCCAGGATACGGGTAAACTCTGGAGCATCAACTGTGGAGACTGTCCCACCATCAGATTCAGCACCACCCTGGGGAGCTCGGCCAATTCGTCGAGAGTAGAATAGTGTGTTTGAGGAATTATCACCATCACCAAAGCCTAAGGAGAAATTTAGAATGTTACCCCCTTCAATGAAGAAGGGTCTTTTCTCTCTGAAGTAACTCTCGAATTCAGTAAGATTAAACTCTGCTGGATCTGCCTCAACCTGACCAAAATCAGGATTAATCGTTCCACTGAAAGTGAGTCCAAGATCAAAATTCTTCCGAATATCCACACCAACACTGGCAGAATTTTCATATTGGTCAAATTTACCCTTATGGGCATCATTGAAACCGGATCGTCCCAGGACATAGGGTGTTATATATATGGGTTGTTCGGCTTGGACATTGGTCAGATCAGTGAGCTCACCATAATTTGAGACAAACCCTGTTTCCTCATGGGACCAGTGATTCCAGATGGCCAGCTCATTATCATTGCGTGGAAATTCACGATACACATTGAGACCCCAATTGAGGGACTCAGCACTATTGAAGCGAAGCTCTCTGAAAGGAATCGCAAACTCTGCCGTCCATCCCTGTTCATCGATATTGACCTCGCCCTCCCATACAGCATTCCAGTCGAAATCGGCGTTATCATCATCAAAACGTCGTAAGTCCTGCTTCACCCCAGCTGCGTTGAGACCAAACTCAAATGCCGTTCTGTGGTCATGGTAGCTGTCTATTGTTATATATAGCCAATCAGAAGGAGAGGATTCATCACGTCTTGTGAGGATTCCATCAATCAGCTCAGGTTGGTCGTCATATGCCCGAATTCCTACATAGAGGAATTCGGAATCATAGGCTACAGCAAATTCTGTACGCTGGGTTGCTTTGGAACCATCATCGGGATTACGCTGCAGAAAGTCACTTTGTTTTGGAAGTTCTTGCCAAACTTTATCGTCGAGTTTTCCATCTACTTCAATTGGGGTTCCGTTCAGGCGGAAAGCTGAAACACTCCGCTCCTGTGCACTCCCTTTTAATTGTGGTGATCCAATCATAGCTATTGGTATTAATCCACAGAACAGGAGAGTAAGCAGTCGCATTTGTTTCATATTTTTCCATTCCTTTCACCTCAATCCGGAACCAATGATCTATTGCTTCCGCACTTCAGCATTTACAATCTCACCTTGTACCTTGCCACCGTTGGCCAGGTAGACGATTACATTTGAATTGGGCTCTTTCACGAGGATAGAACCCTTTACTACAGAATTCATATCGATGATAATTTTGAGTTTTCCATCATGAAAAAGCACAACATCTGGTTTTCGATTTATGATGATATCACCATCTATCATAGAGCCATTAAAAAGCGATATATCCCCTGAGACAGTTTTAAGAAACCCTCGGAGTCTTGAGTCATCCAATTCAATATCGCCACTCACAGTTTCGATACTTTCTACAATGTCAGACCCTGAGTCACAATTCACATCTCCACTCACAGATTCAATTGATCCATCTACATCACTCTTTTCATAAAGATGAATATCACCGCTAACCGTTTCGAGATTTCTGGTTTTTGCACTCTTCCCAATTGAGATATCACCACTGACGACTTCAATATTTTCAACTGAGGCTTTTGACCCAATTGAGATATCTCCACTTACTGCGGAAACATCTCCCTTAACATGGGCACCATTACCCACAAAAATATCACCACTCACCGTGGAGACATTTCTTGAGCTCTTTTTGCCCTTGGCAATGTGAATGTCTTTGCTTACTGAGGATTGTGCATAAGCTAATGAGCTTAATCCAATAAGGATTGACACGACTGAGATGAATGCTCTTGATTTCATAATTTGCTCCATTATTTACTTTCTCTCGAAATGATTTATCGTGCTGTTTCTTTAATCGGTCGCACGAATCGATAAAAGGTTTCTAAAAAAGTGGTTCTTACCACGCACACCAGTTAACCCAATCTCATGCCAGCCAAAACAGCATTTATCTATATAATTATATTTATTTCACTTAGAGTGTGATAATTCTATTTTTTGTTGCAGTTTCTATCAACAAATATATCATTTTAACATACTCCTATGTCGGATTGATATACTCAATTGGCTGGATTGAATGAGTCGCACATAATCTCAGGAGGGCTTGGGCTTTATAAAAAAAAAGCAAACGATTTCTCGTTTGCTTTGTACCGCGGAGAGGGGTCGAACCTCCACAAGCTGAGCTTACTAGATCCTAAATCTAGCGCGTCTACCAATTCCGCCACCGCGGCTTAAAAAAGCGTCGCAAGATAGAAACTGCCTCGTTCGAAGCAACAAAAAGCCCCAGTAAAAACCGGGGCTTTTTCCATAATTATTTTAAGACAGAATTACTTGAGCATGACCAACTTTTTAGTGGCACTAAAACCAACAGAGCTACTCATCCTATAGATATAAATTCCTGATTCAACGCGGACACCATTCTGATTTAATCCATCCCACATGGTTGAGTATACACCAGGTTGGTGTTCACCATTTGAGAGTGAGCGAATTTCCTGACCGAGGAGATTAAATATTCCTACGTGAATTTCAGAAGCTTCTGGCACACTATAGCTAATAGTGGTCGTTGGGTTGAAAGGGTTAGGATAATTTTGTTTGAGCTCAAATGCGGTGGGCAGCTCAGCTTCATCATCAACACCGGTGGTGAGTGAAAATACAAAGTCCTCACCGTTGCTGGGAAGTGGTAAACCACCCTGTGTAGCAACAATTAAATCGGTAATCGACACTGTCAGATCGCCCAGGGGAGCATTTGCTGCAATCATAAATTGCACCTCTAGTATTCCACCGCTACCAGTAGGAATTTCCTGTCCATTGAGATTGACACCCAGAATCAGGGAGTGACCATCTACTTCATTGCCAACAAAGGTAAAATCAGATCCTCGGCCAATGCCTTGAACGGATTCAATAGTCAGGTAATCCACATCATCAACAATATTGAACTGAATTCCTTTTACCGGAGTTAATAAATTATTCATCTCAATGGTCATCAGTGCAGACAACCCGCCTGGGGTTCCACCACCACCAGTGAGACGGACTTCAATTCCACCCACTGTGAGTAGACCATTTAACCATGTTGTATTTAAAGCAGTGCCATCGGGGTCAGTAACTACAAGTAAAAATTGTGGATCTGCGTTAAGAATCTCATGAAACTTTAATTCAATAATTTCATCTGCGACAGTTGTGGGCACTGAGAAGAGAATGGTACATATTGGACCATTTCCTGGAATGATGCTGTTGCCGCTGGCATCAAAAATCAAAACACTAACAGTTGAATCTCTATCATTAAATTCTACAGAAAAATCGCCATCCCATTCGCTATTGCCATTAACATCAGTATAGGGCTCGCCAGGTGTGTATTGGTTATCGCCTTCACCAAAATCACTTGTATTAGCTGTTCCATCAGCACCAAAATCATCATAGGGTTCAGCTGCAGCACGACCTGCAGGGACAACCGCTGCTACTGACAATTCATTGGGGACATCTTTCAAACTGAATTGTAATCCACCCACAGCACTGGTGTTTTCCAGATTTATTTCGAGAGGGGCAATTGGGTTTGCATTTTGAGTGGAGGCTCCAATAACAGACACAACTGTCTCACCAAAGCCAAAACTGGCGATGATTATTAGGCTGGTGATGACTAGAAAGCTTCTACGCATATTTCCCTCCACATGCATGTGGTTGATTTTCATTAAAACTAATTATACTACTGAACAATCGCGTTGATTCTTATCACAGTCCGATTCATTCACTATACAAGTTGAAAAATAACGCCTTCAAGGGGTGATACAAACTTTATTTGCCAGTCTATATACTGTAACAAAATTGTTAGTGATCAAGAATACCGCCTTACTTACCGTGACATTTCTTGTATTTAAGACCCGATCCGCAAGGACAGGGATCATTTCTTCCAATCTTTTCTTCCACTTGAATGGGTTTTGGTTTCTGAGGAGGGCCAGGCTGAGCGCCGCCCTGATTTCCATCCCCACCTGTTTGTGGTAAGGCATTCAGAAAACCCATATTTGAGGTTTCTGCATGGTTGGAAGAAAGATTTCTGGCTTTGCGCATTTTATTTTCGCGCTCATCGACAATACGAGCATGAAAGAAGAGTTTGAGAACTTCACGATCAATTAGATCAAGCATCTTTACAAATAGTTGATAGCCCTCTTTCTTATACTCGATTAAGGGGTCTTTCTGGCCAACAGCGCGGAGGTTAATTCCTTCCTTCATCTGATCCATCTCATAGAGATGCTCACGCCACTTCTCATCCACCACTCTCAGATATACAAATTGCTGAAGACGTTTAAAATTCTCCGAACTTCCCGTTATCTCAACTTTCTGTTCATATGATTCCCAGATAAGCTTCTTGACGAGCTCTCTCAATTTATCGGCATCGAGATCGACAGATGGCGTTTCTGCAATCTGAACCATGGCGGTTGAGCCGAGGTCAGCCTGCAATCCATTCCAGTCCCACAAGTCCACGTCAGATTCAAGACCCGAATATTTTTCTACTACGGTATCGACATAATTCTCGATGACTTCGCTGTATTCCTCTTTGAGATCAAGACCATCCAGGGCAGCCTGTCGGCGATCATAGATAACTTCGCGCTGCTGATTCATCACATTGTCGTATTCCAACAGATGTTTACGAATACTGTAGTTGCGAGCTTCGACCTTCTTTTGGGCTCGCTCCACAGCCTTTGTCACCATACCGGCTTCGATGACCTCACCCTCTTGTAAACCGAGACGGTCCATCACACTGGCCACTCGATCAGAACTAAACAGTCGCATCAAATCATCTTCGAGACTCAGATAGAAACGTGAAGCACCTGGATCACCCTGTCTTCCAGATCGACCTCTCAGCTGGAGATCAATTCGACGGGACTCGTGACGCTCGGTGCCCAATATCTTAAGACCACCCAGATCCTTGACTTCAGGACCCAGTTTGATATCTGTTCCACGACCAGCCATATTGGTAGCGATAGTCACAGCATGGGCCTGTCCTGCTCTGGCTACAACTTCCGCCTCTCGGCCATGTTGTTTGGCATTGAGCACGTTATGGGGAATTTTAAGTCGCTTGAGCATTCGAGAAAGTGTCTCTGATACTTCAACGGTGATGGTACCCACCAGTACGGGTTGTCCAGATTTGTGAGAAGCAATAATCTCTTCGATCACTGCATTAAATTTTTCCCTACGGGTTTTATAGATTTGATCGTTTTCATCGGCCCGAACAACATCACGATGTGTAGGTACCTCAACCACACCAAGTTTATAGATGTTGAAAAATTCCTCTGCTTCTGTGACAGCAGTACCTGTCATGCCGGAAAGCTTTTTGTAGAGTCGGAAATAATTCTGAAGCGTAATCGTCGCCAGCGTCTGGCTTTCTTTCTCGATCCGGACTTTTTCTTTGGCTTCAAGAGCCTGGTGCAAACCATCACTATATCGACGACCGTGCATGATACGACCCGTGAACTCATCGACGATCATGACTTTGCCTTCTTGAACCACATAATCTACATCTTTTTCAAATAGCGAGTAGGCTTTGAGAAGCTGACTTAAATTGTGGATGGTATCTGAGCGCTCACCGTGGAGGGCATAAAGCTTCTCTTTGCTCTCATTCAGTTCTTGAACTGAAAGGGCTTCATCGCTCTCAATATCATTTAGAAGGGTGGGTAAATCAGGGATTACAAATCTATCAGGATCATTGGGTGATAAAGCTTCACGACCTTTATCGGTAAGATCGACACTGTTCTGTTTTTCTTCAATAACGAAATAAAGTTCATCATCTATCTCGGGCATGCGTTTATCACGGAGATAGTCGTTCTCAACACGCTGCTCAAGCTTCTTGATCCCCTGTTCCTGGTATAGCTTCTGGAGACGACGATGTTTAGGACTTCCCCGACGTGCCTGAAGGATCAGTTCTCCAGCATCGTATTCCAGCTTAGGATCCTTGAGGGCTTCTTCAGCCTTTGCAAGAATGGAGTTGACCAGTGTGGTCTGACGCCGCATGAGCGTATCGACCAGGGGTCGTAAATCAGTATAACGTTGGGCAATTTCAGATTCAACGGTTCCAGAGATAATAAGCGGGGTTCGAGCCTCATCGATGAGCACACTATCAACTTCATCAACAATAGAGTAATAGTGTCCGCGCTGGACCTGATCCTGCTTACTGATGGACATATTATCGCGGAGGTAGTCGAATCCAAACTCACTGTTGATACCATAGGTCACATCACAGTTGTACATTTCCTGACGCTTCTGAGGATCCATCTGAGCCAGGATCACACCAACTGATAGCCCGACATACTTCAAAAGGGCACCCATCCATTGTGAATCTCGTTCGGCGAGATAGTCATTCACAGTGATGATATGCACACCCTTCCCAACTAAAGCATTGAGATAGATAGGCATGGTAGCCACCAGAGTTTTTCCTTCACCCGTCTTCATTTCAGATATTTTACCCTGGTGCAGAACAACTGCACCCATGAGCTGAACATCATAGGGAATCATGTCCCAGACCATTTCCTGACCGGTGATATTAATTGTCTGTCCCATGAGAAGGGCTGCACCCTTTTTAACTATAGCAAATGCCTCAGGTAATATTTCAGCAAGAATTTCTTGTTCCAGGTTATAGACGGCTTCTTTTATAAACTTGTGATCCTTGCCTTCACCTTCAAGCCTGGATTGGAGTTCTGAAGTATCCTCACTGATCCGCGTTTTAAAGGCCTCTGTTTTGGAGAGTAAGGTTTCCTGTGTAGCATTCGAAAGTGCTGAGTACTGTTCATTAATCTGTGCGACATACGGAATCAGCTGTTTGGTCTCACGATCCGTACTGGTTCCAAATATTTTGGTAATAAATTTACTAATCATGGCGCTAAAATAACTTCCTCGGAGGGTTTGTGAAGTGCTTTATTGAGAGTGTGACATTGAATATTCATCATCGTCCATATTAACCTATTCAGAAGACTTATCACAGACGATGGTAGTGATACGACCATGTTTTCCATTGCCATTAAATAGAGTTCAATTAGCTTTGTTCCATCGTTTTACATGTCTGTGGGGGCATTAGTGATTTCTCGTTCATGTATAGAAATTGTTCATCAAAATGGGGAATTTTCAAGTGTGGGTAACTTTTAAAAAGTTATTGTACCTGATTATCTTCACAACACTAGTTGCTGGTTCTGGCTATACCACAGACCTACCCATTCGGTTCGACCATATCTCAGTAAAAGATGGACTTACTATGAATGCAGTCCACACCATACTTGAAGACAGTCAAGGATTCATGTGGTTTGGGACCCGTTTTGGACTGAATCGCTGGGATGGTAGAGAGATCAAAGCATTCCTGTTTGACCCTCTGGATGATACCTCCATTCCAGGCTCGCACATAACTGCACTCCATGAGGATGTTGATAATGTTATGTGGGTCGGTTCGTCAAACGGCGGATTCAGTCGTTATGATAGGGATAATGAGAACTTTGAGAATTTCAAACATGATCCTGACAATTCTAACTCCCTGGTAAGTAACAGGGTCACCTGTTTCCTTACTGATTCACGGGGAGCCTTATGGATCGGGACTGAGAATGGTTTAAGCAGATATGTCGATTTAACTGGAACTTTCACCTCATTCTATCCTGATCCTGAAAATGACCGATCACTGGCTCAGGATCGCATCACCTGCATGGCAGAAACCCCAGGAGGAATGCTTTGGGTAGGTACCGAGAATGGTGCTGCAACAGTGATCTTCCTTGAAGACTACAGCATGAATCGCAGGGTGAAGATCCGCCGCTCAACATCCGTAGGTCTGACTGCGATGTTGGCTGATTCCATCGATGAATGTCTCTGGATAGGTCGATTCGGTGTAGGTGTTCACAGATGGGACTATAATACTGATAAGTTCGAAACCATAAATGATCCCGACATGGCCGTCTCTCCAATGGGTGGGGTCACTTCTATAAGCAAGGATAAGAATGGTTCTATCTGGTTCGGTTCTCCGGGAGGTCTTGCAAATTATGTTCATGATACAAAGAACCTCACCTATTATTATCATGATGAAAATGATCCGGGGTCGCTAGGTGACAATCTCACATACGCAACCCTTATTGATCGCCAGGGAATATTCTGGGTGACCACTGAATCCGCTGGGGTAAGCTATTATGATCGCTCTCTGATTCGCTTCAAACTTGTCCAGAGTGAGACGAACAACATCAATAGTATCAGGGCAAATGCAGTGTGGTCAATTTCCCAAGATCCCCTGGGCAATATTTGGTTTGGTACCATTGAGGGAGGTACCAGCATGATGGATGCCAATACTGGTGATTTCTCTCACTACAATTCTTTAAGCACATTGGGCATCTCTGAATGGTGGAGCCGAGATTATATATCCCGGGTTAGATCAGACAGGAATAACAGGATCTGGATCGGGACATTTTCCTGTGGTCTGTTCACGATGGATTATCCTGACCGTATCTTAAAACATTATCGAAATCGTGAAAGTGATTCCAACAGCTTTGCAGACAAAACAACGAGGGACATATTAGAGACACGTGATGGAAACATCTGGATCGCCACAGAGACACAGGGTCTTGAGCGCTATGATGGTGCAACTGATGCATTTGAACATTTCAGGCACGATCCAGATGACCCCAACAGTTTGAGTAGCAATTTCACCTATTCTCTCTTAGAGGATAAAGCCGGATTCATCTGGATCGGTACATCGGATGGAGGGCTGAATCAATTCGATCGAGGATCAGGAAAGTTTAAGAGATTTATAGTAGATCAATCAAATAGCAACTCCATAACCAGCAACTGCGTGCAAACACTCTACGAGGATGATGCCCAAACGCTCTGGATTGGGACACGAGGTGGTGGCTTGAATAAGTTGGATATGGGCAGGACTGAAATATCCCTCCTTGATCTGCACTTGAAACCTACAGACATCTCTGTTTACGGCATTCTTCAGGATGATAAGAAATTTTTATGGTTGAGTACAAATCATGGAATCATGAAAGCTCATCCTGACACTGGGCTTGTTAATCAATATACCACCAGTGACGGCCTGCAGGAGGATTTCTACTTTCAGTCCTGTTTGAAATCTGATGATGGAGCGATGTATTTTGGTGGTGGTGATGGGTATAACGTGTTTTATCCCGACAGCATCAAAAACAACACTTATATACCACCCATGGTTATCACAGGCTTATCAATCAACTACCAACCTGTGCAGATCGGTGAAGAGATCGATGGTAGGGTCATCCTAGAACGTTCCATCACCCAAACGGATGAAATAGATCTCACATATCGAGACAAGGTCATTACCTTCAAATTTGCGGCACTGAACTTCTCTGCCAGCTATAAAAATCATTACTCCTATAAGTTAGTTGGGTATGACGAGGATTGGATTGATGCGGAAATTACACCTAAAGCTCAATATATGAATATTCCTGCCGGGGATTACACGTTTAGGGTAAGGGGATCTAATAATGATGGTGTTTGGAACTTGGAAGGAGCTTCTATTGAGCTCTCCATTGCACCCCCCTTTTGGAAAACATGGTGGTTTAAGACTCTCGGTATGTTAACTCTCCTTGGACTCATGCTGGTGTACATTCAACTCCGAACCTACCGACTCATTGCTCAACGAGATAAGCTGGAAGCTCTGGTGAGAGAGCGTACTGCACAACTCAAAGTCGAAATTGAAGAGCGGCAAAGAGTTGAATTGGAAAAAACCGAGTTAAAGTTGGATCATCTCAAACGTGAGTTGCTTACTCAATCCCTTCACCTCAACGACAAACAGCAGATCATGGATAATCTTCAGAGCGAACTGGAGAGCTTTTCAAAATTGAGCTGGAATGATGTTAAACCTCGAATTAAAAAGCTATTGCATTTTCTTCGGGATCGTAGTTCCGTAAAACAGGGTTGGGAAGATTTTGAAATCTGGTTTACAGAAATTCACACTGGGTTCTATTCTGAACTACGCAATAGCCATCCCGGGTTATCAGAGAATGAATTGAAGGTTTGTGCCCTCCTCAGGTTAAATCTTATTTCTAAGGATATTGCCAAGGTAATGAATGTTCAACCTTCCTCCATTGATATATATCGCCACCGGATTAGAAAAAAATTGGAGATTGGTAGCGAAGAGAATCTTTCAACATTTCTCTCCAAATATTGACTTCCACTACCTTTACTTTTTCTTTACAAACTTAATTTTTTAATCTCAAATTGTATCTTTATAAATACATCTTTAGTCAATTATATATAATCACTTAGAGACATTACTCCCTTCCTCTAAAACATCAATATTCTAATCTTTACATCCCCTGATTCCAGGCTTGGGCGTGGATCAAACTTTTCTGCGTTTGTAAAGATTTAGTAAAGATGCGCAATTCCACTCCAAGTGGTAGGTTAACACCAGAATTCAAACCCAAACTAAGGAGGGGATCATGAAATGGTTACATCTAATGATTATTGTGTTGGTTAGTGTTGGTACACTTACAGCTACGACAATCAATGTACCAGAAGATGCTGTCACGATTCAGGTAGGTATGGATATCGCCAGTAATGGTGATACAGTCCTGGTGGATCGAGGCACCTATGTAGAAAATATCAATTTTAATGGCAACAATATCGTGGTGATGTCTCTTCGCGGTCCCGTACTGACCATTATTGATGGAAATCAAAATGGCGCTGTTGTTCATTTTCTGAACCAAGAGGACGACAGTGCGGTTTTAGACGGATTCACAATCACAAATGGAAGCGGTTTTGACAATGGTGATGAAATCGTAGGAGGTGGGATTGCCTGTCGTAATGGCTCTTCACCGACTATGAAAAATCTCATCGTCACTAATAATGCAGCCTTAGGTGGTGACGACCCTGCTGGTGGTGGAATCACTATCGCAGCGGATTCAAGCCCCATCCTGGAAAATATTGAAATCTCCTATAATCGATCAAAATGGGGTGGTGGGCTGGCTATTGTCACCAATTCAAATCCAATTTTGCATAATGTGGTAATTATAAGGAACAGAGCAACAACAACTGGTGGCGGTGTCTATATTGGGGTTAACTCATCTCCTTATTTTGAGGATGTATACGTCCGTCTCAACAGGGCTGCCTATTATGGTGGTGGATTTTTCCTGCATGAGAATGCTAACCCCACGTTTAACAAGATTACCGTTAGAGCCAACACGGCTCCTAGCGGCGGTGGTGGATTGATATCAAATGATGGAAGCAGTCCCAAGATTGTCAACTCTATTTTTAAGGGCAATGTCCCCGACCAGATTATGTTTAATGGCGATCCCCAGTATGATCCTGATACATTATCCATTGCCTACTCGAATATCCAGGACGGTCAGAATGGAATTACCGTTAACTCAGGTCTATTGAACTGGCTCGATGGGAACACCTCTGTAGATCCTTGCTTCCTAAATGTCGACTATGATGATTTGCAGGCACTTTCACCCTGTGTTGATTCAGGAATAGCCAACTTCGTTGTTGGAGGAGTAACCTGGATTGATATGGAAGCCGCTGAATATGTTGGCTCCGCACCTGATAAAGGTTCCCATGAAGTACCACCACCACCAACTGTCTTTAATGTGCCGGCGAGTTTTAGTACCATACAGTCAGCAATCGATGCCTCGGTAAATGGGGATATCGTCCGGGTAAATGTGGGTACCTATGTTGAGAATATCAATTTCAACGGAAAGGACATCACCGTTGAATCAGTAGGTGGTCCAGAATTAACCATCATTGATGGCAATCAAAATGGATCCACTGTCCAGATAATGAGTGGAGAATCTGAAAACGCGGTTCTAGATGGATTTACGATTACCAATGGGTCTGGGACGCCTGGTGAAACTTCGGATATGTTAGGAGGAGGCATTCTTATACATTATGCTTCATCACCCATTCTTAAAAATCTGATCGTATCTGGTAACTCCGCAGTGATTGGAGAAGAACCTGACGGGGCCGGGGGTGGAATTGCAGTCAGTGTCCAGTCAAATCCAGTTTTGGAAAATATTATCATCGCCAACAATAATTCAGTCTGGGGTGGTGGTCTTTCCATTGCTCATAATTCTTCGCCATCAGTTAAGAATCTAAACATATATGGCAATACGGTATCTCAGGCTGGTGCAGGTGTCTACATTGGTCAATATGCTGATCCTTATTTCGAGGATGTTTATATCCACGACAATATTGGTGAAGCTGGAGGTGGATTATTTCTACATGACCACGCCACACCAACATTAAACAAAATCACTGTAGAAGCGAATAGAGGTGCTAATGGGGGCGGTGGCATGCTAACCAACCATGCCAGCAATCCTAAAATAGTGAATTCCATTTTTTATGGAAACATGCCAGACCAGTTCTACCTCATGTATTTAGATGTAGACAATCTGCCTGATACAGTATCTATTGCCTATTCAGACGTTCAGGGTGGCGTAGCTGGTATGCATCCAGGGATTGGCAGAATCAATTGGATTACTGGAAATCTGCAAACGGATCCTCGCTTTACTAATGGAGATCATCTGGGTCCCAGTTCGTCGTGTATCGATGCCGGGATAGCTCAGTATGCCTATGAGGGCGAGACCTGGATCGATATGTCGGTGAATGAATACAGAGGTGTTGCTCCTGATATGGGTTCCTGGGAATCTCCGGGACCACCACAAACGCTACGAGTCCCTTCTAACTACCCAACAATACAGCTTGGAATTGAAGTAGCATTGGATGGGGATACGGTTCTAGTGGCAGCTGGTACCTATGTTGAAAACATCAACTTTCTGGGAAAAAACATTGCCGTTCTTTCTGAAGGTGGCCCCGAAGTTACTATAATTGATGGTGGCAATATGATGACCACGGTGATGATAGTTTCTCAGGAAACTACAGCGATTTTGGATGGTTTCACAATCACTAACGGTCAGGGGTGGGTAAATCCTGATGGATATTCTGTTGGGGGTGGTATTAATGTCAGACAAAATTCAACGCCCACACTCAGGAATCTTATTGTTGAAGGAAATACAGCAGTAGGAGACACTGCAATGGGTGGCGGCATCATGTGTGCTTATGATGCTGATGCTCTCATAGAGGATGTTTTCATTCGGGGCAATGAGGCCGATTTTGGTGGTGGTATTTTGGTCTATCAGTCGAGCCCTACACTTCGCAGAGTAAAGATAAGTGATAACTTCGCTCGGACTACTGGTGGTGGACTTGCACTCTGGACCTCCAATGCCCTGGTTGAGCAGGTTGCGGTCTATAAGAATGTGGCTGACCAAATGGCTGGTGGCGTATGGATTCATATGGATGGCAATCCCACTCTTGATCGCGTGACTATTGCTGATAATAGGACCACCTTGCGATGGTGGCATCTAGGGGCAGGAATGGCTTTGAGCGATGGTGCTGATGTGGTTTTAAAAAACTCAATTGTTTGGAATAATACTTCCCGCGGGGAGTTTGCCGGGCAAACTGATACCACCAATATTGAATTCTATCACTTATTGACTAACAATTCTCTGACCATTCTCTACTCAGATATCCAGGGAAGTGAGGCTGGGATTACCACCAATGATCGTGGTACTGTTACCTGGGGAACGGGTAATTTAGATGCCGACCCTCGATTCGTCTACAACTCTTGCGACAGCCTAGAGTCTGATTCATGCAGTCTCCATACCATTCATGAGGACAATTATAACCTTTATGTGGATTCTCCGTGTATTGGTGCTGGTGAGAATGGTATAGATATGGGTGCTGGTAGAGAGGGAAGCATGATGGTGGCCAATGATCCATTATCAGCTCTAGTGCCACAGCAGTTCGAATTGAATCAGAACTATCCCAACCCCTTCAACCCCTCTACTACAATCAACTTTGAGTTGCCTGGTGCCGGTTGGGTCAGATTGGTTGTTTATGATGTTACAGGTCGGGAAGTAGCTACACTTATTGAAGATCAAAGGCTTGGGGGCAAGCATTCCATGCAATGGTTTGCGAATGATCGTCAGGGTAATCTCCTTGGAACAGGAATTTATCTGTATGAGATGAACTTCATCGATGCCCAGGGTAAACAATTCCGTGAAGTCAGGAAGTTTACTCTGCTGAAGTAGTGTTTGTTTAACGCGGAGCCCCGGTTGGTTCAATCCAATCGGGGCATTTTCAGAGGAAAGTATGCGTTTCTTAAGAAGATTATTAACTGTTGTATTCATTCTGGCAATACCACCTGCATCTACTTTGTTTGCTCAAACGCCTGGATTCTTTAAGGATATTTTTAGTGATGGCGGCGTTTCATTAACTTCGAGATTGTATATGGACGCCCCTGAGTTATTGGGGCTTTCGGTAGAATACCTGGGTACTTCAGATGAAGATATCCAAACGGAGGTCATGATCTCAAATGCGTTTGACACTAACGGACATCTCCTATATCCAGATGGATCTCCTCGTTTTCGTATGATTTATACCAATGGTGGTTCATCATCGAGCCATGGAAACTCTTTAGGTGAGGTCGGTAGAGACCGTGTAAGAAATTTTTATGCCAGGGGGGGCAGCTTTACGGGGTCTTGCGCCGGTGCATTTATAGCCAGCCTAAGCTATCAGGAAAGTGGTATCTCCCCTGCGTACTATCATATTTGGCCTGGAAGAACTCATACATCAGGTCTTCTGGATAGCTATACAGGACACTTTCTGCCAGCTGATTCTCCCCTCCTGAATTACTTCAATTTTGGAAATGATCACCTCATTGAAAATGTGAGGCACAATGGGGGTTGTTGGGCACGGGAAAATCTGGATTTTCCAATAAAAACGGAGATTCTGACTAGATATGACTCACGCCATGTGAGAGTGGAAATGCATGACAAGGCCAGTACCTGGGCCTACAAACCAGATACAACCCAAGGACGAGTCGTGGTCACCGGCTCTCACCCTGAAGGTGCCTGGGACGGTGAAATACTTAGTATGATGCAGGCAATTTTATTGTATGCCCTGGATGGTGTCGGCAATCCTGTGGTAAAAGCCAATTTAATGAACAGTGAAACTCGTACTATGGATTTGTTTACTGAGGACAGTTTACCAGAATTTACGCGTATTGGGGACAGACAATACCATCACTACACCATTTCCATTCCACCTGGGACTTCGGATATTTCCATTGAGCTGAATGCTGAGGCGGGTTTTGATTTTAATCTTTATGCCAATCCAGGATCATATGCCTTCGAGGATTCGACTCTATATGCTAGTGAAAATGATGGAAACCAACATGTTCTGAACTTTTCTCCACAAGAATCCGGGCTATGGTATATCGGGGTTGAATGTGCCACGACGGTAGAGGATTTCTATACCTCATATTCAGGTCAGCTTGAGGTCTTGAACGGAGTTGCTTATGATGTTACAGCCTCCTGGAATACTGTGGGAGTCGCTGATGCGAAGACGCTACCATCAAGTTTTGAACTGCATCAAAACTACCCCAACCCTTTCAACCCCTCTACCACTATCAATTTTGAGATGCCAGGTGCTGGATGGATCACTTTGATGGTGTATGACGTGAATGGTCGTGAAGTGGTTAAACTGATTGATGATCATAGGCTTGGGGGCAGGCATACCATGAAATGGTTTGCCAATGATCAGCAAGGAAAACCACTGAAAACCGGGCTTTATCTTTACGAGATGAAATTCAAGGATACTTCAGGAAAGTCATATCGTGAAGTCAGGAAGTTTACGCTTCTGAAATAAGTCAAGTTCATGCACAAAGCCCTGGTCTTGCCTGGTAGACTGGGGCTGTTATTGCTTATTGACCCTAATTGAAATGGTGGGGACTGTTGGGGTTTTGGAGTTGAACGATTCACCTCCTGGGTTTGAGTTGTATCCCAACTTTACCGATCCCTTCAGCCCTGCCAATATTTAATAATACTGTCTCTGATTAGTGGAATAGTTCATGGGGGACTAAAAATGATTGAGCTTTTAAAGTGATCTCAGAAAAAACAAATAAAGGATTAAGAGGGGTCTGTCTACTTGTCATCATCATTCTAGCATTGATCCTCCCCAATACATGCACATTTGCACAGGAATGTAAATGTTATGACCAACCAACTCAGCGAGGATTGGATCCACAGTGTATACAAAAGTAATGCGTTTACTCAGATACTGGTCATACTCATCTGAGTTCATACCATCCCCGGTCTGTGCCACATGGGCCGGGGCCTCCTATTATTTTACAGTTCTTTTATGACGAAGCGGGAGAATAAAAAAAGCGTGTTCCCCTTCTCATCGCACTCCGACTCCGCTCGGTGTGACGATTTAGGGAACACGCTTCTGGGTAATTAGCGTTTTGGGCTAATTAAATCATGGAGATTTTACCCTCAGACAAGGCATCATTTAGAATTGCATCCAGGATACCATTCACAAAACTACTGCTCTCCTCTGTACTGAATACCTTGGCAATTTCAATTGCCTCTGAGATGGACACTTTTGGTGGAATATCTTGAAAATAAAAGAATTCGGTAAGCGCCATCCTGAGTATCAATCTGTCAATAAGGGCAATACGGGTCAGATCCCAATTTCTGGATTTGCTGGCAATCAGGTCATCGAATTCCTGACGATGAGCCATAATCCCATTTACCAGATCCCGAGCAAATTTAAGCAAATCATCAGATAACTCGCTCTTCTCTGCCAGGAGGTCGAAGGTTTGATCCAGGTTATCATTTTGGATCTCATGAGCATATGAGACCTGCACAACAAATTCCCGGGCTCGTCGTCTTTCTTGCATGAACTGAGGCCTGATCCTTTCTACGCGTTATTTATATTTTCGAGAATAAGCGTTTGCCAGAACGGTGCATCTGTTTCAGACGTCCCAGTTTGCGAATTCTCTCTTCAGCTAGAATGTCAGCTGCATCCATTGTGGGAATATTTTCATCCTGAGAACGCTGAAAAATTTCCTGGAGGATGGTATAGATGTGATTTACACGGTTGTAAGAACGCTTTTCGTTATAGCCCTCGAACTCGCCATAGACATTGATGACTCCACCAGAGTTAATTGCATAATCGGGAGCGTACAATACACCACGATCCAGGAGGATTTTACCATGTTTTTCGTAATCGGAAAGCACATTATTTGCAGCTCCTGCCACAACCTGACATTTCAGACGATCAATGGTTTCATCATTGACGGAGGAACCCAGTGCACATGGGGCGAACACATCCATTGGAACATCATAGATATCATCCGGGGCAACCGCAGTCACATTTTTATATTTGAGCATATCTTTGACACGATCTTCTTTTATATCGGTGACAATTACTTTTGCTCCAGCTTTAGAAAGATGCTCAACCAGATAGATTCCAACATGACCGAGACCCTGGACAGCAATGGTCTTACCTTCCAGACTGTCTGATCCCCAGGTCTTATTTGCCGCAGCTTTGATACCCACAAAAGTACCATAAGCGGTGAATGGTGAAGGGTCTCCAGAGCCACCCAGGTCTGGACTAAGACCGGCGACGTAATCAGTTTCTTCATGGACCCATTCCATCATTTGAGGCGTGGTGTTAACATCCTCAGCAGCTACATAGCGACCACCAAGACTGTCTACCAGACGACCAAAAGCCCTAAAAGCAGCTTCATTGCCGATATCCCGTACACGACCAATGATAACTGACTTACCACCACCAAGGTTTAAACCTGCCAGAGCTGATTTATAAGTCATTCCCTCTGAAAGCCTAAGTACATCACGAAGCGCAGCCTCTTCATCATCATAGTTCCACACACGACAACCACCCAATGCGGGTCCTAAATTTGTATTGTGAATGGCAATGATCGCTTTTAGACCTGTTTCATCATCTTTTGCAAAAACAACCTGTTCGTGGTGGTTTAATGCAGGTGCATCAAAAAATCCCATTTCTCATTTCTCCTTTTACAATTCTATAAATCTAATCTGCTAGAAGATGTCTACTGATGACCAATCTTTGAATCTCATTGGTTCCTTCGTAGATCTGTGTAATCTTCGCGTCGCGCATCATGCGTTCCACTTCAAATTCACGGATAAATCCATACCCCCCATGAATCTGAACAGCTTCTGTTGCTACATACATAGCCGTATCGCCGGCAAACATCTTGGCCATGGAGGCCTTTTCCCCAATAGTTTTACCCTGATCCTTTAGCCAGGCTGCCCGATAAACCAGTAATCGACTGGCATCCACACGAGTGGCCATATCGGCCAGCTTAAATCCAATTCCCTGAAACATTCCGATAGGTTTGCCAAATTGTTCCCGTTCCTTGGCATATTGAATCGATCTTTCCAGAGCTCCCTGGGCAATCCCTAATGCCTGTGCTCCAATTCCAATACGTCCTACATCCAGAGTTGCCAGAGCAATAGTGAAACCCTGCCCCTCTTCCCCGATAAGGTTTTCTTTGGGAATTCGGCAATTTTCGAAAATCAATTCACTGGTGTCAGAACCACGGATACCCAGTTTATCTTCTTTCTTACCAGTGGTAAATCCATCCAAACCTTTTTCAACTACGAAGGCAGAAATACCTTTATAGCCTGCATCTTTATCGGTTTTTGCGAATACGATAACAAAGTCACTGCTGATACCGCTAGTAACCCAGTTTTTTACTCCGTTGAGGACATATGAATCCCCATCAAGGGTGGCAGTGGTCAGCATGGCCTTGGCATCAGAGCCTGATTGTGGCTCACTCAGGGAGTAGGCGCCCAGTTTCTCACCACTTGATGTGAGTGGTAAATATTTATTCTTAAGGTACTCAGAACCAAATTTTAAGATTGGGTTAGAAAATAGAGAATTATTGACTGACATAATGACGCAGGTTGAAGCGTCCACTCTGGCGATTTCCTCAAGTGTAATGGCATAGCTCAATGCATCCATTTCAGTTCCACCATAGGACTCGGGGACTTGCATACCCATAAAACCCAGTTCAGCTAATTTTTGGATTACTTCAGTTGGGAATTCAGCTTTTTCATCTCTTTCCATCACACCAGGTTTGATCTCTGCTTCTGCAAATTCCCTGATGGTCTCTCGGACCATCTTTTGTTCTTCTGTCAATTCAAAATTCATATTTTTCCCAGCCTTTAATATTGTTTGTCTTGCTGAGCCTGTCGAAGTATGACAAACTCTAACATTCGTGTTTATCCATCGACGAGCTAAGGATGACACAATATGGTATTATTGATGTGATACTATATGGTTTAAGTATAATCATAAAATCCCTGTCCCGTTTTACGCCCAAGATTTCCAGCAGCTACCATGCGCTTCAGTAGTGGGCATGGACGATATTTCGGATCTCCCAGACCTTCATGGAGGACTTCCAGAATAGATAGACAGACATCCAGTCCAATCAGATCTGCCAATGTCAGTGGACCCATGGGATGGGCCAGCCCAAGATGCATAATTTCATCAATGGCTTCTTTGGTAGCGACACCTTCCATAAGGGCAAAAACAGCTTCATTTATCATGGGCATGATAATACGATTTGCAACGAATCCGGGATAGTCATTGGCTTCAACAGGAGTTTTTCCCAGTGCTTTGCAAAGTTCCACAGTTGTGGCAACCGTTTCATCACTACAGACATGTCCGCGAATAATTTCCACCAACTTCATCACCGGAACTGGATTCATAAAATGCATGCCGATCACCTGCTCTGGACGGGAAGTCTGAGCTGCGATTTCTGTAATTGATATGGATGAAGTATTGGAGCTGAGAATCACACCGGGTTTTAAAATTTCATCCAGATCCTTGAACAATTTGAATTTGATTTCTCTGTTCTCAGTGGCTGCCTCGACCACAAAATCGCACTCCTTCAAATCTGTAAGATCAGTTGAAGTTTTTAAACGTTGAAGTGTGGCGACTTTATCAGATTCTGAAATTTTTTCTTTTTTTACCTGTCGGTCCAAATTTTTGGTGATAGTGGTTATGCCTTTATCAAGGAATGCCTGCTGAATATCCATGAGGATGACTTCATAACCAGATTGTGCAAAGACATGGGCGATCCCATTCCCCATAGTTCCAGAGCCGATGACACCAACGATACGAATACTCATATTAATACCCCTTAAATACGTTCCACGATGAGTGCTGAAGCTTCCCCACCACCAATACAAAGTGTGGCCAGACCAAACCGTGCTTCTCTAGCCTCCATGGCATGGAGGAGCGTTGTGAGAATGCGAGCACCAGAAGCACCTATAGGATGTCCTAGAGAAACGGCACCACCATTTACATTTACTTTTGTATGAGGGATATTTAGTTCATCCATGGCAACCATGGTGACGACTGAAAAGGCCTCATTAATTTCGAAAAGATCGATTTCACCCAGAGTCATCCCCGCTCTTTTAAGGACATTGTTAATGGCCTTTACGGGGGCAGTGGTGAACCATTCTGGAGCATGAGCCGCTGAAGCTTGAGCGACAATGCGCGCCATGGGTTTTAATCCCCGTTTTTCAGCCTCACCTTCACGCATGAGGACCACAGCAGCGGCCCCATCATTAATTTTGGATGCATTGGCAGCTGTAATGGTACCATCTTTTTGAAAAGCAGGTCTGAGCTTGAGCATTTTGTCAAAATTACCGCGACCAGGTTCCTCGTCAGTATCAAATGATGTTGGATCACCTTTGCGCTGAGGTATATCAACAGGGGTTAGCTCATTGTCAAAAGCACCTGATTTTTGGGCGGCCTGCGCACGGAGATAGCTCTCCTTTGCGAAGGCATC
>JABHBL010000103.1 GCA_018673925.1 Fidelibacterota bacterium
ACTGCTGGACAAGTGGATCTACTTCATAAAAAACGCATCCAGTCTGGAGATGGTACCCAAAGAGTTCACTGGAAACAGTGCGCTGGAGCAGGCCTTTGATTCAGCACAGATGTATAACTGGAATCGGGAAGAGATGGATGTATATGATTATATACATCTGAAGGCGTGGGATGAAATTAATGCCATTGATACAGCGGTAAAGAAGGCAGAAAAGAGAGCAAAGCAGGAAGGGTTAGAGCAAGGATTAGAGCTAGGGATAGAGCAAGAGCAGAGATTAAGCAAGAAGCAAAGAGCGCAAGATAAGATAGAAATCGCCAAAAATGCCATCAGTCAGGGGTTAGAGATCCAAACAATCGCAGCGATTACAGGGCTATCCATTGAAGAGATTGAGAAACTGAGTTAGCAATTAGCAATTAGCAGTGAATAATGATCAATTAATGGCAGGGGCAAAAAGGGATAAGGGGTATCCTTTGAAGGAGAAATCTTATGCCTTTGCTGTGTGGGTGGTTCGGTTGTATCGGTACCTTTGTGATGAGAAGCATGAGTATGTGTTGAGTAAGCAGGTCTTGCGTTCTGGTACTTCGATTGGGGCTATTTCTAAAAGTGATTTTTCTGCGATGATGTCGATTGCGTATAAAGAGGCATTTTCAAAACCTAGATTCATATAAGGTGTAGAATTATTAGTGCTTATGGCTATAGTGTCTTATAATATAATCAATCAAGCTTTTATTGTTCAATACATAAGACATATCCGTGAGGACTCAAGCGACTAGCACTCTACCGAGGGTGGCCCGGCAAACTCTCATCAAGCTGGGTGAGGATATTGCGATTGCGCGCAAAAAGCGCCGTATTTCAACAGTCTCAATGGCAGAGCGTGCATTTATCAGCAGAGGCACTTTGTACAAGGTTGAAAAAGGTGACCCTTCGGTTTCCATGGGTATCTATGCAACGGTGCTCTCTATCCTTGGGCTGGTGGAAGGCCTTGGAAGCGTGGCTGATCGTGGTGTCGATACATTGGGTTTGGATATTGATGAAGACCGACTGCCTAAAAAGGTACAGCCACGCAGCCGCAAGAAGGGGTGGTCATGACGGACACTATCGAAATCTATATCGATTATGTGGGTGAGACACATTTGGTCGGACGGTGTCGCTATGTTGCTAAGCGGCGTGGACAGAGCTCAGTCTTTGAGTACGCTGACGAATGGCTCGAAAACCCGGATGCTTTTGCTCTTGATCCAGCTAATCTACCATTGGAAGGTGGCCAGATTTATACAACGTCGGATAAATCTGCGCTTCCGGGAGCACTGCGAGATACCGCGCCCGACCGTTGGGGGCAGCAACTGATTAAACGGGCCTTTCGTAAAACGGGGGAGGAGCGCGCTCTATCAGAAATTGATTATCTTTTGGCGATTACAGATCAAACCCGTATTGGTGCGTTGCGGTATAAGCATGAAGCTGAAGGCAGCTTTGATCATGATGTTGGGCGCTATCGTGTTCCTCCGCTGATCCAGCTCCCGGCTCTTATTAATGCGTCTGATGCTGTTCAGGCAAATACAGAAACGGCAGAGGATTTAAAGCTCCTGTTGAATGAAGGCTCTCCGCTCGGAGGTGCTCGTCCGAAGTCGGCTGTGATGGATAATGATGGTACTTTGGCTATCGCAAAGTTTCCCAAAATCGATGATGATCGAAGCATCACGCATGGCGAAGTGTTGGCAATGAAGCTCGCTGATAGAGCAGGGATAAATGTTGCAGCTGCTAGACTACAGGATGTTTCTGGTCGACCAGTTGCTTTGATTACCCGCTTTGATCGACAAGATGGAAAACGAGTTCCCTTTTTGTCAGCCATGAGTTTGCTGCGGCTCAATGATGGGGATGAGGCGACCTATACTGATATTGCCGAATGTATACGCATGTACTCAAGTGAGCCAACGACAGACTTACATGAGCTCTGGAGGCGAATTGTCTTTGGTGTGCTGATAGGCAACCTTGATGACCACTTGCGCAATCATGGGTTTCTGTATGACAAGGACGACAGGTGGAGGCTATCACCGGCATATGATCTGAACCCCGTGCCGTCGGAGGAGAAAGCACGCGAACTTACAACATGGATATCAGAAGAAGGGCCGGACGCAGATCTTGGTATCGCTCGCAGAGCGGCGCCGTTTTTCGCCCTGAAGGCAGATCAAGCCGAGGCTATAATCATTGAGGTCTCCGCTGCCTTGAAGGGGTGGCAGAACACTGCCCGTCGACTGGGTATGAGTGCGGCGGATGTTTCCATCTATTCGACAGCAATTCAAATTGATGGATATGACTGAGTGTGAATGTGCTTCACATTACACCGCCAAAAAAAGTTCAAGATGAACTCAGTTTAGACTGTGCTATCGTCAATAGCTGGATATTTCTATTCTGCTAATAGCGGACATTTCTATTCTGTTGTTGGTATTCGGATTCTCGGACAGGCTCTCTTAAGGTTGATATTGCTTAAAGCTCATCATTCTCTAAAAGCTCTACCAGGGTTACGCATGGATAACCTCTTCTTGGACATAGCTGCCTCCTTTGAAAAAGAGGCAGGTTAATGGGTTATCCCTGGTTTACTACCCTCCAGTTAGGGGTGGCCGGAATGCTCCGGAATAGGTGGCCGGAATAGTCCGGAATACTCAGTTAGCAGTGAGTAATGATCAATTAACGGCAACATTGGGTAAATTTTAATGGAGAACTAATGGGAAACATTGATTGAAAGAGTGGGGGTTGCCGCTATAATTAGGGGCATGATTATAGAGCGAGATTGATGATGACTGATGATGAATTAAGAAGTTTGGTTGAGGGACTGGCA
>JABHBL010000021.1 GCA_018673925.1 Fidelibacterota bacterium
CAAAAGGTTCGTTTTTACGGGGACTGCTGTTGTGAATCGCATGGGCAAACAATTCTTTGCCAGTTCCTGACTCTCCCTCAAGCAGTACAGGAATGGATCGAGGAGCTGCAATCCTTGCTTTAAATATCGCTTTTTCCATAACATCGCTCTGATAGATGATTTTATGGAATTCAGGAGCTTTTTCCGGCCACCCTGCAGCCAAGGTTTCAAGTGTCATATCCGATTTCCGAAGCAGATCCGGTATGAAATCAGCAGAAATATCAAAAGGTATTGAAACTGTATGAACTCCATGATCTTTCGAAGATTCTATAAGCTCAGCTGGATATATTGTTTTTGAAATTAGTATCCATACCGCAGCCATAGCCGGTGTTCCAGGACTCAGATGGAAAACAAGATTGATCTCTGAACTATGCTCTTCTATCTTTTCAGAAATAGTTTTAGTTGCAGCTTTATAAATATCGCCAAAATCAGTGGGGCTTGAAAGTGCTATTTGCTTAATAATTATATTTGAAGATGTCTTTTCGCAAAGCCAGGATCTATACTTGTCAGCCTGGCTTTGTTCCCAGTTATTAAGCAGGACTATTTCTTTGTATGATGTTTTTTTAACTGCTTGAGCTATCGGCCCAAGGCCAATATTAGCTACTTCTTTGGCAGCATTAAGATCTGTTGTTCCAAGCCAGCAAAAAAAAATTTTATCTTTCATAATTTTTAATACAAATTTTATTATTAAAACACAAACTTTTTTATTATTAAAACACAAACTTTGCTTTTATAAAACGGATCAATACTGGAATAAATACAAAATTAAAAATCAAAACAAGGTCGAAACTGATCAACGACAATTATTTTTTTCCTGTAACGACAATTAAAATTCCCGTTTTCCATTCAATATAACCTGTTAATTTCATTAAATAATACTTGCAAAATAAATCTCACTATGGTTTTTATATTTATCCTTCCGGAGGATAGGGCCATGCTGGAGAGCAACCCGAGCGCCGAGAAGGTGACCGAAGTATGAGGGCCGTACTTTCATGTGCGGCCTTTCCCTAACTGCCTTCTCATACTTTGGTCGATAATGCGCTAAACTCAACAGGGGGCATGGGGGCTGGCCCCCATTATAAATTGGTAAAAATCTATTATTCATAAAATCCGATTCTTCCATGAGTCAAGCCATTGCTTGATAGTATACGCCCGATAGTACTTTCAGACGGAACTGGTTCGATATCATCTTTTTCCATTTTATTTTGGATTGCTTTGGCGCCACAACACAGACCCTGGTTATATAGTTCCAGACGTATCATTATGACTATTTCTTTGATTTCTTCCCTTGTATATTCAGTAATAAGATCCTGATTGAACATCGTTATAAGTCCTTTCTATTTGGGTTTCGATTCTTTGCCTGTTCCATTCGGTAACTGTCTGTGTTTAATTCCAGGATAACGCTATGATGAACAAGCCTGTCAATGGCTGCTGCTGTGGTCATGGGATCTTTAAAAATCTGTTCCCATTTGGAGAAAGGCAGATTGCTGGTGATCATCAGACTACCTTGTTCATAGCGATCTGCCAGGAAGGTAAACAACACCTCCATCTCTTCCCGGCTTTGCTGGACGTACCCAATATCATCAATAATAACCGCATCAAATTTGGATAGCTTTTTGAGCTTTTTAGTTATCTCAAGTTCTCTTTTAGCGATCAGTAGATCCTGAACAAGCTGACCACATGGGACAAAAAGAATCTTTTTACCATTTTCAATAAGCGCATGGCCGATGGCACATAGCAGATGAGTTTTACCACTGCCTGGATTACCAAACGCCAATATGTTTTCGGACCGCCTTAAAAAGGATCCATTGGCCAGCACATTCAAATGGTTGGTCACCTTTGTGGGCAAACGTTTCTTATCAAAATTTTCAAATGTTTTAGAAGGCGGAAGTTTGGATGCACGAAGATTGCGGGATATCCGGTTTTGCTGCCGAACCTCACATTCAAAATTTAATAACTCCAAAAGATATTGTTCATAACCCCATGAGTCTGCCCGTGCCTGTTCTGCAACTTCTTCATAACTGCGGCGTATGGTCGGCATATGAAGGCTTTTGAGGTTGTTGATGATTTGTTCCTGGTCGCTTAACATGACATCTCCTCCTCAAGCAACTGGTCATAGGCTGTCAAATCAATTTCCGGGATATCGATATCCTCAACCCTATAAACAGGCTCATTGGATTGTATAAGGGTCTGAACCTGAGATTTACAAATATCCATATCTTTATCAATTAAGATTCTCAGAGCATTGTCTACAGCTGTTTCACTTTCTTTGGCAGCCATGTTTAAAATACTCAGATATCGTTTGGCAGCACTTTTAAGGGTATAACGTTTTTTCAAACTGTCATATGCAATCCGGAACCGGCTGGTGGGGAACATTGCATCACGATAGCGATAATTCTCAAAAGCTCCGGGCTTGCGGATCAGACTGTCAATAAGATGCCGATAGTTGATTTTATGTTTCCCTTCACCCCGCAGCCTTGGCAAGGTATCAATCTTTTTTTGGCCGTACCAAATTTCCAGTCGTTCCATATACAGACGAGCCTGAATTCCCTCGCCAATAAGTCGGCTGTTTACAGAATAGACATTATGATTCACTCGTATGGTACTGCTGGGGCCAACCTTGACGTCCTTTTTTTTACATGAATCAATTCGGCGCTTGGGTAATCTATTTAGGACAGCCTGGTCCTCCATAAATCGCTTTTTACGCCCGGCATTCAACTGCATGAATAGTTTATATAAAAAATGTTCGTATTCTGTCCGGTCTTCAAAATCTCGATTACCCCTTAACATCAGGGTTTGGTCAACCGCCTTTTTAAAGCGGTAATTGCGTTGTTCCACATCTCCATTTTCATGGGGACTGCTCGGATTTGTCTTGCAGGGTGTTATCCCATAATGATCAACAAGATCCTTATATCTTCTGGTAAAGTCTTCAGGATGACCCGTCTTGTTTACTGCTGTGCTCAGACAGTCGGTGCGATGTTCTTCAGGCACTCCTCCCAGTTCCCATAATGCATTTTGAACTCCCTGGCTAAGGCTCTCAAAGCTTTCTGAAAAACATACAGTACCGGTTTCCCAGTTAGAATAGGTCAAGACAAAATGATAAATCATGTGGTCAAAGGGAACACCTCTGATGGTTATATCCAGTTTGTCCATGTGGGTAAAATCAGACTGACATAACTTTCCTGGTTTATGAATTTGACTAAAAAAGACCTCTTTGGGTGGACCCTCCATTGCCCGCCATCGTTTAATCCGGCGTTGCAGGGTTCTAAGCTGTCCGTCAAAAAATCTGCCTGGCTCCCTGCGTTGGAGATCGTCAAACAGGGTCTTGGCTTCCAACCCCGGATTAATTTTTAACATTGATTTTATACCATCCCAGACATCTTCAAAAGGATCTATACGTGTCCGCCATACATGATCCTCTTTTAGTTCACTTGGCAACTTGCCCTGTTTGCGGTACTTACGAGCAGTTTTTTCATCCATTCCTGCTTTCATTGCCGCCACCCCGAAATTCTTTTCTGTTTGAATCAATTTGAATAACCTCCTCACTTGCTGGTCCGTAACCATCCAAACCTCCATTTCCATTCGATTTGGATGTTCTTACCATATTTTTTTAAGGTCTTACATTTCGGGAATTATAATTGTCGTTCGGTGGGTATTATAGCTGACGCTGATCACTTATTTTTCGTAGCCAGCAAGAACCGCCCTATGCCTTGTATCCTCCTCCCCCCTTTTGGGGGGGATAAGAGGGGGGGCATGTGTTATATACCCTTATTATTTTATCGACCAAGACAAAAAGAGAGGAGAACTAACACATGCCCCGCTGGAATTCATTGATAACTGTTTTATCAGAAATTACAAGAAAAAATTGTGAATCATTTGTTTGCTGTACCCATTGTGGGAACCGTCATACATACATAAAATGGGGCTTTTACAGACGATACCTGTTTAATGATAAAGTGATAAATATCCAGCGCTACCGTTGTGATAATGATTTGTGTCTGCAAAAAACTTTTTCAATCCTGCCACACGCATTTCTGCCTATAGTGAGAGTTTCTTTGTGCATGCTGATGTATATCCTGAAAATGTATGAGCAAGGAGACACTATCGCCGACATTGCCCGGCAAACTGGCAGTACTTGGCCTCGCATACAACGTTGGATCGCCAAAGCCTTATCGATCCGGTCTTGGCTCAGACAGGTATATGGCAACGCATCCCCTTGCCTGTCGTCAGACAGGCGGTGGTCATCATTTGCCAGGGATTTTTCCTGGGCTTTTTACCCGGAAAGATCCAGGTAAAAAACCACCAACACAAAACGTATATTTAATAAAATCAGTCAGTTTGTTAAGCAAGCCTCCAGGAAGTTAACTTTTAAAGACAGGAGGTTTAAGTGAGTGAACAAAATGACGAAAAATTTGAACTGGCCTTATGGCGTTACGGGATTATCAGCCCACTTTTGCACAGGGATGCCAATAGCCTTCCAGCAGGAGAATTGCTTGACCAGACATCCTGGCAGCGGTACGTTCATCCGAACGGCACCCATATCAGCTTGAGTGCTGAGACCCTTAGAAAATGGTTGTACAGTTATCTTCGTTGTGGCCTGCCGGGTCTCAAAGGCAAAACAAGATCTGATAAAGGCAAACACCAAATACCAGATGATATAAGGGTTGCAATGGCTGCCATGCGTGAAGAACATCCAAGATGGACCACTGCCAAAATGATCAAAGAACTGGGTAAAGCCGGCAGGTGGAATGGAAGAAAACCCAGCAGGTCTGCTCTTTACAGGTTTGTAAAAGCCCATAACCTGCAAAGAGATCCCCATATAAATCCGGAACGTAATGTAAGACCTTTTGCCTTTGATCATTTTGGTCAATTATGGATAGCTGATTTCCTCCATGGCCCCAAATTATTTGAAGGCAAAAAAAAGTACAAGACTTATCTCCACGTCATCCTGGATGACAGCAGCCGTTATGTTGTTCATGGGGGATTTTATCTTACCGAATCTGTTGAGCCTTTAATTTATGATCTCATGGGAGCGGTTAGAAGATTTGGAATCCCACAACGATTTTATACCGATAACGGGTCAGCTTATGTCAGCCGGCACCTGAAAATACTTTGTGCCAGGAATGGGATTGATCTGGTCCATACTCCCCCATTTGTCCCCCAAGGGCGCGGCAAGGTAGAAAGATTCTTCAGGACTGTCAGGGATCAGTTCCTTTGTGACAGGTTTAAAACTGTTAACCAGGTCAACGAAGCTTTTAATATATGGGTTAGCCAGTACCACGAAACCCTGCACTCATCTTTGAAGTGTTCTCCTTTGCAAAAAAGGCTACAGGTTGAAAATGTTTGCCGGGCTCTGTCCCCATCAATAGATATTGATGCCCTGTTCAGGATGGAAAAACGCTGCAGAGTCTACAATGATTGCACCATTCATTTTAAAAAAATCAGATATGAAGTCCCTGGGTGCCTGCCAGGTTCCCGGGTGACCATTTATTATATGCCCTGGGACAGAACCTGTATCTATTATGGCGATGAAATGAAAAAAGCACGTATTCTTGACCTTGGTGCTAATGCAAGACGATTTGAACATCCGAACCAATAGGAGATAATATTATGTTGAACCATGGAGAATCCCCGGCAGAATTTTTTAATTATAAATACCATCCGTTTGCAGATACATACCGGTTAAAACAGCCTTATTTGGGAGAGCAGGACAAGCGGTTTTTTAAAACGGCCCTGTCTTTAATCTCAACAGGGAAAAGTTTTGCCCTGTCCGGACCTTCAGGCGCAGGAAAGTCCACATTGATCCATTATGTTTTATCCCGGCTGGATGTCAATTGTTACAAACCTTCTCTGGTCCATTATGGTGGGTTGCAGCGCAACGGCATGCTCAAGGCCATTGCTGATGTGCTTGGTGTGGATACAAATGGCAGAACAGTGCCATTGCTGATTAACTTACAAAAACAGGTTATGAAAATGGCATCGGAAAACCGCAGCGTGTTCCCTGTATTTGTTATTGATGATGCTCACCTGATGGAAAAGGAATCATTGATGGATATCTGTTCTCTGATGTTTAATCCTCTTAAAGGAACAGTAGGCGCCAGTTTTATTCTTGTGGGAGATGAAACCTTTGAAAAAAAACTTTCTTTACAAGTCATGTCATCAGTCAGAACCCGGCTTACCGGGCAATTTAATTTGAACGCCTTAAATGATGATGAAAGCCTTGAGTTTATAAAGTTCAGAATATCCAATGCCAGGGCATCTGAAACCCTGTTCGACCAGGATGCCTTAAGCATCATCTCCTCACATTGCAGGGGAAACCGACGTCAAATCATGAACATGGGGACTCTGCTTCTGGCAGAAGCCTTTTACAGACAGGAAAAAACTATCAGCGCCGAATTGATTTTTAATTGCGACCAGATAGAGATATCTGAGTGAAACAGAGGCATACGAGGGGGGACCCCGATGCCAAGGGATAGCTCAGTGCGGTAGACTGCTGTCTGCTCAGGCCCCGGTAGCGTAAAAACTGCCGGGGCCTACCTCTACCATAGACTGGTAAAACATCATGACATCTTCTTGGGATCAGATCGCGACAATCTACACCAAATTCGCAGACATTCAGCATGGTAAATTCATTTGTATGGCGGGCACCTTCTGATTCCTTTCTAAAGCATGAACC
>JABHBL010000104.1 GCA_018673925.1 Fidelibacterota bacterium
ATGGTTAATAAAATTAGTTAATCAATCCTGATTAAAAAAGGCTGGGAAAGTCTTACCCATAAACAGCTAGGCAGGATATTTTTAATTCTTAAATATGACTGATTGTGTCAGGTTTTCATGCATTAAATCTGGGATGAAAATGTCATAAGAAATACGCTAGTTTTCAGGTTGGAGAATGGCCAGTTTCAGAATCTTATTTCCCACACCTGGAACTTCTATGTGGACGATATATACCCCACTGGCAACAGGATAACGGTGTTGATTGAGCAGATCCCAATATTCGTAGGTGCCAACCTCATGATCAAACCGTCGAACCAGAGATCCACCCAGGCTATAGATACGAATGGTGCATTCCTGCTCGGGTAGGTTGCTCATGGTAACAAATGGTTCTGAAAAACTGGATTGCTCCGGTTGGTATCCGAAATAGGGATTTGGGAATATTTGAATCCGATCCAGGGCATCTTCATCATAAGCCATTCCTGCCACCTCGGTACTCCAACTGTATACATCAACACCAGCAATCACAGGATTCAAGAATTGGATAGAGATCACATCTCCGAGGGAGAATCTGGATTCATCATTGAACTGCCAACACCAGCCTGAATAGGGATTGTTAAACATTGTATCCATTTCAGCTCCATAGTTGGCATAATCTCGATCAAAAACGATGACCCAGTCCAGGTCCAGAGTATGTTGCCAATCTTCTTTGGTTGTATCTTGAATGCCACCGGTTCTATTCCAATCAGTTGTGGCGACACATTGTTGAATATTCCGTTCAATATCCCAAACTTCAAAGGGGATCTGGACCATTTTAGTACTAAAACCACTATTGGCAAGAGTATCACGTTCCCACATTGTGGCGGTTTGACCGGACTCCGTAAATCGCAGTTCAAGATCAGATTGCAGAAATTCAAGATCGGTTGAGCCGCCACCAATACCAGGCATGTCCGCTAGACGATCTCCCCCAATCCCGCCAAAATTTGATGTAAAAGCCTGGATGATTATATCGTGGGGCACCTCTCTGTCTAGGATGAATGAGCCAACATCTGAAATTTCACTAAATTCAAAATTATCCCATACAAAATCAGGACCTGCAAGGGTATCGAGATGGACAATTTCGGACATAGTAGCATCCGTCCAGGCTAGCGAATCCACTCCCCCTGGGGAGACGGCCAAAAGTTCCAGCGTTTCAATTTGGCCTTCTTCAATATTCACTGTCTGATACCAATTGCGATTAATTTTTGGAGGGTTAAAAGAAATATCACTGACGGATATTTCAAAGCCATCGAAGTAGTAACTTGGAAGTATATGGCGATAGCCGTATCTCCAGCGCCATTCGCGAAGTAAATTCTCGAACCACTCACTCCGATGGAGCGTATCCGTTGAGAAACCATCGTCACGTAAAACATGCCAGCGTCCCATTGAACTGCTTGAATCGTACTCAAAACCAAGCTCATATTCCAGGCCGGTTAACTGGCTGGGGTCCAGGACATTCACTGATGTGAAAATTTCAGAATCACCTGTTTGTGTTATCGTCAGCGAGTCTCTGGGCACACTTCCTGAAAAACTCCCGTGAGGTCTGATACTTACTATCTGTTTTTCGCTTTCCAGGGTTTTGGGCAGCGCATCTTCGCCATAGGCATAGGCACTTAGTGAAAAGTAATATTGTTTATTGTTAACCAAGGGCTCATCATCATTGAGGACATCTTCCTTGATAGATATGATATGGTCCAATCCTGAATCCTGGCCCCATTGGACTGTCCTGGTTTCCAGATACCCAGTATTGTCATACTGCTGATCATAAATTGTCCCAATATTATTGATCCTATCATAGGTTGCCAACCTGGTCCAGGGACCATTACTTGAAGCTCCTTGATAGAGATTATAGCCCTCAAATTCATAATCGCCAAGAGCTGTGGCTTCATATTCATCGGCTCCCCCATACCAATTAAGGATAAGCTCTTGATCTTGGGAACTTACAGAGAGCTGTGGTTTTTCCATGGCAACAATCTCAAATCCATTGTCATATGCTGAATGGGTATATCGGCTGACATATTTCAGATGAGTAATTGCATCGAGGTGATCAACACCATCAACAATAATCAATGCCGTATGAATAATCTGCACACCTGGTTCACCAAAATCAGCCAGACCATTATTGTTTAGATCATCCCATGGCTCTAATCGGAAAGGACCTGAACTCATTAGTGTACGACGATCGCTGGGCGAATAGGAATTCGCTGAGGTCCAACCTGAATTAGTGACTGGGTCTCCGGAAACATGAAACCTGGTACGATTGCCCCAGGGATCTATAATTGGCTGGCCATTCCGACCTAAACCTTTGAGCTGAGAAAAAGCAGACTGTGCATCCCATGCGTCTCCAAAAAAGGAGCTCTTGATGATGGAAGTTGATGCAGTCATCTCAAGACTGCGTTGGCCTGGATAGGAAATTCCATCATACCACACTGTGTCGCCAGGAGAATCGATAATGGGTCCCTGAAGAATACTGTAGCCGACAGCTGGAGGGGTTATCCCATAATCCTGGTCAACAGGCGAGCCATTATAGACAAAATTTAGGGAAAGCGATGAATCACAACCACCTTGATCATCGTTTGCATCACCTACATCCACATCAGCCCAATAGCCATAGTAACAACTATCAATCTCCATTCCGCCCTTATTGACGAGTAGGACAGTATGAAACTGTACATTATTAAATATTGGGTCATCATCTCTGACGAATACAAAGGCCTGGGCTTCAAGACCGAGAGGTTGTGTATCCCACAAATTATTATGTGCTGTGGTATCCCAGTCATTCATAACCCACCAGGCTTGTCTTGCACCCCCGAGGAGAGGTGGATCTTCGCCTGTGACCAACAAACCATCAGGTGCATCATAGCTGCCGTTCCCGTTGAAATCCTCATAACCTTCATTCGTTTCCCTTAAGCCATTGCCATTGAGATCTGTGAAATATTCACCATCATGTGCAGGTGCGCCATGGGAGGCAGGCCAGGTGGCGTATTCTCGGTTATAGGAGTCAGATAATGGATCAGATGAATTGCCCTTTTGAATGTAATAGATTTGATGCTCTGGAGCATTGAAGGGCATGTTGTTGGTTGGGAGCTTAGTCTGGGTATCGTAGGGAATGGTACCTGGAGTCCATTCTGATGTAAATTCTGAAGCTGCACTGCGAATTTCACCATCTACTTGACCAAGGACCCAAATGCCTGATGCAAAGATGGCTGTTTTCCCTGAGCCAGTAGGCCACTCTAAACCAGCATCACCTGTAGGATAATGGCTTGCAAGGTGGCCATGATTCCCCAAGAAATTTCTGATATTGTTGCCTTCAAAAAGTTCGAATTCTATGGTGGAGGGTTTTGCCAGATTAATTGAGTTATCATCCTTTGACAAGCCAACTGAAGCTGTGAATAGTAGAACAAGAAATACAGTATTAAAGCCTCGATGTTTTGAGTTATTATTCATGGGATTCAGTGTTTATCTCTCAGGCTGAAAAACAGCCGCTTTCAGGATTTTATTCCCCAGGTCTGGTACTTCAATGTGCACAATATACATACCACTGGCAATGGGTGAACCATGGTCGTTCAGAAGATCCCAATATTCATAGGTGCCGACTTCATGATCAAAACGTCGCACTAATTGTCCACCGAGACTATATATGCGAATAATACATTCCTGCTCTGGCAAATTGCTCAGTGTGACATAGGGTTTGGAGAAACTAGATTGCTCCGGTTGATATCCAAAATAGGGGTTGGGGAAAATCTGTATCTGATCAAGGGCATCTTGATCATAGGCAGTCCCTGCCATCTCAGTGCTCCAACTGTAGACATCAATACCAGCAATCACTGGATTCAAGAATTGGATAGATATAACATCACCATTTGAAAATCTTGATTCACGATTGAATTGCCAACCCCAACCTGAATGGGGATTATTGAAAAGCGAATCCACTTGACTACCATAGCTTGCATAGTCACGGTCGAAAACAATCACCCAGTCCATATCCAGCGTATATTGCCAATCATCCAGGGTCGTATCTTGATTACCACCACTCCTATTAATGTCATTGATCCCAATGCAAAGCTGAATATTTCGTTCGGTATCCCATATTTCATAAGGGATATGGATAAGCACGGGGTTATAACCTGCATCTGCAGAGTATAGCGAGGCGTACTGACCTGCTTCGGTGAAGCGTAATTCTAGATCTGCCTGGAGAAATTCAAGATCGTTGGATCCACCACCGATCCCCGGTATGTCAGCGATGCGATCTCCACCCTGGCCTCCGAAACTGGATGTAAAGGACCGTATAATAACGCTACGAGTCTCTTTAAATGGAATATCAAACCAGGTTAGAGTGCCTTCTTCACGGACATAATATTCGTAGGTATCCCAATGATGTTCAAGTGGTCCAAAAAAATCAATCAAAGAGATCGTATCACCCTCAACTATCATGAGACTATCAACACCGCCGGGTGAAACAGCTGGATAGCTGGTGACCCAGGTGGAATCTTTGATTGGATTAACAGTCTGTAACCAACTACGATTATACTTTGGGGCTTGAAATGAAATATCGTCTACAGATAATTCAAACCCATCAAAATAGTATTTGAATGGGACATATTCATGTCCGAAATCAACGAGCCATTGGCGCCACCTGGCATTCCACTGTCCAAACCAGACACTCTTATGAAGCGTATCCTGAGAGCTTGTTCCCGTCCTAAGTAGATACCAACGTCCCAGAGAAGTGGTGGAATCATATTCAAATCCGATTTCATAATCCAGACCAGTAATATGACTGGGATCCATTACATCTATTGTGATAGATAATTCAGAATCTCCGCGCTGTAAGATTGCTAGTGTGTCTCTGGGATTGATTCCCATATAATTCACATGGGGGCGGATGCTAACTATTCGCTTTTCACTCGAGATTATAATTGGAATAGTCACTGCTACTTCATCATGGTCATTCCAACTGGGAAGCGCAGCTGAGGGGTAAGCATAGGCACTCAATGCAAAGTGATATAGTCGATTGTTTACCAGCGGCGATGCATCATTGAGCTGGTCATTCCCGATGGATAAGAGATGTTCTAGCCCCGAATCTGTAGCTTCCTGGACGACCTGGGTTTCCAGATACCCAGATTCATTGTAAGCTTGATCATAAATGTTTCCTAATCTGTTTACTATGTCGTAGGTTGCTATATTGGTCCAGGGACCATCTTCGGAAGCTCCCTGGTAGATATTATAGCCTTCAAAGGCATAGGGTCCAAAACTCATGGCCTCATAGCCTGTTGCCCCTTCAAACCAGTTAAGAATGATTTCACCATCTTCAGCATTTGCAGTAAACTGTGGCGAAGGCATAACAAAATCTTCAAATCCATAATCAAAGTCTTGTTGAACATAGCGACTCACATGTTTCAGGTTGGTGATGGCATCAAGGTGATCCGCACCATCCACAATAATCAAAGCGCCATGGACGATCTGGACACCAGGTTCACCAAAATCAGCCTGACCATTGTCATTTGAATCATCCCAGGGTGCCATATCGAAGGGACCAGTATTCGCCATAAATCGCCTATCACCTGATGCCCGAAAGTCTATCCCTGTCCAACCTGTGTGTTCTACAGGATCCCCTGATTGCAAAAATACTGTTTCAATTCCCCACGGATCTTGATACAGGGTTCCATCCTTATTGAGACCTTGCATGTTATAGTAGGCTTCAATTTCATTTTTTGGATCTCCAAATCTATTGTCACTTCCGACGAAGAAAATATAGGATGTCATATCCAGGCTTGCTTGATCAGGAGCATAGGAATCATCCTGCCAGACTGTATCACCAATTGAGGTTACCAGGGGACCTTGTAAGATTGTGTATCCAACAGCTGGCGGTTGTAATCCATAACTCCTATCCGAATAGTGATTATTATAGGCATATCCAAGGGAGAGTTGTGGTTCACAACCTACAGCATCATTGTTTGCATCGCCAATATCGGGATCACTCCAATAACTATAATAACAGCTATCAATTTGATCACCGCCTTTATTCACGAGCGTAATCTGGTTAAACTGAACATTCTCATAAAGGGGTTCATCAGAAAGAGTATATACTAGAACATGTGCCTCAATACCCATGGGAGCAGAATTCCATAATCGATGATGTGCAGTTGTATCCCAATCATTCATGACATACCAGGTCATCTCATCTCCAATGAACCGAGGGGGGTCACTTCCAGTGACTAAATTCCCATCAGGAGGATTATATGTGCCATCGTTGTTAAAATCTTCAAAGTTTTCATCTATTTCTCTGATTCCATTTTGATTCAGATCAGAAAACAATTCTCCATCATGGCTGGGAGCTCCATCAGAAGCTGGCCAGGTGGCAAATTCTCGATTATA
>JABHBL010000105.1 GCA_018673925.1 Fidelibacterota bacterium
GAGGGATGACTTGATTATTCATTCTGAATTGAGACATGCCCCTGCCTTAGGAGCTGCCGTCGATGCCTATCTCGAGTGGATTGAACAGTGAGATAATCCGTGTAGGAATTGTTCTACCTGAAGATAAAATCCAGGAAATAAACATATCCTGGTCTCCCAAGCTTGACCTCGAATCAAATGTTCCAGACTTAAAAACAGTTCACAATATTTCTCTCATTGTTGAGGGTGACCATATTGCCCTTAAGAATCTTCCAAATATTAAATCCCAAACCTCAATAACCATCTCATGCCCGGATCAGGTTGAGTCTCTTTCCACAAAGTATGGATTTCATATTGATTCTGTGGTAGCAGGACGTGGTTTTCATTGGGAAAAAAGGATTGAAGTGGATTTGCCGGGGAAACTTGACATTTCAATTCAGGACGGTTCACTAAAAGTGATCAACTTTGTTGACGTTGAAGCATATGTTGCGTGTGTTGCAACATCTGAGATGGGGTCAGAGGCTCCCTCAGATCTTCTTGCAGCACAAACTGTGGTGGCACGCTGTTGGTCGCTGGCACTGGCCGAAGCCAAGCATCTCACAGATGGCTATGATGTATGCAATGATGATTGCTGTCAGCGCTATCAGGGAACCACCTTTCTTACAAATCATTCCTTAAAAGCTGCTATCGAAACCCGTGGAGAAGTTATGGTCTATGACGAGCAGGTCATTGATGCGCGTTATTCAAAGAATTGCGGGGGAATGGTAGAAGCCTATGATACCGTCTGGGAGGGAGGTAAGGTGCCTTATCTCATCCCTCTCTGGGATGCCCCTGAACAAAAAACTGGTTATGCAGTTGATGACTTTGAGGCTCACTTCGGCTATGATGAAGCCTATTGCTCTTCAAAACGGTTCGAAAATGTGAATCTTGCGGGGATGCTGGGAAAAGTGGATGTTTCAGGAAGCTATTCACGCTGGGAACAGACCATGACCAAAGTTGATATTCTTAAAAATTTGAAAAAATATGCTGGATTGATCTGGTCGAGTATCGATGATATACGCATCATGGAACGAGGTCCCAGCGCCAGAATTAAATGCTTATTTCTCATCGGTACAGATGAAAATGGCCATCGAGCTGAGCAAATGGTGAAATCAGAATATGGTATCCGTCAAATGTTTAGTGATTCATTTCTATACTCTTCAGCATTTGAAATCAATAATGCTGAAACCCTCAGGGGTGATGATCATGTCGTGTTGAAGGGGGTTGGTTGGGGACATGGAGTTGGTTTATGTCAGATGGGCGCACTGGGAATGGCTCTGGACCACATTAACTACAAAGATATTCTGAAACATTATTATCCAGGTACCAGGCTGACATCACTTAGCTAATCGGTTCCTGAATCTTGCTGGAGATAGACTCTCCAGGTTTTAAGCTTTTTATGATCTCACTGTATTTGATAAGATCAATCTATTTTGTGTTGGTAAATGCTTTTAACTAACCTAGTTTGAATCAACAACCCGGAGCAAAGATTTATGCATAATCGGACCATTTCTTTTCGGAGACAGATCACAAATGTGGCTATCTTATTGATGCTAGTTCTACAGTCCTGCGTCAGTGTTGCACCGCCTGTGGTGACAGAAATACCCACGGCTCCAGTCGCTCCCCATGTGCCCGCAGCAATCGTCAAATCCGGTCTCGAAGTCTTTATTGAAAATCAGAATTGGGACAATAATTTGAAATATGGTCTCCTCGCCAATCAGACTTGTGTAGATAGAAATCTAGTACATGGTGTAACGCTTCTTCCTGGGTATATCAATCTGGTCCTGATCATGTCTCCAGAGCACGGATTATTCGGTGCTGAAAATGCCGGAGATCACATCGGGGATGAAATTGAATCCAGTTCAGGGATAAAAGCTGTCACAACCTATCGACAAGGGCAGGATAAAATTATCGAGATGATCGCTGATCTTGATGTGATCCTTCTTGACCTTCAGGATATTGGCGTGAGATCCTACACATATATTTACTCCATGTCATACATCATGAAGGCTGCCGCCGCCAAAGATAAAAAGGTAATCATCCTTGACCGCCCAAATCCAATTAACGGTGTTCAAATGGAAGGCAATATTCTGAAACCAGAATTCGCCAGCGGTGTAGGAAGATATCCCATCCCTTATCGGCATGGAATGACGCCTGGTGAGTTGGCTCAACTCTTCAATGAAGAGTTTGGTATCAATTGTAACCTGGAAGTTGTCAAAATGGAGGGCTGGACCCGCGATATGTGGTTTGACGAGACTGGTCTACCCTGGGTGCCAACTTCACCACATGTCCCAGATGCCTCCACTATTCTACCCATGATATCAACCGGTACCTATGGTGAATTACATGTCCTGTCGGAGGGTGTAGGAATCACCATTCCTTTTGAATTTTCCGGTGGACCCTGGATAACTAACCCACATGAATTCGCAGATGCACTGCAAGCTATAGTTGGTGGTGGTGTCATATTTCGTCCTACTTTTGTGAAACCTTATTATGGCCGTTACAAGGGTCAGGTTTGTGGTGGGGTCCAGCTTTATGTCAGAGATCGTGAAGTTTACAAACCATACTTAGCTGGATTGCAGATTTTGGCCGTTCACCAGGAATTATACCCTGAAATTGACCTCTTCGCCAATGAAGGCCGCTGGAATATGTTCAACAAAGTCATGGGTGATGATCAAATTATGCTGGATATCCAGGCTGGTAAGGATCCAGCGGAGATGGAAGCGGGATGGCTGGAAGAGCTCAATAATTTTGCCAAAATGCGTCAGAAGTATCTATTATACAATTAACCCTTGGGGAGGTGACTCCATCTTAAGTAAAATCCAAGTTTCAGTATTGAGTGTCTTTTTGTTAAGTACTCTTCTTTTTGGGCAGAACGTATTAGAAAAGCCCCATGCCCAACAGGTTGCTCAGTTTGGCGATGTTGAAATCGATCAGGAGGGCGGATTTACAGGATATCCCCGAGATCTGGTTCCACGAAACGCTTTAAGAGATCCAAGCCATGTTGTTTTTGGATATCATCCCTATTGGAATGGCACCGCCTGGGAAAATTACGTGTATGACCTTCTGAGTCATATCGCCTGGTTTGGCTTAAACATGGGAAACAATGGTCAGATTACCAATGCCCATGGCTGGCCGGTAAATGGGCTCGTCGACCTGGCCCATAGTCGCGGTGTAAAGGTTATCGTCACCGTCACCAATTTTGACAATTCAGGAATTGGCACTCTGCTTGGCAATGCAAATTATCGTCAGGCTGCCATTGACAACCTCATATCGAGAGTGATACAGGGGAATGCAGATGGTGTCAATATCGATTTCGAATTTGTACCATCTTCAGCGAGGGCAAATTTTAACACCTTTATCCATGATCTGACTGAGGCTTTCCATGATCAGATCCCTGGATCTGAAGTAAGCATTGCCATGCCCTCTGTGGATTGGTCCAGTGCATATGACTACAATTATCTCTCAGACAATAGTGATGGTCTCATGATTATGGCTTATGGATATTACTGGTCAGGCAGTTCCAATGCTGGCCCCATTTCTCCCTTAAATAGTGGCTTGTCCAGTTGGTATATCAGTCGCACGATTCAGGACTATCTGACGAAGACGGGGAATGATGGTTCACAACTCATTTTGGGTCTGCCCTGGTATGGTCGAGACTGGCAAGTGACCAGCACAGCCATCAACGCGCCCGTAGCCGACAATACAGATGGAACTTCGATAATCTACCCTTCTGCAGAGAGTAGTGCCCAATCCTATGGCAAACAATATCATGCTGGTGTCGCGACAGCCTGGTATAATTATAATAATGGTGTCCAACATCAAGTTTGGTATGATGATTCTCTGAGTCTCGTGACAAAGTATCAATATGCAGTAGATGAGGACATCAAAGGGATTGGTATTTGGGCACTGGGATATGATGGAGGTCGTCCCGAAATATGGGGTGGGCTTAGCGAAATATTTGGTGCCAATGCAGCACCTCAAGCTGCCAGATATTTTACGGTTAAGAACATGGGGAATGGAAATGTTGCAGTACACTGTACCTATACGCCCTTTACGGATTACTATAAGGTTTATACAAGTCTAGACGGAGAACAGTTTACACTGACTGATAGTTCTGAAACCCAGGATATTCTGCTCACCAATCTTGGTACGGGACAATTGGTCTACTTCAAGGTACAAAACTCAAATACCCATGGCAGTAGTAATCTATCCGAGGTGCTGGGTGTGACTGTGAGTAGCCAGAATGAATCCACTGTCCTTGTGGTACAGGGATTTGAACGAACCAGCGGAACGGTAAATAATTTTGATTATATCATCGAGCATGGTTCGGCAATTCAGGCAAGTGGTCGTCTTTTCGATTCTGCAAGTAATGATGCTGTTGAAGCAAATGCCGTTGATCTATCTCAGTATACCATTGTTGATTGGATTAGTGGGGAAGAAGCAAGCAACACGGTATCATTTTCTTCAACAGAACAAGCTCGCATAAAGACTTACCTGGAGCAAGGCGGGCGAATGTTTGTCTCTGGATCTGAAATTGGATATCATCTTGAAGGTGTCGGTGGTGCTGGTGACATTAGTTTCTATCACAATTATTTTAAAGCGGACTATATCAGTGATGATGCCCAGTCCTACGCCATGAATGGGATGGCTGCAGGCATTTTTTCGGGTCTTTCAGGTATTACTTTTGACAATGGTTTCCATGGTACATATGATGTTGACTATCCTGATGGCATCAAACCCTATGGTGGATCATTGAATAGCCTACGCTATGAAGGAACCGATTACCCAAGCCTGGGAGGTGCTGGTATTCAGTACCTTGGCAACTTTGGCGAAAGTACAGCTTTAGGTGGAATCGTATACCTTGCTGTTGGATTTGAAGCCATATATCCAGAAAGTGCAAGAAACACTATTATGTCAGCTGTCCTGGATTATTTGGAGATATCCGTGGATGTGAATCCTCCTATACAATATCCTGGTGACTTCCAAGTTTCCCAGGCTTACCCCAATCCTTTTAATGGGTCCTTTGGGCTTGATATATACACTCCCGACGCGAGTGTCCTGACCCTTACCCTCTATAATTTGAAGGGACAATTGGTGAGGAGCATTGATCAAGAAGTTCATTCCGGGTCGAACCATATTACATTCGAAGGTCTGAACAATTCAAATACCAGCTCTGGGATTTACCTCCTTAAGGTTGATAATGGCACCCAGTCTTATACACAGCGTATTACCTACTTGAAATAGGAACAGAAATGAAATCATATTCAAAACACTTACTACTCGGGTTAATTGTTCTCAGTTTGTGGTCGTGTGCGTCTTCGCCTTCAGGCAGTCCTCAGCAAGAGATTCCTGGTCCACATGAAGATCAACAAATGGAAATGGGATTTATTGATATCCCACAGGAAAAAATTATTGTTCACACAGGTCTCGATGTACTGGAAAAGATGGGGTTTGAACCCCTCCTTGGGAAAAATGTAGGTGTGGTTACCAACCATACTGCAGTGAACAAAAAGGGAGCCCATCTGGTTGATTTGCTGCATGCGAATAGTGACATCTCCATCAAGGCGATATTCGCACCAGAGCATGGTTTTAGAGGAAAAGAGCAGGGCGGTGATGCCATCCCAGGCAGTGTCGACGCAAACACGGGTGCTCCAATTCATAGTCTGTATGGTGCTCAACGCGAACCAAACCCAGAAATGCTGAGGGGGATCGATGTTCTGATCTTTGATATTCAAGATGTGGGGACTCGCTTTTACACCTATATCTCAACCATGGGTTATGTTCTTGAAGCAGGGGCCAAATACGATATCCCAGTGATGATATTGGATCGTCCCAACCCCATTGGGCGCCGCATCAATGGCAATGTCCTTGATGAAGGTTTTGAAAGCTTTGTGGGCCGCTACAAAATTCCTATACGTTATGGATTGTCCATGGGAGAGTTGGCTCGGATGATAGTCGGTGAGAAAATGATATCCGGTCTTGAATCCTTGGAGCTCCACGTCGTGGAATGTGAGGGGTGGACAGGAGACTTGTACTGGTCTCAAACTGATCTCAATTGGTTACCACCTTCACCCAATATGCGCAACACCAACGAAACATTGACGTACCCAGGTCTTTGTCTACTTGAAGGGGTTAGGATAAATGAAGGTCGCGGGACTGAGTTTCCCTTCGAATACATCGGAACCCCTTATATGGATGGAAAACTCATGGCTAGAGAACTTCTGGCAACTGGTCTTGAAGGGTTCACCGTCGAGCCTGTTTCCTATACACCAGTAGATATGCCAGGTGCCGCAATGAACCCACTTTTTGAGGGTGAAATTGTCAATGGAGTTAACATTGTCGTCACCGACCCGGATAAATACAAAGCAGTGGATTTTCTGGTCCATCTCCTGGTTATAACAAAAAAGAATTATCCCGCAAAGTTTGGCTGGAGAAGTTCCCGTGGACCTGACCGTTTATGGGGAGGATCTGCACTCCGCGAGATGGTGGACGCTGGAAAATCAGCCGAAGAAATCGTCGCAAGTTATCAAAATGAATTGCTTGAGTTTGAGGCTATCCATTCCAAATACTTGATATACTAATGTTTTTACTGAAAGCTGCTGTAGCTGATCAAAACACAGAAGCGAAGGAAATCTAAATGAGTACAGAAAAAGCCATGAAAAAACGTTCGTCTTGGGCTTGGATCCCATCTCTCTATTTTGCAGAAGGTTTACCGTATACGGTGGTCATGCTTATAGCAGTCGTTTTTTATAAGAGGATGGGAATATCCAACACAGAAATTGCCCTATACACAAGTTGGCTCTATCTACCTTGGGTACTAAAGCCATTCTGGAGCCCTCTGGTTGACATCGTTCGAACCAAACGATTTTGGATCGTTGCAATGCAGATTCTGGTTGGTGCTGGATTGGGCGGTGTGGTTCTGACGATTCCGATGCCGGCATTCTTTCAGTTCACACTGGCCTTCTTCTGGCTCCTGGCTTTCAGCTCTGCAACTCATGATATCGCCGCAGATGGGTTTTATATGATCGCCCTATCCCAGCATGAACAAGCATGGTGGGTGGGTATCAGGAGTACTTTTTATCGTCTTGCAATCATTGCAGGGCAGGGTGGAATCATCATTTTTGCTGGGATGATCGAAAGTAACACAGGTCTTCAGGATCTGTCCCTTGATGTTCAGGCCAGTAAGGGTAATCAATTAGAGCAGCAAATAGACAATTCTCGTCTTTCATATTCTCAGCTTGATACTGACCTGGCTATTGCCATACAACCCTCTGTGCTCAACGTGGCGTTGGGTACTCAATCAAGTCAAAGCTTTGATTCACTGCAAGCAAAGGTCAATTATTGGAATGAAAACAGGATGGAGCAAATCAACCCAATGGAATTGGATAGCTTGGCATTTATCGGCTATACCGCTCCTGAACCTGGGGATCCAGTTGGGAATACTGCAATTGCTTACATTGGATTATCGAGTCGTCCGCAAAATGATGAGCAAACCGTTGTTTCATTTGGTCACGAATCTGGCGATAAAAGCATCAAGTTGATCTCTGATACCAGGCTGGTGTTCAATCAGGATGATTGGAATATTCCCTACCTTGCTATCATTCAAGTACACCCAAATTTGAAACATGATGCAATCTCTACATTTATTGCTCGATCAGGAAATATTCCTTTGGCTTGGATTATGTCATTTGGAATACTGACAGCCATGTTTGCATTTTTCTTTGTTTATCACTTTTTTGTGCTTCCAAAGCCAGGTGATGATAAAGGTGCGGTTATAGAGAGTGGCGCAATATTTTGGAAAAATTACATCAAAACTTTTTCAGACTTCTTTACAAAGGAAAAAATTGGTTTAGCAATTGCATTTATTTTGGTCTATCGCTTTGGTGAAGCACAATTGGTGAAAATAGCTCCTCTGTTTATGATCGATAGTATTGAAGCTGGTGGTTTGGCGTTGACAACCCAACAATACGGATTTATCTATGGAACGCTTGGGGCAATCATGCTTACTCTGGGTGGAATTCTAGGTGGATTTGTATCAGCTCGCCAGGGGCTAAAATATTGGATTCTCTGGATGGCTCTGGCAATGAAACTACCAGATGTCGTTTATGTGTACCTCTCATATGTACAGCCTGAAAATTTTACCATGATTGCCATTATGGTTGGAATTGAACAGTTTGGATACGGTTTTGGGTTTACAGCATATATGCTGTATATGATTACGGTGGCCGAAGGTGAACACAAAACGGCCCACTATGCGATTTGTACCGGGTTTATGGCTTTGGGTATGATGATTCCAGGAATGTTTAGTGGATGGTTGCAGGAGACTATTGGATACCAGATGTTTTTTATTTGGGTTCTAGTGGCGACTATCCCGGGCTTGGTCTTATTGAAATATTTACCCATTGACCCACTTTTTGGTAAAAAGGCAAAAGTTGAAGCCTAGTTCCACCTAGAACACGGACGAAAGGATAGCCCATGGCTCTCTCATTTTTGGATTGGTCAATCATCGTTGCATACATTGCTTTTTCAATGGGTGTTGGCATCTTTTTTTACAAGAGAGCTGCTGGTTCAACCAGCGAGTATTTCATGGCAGGAAGAACACTGCCATGGTGGGTGGTTGGGACCTCAATGGTGGCAACTACTTTCGCTGCAGATACTCCACTTGCTGTAACGGAATTTGTTCGTGGACCAGGAATCTGGCAAAATTGGTTCTGGTGGAACCAACTGTTGGCAGGGCTACTGGGTGTGTTTCTATTCTCCAGACTGTGGAGAAGGGCAGAGGTACTTACCGATAATGAATTGATTGAGATTAGATACTCAGGTAAACCGGCAGCCGGTTTACGATTATTCAAAGTTGGTTTCTTTGCAATTATGTACAATTTCATTGTCATGGGCTGGGTGATCAATGCCATGGCTTCCATTGCAGCTGTTATGCTGGATGTTGACAAATGGGCTGCGGTTTGGATATGCGTGGCCATTGCGGTGATTTACTCTTTACTCTCTGGCTTCTGGGGAGTTGTCATCACTGATTTGGTTCAATTTGTCATCGCTATGTTTGGCTCAATCGCCCTTGCAATTATTGCCGTCAATTATGCAGGTGGTATGGATGTAATCTTAGAGAAATTACGACATTTCACAGGTGCCCACGCAAGTATCGAGGCCAACATTCAACAGGTGACATCGCAACTCGCGGTGGCAACAGATTCATTGAGAAGCGCGGAGTTGAGCTCGTCTCTGGATGGCTTAAAACAGCAACTCTCCCAAACTCCCATCGTGAATGAGAATACCCTGAGTTTTATACCGCCGGTCCCTGAGGCTGGTTTCTTCACAGTCGCATTTTGGGAAACACCTTTCTCACAATTCCTGGTGTATATGACCATTTTGTGGTGGTCTATGTATAATACTGATGGTGGTGGTTACATCATTCAGCGTATGGGCTCAGCAAAAGATGAACGTCATGCTCTCGCAGCAACCCTATGGTATCAAACTGCTCATTATGCCCTAAGAGTCTGGCCCTGGATTGTGGTTGCATTGGCCTCCATAGTCATGTTTACTGATTTGAGTGCCCATGAGCTTGGGACCAAAGCAGCATATCCTCTGGTCATGAGGGAGTTATTGGGTAGTGGGATGCGAGGTATTTTGGTCGTCTCATTTTTAGCAGCATTCATGTCCACCATTGACACACATTTGAATTGGGCAGCTTCATATATCATCAATGATGTATACAAACGTTTTCTCAAGCCTGAATCCGCTTTTACTAATCATGAAACAGCCCAACGTCACTATGTGGTGATTTCAAAGATTACTACTGTTGTTCTTATGATAGTGGCAGCCTACATAGCCATGCAGATGCAAAGTATTGAAAAGGCCTGGAAATTCATGGCCGCCATGGGTGCTGGGATTGGTCTTGTCATCATCCTGCGATGGTTCTGGTGGCGAATCAATGCCTGGTCTGAGATTACAGCATTGTCCGTTTCGTTGCTAATGGCCATTGTTTTCGAAATTGTGGCCTATGTTCAAACCATTGGAACGGGCCTGGAGTATGAACTATTCGGTCCTGATCCGGTTTTCTTTGGGATTACGATGAAATTCCACTTGAAGTTGTTAATCATAGTCCCTGTTTCCATCATCTCCTGGGTTACGGTAACATTTCTAACCAAACCGGAAAGTGAAGAAACCCTGGTGAATTTTTATCAGAGGGTTCAGCCAGGTGGATGGTGGTCGCCCATACAGTCGAAGATCACCCAGACCCTGCAACCCGTATCGAAAGGCTTTTTCGGGAACTGGGTCGCAGGTGTGGCCATGATATGGGGCTTAACCTTTGCCATTGGACACATGGTGTTTGGCAACTGGGGGATTGGCATTGGTCTGTTTGTTATAGCTCTGGCTGGATTTGCCTGGATGTGGAAATATACTATTTCAAAAATTACCGTTTGATCCATAATTCTCTAGGCTGGGATGCGAATCCATGCCTAGAGAAACCATGGTATGTTAAGAAATCACTTCGCATACTTAGGTGGCTGCCTATATTGATTCCGAAGTCTTAAACATCTCAGAAGCATAAAGAACCAATAACTTTTACAGCTTGTGCTGTATTGGTACACAGGAGGATAACCCATGGATAAAACCAAAAAAGGAATCTGGGGCTGGGCTATGTATGATTGGGCAAACTCAGCATTTGCCACCACAGTCATGGCTGGATTTTTCCCAATATTTTTTAAAAGTTATTGGAGTGCTGGCGCCGATGTAAACGTCAGTACCGCTCAATTAGGTGCCGCTAACTCTATTGCCAGTCTCATTGTTGCTTTAATGGCTCCAATTCTAGGTGCCATTGCTGATAAGGGTTCTGCTAAGAAAAAATTCCTTATCTTTTTTGCCTATCTCGGAGCCCTTATGACTGCTGGTCTTTTTCTGGTACAGGAAGGGAATTGGCAAATGGCAATTTTCGTTTACATCATGGGTATTATAGGCTTTTCTGGTGCGAACATATTTTATGATGCACTCCTGCCCAGTGTTACCAATGAGAAAAATATTGACCGAATTTCAGGCCTGGGTTTTGGTATGGGGTATCTCGGAGGAGGAGTACTGTTTGCCTTGAATGTAGCCATGACTCTTTTTCCTGAGACCTTTGGACTTGATGGACCAGCTCAAGCAGTAAGAATATCATTCCTGTCCGTCGCACTCTGGTGGGGATTCTTTACTCTTTTCACCATCTTCTGGGTGGAAGAAAAGAAACCAGAAGGTACCATGGGTGGCATAGCGGTTATTAAGGCCGGTTTTAAACAATATCTCGACACCTGGAAAAAAATTAGGCACCTCCAGACGGTATCCATATTCCTATTAGCCTACTGGTTCTATATCGATGGGGTGGACACCATTATTAGAATGGCTGTAGACTATGGTATGTCAATTGGATTTGAATCCAATGACCTCATAATTGCTCTACTTATTACTCAATTTGTTGGATTCCCTGCAGCCATAGTTTTTGGAAGACTCGGTGAAAAATGGGGAGTGAGAAAATCTATCTATCTCGCCATTTTCGCATACATCATTATCACCTTTTATGGTGTCCTAATGACCAAACCTATCGAATTCTACGCTCTTGCTATTGCAATTGGACTGGTTCAGGGTGGAATTCAGGCTTTGAGTCGCTCTTACTACTCCAGACTGATTCCCAAGGGGCAGGAAGGTGAATTCTATGGTTTCTACAATATGCTGGGAAAATTTGCAGCCATCCTTGGTCCTCTCCTGATTGGTGTGGTTGGTTTAACCATCAAGGGAACCCTGGGACCACTGGCAAGTACGCCGGAACAACAGATGGCCATCGGTCAAATTGCCTCACGCTGGGGTATCGGATCAGTGGTTTTACTTTTCGTTATTGGCGCCATCCTCTTCAAATTTGTTGATGAAGAAGAAGGCAAGCGAGAAGCTGCCTATATTGCAGAACATTCAGACTAAACACTAAAGCATTGCACCTAAAAGCCTCGGAACTATCCGGGGCTTTTTTTGTACTAATACAGCGAGAAGTCGATCCAAGAGGTCCCAGAATAAGGATGTCTTGGATCTAGACTATCTGCGATAATTATTTCTGTCTCGCTGGATACGCTTATATTTGCGCCGAAAGGATTCATGAACATGAAAATACTAGAACTCATCCAACTCCCTGTAGGCGTAGCCATTCGCTGGGATGATGGTGATGAAGCACTGATTGATTATCATAAACTCCGAGATGCTTGTCCTTGTGCAAATTGCTCAGGTGAAAGTGATCTCTTTGGACATAAAACCTTTGGCTTGCCCATGCTGAAAACAGCCAGCACCTATGAGCTGCAATCTTTTCGCTGGGTGGGACACTACGCCATACAATTTACCTGGGCAGATCGCCATGATTCTGGAATCTATACCCTTAAACTTCTAAAGGCTCTCGGTGAACCAGACGAAGAATAATTCACCCCGAGGAAGGGAATCAAATCTCTTTTCGCGGATATTTGTAGCTGGCATGATCATTCTAGCAAGTATTGGATTACACAGTATTGCCTGGGATCTATGGCAGGGAGAGACAGTTTCAACTTTTGAAAGGGTTTTGGCCACAGGCTTTATTATAGTGATTGTGGCGGCCCTGGTTTATGTCATTATTCAACGGATGGAGATGCGTAAAACTGAAAAATTCAGGAGAGAAAAATGGTAGCATGGTATACAACAGAGAAAGTAGCTGGAAAGCAAATATCCAAACATCTCGGTGTGGCGACAGGTAGCACCATCAGGGCTCGTAATATTGGTAGAGATATCGTTGCCGGTTTGAGAACCCTGGTTGGTGGTGAAGTCCCAGAATATACAGAAATGATGGCCCATGCTCGAAATCAAGCCATCGAACGCATGCTGCAGAAAGCTGATGAGATGGGAGCCGACGCAGTAGTTGGTGTGCGCTTTTCAACAGCAATGATTATGCAGGGAACTGCTGAAGTCATGGCCTTTGGTACTGCTGTAAAATTCTAAGAAGCAAATATTGAAGTCCAACCTACCCCCAGGAGAGATCGTAGGTACCATTACTGCGAAGCGATTGGATACAATTAAACAAGTTGTCAGTCATCGGCAATTTGATCTCACCGTCATTCTGGAAAACATTCATGATCCCCACAACGTAGCCGCTATTTTTAGATCAGCCGATGCTGTGGGTATTGATGAAGTTCAACTTCTTTATACGCGGGAAAAATTCCCATCTCTACACTCAAAAGTAACAACAGGCGGGGAGAAGTGGGTCAAGCAAAACCGATATAGTGATCCAGAAAAGCTGGCAGCTGATTTAAAGCGGAGGGGTTTCAAAATTTATACAACTCATCTTGCCGCAGATGCGGTTTCCATCCATGATATTGATTGGACACAACCCTCTGCAGTTATCCTGGGGAATGAAAACCGCGGGGTTTCCTCGGAAATGACCAAGCTTGCGGATGCCAACATTGTCATCCCTATGTTCGGTATGGTTGAAAGCCTGAACGTATCGGTGGCTACCGCAGTAGTTCTCTTTGAGGCATGCAGGCAAAGAATTGTAGGTGGAAAATATCCCAATCCCGAATCAAGCCCTGAATTCCTGGAGCAAATGACGGACGAATGGGTAAACATAAATATCAACAAGCGAAAGCGCCGGCAATAGCCCAATTTTACTTCTAAAAAATTTCCAATTCCATCTTGGTTCTCTTTGAACTGCAATAATTCTTGATCCTTACCCGAGATCATTCAAATGAGGGGTTGTTGCTGGCCCATAGAGAGGTATGTTGTCAATCTTCTCAATGTCCGTCTGAAACCCATATAAGGAATTCAGTTTTGATAAATATTTCCAGGCCAATTTTCAGATCGTTTCTTAAGCAATCCTGCCTAATGCTTCTCACTATTCTGAGTTTTACTCCATTGCATGCCGAACCCCCAGAAATCAACAGTATGGTTACAGAGATGGGAGCTATTGCTTATATCAACGCATCGGATGGTCGGGACGCGATTTTTGTGAAGGATGCAATGGGTGAAAATGTCATTTTCACATGTGCATCTGAAGCTGTCATCATTCTCACTCCCTCAGTGAGTGCTGATGGGAAGTTCATAACTTTTGTGGTGGATAATGGCCGCAATCAAAAGACAATACACATTTTAGGACCCATCCAAAAAGTAAAAAACGAATGGGAAGCCCACGATCTTGAGGTCATGACAGTGAGAGGGGGCGCCTGGCCAGTATTTAAGGATGATCAATCTGTGTACATGTCCATGCCTGAGCAAGCTTCACTGTCCAGTGATGGCACCTCTAATATCTATGTGATCAATAGTGAGGAGATAAAACAACTCAGTGATAACCAGGCCGTATCAACTCATATCTGGCCTCTGCTGCATCCGAATGGTAACGCATTGATTTATCGCTATATACCCCAAACCGATGAAATGGGTGAATCTGCTGAACCTGTTAAATCCGTTCTTTTTGATTTAGAGTCGGGAAACACTACCATGCATTTTGTGAATCAATTTGTCTATCTGGAGCAATGGGCTGGAATGGGGGAGATACTTTTCTCCTTCAGAGATAAGGATGTGGATGGGAATCGAGTTTATGCCCTTTACAGCCCGGAGACGAGAGAGATCAGAGAGATTTATCGCAACAAATCAAGACAGGGAGCCCTTTCAAGTGAATCTCGATTTCTGGCTACCATTCGCTCCGTCCCAGAGGGGGGGTCACAGTTTGATATCTTTGTGACTGATTTGATTTCCAATGCAGAAATTAATCTAACACAAACACCCCGACAGAGTGAAAGTCTTATTGGCTGGATTCGATAGCTCAATACATGTTTTATAAATATTGATAACTATTTGATAAGTATGGAATTAATATTTTTCAATATTTAAAAATAAAGCGCAAAATACTTTTATAAAAATCCCTCCCATTTTCTTGTTCACATCCCCACTTTTTATAGCATAAACCTTGAGTCGGAAGCACCCCAAACTATATTGCATAGCTTCATTTCATTTGGACTTTTAAAGA
>JABHBL010000106.1 GCA_018673925.1 Fidelibacterota bacterium
CAATAGAATCAATGGAGGCAAGCGATTAGAAATCGTTTGTTGTATCCAATTCTGATTTGCGGTGTTGTTGTGTTGGTATGGTGTTTGCTTAATATGTTGGATACCGGAAAGTGTCTCTTATTATTTCAAGCGATCTTGTCCGAATTACTTTGACGACTTACAGAAGCGGAATGGTCATTTTTTGGTCACTGCAAATTGGCGAATAGGATAGGTTATCTTGCGCTGCGGGTTGTGTGAGAGTATCCAGCACGAATTGAACTTGATGTGTGTGGGTGTATTGAGTTGGAGCTTGGACGTGTTCTGTCTAACTTCATAAAGAGTTAGTCCGAGCTATAGGGACAACTTACAGACCATTGCCTCCAAAAGCTTGAGCTAAGCCATAGATAGAAAGAATAGCAATATGCCCATTACGTACACAAAAAAAGATGTAGCCAAAAAGACCGCAGAGAAATTGGGTCAGAAAATATTTCAGGTCGAAGAGATTGTAGATGGTATGTTTACAGTACTGCGTGAAATGATGAGTGGAGATGAATCAAACATTCGCATCGAAGTAAGAAATTTTGGCGTCTTTGAGGTTAAACCGACCAAAGCGAAGCCAAGGGCTCGTAATCCTCGTACAAATCAAGAGATCTTTGTTCCTGCGAGAAAAAAGACTCATTTCAAGCCTGGTAAATTGCTCAGAGAGGTTCTTAAACAACCACTGAAATAGAATCCGGTCCCTTTGACATTCAATGGCCGGACACGTTTGAATTTACTGCGTGTGGGCTGGGTGGTAATAAAATGGAGCCCGGGAGTAGTCTCTCAAATTTCAACAACTAGTGCACATTGAAACTTAACAAAGGGGTCTTGCATGAAAAAACCAAATTTAATAAAGATCATCATACTCTGGGTTAGTTTAACCTCCCTCATCTTAGCTCAAAACAACATGCTGGAATTTGCTGGAGATAATGATTATGTCACAATCGGTTCCTTTAGCTTAAACGAATTCACCGGATTAACCATCGAAGCGTGGGTGTATGCTCACACATTTAATCCATACGACCCTGATTTCAATATTTCCAATGTAGCTGGACATGATGATGCATCAGGTTTGTTACGCATTGGAGATAGTTATTTAGCCAATGATCGACCCCAGTTTGTTATAACTACAACATCAGGCATTGTCAAGTGTGATGCAACCACCCAAATAAGTCCAAATACCTGGTACCATATTGCTGGCACATATGATGGCTCAAATTTAAGAATTTATGTAAATGGTGTCCTTGAGGATACTGATGCAAATACGGGTACTGTTGTAGCGCCAACCAGTATAATTAATCTCGGGGGATCAACATCCGACAGGTATTTCGATGGTATGATGGATGAAGTGCGTATTTGGAACGACGCACGTTCGGAAGCTGAAATCAGGGCAAATATGTACCTGCAGCTGGCGGGAACTGAAACTGGCTTATCAGCCTATTATAACTCTAATGCAACAACTGGATCATCACTGGCTGATAACAGCACTAATTCCTTTACCGGTACATTAACCAATATGACAGGTGGTGAGTGGACAACATCTCCGGCATTTTACGGTCCTCAGAATGCTCTTACCTTCAATAGCTCTAACAACGATTATGTTGCTATTGCTTCGACTTTTGGATTAGGTGGGACATCAGTCTCCGGGGAATGCTGGGTAAATCTGCCAAGCACAAGTGAAATGGGAACTTTTATTAATGTTGGAGGTGCCAGCGTTGGGTATGCTATTGGAGTAGGCACTGGTAATTTTGATGTCTTAGGTAATGATCTTATTATTATTTATGATTTGGTAAGATGGATTGATACTGGAGTGGCCATAGGAACTGGATGGCATCATGTTGCCTATACTATAGATGCCAGCGGAAGGCTTACAGGCTTTATTGATGGAGTAATTGTATATTCAGAATCGGGAGATCCGATTGACCCGATTGCACCTTCCGGAAGTTCATATATCGGATCATCAACCAACCCTCCAACCCGTCGCTTATCAAATGGTACAATTGAGGAAGTTCGTCTCTGGAGTGATATTCGTGCGGAATCTGAAATTCGTGAAAATATGTGCAAAACACTCACAGGCAATGAGGCTGGGTTAGTGGCCTATTATAATTTTGACAATGGTACAGGTATTAAATTAACGAATATCGCTGGAGCAACTGCTACCGACGGGACTATTTACGGTGACCCTTCCTGGGTTGCTTCCACTGCCTTTAACACTTGGCTAAATACCGATGATGCAACCTGGAGTACAGCCACAAACTGGAGCCGCGGCAGTGAGCCTGGTTCATCGGATAATGTGGGTATTATTAATTATAGCGGTGGAACAGCACCTACACTCAGTGGCAGCCCCACCATAAATCATCTTGTGGTTGATGATGCTTTTACAGTCTCATCCGGCTTAACGGTTAACGGTAATCTGATCCTGGAAAATGATCTTGATCTGAATGGCCAAACCATAACTCTTGAATTTTCAGCTACTTTAATAGAATCAAACGGATACATCACCGGCTCAACCGGACAGATCCAAACAACCAGAGCTTTGAGCAATATCAGTGCAGAAGATGTTGCCGGACTGGGAGCCGCAATCACAACATCCGCCAATATGGGTAGCACGACCATAATCCGCGGTCACGAGGCACAAGGCCCACAGGGAATTAACCGTTATTATCAAATCAATCCTTCTACAAATACTGGGCTTAACGCAACTCTTGTTTTCAATTATCATGATGCTGAGATAACTGGATTTACCGAAAGCGCTCTGGAATTATTCAAATCTTCTGATGGCTCCACCTGGACTGAACAATTCTCCAGCACAGTGAGCACCAGCAGCAATACTTTGACGCTAACAGGCATTGATGCTTTTTCATATTGGACAGCCGCACCCACAGGCTCTGATGCCTCCCTCCCCGTTGAACTTTCAATTTGGACAGCAGTTTCCAAATCTAGCTGGGTCAATTTGCAATGGACAACGGAATCTGAGATAGAGAATCTGGGGTTTATCATTGATCGTAAATTGTCAACTCAGAGTAGCTTCGAAGATTTAGCCTCCTTTAGTGATCTTGAATCACTAAAAGGACAAGGTTCCACGTCCCGATCAAATGAATATTCTTACCTGGATAAAGATGTCCGTGTCGGGCAAGAGTATACCTATAGGCTTAGTGATGTGGACTATCATGGAAAGCGGACCAATCATGCTGAACTATCAGTCATTGTGAAAGCTGCAGATGAAACCATGTTGATCGATAGCTACACCTTACTGCCAGCCTATCCCAACCCTTTTAATCCGAGTACGACCTTGAGATATGGATTACCTGAAGAAGTAGCGGTATCATTGTTTATCTACGACATTAAAGGAAATTTAGTAAAGACCTTTACTAGCGAAACTAAAGCTGCTGGATGGTATGAGCATACTTGGAACGGTATTGATGATTCAGGTCAACCTGTATCTACAGGACTCTACCTTACAAGACTTCAGGCTGGGTCATATACCAAAACTATCAAGATGCTTTACCTCAAATAGCAGTCCAGTTTAGTTCGAATTACAAGCCCTCGAATTCAACTTCGAGGGCTTTTTTTCACCTAAATTCAAAACTTTTTCAAAATGGTGACTTTTTGGTGACCGACACCCTCTAAAGCCTTATATAGCTTAAAAGACAACGGATTTCTAAGCCGTGGGTTACTTCATAGCTGAGCGAAGTCAGCTATTCAGCACAGGCGCCGGTTCGAGTTTACAAACCGAAACTCTGGAAGAGTGTAGGCTTGCCCTGTCCGGAGTACTAAAAGAGACCTCTCATTTGGGAGGTCTCTTTTGGGTTTGGCTACAGCGAGTACCCTTGCAATAATCCTCTATACATACTTTTCGAGCGAGCATCACGAATGTTTAATACAATACCCCACACCGACGTCATATACCAGTAACAAGAATGATTGGAAAGCAATACAATATAATTATATTAGCAATATGAGCGATATCAAGTTTACCTGGGATAAGATCAAGGCAAAAAGCAATCAGCGTAAACATGGTGTATCATTCGAGGAGGCAACGACAGTATTCTATGACGACTTTGCTTTGGAGTTTTATGATGAGAGTCATGCACAACTGGAGGAAGATAGATATTTGATGCTCGGATTGAGTTCAAAGACCAGATTGTTATTGGTGTGTCATTGCTTGAAAGAAGATGAATCAACCATTCGAATCATTTCCGCGAGGAAAGCAACCAAGAACGAGACATCGTTTTATAAAAGGTGAGAATATGAAAAACGAATATGATCTTGGCGCAATGAAAAGCCGCAAGAATCCTTACTCAAAACATCTTAAAAAGCAGGTTACCATTAGACTCGGGATAGATGTCATCGACTATTTTAAGAACCTCTCCGAAGAGACTGGTGTTCCATACCAGAACTTGATCAATTCATATCTTTTGGATTGTGCACAGCACAAGAAAAAACCAGTAATGACATGGTCATGACGGATTTCCTGAATGGTTTATATTGTCTAAACTTTTGCTTGTAAGTCACCTTCAAACCCAGCAATAGTCCCATTTGCCGCCCAAGTTCAAAACATTTTCAAAATGGAGACTTTTTGGTGACCGACACCCCACAAACCCTTATATAGCTCCAATGGCCACGTATTTCTAATACATTGACAAGCGCGCCCGTAGCTCAGCTGGATAGAGCATCTGCCTTCTAAGCAGAGGGTCACAGGTTCGAATCCTGTCGGGCGTACATATAAAGGTCAGCATCGCTGGCCTTTTTTGTTGCCTCCTTCGGAACTACTGAAGTATGGTAGTTTCATTCACAACTCAACATACAGTAGGTTATACAGCGCTTGATTAGTAGGCTCAATAGGCTAGATTTAGGTAACAGCACTAACTTGGTGGGGGCGATATGAATTTTACATTCATGTTATGGAGATAAAGAGATGGTTTGGCTCTTGCAGAGAGGCATCAGACTGTTTTGGAGGTGTAATATGATTCTGCGAGGTATCAAGTTGTTTATTATGATCATCCTCAGTTCAACCATATATGGACAGACATGGTTCGACGAACCTTATTTAATTGCTCTTATTGCATCAGGTGATCTCGTACCCCCTACAGAATTCCACAATCGTGTCGAATCGGAGGTCGCTCAAATCCTCGAAATCTATCCTGCAATGGAGTCCTTCTCAATGCTACCGGGTTGGTGGCCAGGTGGTATGGTAATTCGCCTTTCAGATGCTGCTGGAGAATTGATTCAGAATGATGGGTATTATGCTCTAGACTCCTTAAATGCGCTCTACGGTCCAGTTGAGGTTGAAATTCACGAATTTTCAATCGGTTTCTTTTTAACCCTCAATTTTGAGACTATTTATAACCCCTTCTTGTTATCGAATATATATGAGAGTTCGTGGGGTGTTGTATTCGCTGAACCCAATTTTTCAGGTGATTGGCATCAAAAGGAGCTCGTTTACCACGATTCATTAAGGAGTATTTATAATTATGAATATAGGTGGGGAGATTGCATAGCGGGATGTGGGCTTTCACATAGCTGGTACTTCTCGTTTACGAATGGAGTTCTAGACTCTATGTATAATGAGGGAGACCCATTATTTCGAGTCGGTTTCACACAGGATACAACCGAGGGGTCGCACCCACTTATTGTGCAATTCACTGACTGGACTCTCTTTGGAAGTGGCATTGATTCGGTGATTAGTTGGGCTTGGGATTTTGAGGATGACGGAATAAATGATTCGTACGAACAGCATCCAATTCATGCTTATAATGAAATCGGAGAATATTCCGTAGCCCTGGTTGTTGAATCTAATGGAACTGTGGGAGAAGAACGAAAAACTGATTTAATTCGAGTGGTTGAAACCATGTCAGTATCATCAGATCCTAACCTATTTACTCATCGATTGCGGGTTGTTAGTCCAAATCCATTCAATTCTTACCTAAATATTGAATACGACCTCATGCATCAAACTGATTTATCAGTCACAATCTATGATATTTTGGGAAAGAAGGTATGGCAGCAAAATATTCCCGCACATCCAAGCGGTTCCCACATGCTACAATGGGATGCCAGAAATAATCAGGGCATTGATGTTGTTTCAGGGATATACGTTATTTGCCTGTCGTCTACTAGTTGGGCTGACTTTAACAAAGTGACAGTCCTAAAATAGAGCCCTCTAATAATGATTTAGAGCCTAATCACCACCTCAAACCCAGCAATAGCCCCATTTGCCCGACAAATTTCAAAACTTTTTTAAAATAGTCACTTTTTAGTCACTGACTCCCTGCAAAGCCTTATATAGCTTAAAAGACAACGGATTTCTAATCCGTAGGTCACAGGTTCGAGCCCTGTCCGGAGTACACCTTAAACCCCTTGTAATTCA
>JABHBL010000001.1 GCA_018673925.1 Fidelibacterota bacterium
AAAGGAGCGAACTTCACTCAATCCCTTGGCTGCCAACACCTGTGTGATAGCTGCTGTTAATGTTGTCTTACCGTGATCAACGTGACCGATCGTTCCAACATTGACGTGCGGCTTATTACGTTCGAATTTTACTTTTGCCATGATTTAGTTCCTCCAGGCCTCTTGTTTAGCCTTTAGACTTTTCAAATATTTTCTCTGCAATACTATCCGGAATCAACACATAGTGATCAAACTGCATACTAAATACAGCACGACCCTGTGTCAGTGAACGCAGATCAGTTGCATATCCAAACATTTCGGACAGCGGGACAAATGCATTCACAACCTGAGCATCTTTACGGGGTTCCATTCCTTGAACTTTGCCACGTCTGGATGAAAGATCACCCATCACGTCGCCAAGGTATTCTTCGGGCACTACCACCTCTACAGCCATGGAAGGCTCCATAAGTTTAGCACCAGCCTTTTTACAGGCAGCCTGAATAGCCATAGATCCAGCAATCTTAAATGCCATTTCAGATGAATCGACATCGTGATAACTACCATCATAAAGTTCAACACGTACATCCATAAGGGGATATCCAGCTACCACACCATTTTTAAGTGCTTCCTGCATTCCCTTATCGACTGCGGGGATGTATTCCTTAGGAATCGCACCACCAACAATTTTGTTCTCGAAATGATATCCCTTGCCGGCTTCATTGGGCTCAACACGAATCATTACGTGTCCATACTGTCCCTTACCACCCGTCTGGCGAGAGAACTTGGTGTTCTGCTCAACTTTTTTGGTAATAGTTTCAACATAGGCAACCTGAGGCGCGCCGACACGAGCGTTTACCTTGAATTCACGAAGTAAACGATCAACAATAATCTCAAGATGAAGTTCACCCATTCCACGAATAATGGTTTGACCAGTTTCGTGATCGACATTTACAAGAAATGTTGGATCTTCTTCTGAAAGCTTAGCAAGAGCGACAGTCAAAGCATCATTATCAGCTTTAGACTCTGGCTCAATAGCGACTGAGATAACTGGTTCTGGAAAATCCATGGACTCAAGCACAATAGGATGCTTCTGAGCACACAGTGTATCTCCAGTGCGTGTGTTCCTAAGACCGATTGCAGCTGCAATTTCGCCAGCATAAATCTCGTCTCGCTCCTCACGCTTGATTGAATGCATAATCATCAAACGACCAACGCGTTCACGCTTGCCACTGATGGAATTGAGCACGGAATCACCTGTTTTGACAGAACCAGAATAGACCCTAAAGAAGGTTAATTTACCAACATAGGGATCAGTCATAATTTTAAAAGCAAGTGCTGCAAAAGGCTCATTTTCATCAGCCTTACGCTCCAGTACCTTTTCACTATCATCTATATCATGACCCTCGGTCGGTGGAAGATCCAGCGGTGAGGGCATGTAGGCGATAATTGAGTCAAGCAGTCTCTGGACACCTTTATTCTTAAAGGCAGAACCCACCATAGTAGGAATCATAGAACCATCGAGCGTTGCCGCACGAATAGCTGCTGCTATTTCCTCTGGGTTTAATTCTTCACCTTCTAAATATTTTTCAAGTAGTGAATCATCATAGCTGGCCACCTCTTCGATGAGGAGATGACGATACTCTTCAGCCTTCTCAACCATATCCTTGGGGATATCGCTATATTCAAAATGAGCTCCAAGGGAGCTATCATTATAAAGAATTGCTTTCATATTGAGGAGGTCGATAAGCCCAGTAAAGAGCTCGCCTGCCCCAATTGGTAATACTATGGGGACGGGGTTGGCACCGAGACGCTTCTTGATCATTTCAAGGACGTTATAGAAGTCAGCACCTGTTCTGTCCATCTTGTTTACAAAGGCAATACGTGGGACACCATATTTGTCAGCTTGACGCCAGACGGTTTCACTCTGAGGTTCAACACCCCCAACAGCACAAAATAGCGCAACTGCACCATCAAGCACGCGTAGGCTTCGTTCAACTTCTACAGTAAAATCAACGTGTCCTGGTGTATCGATAATATTAATACGATGATCGTCCCAGAAGGCAGTTGTAGCAGCAGAGGTAATTGTAATACCTCTTTCACGCTCCTGGTCCATCCAATCCATGGTTGCGGCACCATCGTGCACTTCACCAATTCTATGAGTTCTTCCGGTATAGTAAAGAATACGCTCAGTAGTGGTTGTCTTACCAGCATCAATGTGAGCCATGATGCCAATGTTTCGTACCTTGCTAAGATCAGTATTTTTCACGGTTTACCTAAAGTGAGCGAAGGCTTTATTAGCCTCGGCCATGCGGTGAGTATCTTCACGCTTTTTAATTGAACCACCTTCATTATTAGCAGCACCAATTAACTCAGCTGCCAATTTTTCGGACATGGTTTTCTGGGAGCGTTTCTTAGAATAAGAAATGATCCAACGATATGCCAAAGCTTGTCTACGGGCAGTACGAACTTCAACAGGAACCTGATAAGTTGCACCTCCAACTCGCTTGGATTTTACTTCAACAATAGGAGCAACATTCTCGATGGCTTTCTTAAAAAGCTCAAGAGGATCACTCTTAGTTTTTTGCTGAATAATGTCAAAAGAACCATAAAGGATCTTTTCACTCAACCCCTTTTTTCCACGTTCCATGAGGTAGTTGATAAAACGAGCAACTCCCACATCGTTGTATACTGGATCGGGTAAAATACTTCTTTTTTCTGGTCTACGTCTACGCATCAGTCAAATTCTTACTTATTTAGGTCGTTTCGCGCCGTAGCGTGATCGACTTGTTCTCCGGTTTTCAACACCGGCTGTATCCAATGTGCCACGAATAATGTGGTAACGCACACCTGGTAAATCCTTAACACGACCACCCTCAATAAGTACAATAGAGTGCTCCTGCAAATTGTGACCTTCTCCAGGTATATAAGCTGTCACTTCAATCCCGTTAGCTAAACGGACACGGGCCACCTTACGAAGAGCCGAATTAGGCTTTTTCGGGGTGGTGGTATAAACTCTTGTGCACACACCTCTCTTTTGAGGACAGGCTTTAAGCGCTGGTGCTTTTTTCTTCTTTACAAGGCTCTTGCGACCCTTACGCACCAATTGATTAATCGTTGGCATTTAATCTCCTTTTAAAAAGCCGCACAGTATAATTTCTGACCCTTGGGCAGTCAAGGTCATTTATTCACTTTCAGGCTCTGAATTTTCTCTAACGAAAACCTTCGCTTCGTCCCGTTTTTTCCTTACTTCCAACACTTGTTCAGCGATCTCATTTACAGGACCTTCTGCCTTAATTTTACCATACTTTGGCAGCCCGGTACCGGCAGGAATCAAACGACCAACGATGATATTTTCCTTTAAGCCACGAAGTGTATCTGTCTTGGCATTAATGGCAGCATTGGTAAGAACTCGTGTGGTTTCCTGGAAGGATGCAGCAGAGAAAACACTTTCTGTATTCAGAGAGGCTCTGGTGATACCTAACAGTAGGGGTGTATGCGTTGCTGGTTCAGCATCGCGATATTCGGGAAGGGCTTTATCATTTGCCTTTAAGTCAGCAACGGTTTCTTCCATTTCTGTTCTATCCACAAGTTGATATTCAGTGTACTCGGATTCACCTGGTTTTTCTACAACAACCATTTCGAGTGCTTTAGCATTATCAGCCTGGAATTGAAATTTATTAACACGATCCTGATGAAGGTGCTGTGTATCTCCAGGATTCTCGACTTGAACCTTCTGCATCATCTGACGCACGATGGTTTCAATGTGCTTATCATTGATACGCACACCCTGGAGTCGATAAACTTCCTGAATTTCATTCACAAGATATTCCTGAACTTCACGTTCACCCTTGATTCGGAGAATATCTTTTGGAGATACTGGACCTTCACAAAGTCTATCACCAGCCTGGATATAATCACCATCCAGAACAATAATGTGACGACCATAAGGAATTGAGTATTCATATTTTACATTATCTGGTGTTTCAACAAGAATAGTGCGAACACCACGCTTGAGATCACCATAATGAACCATACCGGCAACTTCCGTTACGACAGATGGATCTGCAGGGTTACGAGCTTCAAACAACTCAGCAACACGTGGCAGACCACCAGTAATATCAGCAGTTCTTGATTTTCCCTTGAGGAATTTAGCAAGCGTGGTACCAGCTGGAATCTTCTGACCGTCATCAACGGTAAGTACAGCGCCCACTGGAAGTACAACATCTTTTCCAATGACAGCTCCCTGTTCATCACAGATTTCCAGACGTGGAGTCATTCTCATTCCACGGGCATCAGTAATGGTACGTTCGATTTTTCCAGTTTCTCCAGACTCTTCCACAAAGGTCATGTCTTCAACGATTTCCACAAAGCGAATCGTTCCAGCAGTCTGTGCAATGATAAAGTCAGTACGAGGATCCCAACGGACAAGTCCTTGACCCTTCTCAACTTTGTCGCCATCGGCAACTTCAACTGTGGCGGCATATGGTACATTGGCACGTGTCAATGCACGATTATTACTATCAACAATTTCCAGATAGTTGTTACGAACCAGGGAAATCCTTCCCAGCTCCTCAGTTTCTTCGGTTACACGTAAACCTGGGGAATAGCGAATGGTACCTGCAAATTTTGCAGCCATTTCGCTCTCTTCAATAATACGGGCAGCCGTTCCACCAATGTGGAATGTACGTAAGGTCAGCTGTGTACCTGGTTCACCAATGGCCTGGGCAGCCATAATTCCAACCGCTTCACCGGCGTTTACCAGCTTGGCAGTTGACATATTCCGACCATAACATTTGGCACAAACACCAAATTCAGCTTCACATGTGAGTACAGAACGAATACGAACTTTTTCCACATTCGATTCCGCAATTTTCATGGCAAGTTCTTCATGAACTAGAACACCTACTTCAGCAATCATCTCATCTGTCAGCGGATCAAAAACATCTTCCTGAAGCACGCGACCTTTGATACGATCCTGTAGAGGTTCAATGACATCTTCGCCCTGTTTCAGAGGTTTTACATCAATACCATTAATGGTTCCACAGTCTTCCAGACGGATAACAACATCCTGGGCGACATCAACCAATCGACGTGTGAGGTAACCAGCATCAGCAGTTTTCAGAGCTGTATCAGCCAGACCCTTACGAGCACCGTGTGTGGAAATGAAATATTCCAGAACCGTGAGACCTTCCTTGAAATTAGAGGTAATCGGGGTTTCAATAATTTCACCCTGGCTACCCTTCAAGGATTTCTGAGGCTTGGCCATAAGTCCACGCATACCAGCCAGCTGCTTGATCTGATCCGAAGATCCACGAGCACCAGAGTCAGCCATCATAAATACGGAATTGAATCCACTATCATGGGTACGCAGGGCATCCATCATCATACCAGCAACCTGGTTGGTAGTATGGGTCCAGATATCCAAAACTTTATTGTAGCGCTCACCTTCAGTCAACCAACCAGCCTTACGATCGCTGTTAACTTTGTCAACTTCCTTACCAGACTTCTCTAAAAGAGCAGTTTTCTTTTCTGGAACCAGAATATCAGAGAGTCCAATAGATACACCACTTTTTGTGGCATATTCAAAACCGAGTCTCTTCAAATCATCCAAGAATTTCACAGTCAGGTAATTGCCAGAGAAACGCATGACATCACTAATCAGATTCTCAAGACGTTTCTTGGTGATCAACTCATTCATGAAGGGATATCCTTCAGGAAGCGCGTTGTTTAGGGTAAGACGACCAGCAGTGGTCTCAACCAATTCACCATTCATACGAACTTTAATCGTGGCATGATAGTCAAGGTGACCTGATTCAACAGCCAGATAGACTTCATCTGTTGAGGTGAAAATCATCCCCTCCCCTTTTGCACCGGGTCGGTTCTTTGTTAAATAGTAACAGCCGATAACCATATCCTGTGAAGGCACCGTAATTGGCGAACCGTGAGCAGGATGGAGGATATTGTGACTGGAAAGCATAAGCATACGTGCTTCAGTGATCGCTTCCGCAGAAAGCGGTAAGTGAACAGCCATTTGGTCACCATCAAAATCAGCATTAAAAGCTGAACAAACCAGTGGGTGCAGGCGAATAGCACGTCCGTTGATGAGCACAGGCTGGAAGGCCTGAATTCCCAAACGGTGAAGTGTTGGAGCACGGTTAAGCATCACAGGGTGATCTTTTACCACGTATTCCAGTACATCATAAATTTCCGGCATCTTCTCTTCAACAATAACCTTGGCCTGCTTAGGCGTTTTAGCGTAGTTGCGAACAAGAAGCTCTGAAATGATATGTGGTTTGAACAGCTCGATGGCCATTTCTTTTGGAATACCACATTCATGCAGTTTTAGATCGGGTCCAACAACAATAACTGAACGACCAGAATAATCGACACGTTTTCCAAGCAAGTTCTGACGGAAACGACCCTGTTTACCTGACAGCATGTCAGATAATGACTTGAGCGGTCTGCGAGTACCTGAGCGAACGGCACTCTGCTTACGGCTATTGTCAAACAGAGAATCCACAGATTCCTGGAGCATTCGTTTTTCGTTTCTCAGAATCACATCTGGAGCTTTAATCTCCATAAGCTGACGTAAACGATTGTTACGAATGATCACGCGACGATACAGGTCATTAAGATCCGAAGCTGCAAAACGGCCACCATCAAGAGGGACAAGTGGACGTAATTCAGGTGGAATCACAGGTAAAATAGTCAGAACCATCCATTCAGGACGATTTGGTACATCACCTGCTTTTGTATCGAAGGCCTTGATCATTCTGAGACGCTTCAGTGCATCAGCCTTTTTCTGCTGACTTCTGGTGGTCTTCACAATTTCCTTCAAGGCAATCATGTTCTTTTTAATTTCAAGTTCACGCAACATGGAAAGAATAGCTTCACCACCAGTTTTGGCGATGAATACATCCTCCTCATCAGCTCCAAGAGCATCAGGACCATAGATGGCGTCTAACTCGATAAAGTCTTCTTCATCTAGAATCTCACCAGGCTCTACATCGGCCTTTCCAGGGGAAATGACTACATAGGACTCATAATAGATGATACGTTCCAGATTTTTGGAGGTCATACCCAGAGTATGTGCCAGTGTTGATGGGATAGACCTGAGGTACCAGGTATGCACAACTGGCACTGCCAGTGTGATATGACCCATTCTTTCACGACGAACTTTTTTACGGGTTACTTCAACACCGCAACGGTCACAAATGATTCCTTTATAGCGGATTCTTTTGTATTTGCCACAGTGACATTCCCAATCCTTGACAGGTCCAAAGATACGTTCGCAAAATAGACCATCTTTTTCTGGTTTGTATGTACGATAATTAATGGTCTCTGGCTTAAAGATCTCACCACGGGACTCGCGCAGAATTTTCTCAGGCGAGGCCAGACGGATCGTTATCTCGGTAAAGTCGTTGACTACAGATTTATTAAGCAAAGGACAACTCCCTTTTTACTTTAATTCAACATCCAGCCCCAGACCCTTCATCTCGCGTAGCAAGACGTTGAAGGAT
>JABHBL010000107.1 GCA_018673925.1 Fidelibacterota bacterium
TTCACAAGTATCAGTGCGTCGGATGAGATGTTTGTTATGGACAGATTAAATAATAGGCCAAGGAAACGTCTTGGATTTAAAACACCCAATGATGTATTCTTTGGGAAACAAGAAATTGCACTTACTGGTTGAATTCAGGAGTATTAACATGTCTATATATGGATAAAATATAGACATATTATCTTTGAAAGGTAACTGTTAGGGCATATCTTCCTTCAATCACTCAGGATTAGGAGAATTGAACATGCCACTTTTTAACCCAGATAAACCTTTCAATAGCTTACCTCCACTTCCACCGATGAAGAATGTGGCCACGAATAAGGTTTTACAGCGGACTACTCCTGTAGCTAGGGCAGTTGCCGAATTGAAAGGTGTTGGAAGAGTGATTCCAAATCAAGCCATCCTAATTGACTCACTCATCCTCCAGGAAGCCAAAGCTAGTACTGAAATCGAAAATATTGTTACCACAACTGATGCTGTTTACAAAGCATTTAGTGCAAATTCAAAACAAGTAGATTCAGCAACTAAAGAAGTTCTTCGATATCGTGAAGCACTCTGGTATGGATATAACCAGCTAGAACAGCGTCCTATTTTAGGCACAAACTTATTCATCGATTGTGTCCGGATATTAAAACAGAATAAAGCTGGTATACGGAATACACCCGGAACCAAGATTGTTAATCTGGCCAAAGGTGAAGTTCTCTACACTCCGCCAGAGGGTGAAAGCAGGATCCGGGATATGCTTGGTGATTTGGAAAAATACATTCATGAGCAGGATGGACTTGATCCACTCATCAAATTACCGCTGTTGCACTACCAATTTGAAGCGATTCACCCATTTATGGATGGAAATGGTCGCACAGGACGTATTCTCAACCTGCTCTATTTGACACTTCACGGATTATTGGATTATCCAGTTCTATACCTTAGCAAGTTCATCATCGAGAATAAAAGTGATTATTACAGATTGCTGAGGGGGGTAACATCAAATCAGGAGTGGGAGCCTTGGATATTGTACATGCTAAATGGTATTGAAGAGACAGCCATCTACTCCAGGGATAAGATACTTGCCATCAAAGAATTAATGGATACAACAGTCGACAAGGCTCGGGATCTGCTTCCCAGCAAAGTGTTCTCCAAGGAGCTAATTGAACTTCTGTTTGAGCGTCCATACACAAAAATTCAGCACTTAATGGACAAGGATATTGCAAAAAGGGAAACCGCTTCCATGTACCTAAAGGAACTTGAGTCTGTCCACCTATTGAAAAGTCAGCGAGTAGGTAAGGAATTCCTTTATCTCAATACAGGCCTTTTCGAACTCCTTTCGCACTAGCATAATAATCCCATGTAACACATATCTATTTATATCAGAATTGTAGGTATGTTAATCAAACATGTCTACGGCATCGATACATAAATATAACATATCTAAATATCTACTAAATATCGATATGTAATCGAAACATGTCTATGGCATCGACATGTAATCAAAACATATCTAAATATAGTTATAATATAGACATGATAGAAAAAGGGGTATTAGCTAGATCGAGGAGTCTTGCCTAGGGTTGACCTGCTCAATAACCCCCGTTTATGAGACTGCAAAATAATGCCTTAGTTATGAGACACCCTTTTTGAGACAAATGTGCCAGGTATACTCGTAATTATTGACACGGGGATTTTCAGTCCCCTTGTCAGTCTCTGTAGCAGGCTGATAATCAGCAGGTTACAGGTGTGGTAGTATTGGCGTGTGCACTATATGTGCAATAAGTGACTCAAATGGATGCAATCAATATTGGCTCAACTGAGAGAGCCATTTGACCTATTTATTCAATTCATGTAATGATTTCAGTAGAAAATGCTTGATAATAGCAATAACTTAATTAGTATTGAGACGCATTCGCAATAATAAAATATATGAATGAAGCTAAATCTGGGGGGCGCTCAGAAAGGAGCAACGATAAATGAATAAGAAACACTTGTTGGGACTGATGATCCTGACATTCGCCACACTGCTTGTTAACCCAACAAAAGCCCAAGATTTTTCAGATATTGAATCCAGTTTTTTCCAGGAAGCCAGTACAATTGGGGGATATGGGGAAATGCACTATAACCAATCAATTGATTCTGACGGAAACAGCTCTGCCGTACTAGATTTTCACCGCTTTATTATCTTCTACAGTCACGCCTGGACAGAGAATTGGTCCTTCAAATCTGAAGTTGAGATTGAGCACAACTATGTTAAAAATGGACAAGGCGAGCTTGAACTTGAACAGGCTTTTGTTGATTATCATCATTCAGACAGCTTCGGATTTCAGGTTGGAGTTTTGCTCCCCAGCGTGGGACTCTTAAATGAAAATCACGATCCCCCATTGTTTTTCGGAGTGGAACGTCCAAACTATTCAAAATACATCATTCCCACGACCTGGTTTGGTAATGGCGCAGCAATTTACGGGTCAGTGAGAGGTTTTGATTATCGCGTTGTACTTATGGAAGGGCTTGATGGAACAAAGTTTTCACCATCCAGTGGGATTAGAAACGGTCGCCAAAAGGGCTATAAATCAGAGGCGACACATCCCTTGCTTAATCTCCGGCTGGAGACCAGACAAATACATGGTCTCTTTGTGGGTGGTTCTTATAGCACCATGCAAGCTGCGGATACGCTAAACGGAAATAATATTATTAACCCAACCAGCTTAATGGAAGTGCATGCACAATACACAGCTGGTGACATGCATGTCATTACTGAATTTGGACAAATTAACTATGGCGAGCCAGAGGCCGTTAGTAACGTCTCCTCAGCTAGGGGTTACTATATCGATCTGGGATATGATTTAAGGAGTGTCCTGGCACTTAAGGGACAGTTGATACCATGGTTTAGATATAGTGACGTTAATACTGCTGCTAGTACTGATGGTAGTGATGAAAATCTTGTTAGTGATCATCACACAACAGAATGGTTAGTGGGATTACAATTTAAACCAATTTCGGAAGTAGTCTTTAAATTGGATTATGGTAAGAGTAGCCCTGAGAATGGTTCGGCGGCTACTTCCTTCAACATGGGTGTTGGATACATGTTTTGATGGATACTAGACAACAATTTCTGATGTACATATTGCCTTTGATACTAGTGAACCTAGTGTCAGGGGCAAGCTTGGGTGAGGATGCAGAAAAAGCAATTACAGACATCTTCCCTAATGCATCCTTGCATTTTGAGTCACAGCCCTTGCAGCAGTCTGCCAAGACCAAAGCAGAACAAGCAGCGAAGCAGAGGTTTAGCCTCGATAAACTGTTTATTTGGCAGGTCAGGCAAAATAATGAGACCATTGCCTATGCGCTTATGGATAATGTGGTGGGCAAGGTTCAACCAATTACCTATTTGGTGGTTTATACTAATGATTTAGATATCAGACACGTGCAGGTCCTGCGCTACCGTGAACAGATTGGTGGAGCAGTGCAAAATCAGCAGTGGCTAAAGCAATTCAGGGGAACGAGCCCAGAGTCAAGCTTTGAACGAGGCAAGGATGTTGATGGGATTACTGGTGCGACCATTTCAGTGGATGCCCTCATCTCAGGACTTAAAAGGATGAGCGTCTACCTTTCACTGATTAAGGGAGATTTAACAAACCATGAGCGTAAATGATATGCGAATAGCAGATTGGCCCAAAGGCTTAAAGCAGGTAACGTTAGCGTTCCTGGTGACCCTGACCATTGGGGTTTCTCTTGGATTGGCTATGGTCTGGATATCGACTTCTGCCACTCCAGATGGAGTTGTTGGTCATTACCGTGGGGATGACCCTACGGTAATAGAGCTCATCCCAGAAAAATATCCCATGCCTGTCAAAGAGCTGCTGATTACCACCCATAACCATATATTAAGTTTTACAATGATATTTGGAGTACTGGGAGTATTGATTCAGTTTAGCAGAAAAGTACCGGATAAGTGGGTCAAATTTCTAAGTGTAGAACCTTTTTTATCGATTGTTTTTACCTTTGGTTCGATGTGGGGGATTCGATTTGTCCATGATGGTTTTGTATGGCTGATGTTTCTGAGTTCCAGTTTCATGTACCTCTCATTTTATACCATGATTTTTATTATCATTCGTGAACTATTACCATTATCTGGTAATAATTTAACTGGAAAAGATAGAAGTTGAGATGAAAGCCATGTTATAGAGTAACCTAAGCTCTAATTCAAACATAAAGAGAGAAAATATCTTCAGGTGTGGCCTTCGGTTATTCTATGGCCTTGGATCTGCGAACTATTACTCTTTACATAGTTACTGCAGTTGTAGTTTCCTCATGTCGCTTTTCCTTCATGTGGCTCTTGGGAGAGGCTTGCAACCCTGGCTATTTTTTCTGGTGCTCCCAGTACGAACAGAATATCATCTTTGCAAAAGGGAAGGTCTACCTTTGGGTTTGAAATTATTTGTGAGTTTCTACGTAGGGCTAAGACGGTGACACCATATGCTTTTCTTAATTCAATTTCGGCTAAACTTTTTCCTACAAAAAGTGATTTCTCAACAATTCTTAAGGTACTGACCTCAACATCAGGAAGCTGAAGATTTAAATCAGAGAGTGTTGATGACTCTCGAGAAATGTTTCTAAACATTTCGTATCCATCGGATCGTATTTCACAAACCAGGGCTTCAATCTCAGTTTTTGGGATAAGATATTTAGCTAAAACCCGAGTGAAGATTTCTACTGATGTCTCAAACTCCTCAGGAATGACCTCATTGGCCCCTAATTCATACAAAGGCTTCATCTCAAGGAGATAACGACTCCGTACAATCAAATGAACCTTGGGATTAAGTCTTCGTACAATTTCGGCTATTCGACGGGTTGATGCAGGATCATTAATGGCCGATACGACTACTCTCGCAGAGTTTATATTTGCATGTTGAAGAACAGCCTCCTGGGTTGAGTCTCCAAAGAAAATGGGTTCTCCTTTTGCCTGTTCACTTCTCACTGTCTCAGGATTCAATTCAATAATGGCATAAGGGATTTTAGAAAGATGAGCTGCTCGAGCAACATTTCTACCATTGACTCCAAACCCGATGATGATAAGGTGGTCTTTCATCGTGTTTACTTTGGCCTCAGGTACGGGTGAAAAACCTAGCTTGAGTTTTTGGGGTAGGGGTAAGCGAAGCATAGCATCAGCAATTCGAGGTGCCATTCCGATAATGAAAGGTGTTGCTGCCATGCTGAGTATTGAAACTGCGAGAAACATTTGGTAAATATCGCCTGATAGTAAACCGTGTTCCACACCGGAACGAGAGAGGATGAAAGAGAATTCGCCAACTTGACTCAGTGCTAAGCCCACTAGGATTGAGGCTCGGAAAGGTAACCCTAACAGCATGATACTGATGCTGGTAAGGGTGAACTTTAGTGCCAAAACGCTAAGGGTGAGTAAAACAATGATGATTGGGTTTTGGAATAAAAAGCCAACATCCAACAGCATGCCAATCGAAACAAAAAAGAAGCTGGTAAAGATATCTCGAAAAGGTATGATATTGCCAAGCGCCTGGTGACTGTACTCAGATTCGGAAATGATCAAACCTGCTAAAAAAGCACCTAGGGCCAAGGATAGCCCGGCTTCAGATGTTAACCAAGCAACTCCCAGGCAAATTACCACTAGACTTAATAAGAAGATTTCTTGGCTACGGGTTTTAGCAACTTGGAATAAAACCCAGGGCACCAGCCATTTAGTACTCACGATAACCAATAGGATGATGCCGAATGCTTTGGCTAACAGTACGAGGACCGTAGCACCCGAATCTCCTGTTACACCTGCTAACATGGGAGTAATAAGGATCATGGGGACAATAATAATATCCTGGAAAATCAAGACGCCGAGTGTGGTACGCCCATGGGGACTATCAACCTCCGCTCTTTTCTGGATGAGTTTCAGTACAATAGCTGTGCTACTCAAAGCCACTAGAAACCCGATAAAGATTGATTGGTTTAAAGCCAAGTCAAACCAGGTGGCGGCAAGGACGGTTGCTAAAAAGGTCAGTGCCACTTGGAGTGATCCGCCCATGAGTACGGCCTTCTTAATTTGCATAAGTCTTTTTAACGAAAACTCTATCCCTATGGTAAAAAGTAATAATACGATACCTATTTCTGCGAGGAGCTCAACTTCATGAATTGCTTTCACCAGGCCAAACCCGTAAGGTCCAACGAAAATTCCTGTTAGCAGAAATCCAACAACTTCTGGAATACGTAGCTTATGACATATTAGTAGAACAACTATGGCAAGCCCAAAAATTATAACAGTATCATTTAGTAGTGGTATATCCATATCCCAACTTCCTATAAAAACCCCTTAGCATATTCCAGTCACATTTTATGAATATTGACTACCAGCTAAGGGACATTATTTTCTTTATCCCGATTGAAATTAACTGATGATAACTTGCTATCACCCGTTTGCCTTATGTCATTCAGAACGAGGTCGGCATTCGTAAGTATTCGTTCCAATTCCTGATCAAAAAATGATGCTGTTGCTTCGTACCAGTTTAGTGGATCTTTTTCCAACACGGAAAAGCTTTTACTTAAAGTCGAAATATATTCTCGTTTTTCTATATCATTCTTGATGAAAATTGGTGGGTAAAGATTATACATGAGCATCCAATTCTTAGCAATCCGTGTTGTCCTTCCGTTGCCGTCGGAGAAGGGGTGGATGCGAATCAGCTCATGATGAAAATAGATCGCTTTAATTATGGGGTGATCAATAAAAGACATATTTCTATATAATTCTGTCATTAAAGTCGGAAGCTCTTTTGGCTCAGGGCAAACAATAGCTCCAATCTGAACAATGGTTTGTCTGAATTTATTGGGATGTTTGGCATGTGCATCTGGTGAAATAATCCGAAATAACTTAAACAATTGAGGCATATTTTTAAAGTTCTCACCTCTATTGATTTCACCAATCACGAACCTAATTGCACTCTCAAGATTCTCTAAGTACTTCGTAACTTCAGCTTTAGTCTGCGCTTCCATTTGAGCATTCTTGATGCTGAGCATTTGCGCCAAATTATTGTTACAGGAAATAAATTTATCCAACAGGTCATCTGCCTTGTGGGTTCGACTGAATGTTATCAACCTATAAATCTGTTTAACTTTTTCATCTATATCAAAAATCTTACTGTTATCTAGTTGGATAAGATTGGGTGGCAATAGGTACATCGCTGGAAGTACTCCACTTAAAGTTATGATTCGAGGAAATAATTTATGCAAAAATCAAGATAGTCCGAGAGTTCCTTTTCAAGATATAGCTGATTCCTAGGCTTGCGTTTGAGGTCAAAGAGGATGAAATGGGAATCGAGTTTTAATATGCTACTCATAGCTTTATTGCTCATACTCAGTCCTGACCATGGACTTGGAAGCTTTGGCTAATGAGGAGGAGAGTTATTGGTGGGCAAGCATCTCAAACCGTGAAGGAGATTTTGGAGGTATCAATACCAGGAATAAAGGGTAGCCCTGCTGACGGGAGGGTTCGATTCATAAAATGAGCCGGTTTTTATTGTCTATGTGAGACGTGATACATGTCAAAAACAAAGAATATGTGATGCATATATTAATACAAGCATAAATAATAAAGGAGCCGAACTATGTTCAAAAAGTTACTAATAACGATTCCCATAATATTAGTTTTAATCGCTTGTGAGGAAGCAACTGATGAAAACCTAACTTTGGCTACATTCAAGCTGCAACTCGGTTCATCGTTGGCGAAGTCTGCAGGAGCTCAGACGACATTTCCCATGGTCGATGAAAGTGGTACCATATTCACAATAACTGAAGCAAGAGTGAATGTCCGCCATATTCAATTTGATCTGCCTGAAAGTTCAGAGGCCGATTCATCTGACAAGCTAAGCTTCGATGGCCCATTCCTGTTTAATCTCACCGCTGGTACAATCACTCCAGATATTGCCAGCTTTACTATTGAGCCAGGTGTTTACAAGCGCATAGATGTCAGGTTTGATGATTCCGAAGCTCTTGATGGGCTGATTCAAGCTGGAGATCCCCTGCTTGATAATACTATGTTAATTAAAGGGACTTTTGATTATGACGGCAATACTGCAAGAAACTTTCAACTCGTCTTAAAATTCAATGAAGACTTAAGGTTTGAAGCGGCTGGAGGAATTGTCGTTGAAGCAGGTCAGACCACAAATATGACGCTTGAACTTGATGTAAACGCATGGCTTGTTGGATTAGATATTACTTCATGTCTTGATGATGGTGAATTAACCCTTGATTCAAATGGTGATCTTATTATTCACGATGACAATCCATCGGATTGCCAGGATATTGAAGGCATTATCAAGGATAATATTAAAAACAACTATGACTTAAAGTAAGTCAGCAGCTTTTTTGTAGGATAGGGGGTCACCAGTTTCTGGTGATCTCTTGTCTTAAGTTTTAATATCGACTTACATTATATGTAAATGTCTCTTTCCACCGTATATACATGAAAACAATATTGTAAATTCCTGAACAAGGGTGAAATTATATCATTACCTAGGAAGGAGGAAGTGTGCCAGTCTCTGCTATTTTAATAACCCTCGCTCTGACATTTTATACAACTGCAACATGGTGGGAGAAGATCAATGGCCGCCTGAAAAAAGCACATTTGCTATTCTTCTGGCTAGGATTGATCTTTGATACATCGGGGACAGGGTTGATGATCAAGAACTCTACTATCATTGGTCTAAACCTCCATTCCTTAACTGGCTATATCGGTATTCTATTAATGCTTATACATACAATATGGGCGACAGTTGTTCTGAATAGAAGAAATGAAACGGCAATAATGAATTTTCACAAGTTGAGCCTGGTAGTGTGGTCACTTTGGATATTTTCATATTTAAACGGAGTCGTTTTAGGATTGAGCCACTAATTTATCAAATGTTGTCAAATTGATAAATCCAAATCATTGTTAGGTCATGTGGCCAAATAGAATATTTAACCCAATTCCTATTAAAATCACGCCACCCAAAATCTCAACCCGTTTTCCCACCACCTCTCCAGCAATGGTACCAATCTTGACAGCCCCTACTGACATTACGAATGTGATAACGCCAATCAATATGCAGGGAATCAAGATTTTCATGTCCAGAACACAAAAACTTAAGCCAACTGCAAGCGCATCAATACTGGTGGCAATACTGAGTGTAATTAAGGTCAAGCCTCTGGAAGGGTCTGTGGACATCCTTTCCTCGTTCGCATCAAGTCCAGAACGGATCATATTTACACCAACTAGGGCCAACAGGGTAAATGCAACCCAATGGTCCCAAGCACTGATGTAATCGACAACTGCAGATCCAAGTAACCATCCGAATACAGGCATCACAGCCTGGAACAGTCCAAAACTGAAGGCAAGTCGGAATATCGCTCTCGGTTTAGTTGCGAATCCAGAAGCTGCTGCAGTCATTGAAACCGCAGCTGCATCCATTGCCAGACCAATTGATAAGATTATTATTTCAAGATACGACATGGAATATGATAAAAATAATTGGTACGAGGAAAAGCAATATTGTAGAAGATTCTAACTAGCGTAATTAGCTCGGTTTAGTCGTGGGCGGCCTTGCTGATAACTACCGCCCACTACCTCAAACATTAGTGAAAGCTTACTTCGTGAACACAGACTACATGACTCGCTTCATGTCAGAATATTCACCACTCACTTCCAGAGTGATGTTCATAACTCCTGCTGTACGATTTCTCCAAAACCAACCATGATGACCATCAAAGGCCGCTTCAAGCATACCTTCATCACCGACCAATGATCCTTTTTTGTAGTTGTGATAGTTGATATTCAAAGTCTGCGAATCACCGTGAGTGTCAAAGTTTGCACGTCCGTTATCTGATTTCCAGACAAAGTTGACCTGCTCACCCTTTTTCATAGCTAGCTTGATCTCGGTAGCTTCATCAGGTCTGAGAGTAACTGTCATTGAATCCTTTCGAAGGTTAGCTTTTACTTTCGGATCAGCCTCTTTAGTTGAGACTACTTCCTTGGTTTTTAGGACAGTAAGCATTTGAGCCTTCGTGGCTTTTTCTGTGGCACGTTCTGTGGCAGCATCTTTGGCCAGGGAGGTCTTGATTTCTCCCATCTTTGATAAGCCAATTAGTTTTCCTATTCCTGTTGGATCAATTCCAAACTCAGCTGGAAGAACTGCAGTGATTAAGATGACTGTTGCTATGGCGATGGCAATGATTGTTGACTTTAGGAGCTGGGCTTTTGATGGAAGATCAGCTTTTGTAGGTAAATTGTTGTTCATGTATTTTGTCCTCAGAAATTTATGAAGTGAAAAAGCCGGTTAGTTGATAGCCGACGAATATGAAACCACCTGCCATTAGAAGTACGTTGGCGTTATAGGCATGATCCAAGAAATTTACTGATCTTCGCCAGTAGCCCATGACAATAAGTATTATTGCAAGCCCCATTATCTGGCCCAATTCGATGCCTACATTAAAGGCGAGGAGGTTGGGAATAAGCCCGTCGGATGACATTTTATAATCCAATATTTTGGTAGCCAAGCCAAAACCATGGAATAGACCAAAGATCAGAGTAGCGATTTTGGTGTTTGGTTGAAAGCCGAACCAGGATTGATATGCCCCCATATTGTCGAGGGCTTTGTACACAATTGAAAACCCTATGATTGCATCGATGATATAGGCATTTACACTTATATCGAAGAGTACCCCAGAAAGTAATGTGACTGAGTGACCAAGAGCAAAAAGTGTTACGTAAATGCTCACGTCTTTCAGCCTGTACAAAAAGAATATGACTCCAAACAAAAAGAGTAAATGGTCATATCCGGTTACCATATGTTTAGCACCAAGATAGATAAAAGGTACAATCATTGTACCTGAA